>JAZSFL010000020.1:0-84959 GCA_045532185.1 Ruminiclostridium sp.
CTTTCATTTGACTGTCCTCCTTTTCATAGTGATGTGGTTGCCAAACCCACTTTCATTATATCACAGGAGGACTTTCTTGTATCTGAAGATTTTTACTCTCACCGCTTCAAGCGGTGGTTAACTTGCGCTTAAGCGAACAAATATGAAACGGCTCTACGCGGAGTAAAGCGGAGAGCCGTTATTATGTATTCACTTATTACTATTTTATCCCTTCCCTGCCATCTCCGCAAGTGACAACGCCAGCGTTTCCGATTGTATCAATGTGTTCAGTGAGGGTCACAGTTAAAAATTGTCAAATTTAGCTGTTTTTACAAGGTGCTTTCAAAAAGTTTTATCAAAGTTTCACATTTCGTAGAAAATCATAATCTGCGTTCTGGATATATTCCTCTGATATTCAAGCCGAAAAAATGGGAAGGTGTAAGAAAGGCATCCTCCGTATTGACAAATTCACTTATACCTGTTATAATAAAAACAGATGTTGTGTAACAAATGTTGCAGATAGGAGAACGATAATGCCGCCGAAAGCTAAATTTACAAGAGAAGAAATAATCGATGTAGCTCTCACAGTTGCTGCGGATAAAGGAATGCGAGCACTTACCGCACGTGAACTGGGTGCAGCGCTCGGAAGTTCTACCCGTCCGATTTTCACAGCCTTTGAAAATATGGAGGAGTTGCTTTACGAAGTACGAAAAGCAGCTCTTGCCAAATTTGAAGCATACGCGAGAAAAGCCGAAGCCTTTACTCCTGTGTATAAAGCGCTTGGCTTGCAGATGGTAAAATTTGCAGCGGAACAGCCGAAGCTTTACCGCCTGCTGTTTATGACCGAAAAGCCCGAAGCGCAGAATTTTGATGACGTTTTTGCAAACCTCGGTGATATTGCAACTCTCAGCGTTGAAGTCATACAGCGTGATTATGAGCTTAGCTACGAAAACGCAAGACTTCTTTTTCAACACAACTGGATTCACACTTATGCAGTAGGTGCATTGATAGCAACGGGCGTATGTAGTTTTACAGAGACAGAAATTCAGGATATGTTAAGCCGTGAGTTTGTGGCAATGCTTATGCTTATAAAGTCAGGAAGGGCGGAAAGCTGTACGACTGTGCCTGAGAAGAAATAACGTTTAACAATATGAACAAGGAGAAAAAATGAACTACACAATAAATGAAGAAAGACTCACAGCCGAGGAATATATCGGCTTTTTAAAGGAAACAGATTTAGGCTCACAGTACCCTAAAGAACGTTTTAATGAAAGAATAGAGAAGCTTGTAAAAAATGCTTCAATCAGCCTTGTGGCGAGGGATGAAACAAATCATATAATCGGCGTGTGCTTTGGTATAACCGATTTTGCATACTGGCTTTTTATGACGGATCTGGGAGTTATACGGGAACGTGTCGGACATGGCATAGGAAAGGCGCTTGTAAAGAAGCTTCACGAAACTGCAGGCGGTGAAAAGGACATAATTATGTATACCTGTGTCAACGAAAATGCAATTCCTTTTTATGAAAAAATCGGAATGTCAAAACCCGATGATGTGATGACTTACAACTGTATTGAGTGGACAGATTTTAAGGTGGAATAAAATGAGAGAAAAATTATCTGAAAAAGCAGTAGCAATACTGCTTGAACGTTTTGGTAAGGACAGTCTTACTCTTTGCTGATACTTTAGTATAATATAAAATTAAATGTTAAGCAAGATTCGTGGAACATAAGAAGGTGAAAATATGAATTTAAAAGCATACAGATACATCGCTAAAATGAGAATACAAACAATGATGGCATACCGTGTGGACACATGGACATTTATGATAATGCAATGCCTTATGATGGTTGCGGTTGCCTTTTTCTGGCGTGCCGTCTACGGAGATACGGAAACCTCCCACGGAGTTACAGGAGATATGATGATAACCTACACCGTGGTTTCCATGCTTATGAACTCGCTGTATTATATGGGCGTTGAGGATAAGATAGCAGACGCGGTAAAATCGGGTAGTATCGCAACTGATATGATAAAGCCCATAAATCTGTTTTCCATGTATTTTGCGGAGGATATGGGCAATATCATTTTCAATCTGATTTTCAGTACTATTCCGATGTTTATTGTGGCACTGCTGATATTCGGCCTGCCTGTTCCCGCCTCGGGAGTACATTTCCTGCTGTTCTTTTTAAGCTTCGTACTCGGCTACGGAATAAACTGGCTGTTCTCGGCAGTGTTTGCAATGCTGTCATTTACGGCGATAGACTTAGGGCCGGTATTCTCTATAAAATATCATTTTGTAAATATGCTTTCGGGGGCAATGATACCGCTGTGGTTTTTCCCTGAGTGGCTCAGGAACGCAATGTACTGCCTGCCCTTTGTGTATATGTATCAGGAGCCGCTGAGTATATACATCGGAAAATACACACCTGATGAATGTATAATTAAGCTCGGTATTCAGACAGCGTGGCTTATCGGGCTTGCGATAATATTTGTGTTTGCACAGAAACGTGCTACAAGTCGTGTAATGGTTCAGGGAGGCTGATATGATGAAAAAAATAAAACACTATCTGTCCGTTGCGGCTCTTTCATTCAGACTGTCGTTTCAGACCTGTATGGAATACCCTGCGGCTTTTATCGGCTGGCTCATATCAAATCCCATACAGTTTCTTGTAGGCTTTTCCACAATTAAATTTGTAGTCGAAGAATTTGAAACACTTGCAGACTGGAATTTCAAGGAGCTTGCATTTCTTTATGGAATGTCTGTACTTACACATGGCTTATCCGTAATTTTCTTCACGAAAACATGGTTTATGGGCTGGGAGATAGTCCACGGCGAGCTTGACAGAATGAGGCTTCGCCCGATGAATACGCTGTTTCAGTATCTTGCGGCGGACCTGAATTTCTACGGGATTACCGACCTTATTCCGGGAATAATTCTGTTTGTTTACGGCTGTATTTCGGTTGATTTTCAGTGGACATTTTCAAATACAGTGTGTATGATTTGTGCAGTAATCGGCGGAACGCTTCTGCGCGGTGCGATTTATCTTTCATTTGGCTCAACGACCTTCTGGACAAAAAGCCCTCTTCACATTTCGGGCTTCTTTCAGGAGCTTTTCAACCGCACAAATATGTATCCGCTTTCCATGTATCCAAGAGGAGTGCAGTTTGTATTTACATTTATCATGCCCATGAGCTGGGTTGCATTCTATCCCGCTTCGGAATTTATGGGTAAGAACTCTATGATGACACTGCCGTATGGTATGTCGTTTATAACTTTAGGGCTTGGCGTTTTGCTGTTTGTGGTTGCCTGCAGAATATTCAGAGCAGGCTTTGCGCAGTACGAAAGTGCAGGCTCGTAAGTGTTTCAGAAAGGAAGGTATTCAATGCCTGTTATAGAAGTTAAGAATTTAAGAAAAGAATTCAGGACAGTTAAAAAGCAAAAGGGGTTAAAAGGTGCTGTAAAGGGACTTTTCAAGCCTGAAAGAAAACTGGTGACCGCTGTTGACGATGTAAGCTTTTCCATTGAACAGGGCGAAATTGTCGGCTACATAGGTCCCAACGGTGCAGGAAAAAGCACCACGGTAAAAATGATGTCGGGAATACTTCGTCCTACCTCAGGAGAAATACTTATAAACGGGATTTCGCCTGTAAAGGACAGAAAAGCGGTAGTAAAGCACCTGGGCGTTGTTTTCGGTCAGAGAACACAGCTTTACTGGGATTTAAGACTCGGTGAAAGCTTTGAATTGCTTAAGCGCATTTATGACGTTCCTGATGATGTTTACAATGAAAATATGGCGATGATGGACGAGATACTTGACCTTAAAAGTATAGTTGATACACCTGTCCGTCAGCTTTCTCTCGGTCAGCGTATGAGAGGCGATTTAGCGGCGGCGATGCTTCATTCTCCCGACATTCTGTTTCTTGATGAGCCAACAATTGGTCTTGACGTAGACGCAAAGCACGCTATACGAAAATTCATCAGACAGATAAACGAGACCCGCAAAACAACGATAATCCTCACCACTCATGACCTGGGAGATATTCAGGAGCTTTGCAAGAGGATAATCATAATCAATAAGGGCGTTGTAATAGAGGATGGCTCCCTTGACGAGATCGCAGACCGCATCGCGCCATATCGTCAGCTTGTGATTGATTTTTACTCCGAACAGAATATTACTCATCCGAAGGCTGAAATAATCAAGACCGAGGACGCAAGGACAGTCTACCGCTTTATGAAGAACGACGTCACCGCCGCAAAGCTTATCGAGGATATCAGCAAGCAGGCGAAGATAAAGGATATACGTCTTGAGGAGGCGAATATCGATGATATAATCAGAGTTGCCTATGGAGGGGCGGACACTGATTAAAAGGAAATGAATGGATTCGAGGATAATGGAGAATATATGAAAATATTTTTGAATAAGCATTATAACCTGTCCGTTTTGTCAACGGAAAAATCATCTGTCAGCGCAGGCTCCGATACATATTTTGTAAACTGCACAATTAATAGGAAGGACGAATTATTATGATACGAAAAATGCAGAAAACTGATATACCGGCCTGTGCGGAAATTCTCTGTGCAGTTTACAACAATGAGATGTGGCAGTGCCGCTGGACGATAGAAACGGGCGTTGCTTATCTTGAAGATTATTCTGAGGGAAAGAAATTTGTCGGCTTCGTTATCGAAGAGAATGAGAAGATTATCGGCGCTTTATTTGCACACGAAAAAATCTGGTGGAACAACAGCGAGCTTTATATTGACGAGATGTTTATTCTTCCCGAAATGCAGAGGGGCGGATACGGAAGTATGCTGATAAACGCGGCAGAGGAATATGTTAAGGAACATAGTCTTGCAGGTATTACCCTATGCACGAACAAGTATGCGCCTGCACCGAATTTCTATCGCAAGAACGGATTTGTTGATAACGAGTTTATTATGTTTATGTATAAGGAGTTTTGATTATGATGAGATTAGACGGCTTGGGCTTATTTGTAAACGATATGGGTAAAATGATTCGCTTTTATCGTGATGTGCTTGGCTTTGAAATCAAGGAGGGCGAGGACACCTCAAACGTGTATCTCGTCAAGGACGGAACATTGTTCCTGCTTTACAACAGAAACGATTTTGAAAAAATGACAAGCCGCAAATATGAGTACATCAAGGGACTTAACGGACACTTTGAAATTGCGCTTTATGTTGATACGTTTGAAGAGGTTGACAAAGCTTATGAGGATGCAATATCAAAAGGTGCAGTTTCGGTGCTTGAGCCTGAGACGGAGCCGTGGGGACAGAGAACCTGCTATATTGCTGACCCTGAAGGTAATCTTGTAGAGATTGGGTCTTTTAACAGACCGTTTGGGAGATAAAACATAGCAAAAATAGTCGAGAAAAATCTTCCCTTTTGCGGTAGAATAGTATCACAGCGAGGCAAAAAGATGAACGAACAGATCTTGGCGGTACAGCGTATGCAGGACTACATAGAAGCGCATATCGACGAGGAAATTACTATGGCGGAATTATCAAAAACAGCGCTGTTTTCGCCCTGGTATTCCTACCGTATTTTCAAAGCACAGACAGGACTCACACCGTCTGATTATATCCGAAGATTTAGACTTTCAAAATCGGCAATGAAGCTGAAAAACGAATCCTGTAAAATTGCAGATATTGCATTTGAGATGGGCTTTGGTAGTGTTGACGGATATCAACGTGCGTTTCTGCGTGAGTTCGGCTGTAACCCTAAGGAGTACGCTAAAAATCCTGTTCCGATAACTCTGTTCGTTCCCTACGGAGTAAAATTCAGAGAACTGCGAAAGGAAGAAGTGATTATGGAAAATGTAAAAAACGTATTTATTCAGCAGATACACAAGCCTGCACGAAAGGTTATTATCAAGCGTGGTAATAAAGCAGACGAATACTTTGCATACTGCCAAGAAGTGGGGTGCGACGTGTGGGGAATGCTTACGAGTATGGATTCTCTGTGCGGCGAGCCTGTGTGCCTTTGGCTTACAGAGAAGTACAGAAAGCCAGACACATCGATCTACGTTCAGGGTGTGGAAGTACCCGCCGATTATAGCGGTGAAATTCCTGACGGTTTTGATGTAATTGACCTGCCCGGATGTGACTATCTTATGTTTCAGGGCGAACCTTTTGAGGAGGAAAATTATTGCGAGGCAATAATGGCTGTTCAGCAGTCTATGGAGAAATATGAACCGTCGGTAATCGGCTTCAAGTGGAACAATGACGAGCCGAGAATTCAGCTTGAGCCTATCGGCGAGCGTGGGTATATTGAGATGAAAGCGGTAATGCGCTGAGATAAATATATGAAAACAGGCGTATGCGGAAAAGCATACGCCTGTTGTTAAATTTTATATAGCCACCGATTATCTTAGACCATACGGAATGAAAACTTCTCTATGGCTACCGCACTTTAGTGCAGAGCATTTTCTGTTTTCTTTTTTTCCGAAATATATAACACATAATAATCTGAAGAACTGTCGAACAAGGGATTGCAGACAGTCAATAGCATATGCTTTCAGATATCCGTTGCACTATTCCTTCATCAGCTTTCAAGACTTTTCTCCAGCATTTCCCGTGCCCAGTAATACTGTCCATTATCATCGTATTCCCTGTAAAACACTTCAATCATCATGGTAAGATACAGAATAATATCATACCAACGCATTCTTTTCAGTTCATCTTCTGTGAATGTTGTCTGACCAAATCCCTCAAGGAAGTGCTTGTCTTTGTTGTGTCGCCTGAAACGATCATCCATAAACGGCTCACCCCATAACGCTCTTTCCCAATCAATTATCCCCGATACATGTCCGTCCTTTACAAATACATTTCCTTCCCACATATCCCAGTGTGCCAAAGATGCAGTATGCACTTCTTCAAAGGCATACTTGTCATTTTCCAATTGCTTCAGAAAAGTCTGTCCGTCATATATAATATCTATGCTTCTTTTTTCTGCATCTGAAATCAGATTTGTAAGCATTTGCTTCACTAACCCGAATAAAGAATCGTATCTGATATCTTCTCCGAGAAAGCCAAATTCTGAATTTTGAATAGTTGTCAGTTCTCTGGAAATCTTACCTGTTTCTGTATGTATCTCTGCAATTGCTTCTTCCGGCAAATCGGATTTTATCAAAAAGAAGTTTTCGCCTTCCAGCTTTTCCATAAAAAAATAATGGCAGTCACATACAGTATTGCTGTTATCGTAATACTGTACATCTGCAACCTTAAACGAACAATTCTCAGCAACCAGCTTCATAGCATTTACTTCTGCCTGCATAAGATTCTTTTCATTTGACAAGTTTCCTTTTTTATCTTTGGCCGCAATCTTAAGTATGCTTTCGCAGCCATCATCAAAGACAATGTAATATGCTACATTACACATTCCCTCTGTCAATTCTTTTATTGCTGCTATTTTCTTATCAGGAAATGCCGCTTTTGCCATATTGATAATAGATTCTTCGGATTGTCTGTTTTTAGTAATTGCCATTATGTGACCTCCATAATCATTTACTGCTCCGCTTTTCTTCATTATACCACACAAATGATGAAAAAACAACCTACCACTCAATTAATGATAAGCACAACAAGACCCATATCCTCTGTCTGAAGGATACGGGATTCTCTTCATTTGCTCAGATCGGTCAATCCACGCAGGCAAACAATTTTGCCCCTTATGTGTTCTCACCGCAAACCCGAACATTCCGAAGCAGAATTGCTCCCGGGGTTTCGATATTGCTTGTGACGGGTCGCCTTCACGGATTCGCATTGTTCTTCTGATTTCTTTAGGTATAACTACTCTTCCCAGGTCGTCAATTCTTCTGACAATTCCCGTTGCTTTCATATATTAATTTCCTTTCACGGTAATTTTTTGTCGAAACGCTGTGCGTTTCTTTATATCTATTATTTACCGCTTATGGGGTTTTATACTTTTAATAAAAAACAAATTAAAAATTAATATTGGATTTTGCCTTTTCAATCGGATTGCCAGGGGCGGATTTCTGTTGGAAGGTTTATTGCTTTTATCACATCATATATTACAGCGAATCAGCAATCCTTTTCCTGTATTCCATAGGTGAACAGCCCTTGAATTTTCCGAATTGTCTAGCAAAGAATTTTTCGTCATTGTAGCCGCAGTTTAATGCAACTGCATATATACTCATAGCGGTGGTAAGAAGCAGATAGCAAGCCTTCATCAACCTTGCATTTATACAGTCCCGATTGTAACTTACACCGAAGCACTCCCTGTAAATTGAACGGAAATACCCTTCGCTGACACATAGCTTACGACTTGCTTCGGATAGAGTCAATGCCTTGTGCGGTGCGGTTATTAAGCCTTTTCGCAATTCAAGCAAAGGGATATAGTGCTGCAGGAGCATCCGTTCTCTGACAAAGGAAGAATTCTGTTCGCTTCGGGCTATAACCGCTTCATAAAGCTCGTCTATCGTGCCTTTGCCGAGCTTGGCATAACCTATAACTACCTGCCGTTCATCCCAGCTGCTGAGTGCATTGAAGAGCATAACATCAAGCTTTTCACCAAATGCGTCATCTCCGCTTTTGCTGAGTATGAAGAATGTATCATCATAGGCACGGCAGCATATTTCGTGCTTTGTGCAAATGTCTTTTATTGCCCCTGCCACCGCAGAAATAATATCGCCACGGTAATTCTCTCCGTATATAAATTCCCCGTCTGAACCAAAGTTCAATTTTATTGCATGCATTGAACAGTTCTGAATCTCCTCCGTTATCTGTCTGAATTCACGAAGATTATAGAAGCCTGTAAGAGAATCATACAGCGAAGATGCACGCTGACATTGCGTGAGATAGTGGATATCATTTTTCATTCGCAGGAATTCCAGCGTATCGGCAACGGTCTTGCTCCAATCACGGAAGCTGAAATCATATCCCGTAGGATAGGAATATCTTAATACAGTATAGCCGAAAAGTCTTGTCTGAAAGCAGAGGGGGCTGACGTAGTACACACCGCATTTCTCCGAAAATACAGGCGGAAGGTCATTTGCGGCAAATCTTTCGGGAGTACTGCATACCTCATCAGAGCTTACCTTACAGCAGAAGTATTCCTCACCCGAAAATTTTAAACTGCCCCATTCGCTGTCGAGACAGAGATACAGATAATCTGTGTTGTGCAGAAGATAAAAGAATTCAGAAAGCACAGCGGTGTATTCCGCAAGAGTTTTGCAGGAAGTAAGCCGGCTTGAAAACTGTGCCACACTGCTCATTATCGTGTGATACTGGCTTATTCTTTCTGCGTGCAGTTCATCTGAAAGCTGTGACGGAAGCGCACCACACGGGCAGGAATCTCCGCTGATAAATCTGTCCGCATCTTCTGCGGAATATCCGCTGTCAAGCAGTATGTTCACCGCGTCGTGACCGAGCTTTCGCCTGTTTATGCGCATAGTGGTAAGAAGCGGAAGATGATATGTTCTGCCGCCCGTATAATCGTAGCCTGTAACGCTTATCTTTTCGGGCATAGATATTCCTCCTGATAAAAGTGCGTCACACAAGCCGAATGCCATATAGTCATTTGTGCAGATTACCGCCTGCGGAAATGGGAGTTCTCCGCTGATATAACGCTGTGCAAGTGCTTCGCCAGAGGTGTTCCAGAAATCTCCGTAATGCAATTTTCTCTCATTAAACGGAATATGGTGTTTTTCAAAGGCCCTTTTACAGCCGTGAAATCTCTGCTCGGCTGTCCTGTTTCCTTTAAATCCCGTAAGGACATCTATATCAGTAAAGCCGTGCTTTATAAGATGCTCCGTCATAAGCTCCATATCCGATTCATCATCGGAATATACGCTTGTAAAATCCTCAAGCTCTCCGCCTATCACAACAGCGGGGAGCTTCGCTTTTTTCAGCTTTTCAGCAACCCCATCAAGTATGGAAATATCCCTGAACGCTTCGGCAGTGATTATTACACCGTCAAAATGCTGCGGTTCAAATAAGGAGTAGATAATATTCTCATAATTCAGTGTTGTATCCTCGAACCAATGATTGTATATATTTGAATATATAACGGTATCCGCGTCAGCATAAAGTGCAGCTTCAGCTATGCCGCAAAGTATCTCCTTCTGCTCGGCGTGATCGGCTCTTGCGGTGATAACCGCTATTCTTTTTCTGGACATACACTCACCCCTTTGTTTCAGTATACCGTATTCTGTCGCCGAAGTCAATACAAAAAGTTCATATTATGATTAAATAGTGGACTATCCGAATAAATGCTATTGTTTTTCATTCTTCCGTTATGTATAATGTAAGTAACGAAAACAACATATCGTTTTTGATGACCAGTCAATCAGGCGAAAGGAGCTTTTATGAAGAACAAGGTACTTGCTATATTATGCACAACAACTGTTCTGATGACAGCAGGCTGTTCCGGAGATGAAAACGTCAACGAGCAGACAACCGGAGCAGAAAGCACAGACACATCCGAAATTACAGAAAGCATCACAGAAGAGGTTATAATTGACAGTATGAATAATGGTATTGTAATTGACGAAGTCAGCGGAAATGTCTATAAGACAGAGTTTAATGCAAACCCTGTTTCTGGCAGTATTTTCTGTGCTGACCCTACTGCAGTTGAATATGAAGGCAGACTTTATGTTTACGGCACAAACGATACCCAGCAGGCTGAAAATGATACAACAAATGATTATGACCAGATTAAATCCCTTGTGGTTTTCTCAACCGATGACATGGTAAACTGGATCTATCACGGAAGAATTGAAGTGGGAGAAATTGCACCATGGGTAAACACCTCGTGGGCGCCGTCAATAGTTTCAAGAGTTGAAGATGACGGACTTACACACTTCTATCTGTATTTCTCCTATAACGGAAGCGGCGTTGGCGTTCTCACTTCTACCGACCCCGTAACAGGCTGGACAGACCCTCTGGGAGCACCGCTGGTATATCAGAATATGCCCGGCCTTGAAAACTGCCCCGCACCCTTTGACCCGGGTGTATGCATTGACGAAAGCGGCACAGGCTGGCTCAGCTTCGGCGGCGGTGTTCACGCTGACGGCGGACTGATACATTCCTTTGTTCCGAAGATTGTTAAGCTGGGAGAAGATATGTTATCCTTTGACAGCGGGTTCGTTTCCATCGACGCCCCCTATTTCTTTGAAGCGAGCGAGCTAAACTTTATTGACGGTACATATTATTACACATACTGCAACGACTGGCAGACAAGGGGCGCTGAATGGGACTATGAGGGCATGGATAAGCCGCCTTCCTGCAGTATGGCATATCTTACCACAAAAACTCCTCTTGACGCTGAAAGCTGGGAATACAGAGGTGCATATTTCTACAATTCAGGTCAGAATTCTGATGGCAACTCGGGTATGCGCTGGGGCAACAACCATACCCATTTCTGCGAATATCAGGGTACAAACTATATTCTTCACCACACGCTTATGCTTGAGGAATTATCGGGCGGCACGGCAGGCTTCCGCAGTATGATGGTTGATTATCTGCCTATGGATACCGCAACGGGTGAAATTCCGATTACTGCCGCAACACGCAAGGGTGTTTCACAGATAAAGCTGCTTGACCCTTACACCGAAAACAGCGGTGCGGTTATGTTCACCTCTGCCGATATAGGTTATACCGAGGGTGCAAATCCTGAGGTGAAAAGCAATGCAGAAGGTGCGTGGATTTATGTAAGAGGCGCTGATTTCGGCTATGGTGCGAACGAATTTACTGCAGAGGTCAAGGGTAAGGGCAGAATTGAAATCAGACTTGATGATATTAACAGTGAGGCTGTTTCATTTATTGAGTTCGACAGCAATGAATACACAAAGGTACGTTCAACCGGATTCGCAGAGTTTGACGGAAGAAATCACAACATATATATTGTATTCTCCGATAAGGATATAGAGCTTAAATCGTGGCAGTTTACAAGAGGCGAGGAAACACTGCGCCCCGAAGAGGAAATTGGCGAAACAGAACAGAAGTATGAAACAATTGTTATTTCTGCACAGGCTGAAAACCCGGGTCCAAGTCCCTCCACAGTAGCTGATGTTACCGGCGACGGCGATTACTCCTTTAAGTCTGCGGAATTCGACGAAAAGAGCGAAATGCTCAATTTAGGCTTTATAAATACCGACACTGAGGCTACATATAAGGTGCTTGTCAATTCCTTGGGTTTTGAAACAGCGAACGGTATAGTTGAAATCCCTGTAAATGTTACGCTTGACCCTACAAGCAGCAGCGAAAACGGTCTTGAAAACGGCTGGAAAGGCGCGGAAATCGGTTCTCTTATCTATGGTACAGAGGATTGTGGAATTTTTGCAGCTGAAACAACTATTAACTGGATAGGTTATCGTCTTGCACTTATGGTAAACGGCGAAGAAATCCCCTTTACCTCCGTAACCTATAACATTACAATCAGCGGTCTTAATCTTGAATAAGGAGTAATTACTATGGCTAACCCTTTTCTTCCCCTCTGGGAATATATTCCCGACGGTGAGCCGAGAGTATTCGGCAACAGAGTTTACATTTACGGCTCACACGACAACGCAGGCTCGGACAGCTTCTGCGACTATAAGCTGAAAGTCTGGTCCGCACCTGTTGATGATCTGAACAACTGGACTTGTCACGGTGATATTTTCCATACACGCCCTGACAGAGACCATCCTTCTGACACCGACTGGACGGATTATCCGCTTTATGCCCCCGACGTTGTTGAAAAAGACGGCAAGTATTATCTTTACTGCTATATTCTTTGGAACAAGGGCTGTGTGGCTGTAAGCGACAAGCCAGAAGGGCCTTTCAGGCTGTTGTCGCAGTATAAATATGACCTGCCTGACGATCTGGTAGAGGGAGGTGCATTCGTTGACCCCGGAGTGCTTGTTGATGATGACGGACGCGTTTACATATACTGCGGCTTTGAACGTTCATACATGGCAGAGCTTAAAGATAACATGTATGAGGTTATTCCCGAAAGCTATCAGCGTGATACTATCCCTGCCGATAAGGAAAGCGAAAAGGGTTTTTTTGAAGCCTGCTCAATGCGTAAGGTGGACAACACTTACTATCTCATCTATTCCCCGAACAAGGGCAACAGGCTTGAATATATGACCTCGGACTCTCCCTCAGGACCATTCACATACCGGGGAACAATTATTGACAACGGTATAGACTACCCCGCAGGTAACAATCACGGCTCTATCTGCAATATAAACGGACAGTGGTACATTTTCTACCACCGTATGACCAACGCAACAATCACATCAAGGCGTGCATGTGTAGAGAAAATTGAAATTCTTCCCGACGGAACAATTCCCCAGGTTGAGATGACCTCCCTCGGATTTGAAACATCGCTCAATCCCTACAGAATCACAAATGCAGATATAGCCTGCGTGCTGAAGAGTGGATGCTTTATAACAGAGCTTGATAAGTTTACAAGAGTGATTACAGCTATAAAACCAGGTGCGGTTATCGGCTACAGATATTTTGATTTCGGTGAGGATTACAGTTCTGAGACAATGGAGTTTGCCGCAAAAGTAAACGGCACGGGTTGTTCAGCAACCATTAAAATCCTCATTGACAGCGAGGACGGTACAGAAATCGGAGAATGCAAAATCGGTTCTTCAGGCGGAACGTACACCGCAGTTGTAAAGAACGTCACTGGCAGACATTCCGTGTTCTTTAAAATTGAGCATAACTATGAGGGCTGGTTTGTGGACTGGTATAAGGACAGACACCTTTTTGAGCTGGAAAGCTTTGTGTTTATGAAATAATTTGGAGGTAAAGCTATGAAAAAAAATAAAAGAATTACTACTCTTACCCTTTGTGCGGCAATGATTTTAACTGCAGGCTCCTGTAATCAGGGCGGCGGAAGAAATACCGAGCAGGGTGCAGATACCACAACAAATGCGGCTGTAACCACTACTGAAGACCCCAACAAGGATATCGACATTGTGGTTGATTACAATGAAATGGCGGACATTGACGCTGTTGATGAAAGCAACGAAGCAGGTACAGGCGAACTCTGGGAAGCAGGAAAAACCGCAGGTACAGTTCATGTGCTGAGCTGGTTTGATTTTCTTGAAATAGCTCCCGAAAAGGATATTGCAGAGATTTTTGCAGAGCGCTTCGGCGGTACTGTTGAAACAGAAATTGTAGGTTCCCTTGAGGTTAAAAACCGTCTCGGCGTTCTTATGGCGGCAGGTCAGGCGCCTGACCTTATGCGCACCGATGATGAATTTTTCCCCGGCTACTTCATACAGAACAGATTTACAAGTCTTGACGGCTACCTGGATATGAATTCTCCTGTCTGGTCTGACCTTAACAGTGTTATCGAAAGATACAGCTATGACGGCAAGCATTTCTATTACCCTTATGCGGTTACTCCTTCAAGCTACACTGTTACATACAATGCCTTAGAGCATGAAGAAATCGGCGCTGAAGACCCAATGGACCTTTATTTTGCAGGCGAATGGACATGGGATAAATTCAAGGAAATCTCTCTCGAATGGGTTGCAAGCAATCCCGATAAGTACCCCATTTCCTGGCCTCAGTCAGGTGCAATTCAGCTCGCTGCAACGATAGGCGTGCCTGCTATTGAATTTACAGGTACAGAAATAAGGAACAACATGAAGGATCCCAACGTTATGAGAGCGATGGAATTCGTGGAAGGCTTAAAACGTGACGGTTGTTTCTGGGAAGGCTGGCACGGTCCTGACGGTCTTGAATCCTGGCTTGGCACATTATTCTTTGTAATGCCCGGTGACTGGGCTTTACCCTGCGGTCAGGATATTTTCTTCAAGAATCAGATGGAGGGGAATATCAAAACAGTTCCTATGCCTCGTGACCCCAACTCCGACAAATATTACCTCTACGGCACAAGCTCAGGCTATGTTGCGCCTTCAGGCTCCGACAACGTACAGGGTGCTGCGGCATTTATCCTTGCTTCAAGAATCTGGGCTACCGATCCTGAAATAATTGCCGCTGAACGTGAAGAAAAGATGTATAACGGCGGGTACTTCTATATCAAATGCGCTGAATGTAAATATAAATTTGACGCTGAACGTGACGCAGAAGATGCAGTATGCCCCGAATGTCAGGCACCCAGAAAGCCTAAATTCAAAACAATTTACTCAGAAGAACAGCTTCAGGTATACGACGATATGATTGATACCTCAAAATTCGAATTTGTATTTGACTGCCACCGTGGCTTCGGCGCAGATAATACACAGGTTGTCTTTAACGTTTTCGACGGCCCTGCGGCTACCGATTCCAGTTATACACAGCTTTTAGCTGAAAACTATAATACAATCGAAGCTACTTTAGACGAATATCGTGCAGACCTTAAAGAATAATCTGTTAATTAAAAGTCATGAACGGCTCTCCGTAAGGAGAGCCGTTCTATGTATCCGCTTATCCCCGGTATTGCCCTTCCATACTATCCTGCCGGCACCTCCGACTGTATCAATGTTGCCAGCGAATGGCACAGCTGATAATTGTCTTATTTTGTCAATTTATTGCTTGTTATAGCATTGCAGATTCATCACTATATTCATTTTTGAAAAACGATAGGATCGGCTTTTAAGATTGACAACAGAACAAAAATTTTGTTATAATGATACTGCAGATCTGCACTTATAAACACAGATTCGAGAAAACGGCTATGTCTGAATACAAAATGACAGGTGCGGATGATGAAAGCCTGTATCTGTCTTAAGCTGATATAAAATGATGAAAGGAATATGTGCAATGCCTGAAAACAAATACAATCTCACTATCGAGGAACAGATACGCCTTGTAAACGGTGCTTCATTTTTCGGCACATCGGAAATTCCCGGAAAGAATATACCGAGATTGCAACTTCTTGACGGCGGTACAGGCATCAATTTCGAACAGCTTTTCGGCGACTTTTTAAGCAGCAGCGGTCTTGACGGCATAGGCGGAAACGACCTCAGGAATGTGCTGAAATATTTCTACACCCCTAAAAATCTGCCCGATGAAGGTTCAAAAAAACTGTACGATTTTATTGTGCAGAAGCTTCACGAACATAACCCGAAGCTGAAACCACCCGGCTGTTACCCGCCGGGAATTATGCTTGGTGCAACCTGGAATCCTGATGTAATTTACGATACAGGAACCGCTCTCGGTAAGGAAGCACACTCTTACGGTATCAACATCCTGCTCGGCACTCCAAATGTAAATCTTCATCGTGATGTCCGAAACGGACGGCTTTTCGAGGGATATTCCGAAGACCCCTGCCTTGTGTCGGCTCTTGCACCGTCTCTTGTCAAGGGTTTGCAGAAGGAGGGTATTGCCGCAAATGTCAAGCATTTTGCCGCAAATCATCAGGAAACCAATCGCATGAATATCAATGAGCATATTCCCGAACGTGCACTTCACGAGCTGTATTTCCCCGGTTTTAGAGCCTGTGTTGAAGCAGGAGTTGAAACTGTAATGAGTGCGTATAATCAGATTAACGGTGTTCCATGTACTGAAAACCGTACCATGCTTCACGATATGCTACGCGAAGAATGGGGCTTTGAGGGTGTTGTAATGTCCGACTGGAACGCCGTTTATCACCCTGCTGCCGCTGTAAACGGAGGAAACGATTTAGCTATGCCCGGTCCTATCTCTCCCGACGCACTGACCGCCGCATTTGAGGACGGCACACTCTCTCCCGAAGCGCTGAGTGTTTCTGCAAACCGTATTGCAGAGCTTGCTAAAAAATACGCAAAGGCTGCAGAAGGTGAAATTTCACTTGAAGAAACCGACCAGGCAGCATACAATGCGGCTGCTGAAGGAATTGTGCTTTTGAAAAATGAAAATGCTCTGCCGCTTTTCTCAACTGCAAAGATTGCATTGTACGGAGAACACGCTGAATATCTGCTGACTTGCGGCGAGGGCAGTGCAGGTATCAACACAAACCGCAATATCTCTTTTTACAAGGCTCTTACTGAACGTTTCAGCGGTGTTTCGACCAACCATATCGAAGAAAGCGCAGACACGCTGATTTATGTATACAGCCTTGCCGGCAGAGAGGGAAACGACCGAAAGGATATTTCTGTTCCATCGCAGATTGCAGCAGAATGGAAAATACTCCTTGCTGAGGCTGACAAGCGAAATATGAAGAAAATTCTTGTGCTGAATATAAGCGCGCCCATTGCACTTGACGGCTGGGAGAATTGCTTTGACGGAATATTCTGCGTTTTCCTTCCCGGTATGCAGGGTGCAAATGCTCTTGCGGACTGCCTTTGCGGCAAGGTAAATCCTTCAGGAAAGCTGCCACTGACATTCCCGAAACGAATTGAAGATATGCCGACCTATCTGAATTTCCCTGGTGACGGCATGCAGGTTCATTACGGAGAAGGGATTTTCGTCGGATACCGCTGGTATGACTCAAGGAAAATCGAACCCTTGTATCCTTTCGGTCACGGACTTTCCTACACAGATTTTGCCATCAGAAAGCTGACAGCTGAAAAGGACAGCTTTACTGATTCTGTAACCGTAAATGCAGAGATTGTAAACAAGGGCGGTTGTGCAGGAAAAACCGTAATTCAGATTTATGTTTCCGACATTGAAAGCACACTGACAAAGCCTGTTCGTGAGCTTAAAGCATTCAGGAAGATTTATCTTGAGCCGAATGAAAAAAAGACAGTTTCATTTTCTATGAACCGTCACGATTTTGAAAGCTATGACCCGAATCTGCACAGGTGGACTATGGAGGAAGGGTTCTATGAAATTCACGCGGGTCTTTCCTCTCACGATTTACAGGCAAGCTGTACGGTTTATGCCGATATTGAGTCTCCCTACTCTTATGGAGAGAATACCTCTGTCAAGGTGATTATGGAAAACGATGAACTTAAAACGGTATTGAGTGAATTTTTCGCTGAAACAGGATTACCATGGACAGTAATCCTCACCAGCTATGAGTATACAGCACAGGACACTATCGGAATGATACTTGAACAGGTGAATTGTGCAGAAAGCAACAGAGGAATTCTGTATAGCAGAATGTGTAATGTGAAAAAGCGATAATTCCGAGCAAATTGCCGGATAACAAAACCGGGATTCAGACAATATCTTACTTTAATTGACATCCGATTTTATCCGTGTTATAATAACACAAACGGAGGTGTTTTATTATGAATAAAGCAGGAAGAATAATTATAGCTTTGCTTCTTTCAGGAGTTCTCGCCTTAGGTACAGCCCCTGAAATCAGCGCGGAAACGCTGAACTCTGAAAACTGTTACATATATGCAGCCTTCGACGGCACAACTGTAAGAACCGGACCCGGCACCGAGTATGACAAAATCGGCACCATAAAAGGTACCGGAAAGCTCACTTACATAGATGAACAGCTGGATAAAAACTATATTCCCTGGTATAAGGTTAAGTTCAAAAACGGTAAAACAGGCTGGATCACAAGTGATTATTCCAGAAGATACTTAAAAAAATCCTCTCTTCCCGAAATAGAAAAGACGGAAGAATACATCTCAGACGGAACTGCTTACGGGAATATCTATGAACAGATTCTGAGTTCTGCAGAAGAATACAATGCTATCGGTGTTCAGGTTGCGGTGATAAGAGGAAGTGACGGAAAAGCCTTCGATTTTGCATACGGCTGGGCAGATTACGGAAGCCGGGAAATGACTGCAGACAGCAAGATGCGTTCCGCTTCACTCAGCAAGGTTGCTACAGCAATATGTGCTGTAAAAATGGAGGAACAGGGCTTAGTAGATTTAGGTAAGAATATCAAAAAATACTGGAAGATTGATATTCCCGCAAAGGTATCAATCAAAACTCTCCTCACGCATACCTCGACCCTTTATAATCTGAGCTCCAGAAACAGCGTGGAGGAAACAGCGGAGCAGCTTAAAGCTGCAGGCAGCTTCAACAACAAAAAAACACCGGGAAAATCTACTGCCTTTGAATATAACAATTACGCTTCCTCGGTGGCGGCTACTACTCTTGAATTAGCTGCCGGAATTCCTCTTGAGGAATACGCAAATGAGAATCTTTTCAGTTTACTGGGCGGCGACCTATCTTATTTCCCGGGAAGCATCAAGGATACGGACAACCTTATTACTCATTATGATTATGACCATAGCGTAGAATTACTTCCCGAAACAGCAAAAAAGATGGTCTTTACGGGGAATATAGGTGACCATCCGGGAAATTATATAGGCGGACTTACAGGCTCAGCATCGGATATAGCTAAAATGTTTTCGATGCTGGCCAACGACGGAGTTTACGGAAATAACCGTATACTTTCCGAAGAATCGGTAGAGGCTCTCGAAAAGAAATACTTTACTGCAAAAGAGAATGGCGGAAAGTTCAGGCAGTGCCTTGCTCTTCGCTATTACAACAAATTATACGGCACAGACGGCCTCTATTATCATACAGGAAATGCCTATGGAATTGTTTCTTTTGCATCCTATGATCCTGTTACAAAAAACACTGTTGTTGTAATGACCTCGGGCGCAAAACAATCGCGGGATAAGCGCGGCATTTACAAAATCTGCGGCGAAATAACAAAAGCGGTATACAGGAATATAGATAAGCTGTGATAACCCACTCAATACCAACCTTTAAATTACATAAATCAAGCGTCGCACTTATTCAGAGTGCGGCGCTTGATTTTATATGCATGTTCATATTTCGGGATTTTGAAAAGTTTTTGTGTTTTTTAAGGCTTGAAACAAAAAAACGCTGTTCAACCTGAATGATAAATGACCTTGTCGTGCGGTTTTGGATAAATGAAAAAGCAGCCAAGCCAAACTTTGGTCCGGATCGGCTGCATCTTATCAAATTTTCTCCGTCTTTCTGTACTGTCCCGCGCTCATATTTTCACGTTCCCTGAACTGCCTCATAAAATGAGCGGAGTTTGTATAACCGCATTCTTCTGCTATTCTCTGAACAGGCATTGATGTGTTTTTAAGCAGATATTTCGCTCTGTCCATACGGAAGGAAATCAACTCTTCTGTAAACGGAACACCAAAATATTTTTTATAAAGCCGTTGAAAATGGCTTCCGCTCAGTCCTGTCCTTATAGCGGCATCAGATACGCTCCAGTTATTCTGGGGCGTATATTTCATTTCCTTACGAAGATTTGAAAAAATCTCGGAATATGCTTCACTGCTTCTCGGCGTACTTTTTTCGGTGAGAAAAGAATACATCTCCGTGATGCGCTCATCAACATTGCTGTCGGTATATATTTCATCGACGACAAAATCAATCTCACTTTCGGCAACATAAATTCCAAGCTCGGCAATCGCATGACAAAGCTTTTCTGCAAACTCATCACATTTATTCTTTTTTAACGAAACCCCGAAAACCGTTTCCCCGAGATGAATCGCTGTCTTACTATCATTATCGGAACGCAGCACCGCTGATACAATCGGCACAAAATACGGTGTGTTCATATACCTTTTCGGGAACGAAAACAGCATTATACTGTCACCGTCAGCGACATTTGAAACAAATCCTCTTCTGCTGTGAAGTCCTGTATATATGTCGGTCATATTCTTCTCTTCCAGCTTCTGCCAGATGTATTCCGTATTGCTCTTTTTTATAACTATATCAAGGCCATTGGCAACTGCGTCGCACCAGCCTATGTAATGTTCATCTGCGGTAAACTGTTCCGCCTTGTCATAGGCTGTTGCAATATAGCCGATTATTCTGTCGGAATAGTGTAATGAGCTGAACACCCAGAACTGGGGATCATGGGGCAGATTAAGACAAGGCAGAAGCTTATGGACAGGAAAATCAAGCTGCCCGGGCTGGTCCTCGGAATAGATAAGCTGCATATTTTCCGAAAAACCGCTTTTTCTGTAATCGGGATGCTCAACACGCCAGTCCTCGCAGACGCATACATTTATAGCCATACACTCCTGAAGCATATATCTTAAGCTGTCAAGCACTGCAGCAAATTTCGGTATTGATTCACAGTCGGACATTCTCGCAATATAATTTGAATACATAAAAGTCTTGCGGTCGAGCTGTCTGTGAATCATCGCTTCGGTGTATCGGAGCAGATATTCCCTTTCCTGTGCTTCATTACGACATCCGCAGCTGCCGCAGATTCTGATATACTGTTTATTGCAGTCTATATCACAGGCAACGCCCAACTTTTCAGCAAGTGCTTTTACCGCAAGCATACCAAGGCTTTTTTCTCCACCGCATACTGTGGTTATGGGTGGTCTTGTAAGCATTGTATAAATACTTCCGTCATAGCCTGTCACCGCTATATCGTCGGGAACTTTTATTCCGTATTCCATAAGCCGCTGGCATAAGCTGACCGCCATAATATCACTGGTGCAGACAACAGCTTCGGGGCGCGGACGCTTTCCCTCTGATATATCCTTTGCAAGCTCTTCCGCACTGTTTCTCCAGAAATCACCGTATATGACGCCTATGCTGTCAAGTCCGTGCTTTTTCATAGCTTTTACAAAGCCCCTGGCACGTTCCTCTGCTTCCCTGTTGTCCTGCGGTCCTGTCAGACAGAGAATATCCCTGTAACCGTGCGTATTGATAAGATGCTCCGTAATGTCATAAATACTACGGCTCTGCTCTGAAAATATCCCTTCTATGCATTTATAGTCCTCTTCAACTGCTACACAGGGAATATCTACGGCTTCAAAACGTTTTAACAGCAGGCTTTTGAGCTTATTATCACGAAAGCGGTTTGCAGCAATTATAACTCCGTCTATATCCGCACAAAGCGGCAATTCGTAAATATTATTTTCACCTTTCGTGTAATTTTCATCAGCATCGGCAGATACACCCGTGAATACAAGAGTATCGTATCCTATGCTGAGTGCGGCAGTATGGATTCCCGACAGAAACTCACGGTCAAGAATATCATATACAGCAGGTATAAGTACAGCTATGCGACCTTTGGACATATTTATCACCTCAGTTACATGATAGCATCCGAAAGCCGCAATGTCAACATCACTGATATAAAATGCAATTGTTTTTATATTATTTCTCGCTCCGAAAAATAAAAATGATACGATATATCATATTTTCGATACAATAAGCAATTGCAACAGGATAATTTATAGGGTATAATTTGAAAAACAGGAGGTAATGCACATGAAAACAAGATTAATCGCAGCCGCACTTGCAGCGGCGATGCTGTTATCGGGCTGCAGTGCAGATACAGAAACTGCTCCGGTAAATACAGAAGGAAGCATTTTGGAAACCCAGACGACAACGGCCGCAACAGAACCCGAAACTGAAAGCTATGAAAGCCGTTATAAGCTTTCCAACCCCGATGCAGATGTAAACGCACGAAAGCTTTATGATTACATCAATGACGTATACGGCACTGCTATCATCACAGGTCAGCAGGAATCCACATGGATGGGTTCACCTGATTACGAGATGGACTACATATTCGAGAAAACAGGCAAGTACCCTGCTATACGCGGTCTTGACTTTATGAACAACGACTTTGACGGAGTTGTCGAGCGTTCAATCGAATGGCACGAAAAGGGCGGTATCGTTACTATCTGCTGGCATACAGGTGTTATCAGCAGCGGCTATCAGGAATCAAAGGATGACACCCCTGATTTTGAAAAGCTGCTTACCGAAGGAACTGACGAATACAACGAAATAATTGAAAGCTGGGACAAGGCGGCTGTGGCTTTACAGGAGCTTCGTGATGCAGGTGTACCCGTACTGTGGCGTCCTTTCCACGAGTTTGACGGCGGCTGGTTCTGGTGGGGCAAAGGCGGCGGAGAAAACTTTATAAAGCTCTGGCAGATGATGTATGACCGTTACACAAACGAATTCGGACTTACAAACCTTATCTGGGTGCTTGGCTACTGCGGAGAGGTAAAGAACGGCTGGTATCCCGGTGATGACTACTGCGACATCATCGGCTCGGACACCTATGATAACTCCACACACGTTACCGCATGGAACAAGCTTTCAGCCATGGAAACAGGCAAGCCTATTACATTCCACGAATGCGGAAACGTTCCGCGTATCCCGGTTTTTGAACGCGACGGTGCAATGTGGTCATGGTTTATGATATGGCATACAGATCATATCACAGGCAACAGCGTAAAGGTGCTGAACAACGTTTATAACGACGAAAAGGCAATTACCCTTGATGAACTGCCTGATATTTATTCATAATAAAGTTTACTCATAAAAAAGAAATCTGCCGTCTGTTAGCGCAGGCGTCATAAAACAGTTTAGAAACCGCCGCACAAACAAAGTGTTAAATAGCACTTGTTTATTGTGCGGCGGAACTGCTAAAAGGCGCTGCCTTTAGGCGGCAGATTCCTTTTTATAAGAATACCGTCCTTGTCACAGAACAAGGGCGGTATAGTCTTATTTGAAAAGCATTTTAAGGAAATTATAAAGATGAGGCTTTACGCTTGTATGGTCGTGACCTGTACGCTCCATAACGTGACTTAAATATTCAACCTCGTTTTCAGTCATTATCTTTCGGTAGCTGTCGGGACTTGAACCTACAACGCCGTCAGCCTTTGAGGAGCTTATAAAAATCAGATACGGATTGTTTTCGGTGAATGTCATTTCATCTTCAGTCATCTGACCGGGGTGCATGGGAGAGTTTGCCACTTCAACAAGACCCGGTGCCGCACATACGGAACCAATATATCCGAATAAATCGGGACGCTGGAAACCTATGAAAAGGGACTCTCTGCCTCCCATTGAAAATCCTGTTATTGCGGTATTTTCCTTGCCCTTTGCAACTGAAAATTCACTTTCAATAAAAGGCATAAGGTCGGTAGTCAGATCATTTATGAAATTATCGTAGGCAAGGCAGTTTGCAAGATCCATGCCAGTACAGTAGGGCATATTCTTATCACAGAACATGTACGGAAGAACGATTATCATTTCCTTAGCTTCGCCGTTGGCAAGAAGGTTACCATATATAGTGCTGAGATTTACAACCGATCTTGCCATCCATGTTTCATTATCATAGAAACCATGAAGAATGTACAGTACGGGATATTCCTTTTCCCCGGAATAATCAGGCGGTAAAAGAACATTCACGTTTGTGTCACGTTCTGCCGTTGATGAATAGTAGGTGTATTTCTGAAATTCAGGATAGATAACATCCTCAAGCGGTTCTTCATAACCTTCAGGCGGAAGCTCTGTGATAATATCCTTGAATTGTTCCATATACGGTACCTCCTGTATTTCTTCGGTTGTAATTTCCGAGGTAGTTACTGCAGTAGTTGTTGTGATTTCAGCCGATGTTGTTGACTGAGTTTCAGCAGTCGATTTGTCTGCACAGCCTGAAAGAAGAATTGAAGCAGCAATCAAAATCGTCAGAAGCTTTTTTATTCTGTTGTTCATATAAGCACTCCTTATTGCATTTTGTTTTATTATACAATATCAGAATGCTGTTTTCAATGATATTTCAGGCTTTATTTATTGCATATTGTATCATTGCACAAAACAGACTCAGGCGGACAGCTATTTACCCATATCCAGGATTACTGTTCTACCTCAATTTTCATTTCAAAAGGCACAAGGGAAAAATCATTGTCACCGATGCGGAATTTCTGCTCCTTATTTGTGTTGTTGAAGATAAAGCGTGCGGTGATACCATTCCCTGTTCGTGTTGTCATTTCAACATTGTCAGGAATACCGTCATAATGCTCAACGCCCGCTTCGCTTAAAACGTCCTTTATGAGCCTGTTATACATGCTCTTTTCGCATACTGTTCCGATATAGTAGGCAGTTCCCTTTCCATAGCTGTTTTTTGTGACTGCGGTTTTTCCCTTATAGAATTCGCTGCCATATACGGCCAGCGTTTCTGCGGTTTCGGGACAGATTATGTCGCACCACTGACGGCAGTTATAAACGGTTCCGTCCGCAAATTCAATCTTTCCGTTATCCCAGCCCATAGGGTCATATTCCTCAACATATGCACCTATCAGATTGCGGTACACGGTGGGCAGCTGCTCCATAATGCACTTATTGTATTCGTCCTTTACGCCGCTACGGTTGGTGAGGATTACCGTGCCGCCCTTTTCGGCAAAATCATAAAGATTCTTTACAACCTTTTCGTCTGTAATATACATTTCAGGAGCGACAACAACTTTATAACCCGAAATATCTGCCTTCTGACTTATTATATCAACATTCACACCGTATTTTGTAAATGCTGAATGGAATATCATAGGCTGTTCCATATAGTACATATTGCCTGACTGGGGCTGGATTTTGAAAGCATATTCATCTTCAGGCGAATAGAGAATTGCAACATCTGATTTTATCTGCGTATCACGCACCGCGCAAAGCTTTTTTGCTTCCTTGCACAATTCTGCAAATTCCGCAAATCGTCTGCCCGGTACATTTGAGTGATCGATAAGTCCGTGCCAGTGCATTTCCGCACCGCCTGTGGAATTTCTCCATCTGAAATGCACCACGGTATCTGCACCGTGAGCAAATGCCTGAAGAGAATAGCCCTTTATCATTCCGGGAACGGGTGTTCTTCCCATGGGAGCCCAGCTGCCAAGACCGCCGCTTAACTGCTCCATAACCCAGAACTTATCCTGCTTGACACCACGCATAAGGTCGAGATGGAATGCGTGGGAATAATTTTCATCAGGGTTATCAGGGATTCGTGTTGTGGGGTAATTGTCATAGGAGATGAAATCAAGCTTTCTGAATTCATCGTAGAAGTTGGGCATATTCCTGCAGAACCATACGTTTGTAGTAAGCTTTGCATCGGGACAATTCTTATGTATAAGCCTTGCCTGCCAGTTTATATGATCAACTACGCTGTCGGAAGCGTAGCGGTTATAATCCAGCATATATGAGGGATTGAGCCAGGCGTCGGGATAGCTGCCGAAGGGCGGCTTAATCTGTTCCCAGGAAGAATATTCACCGCTCCACATTGCGTTTCCGTATGCTTCGTTTACAGCTTCGATAGTGGTATATTTATTCTTAAGCCACTTTCGGTATTTTTCTATGCAGGTTTCGCAGAAGCAGAAATTCGCTTCAAGTTCGTTATCTATCTGCCACGCTATGATGTTCTTATTTTCGGCATAGTGCTTTGTCATAGCGATAATTATGCGTTCTGCGTAAAAAAGAAAATCTGAATTATTGATACATCTGTGACCGCGTATGCCTGTGTTGGTTTTTCTGCCATCCTTTTCAGTCTGTACCGCATTAGGGTACTTTTCATAAAACCACATAGGCGGACAATTTGTAGGAGTGCAGAGAACAATTCTCATACCGCGCTCTGTAAGTATATCAATAATTTCGTCAAGCCATGTGAAATCAAATTCACCGTCTTTCGGTTCAAGCCTGCACCATGCGAACTCTGCCAGACGGACAATTTTAACACCCGTCTCCTTCATTAAATCCGCATCTGCTCTCCATAAGGATTTGTCCCAGTGTTCGGGATAGTAATCAACGCCTGTTATCATAAGATAGCCTCCTTGTTATTTATCATAAGACTGCTGTTTTTTCGTCTGTATTCCACGGGTGAAACACCCTCGTATTTTCTGAACACCGTACTAAAATATCCTGCGTCTGTAAAGCCGGATTTTACGCATATCTCCTGAACGGAATTATCTGTTTCGGTAAGCAGCCGCTTCGCTTCCTGCAGGCGACGGCAGGTTATATATTCGTTTGGACGGATATTCATTGTCTGTTTGAAAATTCTGCAGAGGTACTGCTGCGATATTCCTGTGATTTCCGCAAGAACCGCAACGGAAAAATCCTTTCTGAAATTTTCCTCAATATAGTTTAGAGCTGGCATAAGGATATTGCTTCTGTCTGAACCGCCTACAATATTGTTATTGGAAACAAGCCGGTGAAATTCAATAAGATACTGATAGACAAGTCCCGAACAGGTGTAATTTCCGAACACCTTATCAGTTCTCAGTGCAACGAACATTTTATCGAAAAGTTTCTGTAAGGAAGTGCTGTCATCCGGAGTTATGACAACAGGCTTCGTAAGTTTCATTTCACTTAAAACCCTGCCGCAGTCATATCCGTCAAACACCATCCAGCATACCTCCCACCTGTCATCATCGGAAAAATATTCGTGAGGATAATATGCAGGCAAAAAGAAGTAACTCCCTGCCAAAACAGGTACTGTGACATCGTCATACCGAAGTTTTCCGCTACCGCTTCCGCAGTAGAGAATCTGATTCCAGCAATAACCCTCAGGGCGCTTTGCGTGGCCCTGATATTCTGTTCCGCCTATTCCTGTAAGATACACAGGAAGGTTTTTTACTTGTTCAATATATGGATAAATAGACTGATTTACTTTTGATGACATACACTCGTCATCCTTTCGTTCAAGCTGATTTCAGTATAACGTTATTTTTAATAATTGTCAATAGTGATTTTAGCTTTTTGAAAATAATATTTCAGATATTTTTTGAATATTTACACATTTATGTTATATATATTTAGTTTTTTGAAACCAACAATGCATTTTTATTTCAGAATTTGAAATTGACTGAATTCACATTGAATGTTATCATTTAATTAAAGAAATTTTGCTTTTTACAGAAAGGATTTTTGCTATGAACACACCACTTGCACACACACCGCCTATGGGCTGGAACTCATGGAACACTTTCGGCTGGAATATCAATGAAGAGCTTATTAAAACAACTGCCGACTTTTTCGTTGAAAGCGGACTCCGTGATGCAGGCTATGAATATATCGTAATAGATGACTGCTGGAGCGAAAAACAGCGTGACGAAAACGGCAGACTTGTACCCGATAAAAACAAATTCCCCAACGGCATGAAGACTGTTGCGGATTATATCCATTCCAAAGGCATGAAATTCGGTATGTATTCCTGTGCGGGCACGCATACCTGTGCAGGCTACCCCGGCAGCTTCGAACATGAATTTACTGACGCCGAAACCTTTGCGGAGTGGGGCGTCGACTATCTGAAATACGACTACTGCTATAAGCCCAAATGCGCTGACGGCGAAAACCTCTACAAGCGTATGGCAATGGCTCTGCGCAACTGCGGAAGAGATATTCTTTTCTCCGCCTGCAACTGGGGCGCTGACGGGGTACATAACTGGATTCGTGAAACAGGGGCAAATATGTTCCGTTCAACAGGCGATATTCAGGACAACTGGTTATCTATAAAAGGCATTGTTGAGTCACAGCTTGGCAAGCAGGCTTTCGGCGGTGTATACTGCCACAACGATATGGATATGCTTGTCGTTGGCATGCACGGAAACGGTGATAATGCCGAGGTGCTGGGCAATGTCGTAGGAGGCTGTAGCGATACCGAATACAAAACCCATTTTGCCCTGTGGACAATTATGAACTCACCGCTGATGATAGGCTGTGACGTAAGAAAAATGACTGATACAACCAAGGAAATCCTCACCAACAAGGACATAATCGCTATCAATCAGGACATTGAAGTAAGAGGACCCTACTGTATCCGCCAGTGGAACAACCCCGAAAATGTTTTCACACTTATAAAGCCTTTAAGCTACGGCGATTATGCAATCGGTATGTTCAATTTCAGTGATAAGAAAAGCGAGATGTCCTTACAGTTCTTTGACATCGGTCTTCCTGCTTCTTCAGGCAGAGGCTTAGAGTTGTATGACTGCTATTCGCATTCCGTTATCGGTACGTTCACCGAACGCTATGCGGCGCAGATTGAGTCACACGATTGCCTGATGTTCCGCGCAAAGGTTGTAAAAGTATAATGGCGAATTACAAAACCTGTATGAACTGTGATGCAGAATTGCTTTCTGACGACATCTCAATTCACCGCAAGCTTATTATGCGTAATGCGGAAGAATTTTATTGTATAGACTGCCTCGCCAAGCATTTCAAATGCACACGTACAGACGTGGAAAAGCTTATTGCTTATTACCGCGAAAGTGGTGAATGTACGCTTTTCAGATAACCGAAAGGGATTTTATTATGAAATTTAAAAGATTTTCCGCCATTGTTGCTTCGGTACTCATGTGTATTTCTACGGGCAGTACCGTTTATGCAGAACAGGAGGCTGTCAAGATAACCGTATCGCCCTCCGAAGAACAGAAGGTGATTTCACCCTATATTTATGGCGTCAACAGCGGAGTTGACCTTACAACAGTTTCTGCAGAATCATTCCGTCTGGGTGGAAACAGATTATCCGCCTATAACTGGGAAACAAATGTTTCGAATGCCGGCTCCGACTGGAACAACACATCGGATATGTATCTTGTGCAGAATGCACTTGAAGAGTACAGATTTGCTCCGGGTGGAGCGGCTCTTCAGGCTTCCTATGAAGCGCAGAACGGAAATGTTCCCTATACCCTGCTGACTTTGCAGATGGTGGGATATACCTCTTCTGACAAGAGGGGCAGACCTACTGAGGAAAATGCTGCGCCCTCGGCCTACTGGGACAAGGTTGTGAACCGCAAGAACGGCGAACTTCTCCTTGAGCCTGATAGTGAGGATGATTATGTTTATATGGACGAATATCTGAACTATCTTATCACAACTCTCGGAAACTCTGACAGTGTTACAGGATTCAAGGCTTACGCTCTTGACAACGAGCCGTCTCTCTGGCGGCATACCCACAGCCTCATTCAGCAGGAGCCTCTTACCTGTACCGGGCTTATAGAAAAATCCGTTGATCTTGCGAAAGTTGTAAAGGAAATGGACAGCGGCGCTGATGTGTTCGGTCCCTCGCTTTTCGGTTATTCCGCATTTGATACCCTTGCAGGTGCTCCCGACTGGAATCAGCTTGAAAAGGACAACGGCTACCGCTGGTTTATTGACTATTATCTTGATGAAATGAGAAAAGCGGAGGAAGAAAACGGCACTCGTCTTCTTGATGTCCTGGATATTCACTATTACACCGAAGCAAAGGGTGTATGCGGCGAACGCTCCTGCAATCATTATGACAATGACGAATGCATCAAGGCAAGGCTTGACAGCGTGCGTTCCCTCTACGATGAAACATACCGCGAGAACAGCTGGATTACCGATACAGGTGCAGAGTTTTTCCCGCTTCTTCCCAATATAAAGCAGTCAATTGATACATATTATCCCGACACTAAGCTTGCTTTCACCGAATATAATTTCGGCGGCGGAGACCATATCTCGGGTGCGGTTGCACAGGCTGACGCTCTCGGCATTTTTGCAGAGAATGATGTGTATTTTGCAACAATATGGTCCTTTGACCAGAACGAATATCAGCTTGCGGCAATAAATATGTTTACAAATTATGACGGAACGGGTAACGGCTTCGGTGATACACTTGTAAAAAGCGAATATGACAATGAAAATATTTCTGTTTATTCCTCTGTTGACAGTGAAGATAAAAATACTGTAAAAATCATAGTCACGAACAGGAATATAAACAGTGAAACACCTGTAAACATCAGTCTTTCTTCCGAAAACATCTATACAGATGCCGATGTTTACTCCCTCTATGGTGACACCTCTGCAATACAGCAGCTGAACAGAGTCGAAAGCATTTCAGAAAACAGTTTTTCCTATACTCTCCCTCCCCTCTCCGTAACTGAATTTGTTGTGCATATAAAAGAGGATACCATTAATGTTCCGATTATTGTTATTGCAGGTATTTCAGTGATTATTTTAATCATAACCGTTATTATTCTTTGTAAAAGAATGGTACATAAATAAGCGGTTTCTGTAACAGATTTATAAGCAAAGCGGCTCTCACTATTGAGAGCCGCTTTTATATACTACTTGTTCTCATTTCTGATAATATATTGATACATTTTTCCGATGATATGGCAAAACCCTCCTATGGTATTTTTATTATACCATAGGAGGGTTCTTTTTTTACTGTCCGTTTTTACCGGAATTGTGCATTTTTCAGTTCAGAATAATTTTAAATTCCGCTTCCAGTTTCGGTAACGGCAGACGATATTTTTCTGCAAGTGCAGGTCCGCAGGAATTTGAACCAACGCCCGCCATTCTGTAATCAATGCAGATAACATTATCAGGACACTTTTCAAGCTCAAAGTTATGTCTCTTTCCTGCAAGCTCCTCTTCAGTGTATTCCGAAGCATTGAAGGAGAAATCTTCCCCTGCTTCAAATCTGACTTTCATATTTCCATCGGAAAGAGTCATGTAATCACAACCATAGTGAGAGGAGTTCTCCTGAGGTCTTGTGTAATCCTCATGCATTTCACTGATAAGTGAACTGAAATTACCCATATAGGAAGCTCTGTGCTTGTCGATATAGCTTTCATTCGGACCGTAACCGAAATACTCAACTCTGTCAAAGTTTTTGGGCACAAACAGCCTGAGACCGAAACGGGGAAGGAATGTGACCTTGTTTGAGGTTTCAATGCTGCATTTTACAGTAATGCCGTTTTCGCTTACAGTGTAGATAACATCAGCGGAAGCGAAAGGCTGATAAATGCTCCAGCCGAAGGACTGCTTCACGGTAATTTCAATGCTGTTGCCGAAAGAGTTCACATCGGTGCTGTAAACCTTTATTACATAGTCGTTGAGATGCGCTCTGTACCAGTCGCCCTTCATAGGGTCGTTATCGATAGGCGCACGGAAGAAATTGAACTCTAAGGGCTTTGTAAGAAGCTCTGTGCCATTATTTCTGATTGATACGAAATTGCCGATGCGCTTGCTGAAAACATATTCGCTTCTGCCTGCCTCTATTTTTACAAGAAGCGGCTCATCGGAATACGAAACGGCAGTGTCAGATGCAGCTTCAGCCAGTTTTTCCGCTTTGCACAGCAGGAGCTGGTCAAAGCAGACCTCATAGCCCTTTTCACACCAGAGTGTGTCGTTCTTTGCTGTAAAGATAAAACGGATATATGCGGTTTTGTCGTAAGTCTTTGCCGCTTCGGGAATAGTGATTTCAGCCGTTTCCATAGGATTAACGCTGAATTCAAATGTACCTTCGGCATATACTCCGCCGTCACAGGTGATTTCAAATCTGGCGTCAAGAATATCTCCTGCGTTTACGAAATTCAGAAGATTTCTGATAATGAATTTACCGTCAGCATCACCCTTTTCAATTCTTACAGGTCGGTAAACCTGCTTTAATTCAAGGAGACCTGTGTGCGGGCGTCTGTCAGGATAAACAAGACCGTCCATACAGAAATTGCCGTCGTTGTGTCTTTCTCCGAAGTCGCCGCCATAGCCGAATTTTTCCCTGCCATCTTCGTTTTTTCCAAGAGAGAAGCCGTGGTCGCACCATTCCCATACAAAGCCTCCGCAGAAGCGTTCGTGAGAATGGAAAGTGTTATGATAATCCTCTAAATCTCCGGGACCGTTACCCATAGCGTGACAGTATTCACACAGCATAAAGGGACGGGTTTCGTTTTCGTCTTCGAGGAATTTCATCATATCCTCAGGGGAAGGGTACATTCTGGAAACAACATCAAGAACATCGTCAGATGTATCGTCGAGCTTATGTATGCTTTCGTAGTGGACAAGTCTTGTATCGTCAAAATCCTTTATAAATTCAGCAGCAGCCCTGAGATTTGTGCCGTAGCCGCTTTCGTTTCCGAGAGACCAGAACATGACACAGGGACGGTTTACATCACGGGTGACCATAAGTCTTGCGCGGTCAACGATTGCTTCCCTGAAGCGTTCGTCGCTTGCAAGCATAGCGATACCGTTGTATCCATCTGCCCAGCTCCACTTGAAGTCGTTGTAAACTTCAACGCAGCCGTGCATTTCAAGGTCGGCTTCGTCAATCACATAGAAGCCGTACTGGTCGCAGAGCTGATAGAATACGGGTGAGTTGGGATAGTGTGAAGTTCTGATACCGTTGATGTTGTGCTTCTTCATTAACACAAGGTCTTTTTTCATCTGTTCAACAGTAGCGTAATAACCTGTGTCAGGATAGCTGTCATGGCGGTTTACGCCGCGGAATTTCACAGCCTTGCCGTTGATTTTCACAACGCCGTTTTCGATTGCTATTTTCCTGAACCCAACCTTTTCGCCGATAATTTCAGTATCGGTTTCGATAGTGAGTGAGTAAAGATAAGGGTTTTCCGCGGACCAGAGAACGGGATTTTCCACAGAAACAGTGATAAGCTTTCCATCCTCGGCATTACCCTTGAAAATCACATTTCCGTTTGTATCCGTGAGGGTGATTTCACCTTCCGTTCCGCGGAGTGTCAGTTCAAGCGCAGCAGATTTCATATCATCGGAAAGAATTGTTCTGATACGGTAGTCCTCCAGTCTTTTTTCAGGACGGGACATTACATACACATCACGGAAAATACCTGAAAGTCTGAACTTGTCCTGATCCTCGAGATATGTACCGTCGCACCATTTGAGAACTGCAACTGTTATCTCGTTTTCGCCCTCGCAGAGTCTATCCGTGATATCAAATTCAGAGGTCATATGGGAAACCTGGGTATAGCCTGCAAAATTTCCGTTTATATAAAGATAGAGACAGCTGTCCACACCCTCAAAGGTAAGGATTTTCCTCATGCCATCAGAGGTATAGTTATAGCTTCTGCTGTAAACACCCACGGGGATATCATCAGGCACATAGGGCGGATCATAGGTTATGGGATAGCATACATTTGTGTACTGGGGCTTATCATAGCCGTGAAGCTGCCAGTTGGCGGGAACGGGAATAGTCTTACCCGACTTTAACGATATGAAATCATCGGGCATATCAATAATGCTGTCGTAGTATGTGAAATTCCATTCTCCGTTCAGAAGCTCCATTAATTCAGAATTGTACCTGCTGTCAAAGGGGTTCTGTGATTTTCCGAAGGGGATAAAGTAGCAATGGGGCGGAAGTGTCCCAATATGCAGTGCTTCAGGGTTCTCGTGATAAATCATTTTACTTTTGGCAGTACCGCTTTTTGAAATCAAAGACATATTCATAGTGATGCTCCTTTTATTTTTTCCATGGTTCGATGAGTTTTTCAATAAATTCGGGATTTCTGAAAGTTGCAGAATATCTATCGTATTCATCACCGGGTGTATCCCAGAGTATGGGACAAAGACCTGTATCATACATTGCTTTTGAAACAGTAAGTGTCCAGTACTCTCTTACTTCACGCTCCTTATTCTTTCCGAAGCAACCGTATTCGCCTACAATAACGGGAATATTCTTGTCTATAAAGGCTTCTTTGAGCATTTTCATGCTTGTGTTCATTTCCTCTATATCCTTTTCGTTGCCCCATGTAGTACGTGCCTTTCCCCAACTTGCATCCTTATCAAGAATGCAAAGGGTTGAAGGAGTGTAGTAATGAACGGAAACCGCCATGCGGTTCACAGGGTCATCTGGCATTTTGAAGAGAGGGTCACAGGTATGATCAATGCCTGTGTTGTAGCCCGAAATAAGAAGGTGTCGTTCAGGGTTATTTCCACCGCCTGAGCGGATTGTGTCCACAAAAGTCTGATTAATTTCATTTGCAAGGTCGAAAGCCTTTTTCTTATCCTCTTCAGAACCACCCCAGGGATTCCATACATCCTGCCAGCCGAGCTCCTCGTTCTGACTTTCAAACATAAGCTTGTCACCATAATCTTCAAAGATTTCTGCAATCTGTGTCCACATTCTTACATAGCGTGTCATGCATTCATCCTTTTTCTGGGGAAATTCCGAAACCCAGCCGTTATCCCAGTGGATATTTATAATAACATATATTCCCGTATCCAGTGCCCAGTCAACCACTTCCTTTACTCTTGCGGCGTAATGAGAATTAATGGTGTATGTTCCGTCCTTTACCATCATGTTAGACCACGCAACGGGAATGCGAAGTACACCGAAACCTGCGTCGGCATAACCCTGAATTATCTGCTGAGTGATAATGGGGCTACCCCATGCAGTTTCATAAGTGGTAGGCATCGTACCGCTGATCCAGTCTCCACAGGCTTCAAGCGTATTGCCGAGATTTATACCATAGCCCATTTCCTTTACAAGATCAAAGGTGGAAATGTCTCTCATTTCATTTACGGAACCCTCAGACGCTGAGTCTGTACCGTTGCTGTTCATCGCGTCCGATGAACAGGAACTGAGACTCAATGTCATTGTAATTGCTAAAAGGATAGAAAATATTTTTTTCATTCTAATGCCTCCTGTTGTCTGTTGTTCAGCTTGTCGGCGAGCCTTCTTGTCATTTCATGTCCGGCGTCATTCTTTATTCTGCAATCTGTTCTTTAACAGAAATTATCATTTACCTCAATTCAGGCTCATAATCAGTTCAGCCAATCCTGACCGGATTGGCTGAACTGCCGGAATATTTATGAATTTTTAAGTCTTTCCCTGTAATCCTCGAGCATAGCTTCGATGGCAATATATGATGATTCTCTTAACTGAGTAAAGGAAGCACCATTATACAAAGGACCGTCCAGAAGTGATTCCTCATTACCTTGGAAAATATTTGCAAAATCGCTGTTAAAACCGTTAAGATTATCAAAAATCATAATGAACTTTCCGTTTTCGGGAGTTATCATATCCTGAAGCAGGTCATACTGTTCTTCGCTGTAATAAGCATTGAATCTGACTCTTCTTGCTGTATTACATTCCGGGCAGATATTAAGTTCAGGCGTATTGTTCTCAATGTAGCTGTACTTGCACTCGGGGCATTTCGGATAATATTTTGTAGCCGAATCGGTAGCCTCGGCCTTTTCATTTGCTACGTTTTCAGGGTCGGTTTTTATGATTCTGTTCATATTTATCCAATCTACCGCACCCTTTATGTTCTTAGCGCCGGAGGGCACCATGTATCCGAATGAATCGTACGCAATATAATATGTATCCGAAGATGGATCACGTGGAAACGGAATAAATGCCATATCATATTCTACATTGCTTTTAAACAGCGATTCACAGGCATCACTGTAAGTCCAGGTAGGCTCCATTCCCAGGAAAAGCAGCTTTCCATCCACAAACGCGTCGGAAGGATCAACGTAACCTGTGCCTACAAGTCCCTCTCTGTTGACTCCTTCGAGGAATTCCATGCAGCGCTGAACATTTTCGTTCTTGACATTATTTATTATTTCATTGCCCTTTATCTCAATAAGCTTAATGCCTGTTGTAGACACAAAACTCATGCCGCCTACACCAGTATAACCTACATGATCATCAGAAATATCACACCATGCTTTTAAAAGCTCTTCAAAGGTATCCCATGTCCAGTTACCGCTTTTGTATAATTCCATAGGATCCTGTAAGCCATATTCATCGAGAACCACCCTGTTATAATTAAGCGCAAAATTTGAGGATAATGTATAGGGATAATAATAGTGCTTACCGTTGTATGCAAACTGCTCGGCAATATCCTTCATACCCACCCATAACTCGCTGTCGAGGTCAATATAGCTGTCCAAAGGGGTATACATATTTCTTGATATGCCGTGGGGGAACGACATCCATTCATAGCGAACTATATCAGGAGATAAATCAGAAGCAACCAACGTTCCCAGCTTTTCAAAATAAGCTGCACCACTTGAACATATCTCTTGTTCAATAGAGCCGTCATACATTGTTTCAAAGGAATCCACAAGGTCAGCAGACTGTGATACCAAATCATAATAGATGAGTATTTTTATTGTACCTGTAGGCTGACTTTCATCTATTTCAGTGACTTCAGCTTCCTCAAACTGTATATTTGCCGCATTTTCCAATGTGGTAGCCTGTGTTGTTGTCTGAGAAGCACTTTCTGTGGAATCGACAGCCGCATTTCCACGGTCAGAAGAGCAGCCAGACAATAATATTACAAACGAAAGAAGCAACGACATTACTCTGCGTTTTTTCATATTTCTGAACCTTCCTTTCTTAAAGTAGCTTATTCTGCTTTTTGGAATAAATCCCTGTATTCGTTAAGATAAGATTCAATCGTGTTGTAATTTGTGTCGCGAAGATGAGTATAGGATGCACCGTGGAATATAGGTCCATCGTAAAGAGAATCTTCACCGCCGATAAGAATAGAAGAAAATTCATCGCTGAAGCCAAGAGAGTTATCAAATACAAAACCGAATTTTTCAGGATCGATCATATCGTCACATACTCTCATAACTCGTTCACTGTAAACTGCCTTGAATTTCTGCTTTCTTGCACTGTTGCATTCGGGACAGGCTGTGAGTGCATCCTGATTGTTTTCTACAAAATTGTACTTGCATTCAGGACATTTGGGATAATAAACAGGATTTGCATCCATAAGCTTTGCTCTGTCTTTTGCAATTATCTCAGGATCTGTTGCAGTAAGTCTTCCGCATAATATCCAGTCAACGCCGCCCTGAATATTCTTTGCACCTGCGGGAATCAGGAAACCGTATGTGTCAGCAGCCATATAGTATCTGTCTGCATTGACATCTCTCGGGAATGGTACAACTTCGAATTCGCCGTCAAGATTTTTCTTGAAGAAAGATTCCTGAGCACTTTCATAACCCCATGAAAGACCCATTCCGAGGAAAAGGAGCTTTCCGTCAACAAAAGCCTCTGCAGGATCAACGAAGCCCTCGCCTATGTATCCCATCTTTTTCAGATTCATAAGCCAGTCCATGGTACGCTGAACTTCTGTATTCTTCATGTTGTTTACGATGTCGTTTCCTGTAGCGTCGATTATTTTTACACCTGTTGTATTTGCAAACATCATTGCAGACCACGAGCCGCCTGTGAATCCGATGTAATCATCACCCTGTCTGTGCCAGTCACCTATAAGTTCCTCGAATTTTTCCCATGTCCAGTTACCCTCAAAGTAAAGGTCTGCGGGATTTTCAAGTCCGGTTTCTTCAAGACTGCGCACGTTGTAGATAAGAGCAAAGTTTGTGGAAACATTTGAGGGGAAATAATAATGCTTGCCGTGATAGTTAAAGGATTCGATTACCTCTCTTTCACCTGCCCAGAGCGCAGAATCAATATCCAACCAGTCATCAAGCGGGGTGTACATATTCTTAGCTATAGCTGTGGGGTAAGCCATCCAGTCATATCTTACAATATCAGGTGAATCACCTGCGGCAATAAGTGCACCCAGCTTTTCAAAATACGCGCTGCCGCTGGAAGTTACTTCTGTTTCGATGGTTCCGCCGTAACGCTGTGCAAGGAGTTCTGCAAGGTCGCTTTGAGTTGTAGCAAGGTCATAGTAGCAAAGAGCCTTTACAACTCCGGCTTTCTTTCCTGAAACATAGAGTTCGCCTGTTCCCTCTTCATTTTTTTCATCAATTTCTTCGATATCAGCCATACTTTCCCAGTCGGTTTCAATATCAAGCTCATCAATCGAAGTTACGGAAGCGGATGTTGTCGCAGGAACGTCGGAATCTGTACCGTTCGCTGTTGTATTATCTCTACCTGAGGTACCACATGAGGAAAGCATCAGTAAAGCTGTAGCAAATGAAATTGTTGATAAAAGTTTTTTTCTTCTCATAATATCAATCCTTTCTCAGAAAATGATTTTGTATTGCTTCGTCAGTGTTATTCGGAACGATAAACGCCTATAAATGAAATTGTTGGCTGTATTCTTGAATCGGTGATACGGATTTTTACGCAATCACTTGTAATTCCATTCATCGGAACTATACGCTTATATCCGACAACAGTACCGTTATAGACTTCTCTGAAACTGTCATTTTCACGTATTTCAACGATAAAGCTCTCCACACGCTGACTCATGCGGATATTTTCTTTTATAACCAGATATCCCAGTTTTTCAGGTTTATCAAATTCAAGCGTTATCTCAGCCTCCGGATTATCAGACATATAATAATTATCATAACTGTCGGTCAGTGTATTTTCTATACCACAACCTTCGACTTCGTTTTCAGCTGAGATTTTTGCTTCAGGTGCGATGTTTTCGGAAAATGATTTTTTCAGGAATTCTCCGATTTCATTAAGCCTTTGAACATCGTTTTCGTGAAGCAGACCTTCATTGGTTGGCGGTATATTAAGCAAGAATGTTGCGTTTCCGCCAACGGATTTCACGTAAATATCCATAAGCTCTTCGAGAGAACGAACCTTGTCGTTTTCACTCTCGTGCCAGAACCAGCCCGGACGGATAGAAGTATTTACTTCTGCAGGATACCAGATTAATTCCTGCTCATCTGCCAGGATTTCTCTGCTTCCCAGGTCGCCGTCCCTTGCGTCAACACGGCGCATACGGAATTCCTCGTTATCTTCCTGCTGGCTTTTCTCTGCAATAATCTCGCTGTCCTTTGCACGCATGGGAACAACGCTCCATTCAGCCTTACGGGTATGCCCCGCCTCGTTTCCACACCAGCGTATATCTGGACCGCATACAGAAATACAGGCTTCAGGCTGAAGTTCCCTGATTACGGAATAATATCTTTCCCAATCGTAATATTGCTTCTTGCCGTTGGGTCCTTCTCCGCAGGCACCGTCAAACCATACAGAAAAAACATCGCCATAGCCGGTCAGCAACTCGGTAAGCTGTGCTATAAAGAAATCGTCATACGCTTTTCCCTGACCGTAAAGAGGACAGTTCCTGTCCCAGGGAGACAGGTATACACCGAATCTGATTCCGTGCTTTCTGCAGGCTTCGGCAGTTTCCTTTACTATATCCTTACCATAAGGACTGTTCATTACGTTATGCTCCGTATGTCTGCAATCCCAAAGGCAGAACCCGTCATGATGCTTACAGGTGAGTATAAGACCTTTCATTCCCGCAGATTTTACAGCTTTAACCCATTGCTCAGCATCAAGCTTTACGGGGTTGAAAATTTCAGGACTTTCTGTACCATCACCCCACTCCTTATCTGTAAAAGTATTTACAGTAAAATGAATAAAGGCATAAAATTCAAGCTGCTGGAATTTTATCTGCCGCTCAGACGGAACAGTTTTTATAAGTCTTTCGTCAAGATTCATATTTTACCTCCTGTTAGCTTTTACATATATTATAACGGAAGTTGACAAAAAAAACAATTAATGATATTATTATAATATAACAATATTAGCCTTATTTTTTGTTTCAGGGAGAAAATTTGTATGTTTTTTTATCATTATCCGATAATCGGCTCGGAAAGCAGGCTTCCGATATATCTTATAAGCCTTGGAATGCACGACTGTCAACCTTATGTAAAAAGAGGAGAGGAATATAATTTTCCACAGATATTCTACTGCACAAAAGGAAGCGGTATACTGTCCTATGACAATATTAAGGTGGAAATCAAGTCAGGAATGGGATTCTTCATTCCCGCGTCTTATCCTCACGAATACTATCCCGTGGGTGATGTATGGGATAATCACTGGATAATTCCGGGCGGGGACGGCTGTGAACGGCTGCTTATGGATATGGGCTTTGATAAACCACAGGTATTTTCGCTGAACAGCACAAAACTTCTGGACCATTTCTTCAGAAATATGCATGAAGCCCTGATGAGCGACAAGCTTCAGGGCAATCTGCGGGCTTCGGGATACCTTTACAGCTTTCTTCTTGAACTGGAAGGCTGCAAAAGCGGGGTAGGCTTACACAGCAAAACAAACTGCGCTATTATAAAATGCGTTGATTATATAGATAATAATTATAATCATCCCATAACAATGGAAAATCTTTGCGATATATCAGGAATGTCAAAACAGTATCTTTGCAGGCTATTCAGAAACAACCTTGATGCAAGACCTATGGAGTATATTGCAAAACGAAGGATACAGGCAGCAAAGGAACTTCTGACAGGAACTAAATTGTCTATAGAAGAAATTGTTGAACAAACAGGCTTCTGTGACAGCAGCTATTTCTGCAAACTATTCAAAAGATACGAGGGGATAACTCCCACTCAATTCAGAAAGTATTGAATTCTACGCACAAAGCTATAATGTATACTGCCGATGGAATATCATTTTACATCAACACAAAAAACAACCACGCTACATAGCAGGGTTGTTTTTCCAGAACAGATCCCGCTATAAAGCGTGGTGCTGATATTCATAAATGTATATTCAATCTGCTGAATACTTCGGCGCACAACCAAAATACTTTGTGTACGCCCTGTAAAAAGCAGAATAATCCTTGAATCCGCAGCGGCTGGAATGCTTATTGAAAACTCGGTTATTACAATAAGTCTTGCAAGCTACTCCTCTATTCAGCCTATGATATAGGTGCATTTCATTTCAGTTGAGATATGATATGACTTAGTTTCAGCCAAAGATATACATATTGTCAAACCTGTAAACCTGATTGGCCTCAATACATTATCGGCACAGTATTTCTTATATCCAACGGAAATAACGTATTCAAGCAAAAGATTTTAATTTACGGTTTCCTTTTACTGAATATAAGCTTATTGAAATAATCTCCAAAATATGCTATAATCTTACAGGAATCAAAAGGAGAGAAAAACATGAAGAAGAAAATTATACCCCTTATTATTTCAGCAGCAATATTTTTAACAGGACTGGTTGTCACCATTGCCGGCATTGCACAGAACAGCGGCACAGTCCGCAGCTACCCCGAGCTTGACCTGTTCAGCATTTCAGACAAGGATGCGGGAAAAACATTCAGCGGCAGCGTATATACTGATGTTATGTACGTTGAAGATACAGAAAAAGGTGCGTTATATCTTCTCTGGGTATACAGCTCCACTGAAGATGACGCTGATTTAATGGTAATAGGTTTTGATGTGCCGAAAAATGCTTCCGGAATATTTGAATATGCAATGAGTACAGGCGAATACAGCGAAAATCAGACCTTGCCCTTCTGCGGTACCGTACGCAAAAGCAATGATGCGATTACCGGAAAATTATCTGATACAATTACATGGTATTACAATTACTTAGCCGAGATATACGGCGAAGAAGAAAATCCCGCTGATGAAGAAGCCTTTAAAGAAAGCTATGCAAATATTTCTCCATACTACATTGAGGTTGCAGAAGCCGCAAACAGTGATATTCTTATATGGATCGGCTCTGCTGTTATGGCAGTCACTGTCTTTGCGCTCCTTACAATCCTGTTCGGTAAGAAATTCCTGATTATTTTTGCAATTATTATTGTAATTACTGTAATAATTCTGCTTATTTCCCTTGCAGGAAAGTTCAGAACAATGTCAACCGTTGCAGAAGTTTCCGACGGGCTTTACAAGATGACCTGCCACTATGATTACAAGTGCGATAAATTCCTGAATGCGGATATCAGCACCATTAACGAGCTTATAGAATGGGCGACAAGAGAACATTTCTTCGGCTTACCCATAGAAGTTGATACAAGCAATTTCGGTTGCTCCGCCTTCACTGCCGCAACTCCCGACGGACAGCGCCTTTTCGGCAGAAATTTCGATTATGACGAAACAGATACCCTCGTTTTCTACACTGACCCCAAGGACGGCTACGCTTCCTACGGTGTGACTGACCTTAAATTCTTTGATATAGGAACAAAAAACGGACTTAACGGAAACTCCATACCCGCAAAAGCACTTATGCTTGCCGCTCCTTACGCTACTATGGACGGAATAAATGAAGCAGGCGTAGGCGTAGGCATTTTACAGCTCGATATAGATGAACTTCATCAGGACAATGGCAAATCCGACCTTCTTATCTTTGCCGCAATAAGAGGAATTCTTGACAAGTGTGCAACCGTTGACGAGGCAATTGCTTTTCTTTCCGATTACGATATACACTCCTTCCTTTCCTGTTCATATCACCTGTTCATTACAGACAAGACAGGTAAATCGGTGATTGTGGAATGGACGGACGATGAAACCTTTATTGTTGAGGATATCGCCTGCACCAACGATGTAATGAGCAATAACGAATTCTATGACCCTGATTGGTTCTGTGAAAGATATGACACTATCAAGAACAGACTTTCGGAAAAGGGTGGTATTCTTACAGAGGACGAGGCTATGGCAGTTGCCTCTGACGCAAGCTGGGATCGGTACGATATGACAAGAGGCACGGAATGGTCATGCGTGTATAACCTTGACGAATTTACCCTTGATATCTGTCTTGACAGGGATTATAAAGCAAAATATACATTTACAAGTGATGATTTCAGGTGAAATATATTTTTCTGTCAAAAAGCATGCAAAGAAATAAAGGCGTATTTTTCATCAATATAAATCAGGAAGCTCGTCAAGGGTTATGACATACTCACTGTCATATGCTTTTTTCAGTATTTCCAATTCGGTGAATTTTTCACTGTACGTTGATCCGCTCACAGCAAACTCACCGCCCCATGTACAGAACCATAACCACATTGTATTTGTTGCCAGAGCCTGCTCAATGTCGAAAATACAGCCGTTTTCGGTAAGCGCGACAATCTTATTGCGTCCGCTGTACGATGCCGCTTCCTTGAATTTTGCTGTCTGAGGTGCATATACCCGTTCACCGGGGTAAATGTCCTCGCCGATTATATCAACATATTCGTCACCGGGATACCAGTCACTGTTCTGACCGTTGAACACCCAGATAAGGTTGTTGCATTCGTACTTGTATGTAAGCTCTTCGTAAAGGTAAATCCACAGCTTCTTGTACGCGTCTGCGCCTTTTGCTCCCCACCAGAACCAACCGCCGGAAGCTTCATGAAGAGGTCTCCAGAGTACAGGCACACCCTCGTTGTCAAGGCGTTTCAGCTGCTTTGCAATTTCCCCGATATCGCGATCGATAGCCGCTTTGCCCTCGGGATCATTCCCGTTCATAACCTTTTCAATATCAAAGGTGCTGTTTCTTGTATAGAATCCGCCCCACCAACGGGGATTTCCGTTGTCGCTGTCCCTTCCGTCCTTAAGGTATTCTGTCGGAGCATTCCAGTGCCAGCAGAATGTAACAATTCCTCCCATATCACTGAACTCAATTGCAACGTCAACGGCATCGGATCCTGCACCGAGAGCAGTTCTTGAAGGAGTGTAGTCCATCATGTCAAGTCCCAGAATTGCCGGGCGCTTTCCTGTGGCATTGTAGATAGCGGTAAATTCCCTTCCGTTATAACCGTCATCACAAACTTGTCCTGAAAGAACATATTTGCCGTAGCTTTCGGAAAGATATCTGAAAAGAGCCTTTGTGGATTCGCTTGCATTCTTATTTATAAGGGTATTTCCTACATTGTAGATTTCATCGCTGATCCCTTCAGCTTTATTAATCTTTAAACAGTCAAGTCTTATCCATCCCCAGGATTTTGTGATTTTAATCTCGTGACTGCCTTTTGAAAGGTTTACACTGGGAACAACGCTTTCAGTCAGCTTTTCATTCTCGCTTGTGAAAATTCCCACAGGTGTTCCGTCAATAATTACGTTATTTTCTTTGTAAGAACCTATTCCCGAAGAAACAAAGGTTATATCGTACATTCCGTCAGCGGGAATTTCAACCGAAAACACAATATAGTCCGAATCATTACCGAAATTTTCAACCGCCTTACCGCCTGAGAATGAGCTTTTATCTGATACGGAAAGGCTTCCGAAAAGCTTTGCGTCTTCTGCTTCATAAACCATCTCTGATACAGGAGTACTTTCAGCATTTACTTTCGTGGTAACAGCCGTGGTTGTTGCTTCAGTTGTAACAGCGGCGGTTGTTTGTACAGTTGTCGTTTCTGCAGTGGTTGTCTGAGCGGTAGTTGTGGTTGTGGTTTCTTCTGTTAAAACCGCAGTTGTTGTGGTAACTGCTTCGCTTTCCGCCTCAGTAACTGTAGTTTCCGCTTCAGTTCCGATCTCAGTCACGGTAATCTGTACAGAAGTTGTTTCAGTCGTTGTAATTTCAGCAGTTGTTTCCTTGGTTGTCTTTTCCGTAGTAGTTGGTTGTTCTGTAACCGTAGTTTCTGCAACAGTAGTTGTTGTAATTACAGGTGTTTCATTTCTGTTACAGGCAGAACCGGAAATGATGACAGTAATTGCTGTCAAAAGCGCAGTTAATCTTCTTTTCATAGGATATTTTCCTTTCGGGTTTATTTTTCTGAATATTATCAACTCTGTTTTACATTATATCACGATAATTATAATAAGACAAGAATTATTTTAGCCCTGCCGCAAAGGCGAAACACCTTTGCAGCAGGGCTATAATTATGCAAGTTCAAAGTAATCCTGCAACCAGAGATTGAAATGAAGCTTTTCGGCAGGGTCATAATTTTCGGGTATAAGCCCGGGATAGTCAACAATGTATTCCGTAACAAAGGCGTCTGCACTGCCGCCGTTGATAGTTACGGTGCAGTCGCTGTGTATCATAAAAGTTGCATAATTCTTTTCCGAAACATCAACTGTCTGCAGGGTTATTCCGTCGTCAACAGTAAACGAATCAGCGTTTATATCCATAAAAGCGATATAAACCGTTGAATCTTCAGCGGCACGCTTTACATCCAGAGTATTGCCTTCGGCAGTTATAAGAAACTCAGTGTTCAGTTCTTTTTTTTGAGCTGCACAGATATAACCCCACTCATCGGGATTGAACTGCATTTCAGGGCAGTATTTATTCAGTGCCTTATAAGCGCTCAGGTCATAGATGCAGTAGTTGTAATAGCGTTCATTATCAGTTGAATAAATCAGCGCGTCGTCGTCCATATGGCTGAATCCTCCGCCGAGATCTGAGTGTATATCATAAGGAGAAAGGCACACGCCAAGGAAAATAAGCATTGCCACAGCAATAATATGAAGTGCGCCCACTGCATTTGAAAGAGGCTTATCCATAGCTTTTCTGATAACCGCATTGACAGAGAAATATCCGCAGACAGGAGCGATACAGCTTGATACACCGAACATGGTAAGCGCGAATAAAAGGCCGAAAACATATGCCATATCCAGTCCCAGAGCAGATGTTGCAATTGCTATTATAGGCAAAACGACAGGAAGATAAAGAGCTTGCGCAAGCAGTTCAAAGTGGCACTTTCCGAGTTCAGGCTTTACTGTAACGACAATCTCATTTATCATCAGCAGTAGTCCGCTGAAAATAAAGAGATAGCTTGCATCGGGAAGGGCAAATGTAAGAACAATTCCAAGGAAAAGATGGATATATGAGAATGCTCTCCTGATATCTCCCGCTTCAATTTTGAACAGCTTACAGCAAAGATGAGCTGTGAGAACTGTAATTCCAAGAGCAAGAATTGCAATACCGACAGTTGTTGCCGTATTGGAGTAGGAAATATCGCCAATTAAGTTAAAATCAATATTTCCTGCAACAGCCGCAATAAGCTGGAACAGATAGTAACATCCGAATGTAACGCCTGCCGTGAGAGCAAGTCCGATAATCACAGTAAGTATTGATTTCAATGTTTTTACAAGGTTTTTCTTTTTGTAAATTACAGATAAGACAATGTTGGCAAAAAGCAGTAAGATACCGATTACCGCAAGTACGACTGACACAGCATGATTGTAAACCACATCACCGATATTAAGATAAGAGAAGAAAATTGCGTTTTCCTCTGCTTCATAAAGCGAATCAAGGTCATATCTTCCCAGTTTGTCAAGCAGATTATTGACAATCTGTGCCTGCTGCGTAAGATAGCTTTCCTTTATATTTTCAGGACTGTCATTCTGTGTGTGATAATTCTCACCCTCGCCGATATTTGCCATATTTATGCCCTGATAATGGGTTTTGAGATTGGAGAAATCGGTGCCGTTGGGCATCATATCGTATATCATTGTAGCGATTGAGCAAGTGTAAACATTATTGTTCACCTCGCAGAAAAGCTTTACGGTATTGTAATTCTCTGCGGAAGTTTCAAACATTATCTGTGTGCCTGATGTACCGCGCGCTTCAAGATTGATTGCAAAATTTATACGTTCAAGAAGATTGTCAAAGCCGCCAAATTCATTCATAAAGGCTTCAGAGCCCAGGAGTCCGTATTCCTCACCGTTTACAAAGCAGAAAACAAGATCATTTGTTATCGTGTATCCCTTTTCCATTCTGTCAAGGTAATAGCGTATGGCTTCAAGCATTGTGCCGCAGGCTAAAGCATCATCTGCTGCACCCTGACCTGTGGGGACAGAGTCGAAATGCGCCATTGTCATAACCGCCTGATTGGTTTTGCTATCAGCGTTTGCAGGAATATGTACGATTACATTATCAAGATAAAAGTTCTGATATCTTGGCGCATTGGTTGTGTAACTCTGGACAAGGTATGCAGGGACATCTGTTGTATCTGAATTCACTATACCCATTCCTTCAAGCTGTGAAATAATATATTCCTGAACAGCACGGTTTTCCACCTTATCCCAAATGGAATGAGGGCCGAACTTACTTATCTCTTCGATGTGTGAACAGATATTGTCGTGGTTGAAATCCGAGGTTGTGGGAAGCTCGTTTGTGTCAATGACTGACAGCACAAATGAGAGACATAGCAACACTGAAAAAGCTACACATAATATTTTACTGATTTTTTTCATAATATCTCCTTAACGCAATATGATACTGTGAAATTATATCATATTAGGAAGAGGGTGTCAAATTATCGGTTGACTTTTTTGGGTGTTTCTGGTATAATTTTCAGCGATAAATTAGAATTTGTAATTAAATTGGGGTGAAAGCGGTTGAATTACATAGAATACGGAAAAGAGCATAACGAGGTAATCATTCTCCTGCACGGAGGAGGTTTATCGTGGTGGAATTATCGTGAAGTGGCCGAAGAACTTTCGTCTGATTACCATGTAATTCTCCCGATATTGGATGGTCATACAAAAAGCAACTATGATTTTACAAGCATTGAAGAAAATGCGGTAAGAATAATTAAGTTTATTGATGAGCAGTTTGGTGGTTCGATCCTCATGATGGGAGGTTTATCGCTCGGAGGACAAATAGTGCTCGAAATTCTATCGCAGAAAAAAGATATTTGTCAATATACATTGATTGAGAGCGCATTGGTTATCCCCTCAAAATTCACACACGCCATGATTAAACCTGCATTTGGAAGTTGCTATGGCTTAATAAAACACAGATGGTTCTCTAAACTCCAATTCAAATCGCTGCGTATTAAGCAAGAACTTTTTGAGGAATACTTTCGAGATACCTGTGATATTTCAAAATCAAACATGATTTCCTTTTTAGAAGCAAATGCTTTGTATTGCATAAAACCATCTGTTGCTGCCTGTTCTGCAAAGTCCTATATATTTGTCGGTGAGAAAGAAAACAGAGTTATGCAAAAATCAGCAAAAATAATCCACGAGGCGTTGTCGGAAAGCACTCTACAGGTACTGCCCGATATGTATCACGGAGAGTTTTCCATCAATTATGCCAACAACTATGCAAGCACTGTGCGAGAAATCGTAAAGACCGGATAAATTCCAATTTGTCCATGAAATAAAATAAGCCGTGAAGAAATAAATTTCTTCACGGCTTTATTTTTTATTCTTCGCGTAATGTAAACTGGCCTACCAGATCACGGCAGGTATTTGACTGAGCGGAGAGCTGTTCGCTTGCCGCCGCGGTTTCTTCCGCAGTTGCGCTGTTGTTCTGGACAACAGTAGAAATCCTGTCAACACCAGTAGTTACCTGTCTTATTGCGTCTGCTGCTTCACCAGAAGCCTTTGCAATCTTGCCGTTGATTACGGCGATTGCACCTGCAGCATCGGAAACGGAATTCATTCTTGCTGCGACCTCGCTTACAAGGCTGTTGCCGCGTTCAATTGCAGAAACGGTATTTTCAATAAGAGCAGTTGTGTTATTTGCAGCTTCAGCAGACTTGCCTGCAAGGTTTCTTACCTCGTCTGCAACAACCGCAAAGCCCTTGCCTGCATCGCCTGCACGGGCAGCCTCAACAGCTGCATTGAGGGCGAGGATATTTGTCTGGAATGCGATGTCTTCAATTGTCTTGATAATCTTCTTTGTTTCGTCAGATGATGCACTGATTTCGTCCATAGCCTTTACAAGCTCATCCATCATCTCGTTGGCACTGGTTACTTCATTTCCTGCAAAGCTTGTACGCTCGGTAGCCTCAACAGAATCAGCCGCATTTGAATTAATCATTTCAGAAATAAGACTGATGGTTGCGGAAAGTTCCTGAATAGAAGAAGCCTGATCGGTTGCGCCCTGAGAAAGGCTTGCTGAAGCGGAAGAAACCTGAGTTGCGCCGCTGTCAACCTGCTGTGCGGCGATATTGATTTCAGTAAGCGCAGAGCTGAGTTTGCGATTGATTTCCCTTATTGAGTCGAGAATCTGCGCATAATCTCCCTTATAGCTTTCCTCACAGCTTGTGGCAAGACGGAAGTTACCTTCTGCCATTTCGCCGAGAAGATAATTTATATCATCAATAATTTCAGTCTGGAAGCGCTGGAAATAGTTGATAGCCTTTACAGTCTTACCGATTTCGGTATCATTTTCGGGGTAATCCATAACATCGCGCATATTACCCTCGGCAAAGTCAAGCATCTTCGCTTCAATTTTCAGAATGGGACTTATAAGCTGCCTGAGAACAAACAGCATAAGTACAATCTGAACTGCAAGAGTAATAAAAAGTGCAACATATGTAAGCGCATTCGAGAAAGAAATCCAGGTCTGGTCGTAAACAATTCTTTCCTGCATACGTGTGCTGAGAGATTCCTCAAAAGCATCAAGTTGTGTGGAAAGAGTATTCATATACTCTTCGTATTCATCGCAATAGATATTGATGGAAGCGGCCTTTGTATCACCATTCTTTGCAAGCGCGGCGGAATCCTCTTCGATTATGGCAAGCTGTTCGCCTGTTGCGACAATCGCCTCAATCATAACTATTTCTTCTTCGTAAAGACCGATTTCGTACATTCTTGAAATGCTGTTTTCGCGGCGCATATCCACCTTTTTTTCCTGCAGATATGCATCATAATATGCCTTCTCACCTGTTACAGCATACGCCCTTACTTCACGGATAAGATATTCCGAAGCGGCACGGTACTGTTCACAGCAGGAATACAGCTCATATTCCTCCTCATATGACACATTCAGACGGGAATTCAGCGATGTGACAGTAAGTGTTCCAAGCAGGCTTATAACAAGCATTGCTATTGAAAGTATCGTAAGTATTTTCGCTAAAGTGGATTGCTTTACATTTCTCATGATTAAGCTACCTCTCTTTTTTATTCTGTTTTTTAATTATACCATTTTTTGATATGAAAGTAAAGTTTTTATTATGAACTTTATGCCGAATTTTAACTCATTTTCTTGTTCAGAATTGCCAAAGCAAAGAATAAACCCGACACAGCAATGCTGTGCCGGGTGTATGCGTTTATTCTATAAATGGCAGGAACTGCCAGAGGCGGCCCGCCTTAGTAGTTTTCCTTGCGTACTTCAAAGAAACTCTGGGGATGAGCACATACGGGACATACGCCGGGTGCCTTCTTACCCATTACGAGGTGGCCGCAATTGCGGCATTCCCACATGGTTTCTTCGCTCTTTTCAAATACCTTCTGCATTTCAACGTTGTTGAGAAGTGCGCGGTAACGTTCTTCGTGGGACTTTTCGATTTTTGCAACTGCTCTGAACTTGAATGCTAAAGCTGTAAATCCTTCTTCTTCAGCTTCCTTTGCAAATGTTTCGTACATATCTGTCCATTCGTAGTTTTCGCCTTCAGCCGCAGCTAAAAGGTTCTGAGCTGTTGTACCAAGCTCGCCCAGTTCCTTGAACCACATCTTAGCGTGTTCCTTTTCGTTGTTTGCGGTTGCTTCAAAAATTGCAGCAATCTGCTCGTAGCCTTCCTTTCTTGCTACGGAAGCAAAGTATGTATACTTGTTTCTTGCCTGGGATTCGCCTGCAAAAGCAGCCATTAAGTTCTTTTCGGTTTTTGTTCCTTTGAGTTCCATAATTAAGTTCTCCTTTGATGTTATTTTTGCGCCTTGCGGCTTAAGTTACCATGGTTTACATTCGGGGCAGATATAATGCACATTCAGGTCGTAATATGTCACCTTGCTGCCGATGGATTTTTCCAGTGCTTCTTTTATTCCGCCGGGATTTATGTCGGCTATCCTGCCGCATTTGTCGCAGATAGCGTGGTCGTGGGGAATTATATTCCTGTCATAGAAATCCGCACCGTCACTTACTCCGATTTTCCTGATAAATTCGTTATCAGAAAGATATTTGAGGTTATTGTAGACCGTAGCCATTGCTATTCCCGGCATTTCCGCCTTTGCGGCCATATAGACCTGCTCGGCATTGAGATGCTCACAGGAGTCATTTATAACCTTCAGGATAAGCTTTCGCTGTGATGTCATATCAGCCCTCCTTCGATTTAGATTTAGAATTATTCTAAATTCTTTAATCATATATTACCACACCATTTTCCATTTGTCAATAGGTTTTTGAAAATTTTTATAAAAAATTACCGCAGCAGATGTATCTACTGCGGTAATTGGTTGAGCTACTGCTATACCTATAAAGTCGTAATACTGGAGATAGCCTGAATAATTGGTTATATAAAGCTGATATTCGCCGGTTGGCAAGTCAGTCAGGGCGAATTTATTATTCTTTTCTGTGGTCTGTCCATGATTGAGTGAATCGGCAAGAGAATATGCAACGCCGTCTTTTATATAACCTACATCAACGTGAATAACATCCTTCGTGGACATAAACGAAAACCACGCATCATCCGTTTCCATATGCTTATATCCCTTATTGCTGTCTATAGTGAACACAAGAGTCTGAAAAGGCTTTAAAAGCAGGTTTTCAGCTTCGGAAGCCTCAATAAGATACATATCATCTTCAAGCTGTGCGCCCTCAGAGGCGGTATAATCCGCTCTGTCCAGCTTATCGCCCACATCGTGAACAAAGCGGTAGTCACCGTAAAGCGAAGTCCGTACTTCAGGATTTTTACGGTTTTCGACGCCTGCAAATACAGGATTGTATTTATCACTGAAATCCACCGAGTAATACCACTCAAAAGCGCTGTTGTCCGTGAATTTCACTTCCACTGTTCCGCCGTTTAAATTAAGAGCATGGATTCTTCCTGTATCAAGATAACCCACATCAAAACGTGAAATCTCTTTACCCTCATAAATGCAGGCTATATAGTATTCTTCTATTCCCATATCATCTGTATCAGTACCCAGATAATACAGATATGCGTTATCTACCGCAAGCCAGTAATTACCCATAATAAGCTGGTAATCGCCCTCAACCTGAGAATACATTACAGGTTCATAATCATAATAATCAAGAATTTCACCGCTGTAATAGAAAATATCAATGCTGGAAAGCCATTGACCCTGATTTACACCCATACTCCTGAAAAGATAGTAGCTGTCCTCCGATACACGGTAAATATTATACTCTGCAGCCGCATAATAACCACCGATTCCCATTTCGGTTGTAATCTCTACGTTTTTTCTTAAGGCTTGTGCATTCTCAGTCTGCGAGGCTTCCATATCCAGCTCAGATATATCAAATTTATAGGGTGTTTCGATAAGAGTTAATGTTCCGTCATTATTTTTCTTTAAATTGCACAGGAAATACTGGGTGGTAACTCCGTCGCTACTCAGGAATTTCAGTGCAAGAACAGGCTCATCGCCGCTTCGTTCAAGCACACCTATATCACCCCAGTCGTTGAACGCGGTGTCGTTATGTCGTGACCAGTGCTTGCCGTCATGGTCGTCAAAGCTGAGATTATGGAGGGAATCGAAATCAATATCCTCGGCGGTACACAACTCCCATATACCCAGATAGCCGTAAATGCCTGCATTCTGTGAATATCTGCCCTCGCTCTTTTTAGTGTATACCGTACCGGGTAATTCAACGGGTTCATATACTCCGTCGCCGCTGATGTTTACGACGTACTGGTACATGGAATTCCTGTCGTCTTCAGGGATAAAATACAGAGTATAATATTTATTGCTGTTTCTTGCCATGTACGCTCCCTTATTGTCCTTATAGAAGCCTGCAAGAATATTGTCATAATCAAAGAAATTATCATCCCAGCCTATATTAACGTCTTTTCCGATTTCGTTATCCTGCCATGTTCCGCGGAAATAATCATAGAAAATCTGAAAATCCATTTTGTAATCGGCAAAATTCGTGGGAAGAGCCGAGTCGCCGCTTGTGAGACTTCCTATTCCGTCAACGTCATAGATAAGCGAAACAACAGCATTCAGGAATGTGCTTCTTGAACAGCGTCTTGCGTTTACCTTGTATTTCAGTTCTCTTACTTCATCTGTCCATTCCGCAGTGTAGTAATCCTGCCCGTCATAGGTTGCACCGCCGATTTTAAGCTTAAGGACTGTGCCGTCATCAAAGGTAAATTCAGAGAGCTTCTCGTTTTTGTTGTTAATTATGGGGAAAACAAGACCCATACCTGTGGGAATCGTAAGTCCGGGAGCAGTACTTCCCTGCTGCCCCACAAAAATATCCACATAAGCGCCTGTATAAATCCTGTCGCTTTCGTTGCGGATATAGCGGAGCTTTGCGTAATCGTTTGGGATTACCGAATCGCCCATAGCGTTACAGAAGGAATTATCCTCATCAAATTCGTAATCCGAAAACACTGTGAGACCGAAGCGGTCAATGCCTGTGGAATTTCCTGAAAGCCTGTCAAAATAATCCTTTGCTTCTTCTTCCGTTCCTATGGGAAGCTTTGTCTCGTTGAAGCCTAACAGATCCGAAGACCTGAGCTCCGTAAAGCGGATTGTGCCCTTTGCGAAGGTGTCTTCGTATTCCATAATTTCAGGCTCAAGAAAATAGAAATGATGTCCTAAAAGTCCGATCAGATGTCCGTTCATGACGTGGCCTGCAAAGCTGTAATACCAGAAGCCGCTGTAACGGTTGGCGTTTATCTTCTGCGTTTTATCCCAGTCGGTTATAATCGGTACTTCTGAAGGATGCTCATAAATGCTTGAAATAACAAATTCTCTCTCGCCAAGTGCCTGATATACGTCGTTATAATTCATATCGCCGCAATTGGCTTTTACGAAATCAATATCGTTGTCGCCCTTTAAGCAGATTGTACCGTTCTTGACCTCAATATAAACGCCGCTGGTTTTATCTCCGTCGAGATAGTATTCGCCGCTTAAAAGAGTGGGAACGGCGGTTTTCATAAGCTCAGTGGTTATCTCCATTACACGGATAAGCTCGTCACCCGAGGCTTCGTAGTTTACACCGTTTCTTGTGATAATTGTGCGGTCGAGGCTGCCCCATTCGTAACAATGGGCTATGGTATATTTGTCGCAGATTTCACCGCTATAAAGGTTTACGCTTACACTTTGCACTTCTCCGTAATTAGACGGGATATAATCCGTAGGAGTGAGAGTAACCTTTTCCAGATTTTCAATCATCTCCACAGCAAGCTTGCTGTATTCGTCCCATATTTCGGGGTAGATTTCGGTATATGAACTGTTTTCATCGGAAATTACAATGCGGTCGTATTTTGTAACAGCGTCGCCTGTTGAGGAATCGTAGGGGTTTTCGGTTGATACAGGGTTGTCCGATATGCTGTCCAGTACGGCAAAACCACCTATGACAAGTGCAATTGCCGCCGCTATACCCATGAACATCTTTATGCCTGAATTTTTCTGGGGTTTTGCGGTTCTGTTATCCGTAACCCTGATTTCAGCACCCTGACGCTTATGTAATTCCTCTGCCGCTTCGTTTATATATTTTTCATCAAGGTCATCCATTGCCTTATCAAACAATTCCTGTCTGCTCATACTTCAACACCCCTTTCCGAAAGATAATCACGAAGGTCGTTTCTCATTCGTTTCAGCCGCGATTTTACCGCATTCTCGCTTATTTCATAGCCTGACGCTATTTCCCTTACCGACATTCCGAAATAATACCTTGCCGTAAAAACCATACGGTTCTGCTTTTTCTGTTTTTCAAGAAAAGTATTTATGTATTCCGAAATCTGCTTTAAATCAAAGGCAGTTTCCACATTGCTGTTGTCGGAAAAGGTTTCCGACAATTCCTCGTAACAGTTTTTTTCGCCGTATGCGGTTTGCTTTCTTCGGATATTAAGTGCAAGATTGCGTACAATCTTACAAAGATAACCGCACAGGGAGTCAGGTTTTTTCGGCGGTATAGTTTCCCAGAGTTTCTGATATGCGGAATTTACACATTCCTCCATATCTTCTTCATTCATGAGTATGCTATATGATACTTTTCTGCACAGGCGGCCATATTTATCACCTGTTTCGGTAATTGCGCTTTCCGAACGCGAAAAGAACAGTTCAATAATCTCGTTGTCTGTCACGTCAATTCCCCCTTACATATCATATAACACTGATTTTCGAAAAAGGTGTCATTTCAAGTATATCACTTCAAGGTATATTTTTCAATTCATATCCTTCGTTTTTTTGAAGAAAATATCAGAAATGAAAGGCAGGTAAAAATATGTGTACCAGTATCGCTATTAACAAAGGCAAGACACTTTTCGGCAGGAATATGGATATTGATTACAGCTTCGGGGAATGCACTGTCAATACTCCGAGAAATTTTCCGCTTAATTTCAGAAAGGCAGGGACACTCGAAAAGCATTATGCCTTCATCGGCACAGCGGCAGTGGCAGATAATTTCCCGCTGTATGCAGAGGCTATGAATGAAAACGGACTATATATTGCCGCTCTGAAATTTCCCGGAAACGCTTACTGCAATGAAAACGAAACCGAAGGCAAAATCAATCTTGCACCCTATGAAATAATACCCTTCGTGCTTGCAAAATGCAGAAATATAAACGAGGCATTATCACTGCTTACAGAGTGTCAGATTGTAGCAATTCCCTTTTCCGATAATCTGCCCCTTTCACCCCTGCACTGGCACATTGCAGACAGAAGCGGCTCTCTCACTCTGGAAAAAACAAAGGAAGGCATGAAAATCTATCATAATCCTGCAGATGTTCTCACAAACAATCCGCCCTTTCCCTTTCATCTGGAAAACAAGGATCATTATGAAAATATGTCGCCCTGTAATCCCGAAAATTCAGAAGGAACAATACTGGGTCTCGGCACAGTTGGGCTTGCAGGAGATTTTACCCCTGCCGCACGTTTTGTACGGGCGGATTATCTTCTTGAACACACTCCCGAAAACGGCGGAACGGTAAGCCATTTCTTTCACATTCTCGATAATGTGGCAATCCCCAAAGGCGCAGTAATTACTCCAGACGGAAAATATCATTTTACCAGCTACTCCTGCTGTTTTGATGCCGAAGCATTGGAATTCTGCTATAAGACCTATGAAAACACTGATATAAGGACGGTCAAACTTGTGGCAGACGGAGAAAAAATCAGCATACTTGAAATGGATAATTGACTGACGTCGGATGCTTCATGTCAGGATTATAACAAGTACAATCAAAATCATAAAAAACACACCTGTTCTGATTACAGGTGTGTTGATTCAATATTTTTCCGCTTAATAACGAGCCTTGTTATTCATCTGCTTTTCTGACCTCAAAGCTTTCAAAATCAAAATCGCAGCCCGGGAGGAATTTAAAATGAACAGAGCATTTTCCCCTGATGTCAGAAAGCTTAGCTGATACGGTTATAATTTCTTCACTGTAGGGGAATTCAATGATCTCTGTGATTGTATCTCCGCTTTCGGTTATAAAATGAACATGGATTGAATCATTATCGTGACGGGTTCTGCCTGTAAGCAGAATTTCACCGGTGCCGTTCACAAAATCCATATCATCAAATCTCAGGAACACATTATTTCCTATTCCGAGAACTCTTGTGCCTGAAATTTCAAAAGTATCGCCGTGAAGCTCGTCGTTATCCGCAGCATTGATCTTCTCATATGCCTTCAGCTTTGGTGTAAATTCAAAACCGCCGAAATCAATCCGCAGGTCGGTCTTGTCAAACTCGAAATACAGGTCATGCATTCCGCAGATTCTGTTCTCTAAAGTATAGCTGTTAGGTATATATGTCTGCCAGATAAAGTTTGCCTGATATGTAAAATCACCAAGCTTTACGGAACCGTCTTCAAAAGGCTTGCCTGACCACAGTCTGAATCCGAAGGGACAATCCTTGTGCCAGTTGATAATATTGACATAGAAGCTGTCAGATCCGTACTCGCCGAAATCGGTTCTGCCGAAACCCACAATATTGTTATCAGCCTTAATATTTACGCCGCCGCAGCGTACCTCATCCATAACATCCGGACTATCTGTATAAAGGCAGCCTGTAACAAATTCATAAGGGTTTATATCAGCCTGGCCAAAGCCCTCAGCGGTGTACTCGAATTCAGAAATAATCTCAGGCTGCTTCCTGCCGTTGAGACTGTAGCAGCGCAGACGGAAGCTGCCATCTCCTGCAGGTGTTACAACTGCTTTATTGCCATTCACACTGAGCGTTGCAATCTTTGTTTCAATGCCGCTGTTTGTAACAATCTTCCAGAACAAGTCACGGTATGTTGCATTTTCAGGGAGAATAACCGCTGTAACCTCGGAAACGGGACAATCGGGAGAAAGCATATTTCCTGTATTGCGGGAAAGTGCGATTTTTCTCACAGGTATTTCTGCACCATAAGGGTCTACTGTTATATTTTCGGATACGCTTATACCTTCACGTACAGGAGCAGAAACCGCCTTTACAGTAACGCAGGCAGGTACAAGACCCTCACCCTCTGCTCTTACTGCGATATCACAGGGTGATACAGGTGCGGCAATATATGCAACCGCCTTGCCTGAAAACAGACGGCGGGACACGGATTTATACTGGTCATAATCGGTGCTGTCACCGTTATCAAAACCTAAGAGTCTGCCGCCTTCAACTGTAAGCCTGATACGGTCGCGGGCATTTCTGACTTCATAGCCGTTTTCGTCAGTTACAGAAACAGTTACGGTGAATAAATCCTCACCGTCTGCATTTATTTCTGCCTTGTCAGCTGTAAGAACAATATTTCTGCTGTTGCCGAAGCTGTGTTCGGAGGCGGTAAGTGTTGTTCCGTCAGGTGAAAATGCTACAACCTTTATCTCACCCTTTTCGTAGGGCACCTGCCATACAGCTGTATATTCCTCAATCTGCTTTTTTCCTGCAGATTTTCCGTTTACAAACAGCTCTGCCTCAGAAAGATTTGTGTATGCCACAACATCTATAAGCTGACCCTCGTTGAAATCCCAGTAAGGCATTATATGAAGCACAGGCTTATCCGTCCATGCTGACTGATACAGCCAGAAGCTGTCCTTTTCAAGTCCTGCGGTATCGACACTGCCGAAATAGGCATTCTTTGTGGAATAGGGTGACGGCTCGCCTATATAGTCCGTACCCGTCCAGATATACATACCTGCACAGTAATCCGTATCGCGGTTTGCCGCAATTACCTGCTGGGCGGTTGTTGCCGAAATGCCGCCGCGGCAATTGCCTAAGGAAGAGCACTGCAGGTCGTCATGAGTCATAAAGGCACAGTCACGGGGGAAATGATAAATTCCGCGGCTCTTTACGCCCGATGTGGTTTCACTGCCGTAAATTTTCCAGTCAGGATATTTTTCATGGTGTTCTGTATACAGATTTTCGCCGTAATTATAGCCAGCAAGATCTACTTCCTTTGCACAGTTCTGTGCACCTTCCCAGGGCATATAGTTTGAGCCTATGGTGGTAGGAGCGTTCTTTCTGGGGTCATGCTGTCTTACAGCTCTGTGAAGCATTGCGGACACTTCACAGCCTCTCGGTGAAACATGTGTGTCGTAGATTTCATTACCTACGCTCCACATGATAAGGCTGGGGTGGTTGCGGTCACGGCGTACCCACGAAGCCACATCCTTTTCATACCAGTCATCAAAAAATCTTGCGTAGTCAAATTCTGTCTTGGAGCGTTCCCACATATCAAAAGCTTCGCTGTTTACAAGGATACCCATTTCGTCGCACAATTCCATAAATTCTTTTGCGGGCATATTATGGGAAGTGCGGATTGAATTCACGCCCATATCCATCATAGTCTGAAGCTGACGTCTGAGTGCCGCTTTATTTACTGCCGCACCGAGACAGCCTAAATCATGATGCAAGCATACACCGTTTATTTTTATATTTCTTCCATTCAGGAAAAATCCCTTGTCCGTCGTGAATTCAATTGTGCGAAGCCCCACACGCTGTTCATAGCGGTCGAGTTCTTCTCCGTTTTTCTTAAGAACAACAGACAGCCTGAGAAGATTCGGGAAATCCGTATCCCATATATCCTCATCACTTGCATTCTGTATGGTAAAACCATGCTCGGTATATGCTGCGGCAGGAATTACAGTGTTATAAGTTACATTTTTGCCTGTAAGACTTACTTCAAGAAGAGTATCTGCCGATTCCTCAACTTCGGCTGAAAGTGTACAACGCCAGTCGTTATTGCATTTTTCTGCGGAGAAATAAACACCGTCAGTTTTAAGATATGTCTTTCCTGTCTCAATAAGCCATATGTTTCTGAATATACCCGCTCCCGAATACCAGCGGCTGTTGGGAGCGTCGTGACGGACAAGAACAGCAATTTCATTTTCACCGTCATGTAAGAATTCAGTTATATCCGCTTCAAAGGAAGAATAACCGTATTTCCAGTCAAATACCTTTACACGGTTTACAAAAACCGTGCAGTTCATATATACGCCTTCAAAATAAAGACGGAAGCTTTTACCTTCTACCTTTCCGAAATCGTAACTCTTTATGTATCTGCCATATGAACTTTCGTACAGATTTTCAGTATCATAAATAAGCCAGTCGTGGGGAATATGGACAGGCAGGAATTCGTAATTCCAGTCATCATCCGCAGTTCCTGCAGGAGTTTTGGCAAATTTCCAGTTGTCATTGAACAGTTTTTTCATAGCATTTCTCCTTTAGTCAATTAATAATTCAGTTGATATCATTGTTTTCTGTTATTCCCAGCGACATCTTCATCAAAAGTATACGTCTGACACTTTCATCAATTCTGTCTTCGTCTATTCTTCCGTCATCGAGAGCAGCGAGAATGTCATTATACGCCGTCGGAATATCGGAAGTGCATATAAGGTCGTTTCCTGCCAGCACAGCCGCAACATATACGCTTTCATCCGTAACGTAACTGAGCATTGCGTCCATACCCATATCATCGGTGATTATCACACCCTCAAATCCCAGCTCTTCACGCAGGACACGGTGAACTTCAGACGAAACCGAAGCAGGACGCTCACTGTCAAAGGCAGTTACAATATTATGATTGACCATAACCGCCGTTGCGCCTGCGTCTATGCCGTACCTGAAAGGAATAAAATCCGCCGCTTCAAACTCTTCCGCTGTTCTGGTGTCGGTTGCCACTCCCGTATGGGTATCCACATTATCGCCGTATCCCGGGAAATGCTTGAGACAGCTTCCTATTCTGTTTTCGTTCATTATGTTTACTGTAAGAGCTATGTATCTGCCCGTTGTTTCAGGGTCTTTTCCGAAAGTGCGGTTATAGATATATGCCCAGTTGTTATCCGTATAATCCGCAACTGGAGCAAGATTCAGATTTATTCCGAGAGAACGCAGAAGCTTTGATTTTTCATCGGTTTCGGCTTCTATAATCTCCTCGCCGCCCCTGCCGAGAGCGTTCTGCGAGCTGAAGGGCGCATTTCTGAACTGAGGCCACTTGCTTACTCTTACTACCGTTCCGCCCTCTTCATCGACCGCCATAAAGGCAGGAATATCACAGGCTTCCTGAATACCGTCTATCAGCGCAGTTATTTCTTCCGCGGTACGGTTTTCAAAATCAGCGGCGTAAAAAGTATAGCCACCCAGATGATATTCCGACATTGTTTCAGCCCCGTCAACCTGCGGATAACGCGCCAGCAGAATCTGCCCTGCTTTCTCCTCGTTGGTCATATCCGCTATTATCTGCCCGATATAATCAGTTGTTTCGGCCGTGGTTGTCGTTAATGAGGTTGTCGTTGACGCAGTTGTAACAACAGAAGATGTTTCTGTGGTTTCCGTCGCCGTACTTGTTTCAGTAACAACAGTAACCAACGCTTCCTGCGATTCGGGAATTTCAGCTGCACATCCTGTCAGCAACACAGGAATCACAGCAGATAATATCAGGTTTTTCAAAGCTGATTTTCTGCTTATTCTTTTATCCATACATCAATTTCGCTTTCTTCGGGCTTCTCAAAAAATCCTGCCGCCTTTTCTGCAAGATTTTCATCAATATAATAGGCTGAAATCTTACCTGATGCAACCAGTTGGTTGCGTTTTTCAATACGCTTTTTCCATTCTTCATCAGCTATATCAAGATAATGGAATTCACATTCCACACCGTTTTTTCTATAGAACTCACGGGCATAATCCCTTTCCGATTTCTGCCAGAAACCCCAGTCCAGTATTACATCAATTCCGTTTTCTATGATTTGCAGTGATTTCCTGTAAAGATAATTTTCCGCTTTTTCCACATACTCGTCATGCTTATCGCCGACATCATGTTCAAAAAGCGCGAGAGTAATTTCATCAACCGAAAGCACAACTCCTCTGCGTTCCTTGCGGAGCTTTTCGGCATATGTGCTTTTTCCTGTGCATATTCTTCCGCAGGTCATTATTACCTTTGCCATATATTTCTTCCTTTCAGTATTCGATTCCTCTGCGTGCGTCAACACCTTTTTCATAAGGATGTCTGCGACAGCATATCTCGCTGATATAATCAGCATTTTCCATGAAAAAAGCTGCGGGATTTCTGCCTGTAAGTATTATTTCGGCATTATTTTTCCCGTTTACGATAAGTTCTTCCGCCTTGCTTCTGTCCATGAAGCCAAGTTCATAGGCACAGTTGAATTCATCAAGAATTATCATGTCATATCCGCCTGAAAAGGCTTTTTCAAGAAGCTTATTATGACATTCCGTGATATCAGTTCTATCCTTGTCCGTCATGCTGAAGGAAAAGCCGTATTCGCTGTCACAGCGGATAACAGTTATATTGTCAAGGCTCCTGAGGCTTTCAAGTTCGCAGGTGTCTCCGCCTTTCATGAACTGGACGATACACACCTTCATTCCCGAGCCTGCACCCCGCATCGCAAGACCGAGAGACGCAGTCGTCTTACCCTTTCCGTCGCCACAGTATATATGTAAAAGACCCATATATATCACTCCTTCATACAGCTGATTATAGCACTAAATAAAAGTATTGTCAAAACATTTACAGATTTTTGCCGCAAACGTAAATATTGTTGTCCGTTCAGAAAAAATATTACAGCTGGATATTGATTATTTCAGGATTTTGTGTTATAATAATTCCACAATAATGTAAACTACTGTGGTTCGAAAGGCTTTGCCGAGTAGATTAATAGGGAATCCGGTCAGAATCCGGAACAACCGCCATTACTGTATTTGACGAAGAAGCAGAGTATGCCATTGGGATTTTTCCTGAGAAGGTTCTGTTTTGCGGCTTTTGCCCGTCATAAGTCAGGATACCTGCCACTGTTTTTTAGGTTAAACGCAACTTGGGTGTGAAGTGTTCAGCCGATTTACTGCATAAATGAACGAAAGCTGTATCTGTACGGCTTAATCTTTGCTATGCAAATAAATCGAACTGTTCCCTTGACCTTCAGGTTGGGGGATTTTTTATTTGCGAAGGAGGGATAACGTGATTTCTGAAGAAAAAGAGGGCTGGGCGGTAGAACTTTTGAAGAACAAATACCACGAGACAGGAAGAATGCCAGAAAAGCGCGATTTTGACTCAGTTACACTTTCCCGAATAAAGGCATATCTCGGACCGTGGCCAAGAGCACTGGAAGCGGCAGGTCTCAAGGAAGCCAGAGCCGCAAAAACAAAATCTTAAAAACGAGGTACAGAAAAATGAAAAAGAATTCAACAGCAATTTTAACAGCAGCAATGATTGCAGGCGCACTTACCGTTACAGCTTCTGCCGATGAAGCATCTGTCAATGTTTATGTGACAATCTCTGACGGCGACGGTAAGCTTGTACTGGCAGACAAGGCAGTTGAAGTAACAGATATCAACGGCGATGGCACTTTCAATATTGATGAAGCTCTTTTTGCCGCACATGAACAAAACTTTCCCGGCGGAGATACAGAAGGATACTTCGCATATGACAGCGACTACGGCCGTTCTCTCGGTATGCTGTGGGGTAACGAAAACGGCTCATACGGCTACTATGTAAACAACGCTTCGGCTATGAGTCTCGATAATGAAGTAAAGAACGGCGATTATATCAATGCCTTCTGCTACACAGACCTTACAGCATGGTCCGACACTTACTGCTACTTTGATGCACATACAGCAGAAGGCAATGAATTTACACTTACACTCTCTGCCGCAGGCTGGGACGAAAATTATAATCCCGTAACTCTTCCCGTTGAAGGTGCAGTTATTACAATTGACGGCGAAAAGACAGATTTTGTTACAGACGCAGAGGGTAAGGTTACAATTACAATTGACGCAGCAGGCAGCTATGTAATCAGTGCCGTTTCAGACACACAGACCCTTGTTCCCCCTGTCTGTATTGCAACAGCTGACTCTGCTGAAAACGAAACAGCATCCAACCCTGCAACAGGCGTTGCATTAAGCCTTGCAGGTGTTGCGGCAGCAGCAGGAACATTATTTGTTTCAAGAAAAAGAAAGTAATATGAAAAGCTTAATTTTAAAAATAACAGGTGTGATACTTTCACTTGCATTTACATTTGGAGGTATCACCGCAAATGCAGAATCAGAAAATGAAACCGTCAGCGAGGCGCAGAACCTTGTCGACGGAATCATTGATTTCAAACTGTCACAGACGGACAGCAGTTCAGTTCAGGAATGGATTGACGGCAGCCTTACGGAAAACGCGGGACTGTCATCGGAATGGTATGTATTTTCGCTCAGCAGATACGGAAATTATGATTTTTCGTCCTATAAAAAAGCCTTGGCTGACTATCTTTCAACTGACAGCAGGCTTTCAGCTTCATCTGCTCTGAAATACGCTCTTATCCTGGCTTCAACAGGAAGCACAAACGATTTCATTTATGAAACCACAGACAGCGCCACAGGTCAGCAGGGCGTAATGAGCTGGATTTACGGACTTCATCTTCTGAATAACGGATATGAAAGTGATGCAACAACTGCTGAGGAAACCGTAAATACCCTGCTTGAACTGCAGAAAGCCGACGGAGGCTGGGCAGTTATGGGGGAGACCGGCGAAAACGACGCTACAGCTATGGCGATACAAGCTTTAGCACCGTATTATAATGAAAACGACACAGTAAAAGCCGCAGTTGACAGGGCGCTTTCTCTGCTCTCGGAAAGACAGCTTGAGGGCGGAGATTATGCAAGCTACGGGGTTTCAAATCCCGAAAGCACGGGACAGGTGATTATCGCGCTTACAAGTCTCGGAATTGACCCGACAACAGATGAAAGATTCATAAAAAATGGAAATACACTTATTGACGGGCTGAAAATTTACCTCAATGACGATGGAAGCTTCAGCCACGAAAAGGACAAGGAGTACAGCGACAGCGCAACCGTTCAGACCCTTTATTCCCTGATTTCATATATCAGATTTTCCGAGGGAAAATCCCCCCTTTATATTCTGGAAAGGGATGAAGAAATTGCAGAGGAAACAGCACCTGTTACCGATATAACTGAGAAGCCCCCTGTAAGCACTGAGCAAACAACTTCAGAAAGCGATCCCTATAAAAAAACAGGCTATAAACTCCCTGTATGCCTTGCAATCGCAGGTGTGGCAGCGGCGGCAGTAATTGTTCTGGCACTCCTGAAAAAGGTAAAGAAGCAGAATCTGATTGCAGTGGGGGTAATTGCCGCGGCAGGAATAATTTTTGTGCTTGCCACGGATTTCCGCAGCACAGGCGATTATTACGGCAGTATAACCGAAAAGGAAAATCCTGTGGGGACTGTGACGCTTTCAATCAGATGTGATACTATCACGGGAAAAAGTGATGCGGATTATATCCCCCGTGACGGAATTATTCTGAACGATTCATTTGTAATCGAAGAAAACGAAACAGTTTTCGATATTCTCGTGGAAGCGGTGAAGAAGCACGGTATACAGCTGGATTATTCGGGAACAACAGGCACTGCATATATTTCTGGTATCAATTATATCTACGAATTTGATTTCGGTGATTTATCAGGCTGGATGTACCTTGTAAACGGAGAAAAATCTTCGGTCGGATGTAACGGGTATATACTTTCGGACGGCGACAATATCGAATGGCTCTACACCCTTGAAATGGGAAACGATATAGTATAGGAAGGAGTGAATACAACGGAAACACTTGACAGAATCAATCCCGCAGCAGTGACAGCATATTTTCTTATGACGGCAGGTATTGCAATGTTCAGTATGAATCCTGTTGTACTTTCACTTTCTCTTATGGGGGCGCTGATTTATTTCTTTGCAAGAGGCAGCATAGGAAGCACAAAAAGCCATCTGTACTCACTTCTGCTGTTCCTGCTCATGGCAGTTATCAATCCTCTTGTCAATCACAACGGTGCAACTGTACTGTTCATTATGAATGATAACCCTGTTACCCTTGAAGCACTTGTTTACGGTGTTGCCGCTTCGGCTATGATCATCTCCGTTCTGTACTGGTTCAGAAGCTTTACCGCCATTATGACAAGTGATAAGCTGCTATACATTTTCGGCAGGCTTTCCCCGAAGCTGGCGCTTATTCTCTCTATGTCGCTGAGGTTTGTACCGATGTTCGGGCGGCAGATAAAGAAAACCGAACAGACACAGAAGGCTATGGGACTTTATAAAGATGACAACATTGCCGATACATTCAAGGGAAAAACAAACATCTTCAGCATTATCATCACATGGGGACTTGAAAACGGCATTATAACTGCCGACAGCATGACCGCCCGTGGTTACGGCTGCGGCAGACGTTCGGGCTTCTCGGTTTTCAGATGGAGAAAGGGCGATACTCTCTTTCTCGTTGTTACAGCCTTATTGTTTACCGCTGCCATGTACGGACTTTATAATGTAAGCTTTTCATATTACCCGTTTCTTTCTCTTTCAACACCCGATATACGGGCAATTATCGGCTATACAGCCTATGGAATACTTATTGTTTTCCCGTCATTTCTTGAAGCAAAGGAGGCACTCCGATGGAAATATTTAAAATCGAAAATCTGAGCTTTGCTTACCCGCTTTGCAAGGAAAAGGCGGTTGACAATATCTCGTTCACAATAAACAGCGGTGATTTCGTCACGGTATGCGGCGGAACAGGAAGCGGCAAAACCACCCTGCTCCGTCTGCTGAAAAGGGAGCTTTCCCCTCTTGGTGAAAAAACAGGCTGTATTCTGTTCTGCGGCAAGGAAACAGACAGCCTTGACCACAAGGAATCCGCGGCTGAAATCGGCTTCGTAATGCAGAAGCCTGAACAGCAGATTGTTACGGATAAGGTCTGGCATGAACTGGCATTCGGACTTGAAAACCTGGGAATACCGGACAGAATTATCCGCAGCAGAATTGCGGAAATGGCGGCATACTTTGGAATCGAAAGCTGGTTTGACAGGAACACCGCCGAGCTGTCGGGCGGTCAGAAGCAGCTGCTTAATCTGGCGGCAGTCATGGTTATGCAGCCGAAGATACTTATTCTGGACGAGCCTACCGCGCAGCTTGACCCCATTGCCGCTTCGGAATTCATTTCCACTCTGAAAAAACTGAACAGTGAGCTTGGACTTACGGTTATAATAGCCGAACACAGGCTTGAAGATGTAATACCTGTAAGCGATAAGCTTATGGTTATGGAAAAGGGCGGATTGCTCGGATTCGATTCACCTGTCAGTGTTATAGAAAAATTATCTGACGCAAGCGGTGTGCTGAAAGCAATGCCTTCTGCGGCACGACTTTATCATATAATGAACGGAAAAGGAAGATGCCCTCTTGATGTACGGGAAGGCAGAAACTTCATACAGATAAATTACCGCAACAATATAAGAAAAATCAAATGCGACAGGTATTCACACAGCTATAAAAAAGCCCTTGAATTTTCGGAGGCTTATTTCCGTTATGAGCGGAATGCTCCCGATGTTCTTGACGGACTTAATCTCTGTGTTTATGAAAACGAGATATACTGTATTCTGGGCGGAAACGGTTCAGGAAAGACAACTGCCCTCTGTGCCGCCGCAGACCTTCTGAAAATATACAGCGGTAAAATCAGAATTTTCGATACTGACATCAGAAAATATAAAAATCAGAGCCTTTACAATAACTGCATTGCTATGCTTCCTCAGGACGTACAGACAGTGTTTCTCAGAAACACTGTAAAGGAAGAACTTGAAGGCGCAGAAGAAGTGGTAAAGTTTCTGCCGAAAAGCATATCCCACCTTTATGAAAAACACCCCTATGACCTTTCAGGGGGTGAGCAGCAGCTGGTAGCACTTGCAAAGGTACTGGCGCAGAAGCCAAGACTCCTGCTTATGGATGAGCCTACAAAGGGACTTGACGCAGAAGCAAAACAGGGACTTGCGGAAGTGATAAAAACTCTGAAAACTCAGGGAATGACTATAGTCATTGTCACTCACGACGCGGAATTTTCCGCTCTCTGCGCGGACAGATGCGGTTTATTCTTCAGAGGGAATATTGTTTCCGAGGGAACGCCCCGCGAATTCTTCTCGGAAAACAGTTTCTATACCACTGCCGCTAGCCGCATGACAAAAGGATATTACGACAATGCCGCAACTGTTGAGGACATTGCCGCTTTATGCCTCGAAAACGGCAGAAAGGACGGCGGAAAATGATTGTCTTTGAAAACAGGAATGTACGGAATATTCTGAAAATTGCCGTTCCGTTTGTAATCATCCCTCTTCTGGCTATACTGGGCAGCGCGCTGCTCGAAAAAAGACATATTATTATTTCCCTTGCGGCTGCGGTTTTCAGCCTGATTCTCTTTTCCGCAGGTTTTGAAAAGAAAACCACAGGCTCAAGACGCATGGTTATTGTGGCGGTTATGGTGGCACTTTGCATAGCGGGGCGCTTCATCCCTTTTTTCAAACCCGTGACAGCCATCACTGTCATTACAGCTATATATCTCGGAAGCGAAGCGGGTTTTCTGACAGGTGCACTGGCGGCGTTTCTCTCCAATTTCTATTTCGGACAAGGTCCGTGGACTCCCTTCCAGATGTTGGCGTGGGGACTTGTCGGGCTGATTGCGGGCTATCTTGCAGTTCCGCTAAAAAAACACAGGGCTTTTCTGCTGTTTTTCGGGGTTGTATCGGGTCTGGTATACTCTTTTGTAATGGATGTCTGGACAGTTATGTGGTATGAGGGCAGTTTCAGATGGGAGCTTTATGCTTCAGCGGTAGTTACGGCAATTCCACACACAATTATATACGCAGTCTCAAACTTCGCCTTTCTCTGGCTTATGGCAAAGCCCTTCGGTGAAAAGCTGGATAGAATAAAAATCAAATACGGCTTATAAAAAAATGCAGTTCAGGGAACTGCATTTTTATATTTTTATATCCTACGATATTTCTTTGGCGAAATGCTGTACATCTTCTGTAAAAAAAGACAGATTCTGATGTTTTTTTACCGCCTGATACTTGAAAAAAATTAATATTGTGCTATAATAAATACTGACAACTTTTTTGGAGGAAAAATCAATGCTCAAAAAGAAACTTTCCGCTTTTATGGCTGCAGTTATGTGCATTACCTGCCTTGCAGGCTGTAACGGCGATGCAACAACAGACAATACCGACACATCCGCTACAGATTCTCAGAATGCTGAAGAAGCTGTCACAGGGGAATTATCCTCAGGTGTGGAAGGCTGGACCTACGGTCAGGTTGCCATGGGCGGCGGCGGCTTTGTAACAGGCGTTTTTTCTACCTGTGAAGAAAACGTTTACTATGCACGTACAGACGTAGGCGGCGCATACCGCTGGGATGAATCAGAAGGCAAATGGAAATCCCTGAACTACTGGGTTTCTCCCGAAGATGTAGGTCTCCTTGGTATCAGTGCAATTGCAGTTGACCCTGAAAATGCAGCAAAGCTCTATATCCTTGCAGGCACCGAATATTTCAGCGGCGGTAAGACCTGCGTACTTATTTCCGAAGACTACGGCGAAACCTTTGAAGTTGTTGACGTCAGTGAATTAATTAAGGTTCACGGCAACGGCATGGGCAGAGGCAATGGCGAAAGACTGGCAGTTGACCCCAACAATAAGGATACAATCCTTGCAGGCGGTTGCTCCAGCGGCATTATCCGCAGTACAGACGGCGGTATAACATGGGCTCAGACAGATTTCCCCGTCAAGGGCACTGCAAACGGCAACGGCGTGAATGTTATCGTATTCGACCCCAATACTGAGGGTCTTGTATATGCGGCAGCCTCCCAGGCCAGCGAAAACCTCTTTGTTTCCAAGGACAGCGGCGCTACATGGACCGCTCTCGCCTGGAATCCCGACCAGATGCCTGCACGTATCAAGCTTGACTCCAAGGGTAATCTCTACGTTGTAACAGCTGACAAGGAAGGCCCCTGGAATCAGTCCAAGGGTGCCGTCTACAAGTACGACCCTGCTTCAGGCACGGCTGAAAACATTGCTCCCGGTACAACTCCCTACGGTGATATTGTTATTGACCCCACAGACGAAAACAAGATGGTGCTTGTTACAACACAGACATGGGTGCAGCAGCCTAACGGCTCCTTCGGTGATACATTTTATGTGACTACCGACGGCGGTGCAACATGGACCGATAAGCTCAGCACCATGACAATGTCCACCAATGATATTCCCTGGATTGAGGACTGTGCTATTCACTGGTGCTGTTCTCTCGCAATGAATCCCTTCGATACAGATGAAATCATGGTTACCAGCGGTAACGGTATCTTCGCCTGCGACAACATTTTTGACGAAGCGCCTGCTTTCTACTTCAATTCCAACGGTATCGAAGAAACCGTACCTATGGATATCGTAACACTGGAGGACCACCCTCTCGTTACTGCAACTCTCGACTACGACGGCTTTGTTCACGAGGATATCTTCACTCATCCTCAGCGTCATCAGGATAAGATAGGCTCCACAACAAGCGTTACAATTGCCGCTCAGAACAGAAATTACTGGGCTAAGGTAGGCGGCAGCGACAGCAGTCAGCTGCTCAGCATATCAACAGACGGCGGCAAGACATGGAGTCAGGTAAGAAGAAAACCCGAAAAGGGCAAGACTTACTACAACGGAACAGTTGCCTTCAACGCCGACGGAAGCAGACTTATCTGGATTCCCGAAAACGGCTTCGGCGGATACTATACAGAGGATCTGGGCGAAACATGGAATCAGTGCGAAGGAATTATCGGCAAGGATCTTTATGTTATCGGTGACTCTGTAAATCCCGATTATGTTTACGCATACGGCCCTGATAAGCTCTATGTAAGTTCAGACGGCGGCAAGAGCTTCAAGAAGAAGGCTACCGACTTATTCCTTATGGAAGACAGACTCTGTGTAACCCCCACTGAGGGCAGCTTCTATCTTCCCGCAGGCGGCGGTCTTTATAAGACAAGCGACTACGGCGAAACCTTTGAAAAGATTGAAGCAGTTTCACAGTGCAGCAGTGTAGGTATAGGCAAGGCGAAAAACGAGGGCGACCCCTATGTTATCTACATTTACGGCAACACCAAGGAAAATTCAACAATCGGTATCCATATGTCCGAAGACGGAGGCACTACATGGACCTTGATTACAGATGAAGCACACCAGTTCGGCGGCATGGGTAACGGCGATATGATCAGCGGTGACCTTAACGTTTACGGAAGATGCTATATGACTACCGTAGGTCTTGGCGTTGTATACTGCGATAAAACCGAAAAGTAAGGAATAGAATAATGTATTTCGATGAACTCAAAATCGGCATGAAAAAGGAAATCCCTCCTGCTTTTATTGAAAAGGCGGAAATGATTGATTTTGCAAGAAAATACGACAATATCCCTCTTCATACCGACGAAGAATATGCGAGGACCACACCTTTCGGAAAGCTTATTGCACCGGGAGTAATGTCCTTCATGTCCGTCTGGGCGAAATACCTTGAGGTTGACTTTTTCGGCGAGGAACTGATTGCGGGAATGTCTACAAAAATAGAATGGTTCAAGCCCGTTTTTTCCGAAGACACGCTGAAAGCAGAAGCTGAGGTTACAAAACTCACAAGAAGAAATGAACGCAACGGTATTGCCGAGATTACACTGAATATCTATAACCAGAACGGTGAATTCGTAATGAGGGATGTTACCGAAGCGCTTGTAAGATGCAAATAATCAAAAGGCTGAAGGACGGTTGTTCTTCAGCCTGAATTATGCAGAAATAAAGAACAAGGACAGGATAAAATGTATTTATTATTGTTAGCGGTCATCTATCTGGCCTTCATAAGCCTGGGACTGCCTGATTCCCTGCTTGGTTCGGCATGGCCTACAATCCGCGTTGATTTTGACGTCCCCATCTCATATATGGGTATCGTTTCGATGATAATTGCGGGAGGAACAATTATTTCGGGACTTACATCCGAACGGCTCACTAAAAAATTCGGAGCAAAAACAGTAACTGTCGTAAGCGTTTTTCTGACCGCCGCAGCTCTGTTCGGATTTTCAACCGCAACCGAATTCTTTCATCTGTGCCTGTGGGGTATTCCCTACGGTCTGGGCGCAGGCGCAATTGACGCAGCGCTCAACAACTATGTAGCCCTTCACTACAAATCAAAGCATATGAGCTGGCTGCACTGCTTCTGGGGTGTCGGCACTATCATCAGCCCCTATGTAATGAGCTACGCCCTTACCCATTCAGTCTGGACAGAGGGCTACCGCACTGTTTCATACATTCAGCTGGGTATTGCGTTAATTATGGTGCTTACCCTCCCTCTCTGGAAAATCAATAAGCATAAGGATGCTGTCGGAGAAAGCATAGCCGTGCTCGGATTAAGAGGTGCATTGAAGATAAAAGGGGTTCCTTCTCTTCTCGTAGGCTTTTTTGCATACTGCGGAGCTGAATCCACTACAATGCTGTGGGCGAGCAGCTATCTCGAAGGAACAAGAGGCACTTCAAAAGAAGAAGCCGCCGCTCTCGGCTCACTTTTCTTCATAGGCATTACCGCAGGGAGGTTCCTGTCAGGATTCATTACCGATAAGCTGAGTGACAACAGAATGATACGAATAGGTACATGCATCGCCTTACTGGGTGCGCTGTGCATTACCATACCTGTAAAAGCGATCACTATTATGGGATTTATAATAATAGGTCTTGGCTGTGCACCTGTATACCCCTGTATCATTCATTCAACTCCCGCCAATTTCGGTGCGGAAAATTCACAGGGTATCATAGGTATACAGATGGCAAGCGCATATGTGGGCTCAACCTTTATGCCGCCCCTTTTCGGACTTGTCGCAAACCATATAAGTATTCACCTTATGCCCCTGTATATTGCACTCCTCTTCATACTGCTTATGATAATGATTTCAAAAACTGAAAAAATCTGTAAAAAAACGGAAAGCTGAATTCCGGCAGGAAAAACAAAGTTATTCTGCTATAAATAATGCTTTCATTAAGAATTTCTGTCATTAAAGTCCTGTATTTTCCCGCAAAAACGGTGTTGTGTCACAAATACAACGTAAAACTTTACAAATTTTATTAACAGGGATTGATTTTTATATGCATATATGTTATAATAAATGTATAGTTTTTAGTATTATGGATTTTGTAAACGTTTTCTGCTAAAAAATATTATTTTCTCAGAAAAGTTATATTAATTATATCCCTGAAATGCTAAAATTAATTTAAAAACTTTTTGAAAGGAAAGAAAGAAATGAAAAATCACAAGCGTATAATTGCAGGTATTCTTTCTGCTGTTACCGTTATCGGTTTCGGCTCCTGCAACCAGTCAGGCGGCAGAGGCACAGGTGATGCTGCACAGACTACAACTGCTGCTCCTGTTACAACAGAAGACCCCAATAAGGAAATCGACATTGAAGTTGACTACGAGGGAATGGCAGATATCGACGAGGTTGATGCCAGCAACGAAGAAGGTACAGGCGAACTCTGGGAAACTGGTAAAACTGCAGGAAACATTAACGTATTAAGCTTTTTCGACTTCACTAATATTGCTCCTGAAAAGGATATCGCAGAACTTTTTGCTGAACGTTTCGGCGGTACCGTTGAAACTGAAGTTGTAAGCTCTCTCGAAGTAAGCAACCGTCTCGGCGTGCTTATGGCTGCAGGTCAGTCACCTGACCTTATGCGTTCAGGCGAAGAATACTTCCCCGGATTCTTCTTACAGAACAGATTCACAGCACTCGACGGATATCTCGATATGAATTCTCCTATGTGGTCTGACATGAACGGCATTATCGAACAGTACAGCTATAACGGTGAACATTTCTATTTCCCCTATGCTATGACTGCTACAGGTTACGGTATTACATACAACGCTGCAGAACTTGAAGAAATCGGTGCTGAAGATCCTATGGAACTTTATTTCTCAGGTGAATGGACATGGGATAAGCTGGAAGAAATCTCTCTTGAATGGAAGGCAAGCAATCCTGACAAGTACCCCATTTCCTGGCCTGAAACAGGCGCTATTCAGCTTGCTGCTACAACAGGCGTACCTGCTGTTGAATTTACAGGTACAGAAATCATCAATAATATGAAGGACCCCAACATCACAAGAGCTATGGAATTCATTGAAAAGCTCAAGCGTGAAGAATGCTTCTGGGAAGGCTGGCACGGTCCTGACGGACTTGAATCCTGGCTCGGCACACTCTTCTTTGTAATGCCTGCTGACTGGGCACTTCCCTGCGGTCAGGAAATCTTCTTCAAGAATCAGCTTGAAGGCGAAATCCGCACTGTTCCCATGCCTCGTGACCCCAACTCTGATAAATACTATTTATACGGTGCAACATCCGGTTACCTCGTACCTGCAGGCGCTGACAACGTACAGGGTGGTGCTGCATATATCCTTGCTTCCAGAATCTGGTCCACAGACCCTGACGTAGTTGCTGCTGACCGTGAAGAAAAGATGTACGACGGCGGTTACTTCTATATCAAGTGCGCTGAATGTAAGTACAAGTTTGAAGCTGAACGTGATGAACTTGACGCTGTATGCCCTGAATGTAACGAACCCAGAAAGGCAAAGTTCAAGATGATTTACACTGAAGATCAGCAGCGTGTATTCGACGATATGCTCGATCCTTCAAAGTTCACATTCGTATTTGACTGCCACCGTGGCTTCGGCACAGACATCAAGCAGTACATCTTCGATGTATTTGATGGTCCTGTAATCTCTGACTCAAGCTACAGCCAGCTTCTCAGCGAATACTACAACGTAATTGAATCCGGCCTGGATCAGTATCGTTCAGAAATGGCAACAAATGCTTCCTGAGCATTATAAAAAATTCATATGAAAATTTTAACCCCGCTGTTAACAGCGGGGTTTTTATTGTTTTTTCAAATCTAAAATGCAACCTTTACGCGAGACCGGTATCAAGAATAAGTGCAGGATTCCCTATAATTTCGGAAACCTCATCACGGGAGAGAAGTCGTACACCCTGCGTTCCCTCAAGGAAGATATCCTGTGTGATTTCCACAAGGTCAAATGATTGTTCAAGCACCGCCATTATCTCGGGAATAATTACTCCTTCAACCGCCCTTGCCAACACAATTCCCGCAAAAAATACATTTGTGGATTCAGAATACTCTTTTGCGGATTGCTCCAGCTTATCAACAGCTAAAATAAGACGGTCAATAAATACAAGACACCGGTCATAAAGCTTTCCGTACTGTTCCCCGTATTTATAGGCATCCTTGTAATTCTCTGCAAAATCACTTCGTATTGTACGTATCTCACTGCCCACAGGCGCATAATCAACTGTAAGTATTGAGGTCACATCGGACAGATTAACCTTATCCATTACAAGATTCAGCGAAGCTATCGCACTTTTCTGCATCTCGTTGGCGATACTCTTTCTCTCCCTGAGTTCGGGTCTGGTTTCATTATTCACATATACGTTGCCGTCAAGGAAATAATGGTCGACAAGGAACTGTGTGAAACGCATCTGTTCGCTTTCTGTAAGAGTGAAGATGGTCTTGAAAGAAATACCCTTCCTGTCATTCGGAAGAATTCCTCCGCGTGTAAATTCCGTGATTATTTCTTCAGGAGGTTCAGTAACAGTTGTAATTGTCGTTGTTGTCACAGGGACAGTTGTTGTTACTGTAGTAGTTGTTGCCGGAGTCGTTGTAGTTACGGGAGTGGTTGTGGTTGACGCTGTGGTAGTGGTTACAGTTGTGGTTGTAACAGGCTTTGTTTCAAGAGCTGTTGTGACAAGAGTTTCGCCAAGCTCTTCCTTCGCCTGTTCCTCAGCCTTGTTCAGTTCCGCTTCCAGCTGATTCTGTATTATCACCTGTGCAAGCGTCTTTTCTTCAGCAGCAACCTCGGCTACATAGGCTCCTGTGAAATGCACCGCCGCAAAAAGGCATACCGCACCCACAGCAATTATTATCAGCATTTTTATTATTTTCATAAGTGCGTCCTTTCGTAATCAGTACATTTTCTTTCCGCCGAAGTTCTTTTTTCTTATTGCCGATGCGCTGACAGTACATACAACGGCGGAAAGCAACAAGAGTGCCATACAACAGATAACGCGGGCTGAGAGATTGTCAGGTATAATAACCATATCGGCAATGCCGAATACAATTCCCACAGCAAGGGATACGAATAACCCTACGGACTCTCTGTTGCTCACCAGAGAGAACAGCAGATTCACAAATCCGCACAGTATGTAAAGCATAAACACTGATGCACAAGCCGAAACAATTGTAGGCACAGGAGGATTGGAAAAATCCGAAGCAGGCTGCCCCGACATTACGCGAAAACCGATAAAATCTCCGCTCCAGAGGTCACTGAAGCTGAAAACCTGTGAGCTTACCACGTAATTTATAAGTATCATCACGCCGAAAAATATGACTGTATTTACCACATAAGCGGCAGATTTCATAAAAAGCCATTCCATACGGCTTTTAAATCGGAGTATTCCGATTTCGCCGAAGCCGTTGTCGAACATGATTCCGCAGACAATGAAAAGGTAAAGGGGCAGATAAATAAACACCGTATTCATAGTGTCCGTAAGAATCATATACATGGTTTCAAGGGAAGAAAATACTGCCATATCAGCCATATCGATATACTTATATACGCTTACTACCGCGGCAAATGAAATTACAGCAACAGCAAGGCACCATCTGGCCACAGGAAGATGTGAGGTGAGTGAAGAGAATAATCTGTATAATCGTCTCATCTGCGGTCACCTGCCTTACCAATAATTGTCAGTATAAACCCAAGAACCGTAATACATAAGGGAATAAAAAACCTGTCAGCAATAATATCACTGCCGTAAATTGAGGGGGCAATATCCAGAGGCGGATAAAAACGCTCAAGTTTTATGTGCGGAAACGCATAAATGCACAACAGGTAGATTACCTGGGGCATTATAAGCGGCACATATCTCTGTCTGTTTACAAAGGTAAGGCCGTAGGATACGGCAGCATATGAAAAGCCGAAGGAAAGGCTGAGCATAAGCACAGAAATATCATAGCCGTGGTCGGCTTCGGGACTCAGGATAACACATACAATAAGCAGAATAAGCTGAGGAATAAAAAGTGCCATGGCTCCCGAAATGCCGCAGGTTATAAACCGTCTGAAGCTGTAACCTGTGCTGTGAAGCTTTATACTCATAAGTGTTGCATAACGGGTTTCCTTTTCCTGCATTATCATTACTGAATACGGCATTGCCGCAAGAACAGGAGCAGCAAAAGGCAGTGCGAACGACTGCGCGTACAGGAAAAGCCTGTCAGGCTCACAACTGCTGAAAACGCACAGAAAGCCTGCCGCAAGCAGCAGTATGTTCAACGATATACTTATGTAAAAGGCAGGCTCGGTAAATATGCGCCTCAGATCTGTCAGAAAAAATTTCATACTGTTTCCTTCTCCGTTTCAAGCTCGGTCACTTCGGCATTATCTATACGGAAAATGCGTGTGCAGAGAGTTTCGATATCCTCAGCAATATGACTTGCAATTACTATGGTAGTGCCTGAGGCATTTAACTCAGAAAAAAGCGTCCGGATTTCACTTACAGACTCGGTATCAAGACTATTCATAGGTTCATCAAGGACAAGCAGTTCAGGTTTATTCATAACAGCCTGAATTATACCAAGCTTCTGACGCATTCCCAGAGAGTAAGTACGCACAGGGCGGCTGTTTTTCGGGTCAAGCCCCAGCCTTATCATCAGATCCTTTATTTCATTTTTCGGAACAGGATTGTGACTCATGGAATTGAGTATCTTCAGATTTTTAAGGCCGCTGTAATGAGGAATAAACCCAGGTGTTTCAATCATAACACCGAGTGACGGAAAAAATCCGCTCCTGCCCGAGTAGTTTTCATCATTTATAAGAACCGTGCCTGTATCAGGAAGAAGAAGACCGGTCATAAGCTTGAAAACTACGGTCTTTCCGCTTCCGTTCCTTCCGATAAAACCACAGATTTCTCCCTTTTCTATAGTGAAATCAGCTCCGCTGACAACAGGGATTTTATTAAAGCTCTTGCATACATTTTTAAAGCAGATACAACTCATACCGCTTGTCCTTTCGTCGTTGGTCATTGATATATTTACCGCATAAAGCAGCGGACTCATATTCAGTATAATATCTTTTCAGTAAAATGTCAATGTGCGCCTGCAGAAAATTCCTCAGGCGCACATTATATAACAAATTATTCAACCATATCCTCAATCTTCACATGCTTACCTGCAAGACCGAGTGCACTATCAACAGGGAGAGAGAAGCAGATTCCGCGGTTTTCGGTAAGAATACCCGCAGTTTCGAGAATTCCGCTCATGACCTTTTCTCTGTCCTCCCTGGGAACAACTATAAGTACTACGTCCTTTTCAGGCTGAATGGAAATACCCAGGAACTTAGCTGCTTCCTCGCCTCCGAGACCGAGACCGTGGAGAAGTGTACCTCCCCTCGCGCCTGCCGCCTTTGCAGCTTCCTTTACCGCTTCAAAGCCGCCGCGGTTTACGATTGTTATTATAAGCTCGTGCTTTATTTCGTTCATTTCAGTTACTCCCTCCGTTTCGGGTTTTGTTCCGTTGAGTGCAAATGCCGTGCCTGACGCACCTGTCAAAGGCATCGTAAAAGCGATTCCTTTACCTGCCTCAGTAAGAGACAGCTTTTTATTGAAGGTATCATAGAGGTGCATGACCATATTATCGGCCACAAATGAAACTGCTGTAATCTTTTTGTTTTCACCGAGGCCAAGATAATCGAGCATTTCGGAATCGGCAGAACCGAAACCGTGAATCATAAAACGACATGGCACATTTTCCTGCATGAGTATGTTCTGCACAAGCTGCATACAGCTGTAATCCGCTATAAGAACCATTGCCTTCATTATAACGCACCGTCCTTTCCGTTATCAAGCCATACCGCCTTGTCGCATTCTGCGTCAAGAGTAATCGGGAATACTCCGACTGCAGACTCTGTAACAGGAGCAGCCTTGAATTTGCTGATAAGACCCAGTATCTGAATTGTAAGCAGAGGAGTCATTGCTACCATTGCGACGATACCGAATGCATCCTCGGCAATATTTCCGCCTGCCGCACTGCAGGCACCCATAGCCAGAGGAAGCAGAAATGTTGCAGTAAGAGGACCTGACGCTACACCGCCCGCATCAAATGCGACAGAGGTGAAGATAGGCGGAACAATAAGAGTAATTATAAGCGCAAGGGCATAACCAGGAATTATAAACCAGAGAATGGAAATTCCTGTAATACATCTGAGCATTGCTATACCCACAGATGCCGCAACGCCAAGAGCAAGACTTGTGCCAAGTGCCTTTCCCGTGATTCTGCCTTCAGTAATGGTTTCAACCTGCTGCTTCAGTACGTGAACCGCAGGTTCGGCAGATACAATAAAATAACCGATAATCATGCCTATGGGTACGAGTATCCATGAATAACCGCTTCCTGCAAGGTTTTCACCAAGATACTGACCTATTGGCATAAAGCCGATGTTTGCACCTGTCAGGAATAATACAAGTCCCAAATATGTAAATCCGAGACCTACAAAAATCTTGATAAGTGTTTTTTTGTCAAGTTTCAATGAAACAAAATTAAAAAACAGGAAGAACACTATGATAGGAAGAAGAGCAAAGGCTACCTCCTCCATATAGTGAGGAAATGCATTTATAAATTCCATAAACGCTTCAGAAACAGATTCATAGCTGCCCGCAGGTGTGAGAGTCTGCTCGGGAATATCGGTGTTATTGAAAGCACCCAGAATGAGAACTGTAAGAATAGGTCCGATTGAACACATCGCAACAAGACCGAAGCTGTCTTCCGCGGAAGTTTTATCGCCACGGATCGAGGAAAGACCGAGACCAAGCGCCATAATGAACGGAACAGTGATAGGTCCTGTGGTAACACCGCCCGAGTCAAATGACGTAGGGATAAAGTCGGGAGAAATAAGCGGTGAAAAAGCAAATCCGAATACCAGTGCATAGAAAATTATGAACAGAACGGAAATTCTGATCTGCAGAAATATTCGTAAGAACGCAATGGCAAGAAACAGACCGACGCCGATGCCTACCGACCATATCATCATAGTCGAATCAGCTATGGGAGTCTGATCCGCAAGCACCTTAAGATCAGGTTCTGCAACGGTTACAAGTACACCGATAAGAAAGCACACGGGCAGAATAAGCCATACCTTCCGCATCTTTACGAGTTTTGCGCCTATCTGCTCGCCGATAATAATCATGGACGTATCAGCACCAAGCGTAAATAGACCTATCCCCACAACCAGCAGTACCGTTCCCACAAAGAACATAAAGAACAATTCACCACTTATGGGGACTATTGATATGATAAGAAGGAATACTACTGCAGCAACGGGAAGAACCGAGCCTAAGGATTCCTTGATTTTTTCTATAAGATTTTTCTTCAATACACTCACCTTTTAACAAATATATATTAATTGTATCATATTTTATTGTTTTTTGCAACTCGGAAGCGGTAAATTTTCAATTAAAATACATATCATAAACAGTGAATCTTTCTGCAAAGCAATTCTGCAGCGTATATTATATTCTCCTGTTCATCCCTGTTTTAAGCCAATACACGCTGTTCTGAAATTTTAGTTACAGAAAAAACAAAAGCCCGTATCAATCATGATACAGGCTTTGAATCAGATATTTATATCATATTTTCATCCATAGCGGATTATAACACCCCGCTATGCAACACAAGCTGTGAACATAAAACGGATTGTTATCTTTTTACGGCTTTACGACGGCGTTTCTCAGTATACATAAGGTCATCCGTTCTCTTTAAAAGCTCTTCAAAAGACGGACGTTCACCTATCTCAGTTGTGATAATTCCCATGCTTCCTGCAACTTCATATGGCTTTCCGGAAACTTTATTGAAATTATCCAGTTCCCTGTCGAAACTTCCGCGTATATCAAGTTCCTCCGAAGGGAAAACCGCCAGCATTTCATCACCGCCGAAACGTGTGCAGATTGCACCGTCAGGGCATACTTTTTTCAGCGTCTGTGCGGCAGTGCGTATTGCAATATCGCCTTCTTCATGACCGTAATTGTCATTTATCTGCTTCAATCCGTCAAGGTCACAGAGAACAGCCGTCAGCGTCTTATCACCCAGATTATCAAGCATCTTTTCATATGCCGCACCAAAACCACGGCGGTTATATAATCCCGTCAGGGCATCCGTACGGTACATCTCTTCAATCTGACGCGCAAGATACTGCTGATAACGGTTGTTTCGGAAACCGCCGATTGCGTTATTCAAAGCAGTTACCGTCTGAGGGATTTTCAGATAATTCGCACCTGTATGGTCACTGAAATGAAAACATACATAACCAAGAGAAATACCAAGATGACATAACGAATTGAATATCATACAGCGTTTATCATCAAGATAAAAATGCAGTGTAGGAATAATATCCGAAGCAGGCATCATACAAGGAGTAAAATGCTCTCCGTGGAGCTTCATATATTCAATGCGGTCACAATCGTACAGCAGGAAAAGCTCGTCGCTGAACCCTTTATCAAGAACAGTGGACGGAGGAATTTTTTCATCAATACATTCCTTTTTTAAAAGACAGCACATTGCATACATTTTGTCATCAACGTGCATATTGTAGCATATTTCCTCCAGGCAGTCACACATCTGGATACGTGCACTCGCCTCCGTAAGTACGATACTTTCATCCTGATAGCGATTGAACCGGTTGTTCTGCGCGATTATGTATCTTGCAGGATCAGCCTTGGCTGTGTTTTCACAACCACAGGAATGATTACAGATAAGTCCCGGATCAACATAGTCCGTACCGGTTTTTCCCGCAATAACCTGCGGAATAAGCTCAATAATGACCTCGGCAAATTTTTTATCATTACGTCCGACAGTGGTGATCGGCGGTTCAGAAAACTTGATTTCCTCAATACCGTCATAACCTGTTACCGCTACATCCTCAGGAACACGGTATCCATGCTGCTTCAGCGTATCTATTACAGCAAGCGCCATAATATCGTTGGCGCAGACAAATCCCTGAGGCAGTCTGTTTTCGGCAATAAGACGTTCTGTTGCAGCCGCGGCAGGCTCAGACCAGAATTCACCGTAACTAACCATGCTGTTATCAAAAGGCAGTCCGTGTTCTTCAAGAACCTTTTTAAAAACAGCAATTCGCTTATCGGAAAAGAAATTGTTTTCCTTTCCCGCCATCATATGAAGTGATTTCAGACCGTGAAAATCAATAAGATGTCTGACCGCCACGCCGAAACCGTCATCATTATATCTGATGTTGAAGCAGTTTTCGTGCTCCTCGCCGATAACTATAACAGGAATACTGCATTCATGCGCTTTTTTCAGAAGCCTTTCGGTTGTAACTGAACTTTCAAGACGCTCTTCATCAATTATCAGAATATCTATATCAACTAAAGATATAAGCTCAAAAATATCACTGCTGCCGCTGCTGCGGAAATTCCCGCTGTCATCAAAAATATCAGCATTGAACACAAATAGTCTTATATCAGTATCAGAAAGCTGTCGCTGCAATTCGCCCACAAATTCATAACACTCTTTATCGTAAATACGATTTGTGCAAAGCGCAGCAATTCTGTAATTTCTAATCATTGTTTCATCTCCTTTGAAACACTAACATATACTTATATTTATAGTATACAACAATATACCGGTTATGTCAATTAAAATCCACAAATTTCACAAAAAATCCTCTGATTTGTTTTTTGAACAAGGCTATTATTCAATCCATGTCAGGATACTGATTGCTTATACAGAAGAAAGGGGGCCGATAAGATTAATAGGATAGTAAAATCAAGACAGCAGTTTTTGAAAAAATTCAAAAGAATTATATTTCATCTGAAGATAAAAACATCACCGACAGTAAAGGCTGTCGGTGATGGAAAAATATTTACTTATTCTTTCTCTTTCTTGTAAGCATAACTGCCATTGCGGAAACCGCAAGACCCGTAAAGCTGATCGCTACGCCTGTAATGGGGTTACCGTCAGAGGAGTCGTCAGCAGGAGTTTCGACATCGGCGTCAACCTCACCGTCTGTATCCTCGTCCTCGTAATCGTCCCCGGCAGGCTGAGTCGTGTCTGTATCCTCATCGGTTTCAACATCGCCCTCAGGCTCCACGTCCTCTTCGATTCCGATATTTTCATCATCTGTATCATCGTCAATATCGTCATCGGCAGGTGTCGTTGTTGTGGTAGTTGAGGTTGTAGTAGTTGTTGTTCCTGCAGGAGTTGTCACCCATGAGGGTCTGCCTGTGTACGGAGGGGTTGTAGAAGGTGTTGTTACAGAAGGAGCATAAGGACTGCCATACTCACCGCCTTCTGCGGTAACTGTTCCCCCGCTTATGGTGATATTCGAGCCACCTGTTCCGTTATAGCCACCGCCGATACCTGCGCCGCCCAGACCACCTGTTGCGGTAACAGTACCGCCGCTGATTTCAATATTCCTACCGTCGACGCCGCTGTCATTCCCAGCGCAAAAAGCGCCGTTATGCTTATGGTCATCACGATAAGCAGCCGTAAAAGTTTTGTTTTCATAAAATCCTCCTTTAATATATAGAATAAATTGTATTATCTGAAAATCTTTATAATTCATTGTTATACCATTTTTTAACTTGTTTGCAAGATTTTCGGCTTATTGTTGCAAAAACTTTCGCAGGATATGTGTAATGAAAATCAGTAAATTTATACAACAAAAATTACAGTAAGGTTATATTTTTTTATGAAAGGTTCATCTTTTGTCAAAATACGGAAACAAAGCAGTCCAGTCCATGCGACGAGTTTTCAAGGCGGACACATCGGGCAGGGCGGAAAAACATTATTTTCTATAGTATCACCCGATGGAAAATAATAAAATGGGCGATTTCCACTGTATTCGCCCAGTAATTCTGGCAAAAGAAAAAAACCTTTAAACCGAATGGTTAAAGGCTTTTCCATGGCTCCCGCTACTGGACTTGAACCAGTGGCATCATGATTAACAGTCATGCGCTCTGGAAGGTAGTACGGGAGTCACATAAAAATATATCGGTAAGCACAGCGTTAACTGTGCCTATGGATTCCTTATTCAGTAATATAAGTTTTATAGATTTCGTTCAAGGTTACTTCAATCTCATAACCCTTTCTGAGTTCAACTCGGTCAAATATCTCCGCAATAATCATCTTCTTGCGTTCGATACTTGCCATCGAATATTCTTCCGCCCAAGTGGTGAGCTTAGAATATCCGTTTTTAGCAGATTCCTTTTCGACGCTGAGATTTTCAAGACGCTTGGTGCAATCCTTAAGTTCTTCTTCCATACCCGACTTTTTAACCTGTGTTGCTTCAATACTTACGTTAAGCTGGTCAACACTGAACTTGCTCTCATTGATTAGTGCTTTGCCGATTTCAAGGACAAGGCTCTTTTCCATTTCAGAATACTTATTAATCTCTGCCTTCAATCTCTTCTCTGTTTGCTTAAGCTCAGATATCCTTGCTTCATAAGTTTTGGCAATAGCAACAGATTCGGGGGTATCGGCAATATTGCTCAAAATATTTGTAACCATTTTCTCTATCTCGCTATCGACTATAGTTATCTTGTACCCTGCCTGTCCGTCACAATCGCAACGACGATTTGCTCTGTTTCCGCATACATAATTACGTGAAGGATAGCGCTGTTTTGCACCTGCTTTGGTTTCGTAAAAACTGCTTGAAGAAGATGCCGTAATCCTACCGCCGCAATGCCCACAGAATACATTCCCCGAAAGCAAAGTCGGACCTTTCGTATTCAGGCTTATGGTTCTCTTCTCGGCATTCTTAGCACTTCTTTGCTCAAGGATTTCCTGAACCTTATAAAACGTATCATCATCAATTATTCTGAGATGTTCTTGATAAGGTCCTTTAATGTCCTTAGTATCAAGATGTCCTATGTAGATACGATTTTTCAAAATTCGCATAATATTCATGCGTTGGAACTTAGCACCGTTATGCGTCTTAATACCTTTATTATTAAGGTACTCTGCAAGCTGATGTGTGCCCTTCCCCTCTTCGGCTGTCATTCTGAAAAGCTCACGAACGTGCTCGGCTTCCCTTTCCTCGACACAGAGGTTATTTATCATTCTTCCCTTTCGGTTGGTCTTGCCTGTCGACACAAGATGATACCCGAACATGGGTGCACCGCCACGATAACCGCCGTTTTCAATCAAGACATCCATTGCGGCTTTTACACGTATAGACGTATTTCTACTTTCCTGTTTTGCAAGCAAACCTTTCATAACAAGCATAAGCTCGCCTTCAAAGGTATCGTTGGTAATTTCCCCTTCCGTTGCCGAATAAACCCTTATCCCCTCATTAAGAAGATTCATAATAAAGTAAGCTGTTTCAACGCCTGTTCGTCCGATTCTGTCATACTTGAACACTACAAGTATATCAAAATCTTTTTCAATAACGTGACGCTCCACCTGTTCTATTGCCTCACGCTCATAAATTGCGTTCTTGTAACCTGATTTACTTTCATTGATAATATCAATGATATTCCAACCGTTCTGCTCACATAGGGCGACACATTTTTCCTGCTGAATCGGTAACGGGCAATCATCATTGCCGTTAACCTGCTTCGCTGTCGAAACCCTGAGCAGCAGGAGAGCTCTGGGTTTTGTGTTTTCATTAAACACGATAGATTCCTCCTTTGTCGGAATCCCTCGGTTCATCTAAGTAGCAGGAGCCCGCTACGCATAGTAAGTCCCTTTCATTTTTCTCATTCTGTACCTTGCGGTACTGTTTCCATTCTTCGTT
>JAZSFL010000048.1:0-7429 GCA_045532185.1 Ruminiclostridium sp.
CCTTTCGGTATGCGGCGGCCTTGTTTGTAGATTTTATACTAATCTGAGCTTTGCAAATCCGACAATATTATTAAAAAATCGCCTTTATTTTAGAAAAAAATAAGTGTATAATAATGTAGAAATATTTTATATAAAAAAGAAGGAACAATATGAAAAGAGAAGATTTAAGAAACATAGCTATAAATGCTCACGTTGACCACGGAAAGACAACACTTGTTGACGAAATGCTCAAGCAGGGCGGTGTATACCGTGAAAATCAGGCGGTTGTTGACCGTGTAATGGACAACAACGACCTTGAACGTGAAAGAGGTATTACAATCCTTGCCAAGAACACCGCTGTTCAGTACAAGGATACAAAAATCAATATCGTAGATACTCCCGGTCACGCCGATTTCTCAGGCGAGGTTGAGCGAATCCTGAAAATGGTAAACGGCGTTTTACTGCTGGTTGACAGCTTCGAGGGCACAATGCCCCAGACCCGTTTTGTTCTGCAGAAGGCGCTGGAGCTGGGTCATAAGATTATCGTAGTTGTAAACAAGACTGACCGTCCCGATGCACGTAATGCGGAGGTTGTTGACGAGGTTCTGGAGCTTCTTTTAGACCTTGATGCAACGGAAGAACAGATTGAAAGCCCTGTTGTTTTCTGCTCGGGAAGAAACGGTACTGCATCCTATTCTCCTGATGTGCCCGGCGAGAATTTCATTCCCCTTTTTGAAAAGATTATCGAGCATATTCCTGCTCCCGAGGGTGATCCCGAGGGCGAATTACAGGTGCTTGTATCTTCCATTGATTATAACGAATATGTAGGCAGAATTGCAATCGGACGTGTTGAACGCGGCGTTATAAAGCAGAACCAGGAAGTTATGGTATGCGACTATCATGGTAATACTGCACCCTTCCGCTCAAAGATTGTAAGCCTTTATCAGTTTGACGGACTGGATAAGGCGCCTGTTACCGAAGCAAATGTAGGCGATATTGTCTGCTTCTCGGGCATTGAAGGCGTTACAATCGGACAGACTATCTGCTCCACTTCCTGCGTTGAGCCTCTTCCTTTCGTAAAAATCAGCGAGCCTACCGTGGAAATGACCTTTGCCGTAAACAACAGCCCTTTTGCAGGCAGAGAGGGTAAATTCGTAACCTCCCGTCAGATAAGAGAGCGCCTTGAAAGAGAGCTTCTCAAGGATGTATCTCTCAGAGTAAAGGAAAGCGATGTCCAGGACGCTTACGATGTTGCAGGCAGAGGCGAAATGCACCTTTCCATTCTCATTGAAAATATGCGCCGTGAAGGTTATGAACTTTCCGTAAGCACTCCCCGTGTACTTTTTAAGGAAATTGACGGCGTAAAGTGTGAGCCGATGGAAAAGCTGGTTATTGACGTTCCCGAAAACTGCGTCGGTGCAGTTATGGAAAAGATGGGCACCCGTAAGGCAGAATTACAGGTAATGAATCCTGTCGGCGGACGCACAAGACTTGAATTCAAAGTTCCTTCCCGCGGACTTTTCGGTTACAGAAGCGAATTCCTCACCGATACAAAGGGTGAGGGTATCCTGAATACAATCTTTATCGGTTATGAGCCTTTCATGGGTGACATTCCCGTAAGAACAACAGGCTCCCTTGTTGCCTTTGAAACAGGCACAGCCAGCGCATACGGTCTGTGGAATGCACAGGACAGAGGCGCATTGTTCATCGACGCAGGCGTTGATGTTTACGAGGGTATGATAGTTGGCGTATCTCCCAAAATGGGCGATATCAACGTAAATGTCTGCAAGAAGAAGCACCTGACAAACACCCGTGCCAGCGGCAGCGACGAAGCGCTCAGACTTATCCCGCCCCGCCGCATGAGCCTTGAAGAAAGCCTTGAGTTTATCTCCGATGATGAGCTCGTAGAGGTAACTCCCAAGAATATCAGACTCAGAAAGCGTATCCTTGACAACGAAACAAGAGCCAAGGAAGATGCAAAGAGAAGAAAAGGATAATAAAAAACAAGAACCGCTCACAGCATGCTGTGGGCGGTTTTATTCTCTGAATTCAAGAAGCTTGTAGGGATCGATTTTAAGAGCACAAGCTATGTTGAAAATGACCTCAAGTGAGGTGTTGTGGATTATGTTGGGAGCTTCGATTGCACTGAGATGGGAACGGCTGATTCCTGCCGCCTCCGCAAGCTCCTCCTGCGTATAACCCAGCAGCTTGCGGTAATATGCGATATTAAGCCCAAGCTGTATATATTTAAACTCATTCTGCTTTGAGATTTTTATTGATTTTGACATAAAATGCACCTGCCTTTGTATTTAATATTACCAATAATTATTCTGAAAATAAACTTTTTATTAAAATGCTATTGCTTTTTAATAAAAAGCAAAGTATAATTGTTAATATAAATAATAACACAAAGGAGGATTTTTTATGAAAAAAATCACAAAAGTTCTGTCCGTTTTAATGGCGGCGGTAATGCTTATGACAGCGTTATGCGTGCCTGCGAGTGCGGCAAGCATTGAGGATACGGCGACAAAAATTACAAGTGGTAAATCCTATTCTAAGAATATGGTAAAAGGGTATAACGATGGTCATTACGGCACTTATGCAGATTATAAAATTGTCTGTGCGAAATCTGGAACTATATCAATAAAAATGACTTCAACTACAAAATATATAGACTTGCACTTGTACGATAGCAATTTTAATTTAGTAGAGGTTTACTCAACCAATGTAACAACCGGTAACTCCCCTAAGGGTGGTGCAGGTTATGATTACGCTGCATATGATTGGAATGCTACTGCCGAGAAAAGTGTATCAACTACAAAATGGAATGTAAAAAAAGGTACATATTATTTAAGAATAAATAATAGCTCGGATAGTTATGGTTATAAGTGTATGGCAGGTAAAATCACTTTCACCGCCACCTTCCCTTCATCATCCTCCTCATCTTCTTCCTCCTCCGCAAAAATCAGCTACCTCTCAATCGAAGTGCCCAAGGGCTCAAAAATGCAGCTTGCGGCAGTTGTCAGTGCAAAGACAAGCCAGAGCGTAAGCTGGTCAAGCTCCAAATCCTCCGTGGTTTCCGTAACCTCAAAGGGCAAAATCACAGCAAAAGCCAAGGGTACTGCGGTAATTACCGCAAAACTCGGCTCATCCACTATGAAAATCAGAATAAAGGTTGTGTAAAAACAGGCGGTCACAGACCGCCTGTTTTCACTTTCTGCCGAAAAAAGTTAAAATGCGAAAAATTTAACAATTTTTTTTGATTTACCTATTGAAAAATATTATAAAATCTGATACAATATTAATGTATTATTAAATAACCCGAAAGGAAGTTTTTAAAATGGCAAAGCTCAACAAAAAGAATGTAGAAGATTTACAGGTTAAGGGCAAGAAGGTTCTCGTAAGAGTTGACTTCAACGTTCCTATGAAGGAAGGCGTTATCACCAACGACAACAGAATCGTAGCTGCTCTCCCCACAATCAACAAGCTCGTTGAAAACGGTGCTAAGATTGTTCTCTGCTCTCACCTCGGCAAGCCGAAGAACGGTCCCGAAGACAAGTTCTCTCTCAAGGCTGCTGCTGACAGACTTGCAGAACTCGTAAACACAAAGGTTGTTTTCGCTAAGGACGATGTAGTTGTAGGCGAAAACGCAAAGGCTGCTGTTGCTGCTATGAACGACGGCGAAATCGTTGTTCTCGAAAATACACGTTTCCGCGGCGCAGAAGAAACAAAGAACGGCGAAGCTTTTGCCAAGGAACTTGCTGACCTCGTTGACGGCGAAATGTTCGTTATGGACGCTTTCGGTTCCGCTCACCGTGCTCACGCTTCCACAGCAGGCGTTACAAACTTTGTTAAGGAAACAGCAGTTGGTTACCTCATGAACAAGGAAATCGAATTCCTCGGCAACGCTGTTGAAGCTCCCGAAAGACCCTTCGTTGCTATCCTCGGTGGCGCTAAGGTTGCTGACAAGCTCAACGTAATCTCCAACCTCCTCGACAAGTGTGATACACTTATCATCGGCGGTGGTATGGCTTACACATTCTTAAAGGCTAAGGGCTACGAAGTTGGTACATCCCTCGTAGACGATGAAAAGGTTGACTACTGCAAGGAAATGATCGCTAAGGCTGAAGCAAACGGCAAGAAGCTCCTTCTTCCTATTGATACAACAATCACAAAGTCCTTCCCCGATCCTATCGACGCTGAAGTTGAAGTTACAGTTGTTGATTCCGACAAGATTCCTGCTGACATGATGGGCCTTGACATCGGTACAAAGACAATGGAACTCTTCGCAGCAGAAGCAAAGGCTGCAAAGACAGTTGTATGGAACGGACCTATGGGCGTATTTGAAAACCCCATCCTTGCAAAGGGTACAATTTCCGTTGCCAAGGGTCTTGCTGAAGCAGACGCTACAACAATCATCGGCGGCGGTGACTCCGCAGCAGCTGTTGTACAGCTTGGTTTCGCTGACAAGATGAGCCACATCTCCACAGGCGGCGGTGCTTCTCTTGAATATTTAGAGGGAAAAGTACTTCCCGGTATTGCTGTAATCCAGGACAAGTAATAAATAAACAAACAAGCAATTCACTTGTAACTATAGATAGGGCAGAGCAATCTGCCCTATTCTTTGAGGTAAGGATATGGAAGTAAAAAATGAAAATTTAAGTCTTATATCCGCTTGCTATTCCACAGATCTGAAGATTGAACGCAGCAAGCTTTGCTGCAATGTTGAATCCAGCACTATGGAGGATTCAGTTTTCAGCGGTGTAAATCTTTCGGGCTCATTTTTCCGTCAGGGAGAAATGAGAGGTGTGGAATTTGAGCAGATGGGAATGGCTAACTGCAGTTTCAAAAGCACAAGCATGACCCGTCCTGATTTTACCAATGTAGGAATGTCAGGCGCAATGTTCAGCAGAACCGACATGGACCGCGCTGATTTTGAAGGTGTTGGTCTCATAAATGCTATTATGTCCAACTGCGACCTTTCAGGTCTTACTCTCAGAAATTGCAAGATCATTGATATGACTATTGACGGTTACAATGTGCAGGAGCTTATTGAATTCTATAAAAACAATCATAAAGGAGAATAAAACAATGAACAAGGCAACAAGAAAGGCAATTATTGCCGGTAACTGGAAAATGAACAAGACACGTCCCGAAGCAAAGGCTCTTTTAACTGAGCTTGCTCCTATGGTTGCAGATGTAAAGTCTGTTGAAATCGTAGCTTGCGTTCCTTTCACAAACCTTGAAACAGCTTTAGCTGCAACAGAAGGCACAAATATCAAGATTGGTGCTGAAAATTGCCACTTTGAAAAGAGCGGTGCATTCACAGGCGAAATTTCTGCTGATATGCTTGCAGAAATGGGTGTTGAATACGTAGTTCTCGGTCACTCCGAACGTCGTCAGTACTTTGCTGAAACAGACGAAACTGTAAACAAGAGAACAAAGGCTGCTCTTGCAGCAGGCTTAAAGCCTATCGTTTGCGTAGGCGAACTTCTCTGGGAAAGAGAATGCAATATCACTGAAGAAGTTATCGCTCGCCAGATCAAGCTTGACTTCTTCGGCATTTCCGCTGACGAACTCAAGAAGTGCGTAATCGCTTACGAACCTGTATGGGCTATCGGCACAGGCAAGACAGCTACTGCTGATCAGGCTGAAGAAGTCTGCGCATTTATCCGTGCTGAACTCGCTAAGCTTTACGGTGCTGACACAGCTGAAACAATCACAATCCAGTACGGCGGCTCCATGAACGCTGCAAATGCTGCTGAACTCGTTTCCAAGACAAACGTTGACGGTGGTCTTATCGGCGGTGCTTCCTTAAAGGCTGCTGACTTCACAACAATCATCAAGGCTGCAGAACAGGCGTAACGCCTGTGTAAATTCCGCCTTTTAACATCAAGTGATGATTTAAAAGCCTTATTGACGGCGGATAACACATTTGCATAAATACGGGCGGATGATATGTTCGCCCGTTTAGGATTTTAAATAAGGAGAAAACAAAAATGGCAAAACCCGTATTATTAGTAGTAATGGACGGTATCGGCTTTTCCAAGACAGGTCTTGGCGACGCAGTTACCGAAGCAAATACACCCACTCTCGACTGGATGATGCAGAACTGCCCCATGACACGCCTCAAGGCTCACGGTGATGCAGTTGGTCTTCCTTCCGATGACGACATGGGTAACTCCGAAGTAGGTCACAACGCACTCGGTTGCGGTCAGATTTACTCTCAGGGTGCAAAGCTCGTTAATGAGTCCATCGAAAGCGGTAAGATGTATGATTCCTCCGCATGGCAGGAACTTGCAAAGAACGCCAAGGACAAGAACTCTACAATGCACTTTATCGGTCTTCTTTCCGACGGTAACGTTCACTCCAACATCAGCCACCTTATCAATATGGTTAAGCGTGCTAAGGCTGACGGCGTTTCTAAGGTAAGAGTTCACGCACTCCTCGACGGACGTGACGTTCCCCCTCTTACAGGCGGTCAGTATTTAAAGCAGCTTGAAGATGTCTTCGCAGAACTTAACGATGCTTCCTTTGACGGCAGAATCGCAAGCGGCGGCGGCCGTATGAAGATTACAATGGACCGTTATCAGGCTGACTGGCCCATGGTTGAAGCAGGCTGGAAGACACACGTAAAGGGCGAAGGCAGACAGTTCGCTTCCGCTATCGAAGCTTTCGACACACTCGTTGCTGAAACAGGCGTTACAAGCGATCAGGATTTACCTGCATTTGTAATTGCTGAAAATGGCGAACCTGTTGGTAAGATCGTTGACGGCGACAGCGTTATTCTCTTCAATTTCCGTGGCGACCGTGCAATCGAAATGTCCATGGCATTCGATATGGACGATTTCACAGCATTTGACCGCGGCGCAAAGCCCGACGTATGCTACGCAGGTATGCTCCAGTATGACGGCGACTTAAAGCTTCCCGCAAGATTCCTTGTAAATCCCCCCGAAATCACAAATACACTTTCTGAAGTGTTTGTAAACGCAGGAATGAAGCAGTACGCTATTTCCGAAACACAGAAGTACGGTCACGTAACATATTTCTGGAACGGCAACAAGAGCGGCAAGTTCAGCGAAGAGCTTGAAGAATATGTTGAAATTCCTTCCGATAACGTAAGCTTTGACCAGCGCCCCTGGATGAAGTCTGCGGAAATTGTTGACGCACTTATCGAAACAATCAAGGGCGGCAAGTACGACTTTATCCGCTGCAACTTCCCCAACGGCGATATGGTAGGCCACACAGGCAGTATGGCTGCTACAATCATCGGTGTTGAATCCGTTGATATCGGCCTTGCAAGACTTAAGGAAGTGTGCGACGAATACGGCGTAACAATGCTTATCACAGCTGACCACGGCAACGCTGACGAAATGCTTGAAAAGAACAAGAAGGGTGATGTTAACGTAAGAACAGCTCACTCCCTCAACCCCGTTCCTTTCATCATTTA
>JAZSFL010000027.1:0-3827 GCA_045532185.1 Ruminiclostridium sp.
CGAACTTATCCGCATAGTCTTCAACTCTGTTTCTGCAGGAAGATCTCATTTCAAGCATAAAGTCAATCTTTTCTTCTGTGCATACACCGTCTTCATCGTATATGTAACCGTCGGGACCGGAGATTGTTACAACCTTACCGCCGAGCTCTGTAACCTTAAGAGCAACGCCCCAAGCAACGTTACCGAAGCCGGAGATAGCAACTGTCTTGCCCTTGATGTCATCCCCGAAGTGCTTGAGCATCTCTACTGTGTAGTAAACTGCACCGTAGCCTGTAGCTTCGGGACGGATAAGAGAACCGCCGTACTGGATGCCCTTACCTGTAAGAACGCCTGTGAATTCGTTTCTGAGTCTCTTGTACTGACCGAACATATAACCGATTTCACGTGCACCTACACCGATGTCACCAGCGGGAACGTCGAGGTCGGGACCGATGTGACGGGAGAGCTCTGTCATGAAGCTCTGGCAGAAGCGCATAACTTCAGCGTCGGACTTGCCCTGAGGGTCGAAGTCGGAACCGCCCTTACCGCCGCCCATAGGAAGGGATGTGAGGGAGTTCTTGAAAATCTGTTCAAAACCGAGGAACTTGATGATACCGATGTATACGTTGGGAGCAAATCTTAAACCGCCCTTGTAAGGACCGATAGCGGAGTTAAACTGAACGCGGAAACCTCTGTTTACCTGTGTCTTACCGTTATCGTCTACCCAGGGTACACGGAACATAATCTGTCTTTCGGGTTCTACGATTCTTTCGAGAACGCCTGCTTCTACGAGGTCGGGACGCTGTTCAACAACAGGTTCAATACTTTCTAAAACTTCTGTTACTGTCTGAATGAATTCAGGTTCGCCTGCATTTCTTGCCTTAACTCTTTCAAGTAAATCGTTAAGGTACTGGTTCTTGATTGCCATTGGAAATTCCTCCTGTAAAATAAATTTTTCCGCCGTGTGTATGCGTCAACGCGGCAATATTTTAATCAACAATAGCATCATAACACATTTTATGCTTTTTTGCAATATGTTTGGTGAAAAAATTTCAAATTTTTTCAAAAAACCGCAAAACATAATATGACAAGCTTGAAATTCGGCAGGATTTTGTGCAAAATATTTCATAGTTTGTAATTTTCTGATAATAGATCAACACATTGACAAATTATATAAAAAAAGGTATAATTGAAACAGAATAAATTTGTGCCTGTGAAAGGAAAAAATACTATGGAAGGCTTCAGAATTGCGTCGGTTTTCAGCGACAGAATGGTACTTCAGAGAAACAAGAATATAAATGTTTTCGGTACAGGCTGTGAAAATGCAGTTGTTACCGTAGAATTTGATGGAAATACCGCAAAAGCTGTTGTCAGAAACGGCAGATGGCTTGCAGTTCTTCCTCCTCATGAAGCGGGCGAAGATTACGAAATGACTATCCGCTGCGGCAGTGACGAAAAGCGTTTTTCCGATATTGCCGTCGGTGAAGTATGGTTCGCAGGCGGTCAGTCCAATATGGAATACGAACTCCGCAACTGCACCACGGGCAAAGACCATTTAAAGAATGACAATCCTCGTGTAAGATATTACTACACACAGAAAAATGCTTTTATTGATGAAAAATTCCTCGAAGATGAAGCAAAAATGGCATGGACAAAGTTTGAGGGCGAATCACCGAAATACTGGTCAGCGGTAGGTTATATCTTTGCAAAGGAATTATCCGAAAAGCTGGGCTGTGTTGTCGGCGTAATCGGATGTAACTGGGGCGGCACAAAGGCGTGCCACTGGATGAGCCGTGAGAGCCTTGAAGCCGACAGGGATATGCGTTACGATCTTGACCTTTACGATGAATTCTGCAAAGGCAAAACCCAGGAGGAGCTTGACAGGATTTATCAGGAATATGTGGATTATCATACCGCGTGGGAAAATAAAAGCGCAGAATACTATACAACTATTGAAAATCCCACATGGGACGGCTGTCTTGAATACTGCGGAGAGAATAAATACCCGGGACCTCTCTGTCCCCGTAATCCCTTCCACGCAACAGGACTTTACGAAAGTATGGTAAAGCGTATTGCACCATATACTATTGCAGGCTTTATGTATTATCAGGGCGAAAGTGATGATGACAGACCCCAGTATTACTATAAAATGCTCCGCGGACTTATTACCCTCTGGCGTGAGGACTGGGGCGACAACGAACTGCCTTTCCTTATTGTCCAGCTTCCCATGCATCGATACAGCGCAGATGAAGACCGCAAGAACTGGTGTCTTATCCGTGAAGCTCAGGAAAAAGTCTTCCGCACAATCAGGAATACAGGCCTTGCAGTTATTCTCGACTGCGGCGAATTCAACGAAATCCACCCCAAGGACAAGGAACAGGTGGGACACAGACTCTGCCTGCAGGCTATGAATCTTGTCTACGGGGATAAAAATACGGATGCTTTCTCTCCCCTCTACCGTTCACATCTTGTCAAGGACGGAAAAATCGAAATCACTTTCGATTATGCTGATGGCTTCGAACTCAGAGGAGAAAAGTGCGGTTTTGAGATTGCAGACATTGACGGAGAGTATAAAAGCGCGGATTTTATACTCAATGGCGACAAAATTGTCGTTTTCAGCAATGAAATTTCAGAACCTTACAGCGTCCGCTACCAGTGGACCAATTACGGTGATGTGACTCTTTACGGCAAAAACGGCTTGCCTGTTGCTCCGTTCAGGACTGAATAATATATGCACAGTCGGCCGCCTTTTATAATATTTTCCAATGTATAATCTTTTTTAATGGCGGCAACCGTACCTTCTGCCAGACGGCTTCGGTTTGCTCCGCAAACCTCCGCCGCTGTGCATTGCTCGCTCCGCACCCCAAACCACCACGAAAGGAATGATTCATTTATGTTTGCAGGAATATCCAGCGCATCAATGTACCCTCTCCATACCGAGGATGCAGTCCGTGAGCTTGCAAAAATGGGCGTTCATAACGCCGAAATATTCATAAATGACATCTCCGAGGCTAAGGGCAGTATATTCGAAGATATTGTGCGGACTGTAAAGGAAAACGAAATGAATATCGTTTCAGTACATCCCTTTTCATCTCCGATGGAAAGTCTGTTCCTTTTTTCCGATTATGACCGCAGGCGGGATACCCTTATAGATATGTATAAGCAGTATTTCGAATGCATGAATGTGCTGGGCGCAAAGATTTTTGTTCTCCACGGTGCAATTTTAAGTACAAAATGCTCTGACGAGCGTTATTTTGAAAGATATTCCATGCTTATGGATGTTGCTGATAAGTTCGGTGTTACAGTAGCACAAGAAAATATCTGTTACTGCAAGAGCAAGGACCTTGATTTTCTTGAAAATCTTCGTAAAACCTGCGGCAGCCGCACGAAATTCGTACTGGACATAAAGCAGGCTGTAAGAACCGGCATCTCTCCCTTCGAAATTATCGACAGACTTGGCAAGGATATAATTCATGTTCATATCAGTGACAACTGTGAAAATGCCGATTGTCTTCCAGTGGGAAAAGGAACATTTGATTTTGTGAAGCTTGTGACTGAGCTTGAAAAGCTGGATTATCGCGGTGCAATGTTCATAGAGCTGTACCGTAATAATTACGATGAATATTCCGAATTATATGACGGAATGAAAAAAATTGAAGAAATTATTGCAAATTCTGGCAAAAAGTGATATAATAATACACAGAGTAATATTTTGAAAGGTAAGGTTCTTATATGAAGTGTCCCGAATGCGGCTTTGACGACAGCAAAGTTATCGACTCCCGTCCTACCGACGGAAAAATCAGAAGAAGACGTGAATGTCTTTCCTGTAAATGCCGTTTTACAACCTA
>JAZSFL010000049.1:0-49382 GCA_045532185.1 Ruminiclostridium sp.
ACTTCTGGATAATTACAGTAGGCTGGTTTGCGATTGTTTCAGCTTCGTTGAATGCCTTTTCAATTGCGTCAAAGTCGTGACCATCAATTGTGATAACGTGCCAGCCGAATGCCGCGAACTTTTCATCAATAGGATAGGGACTCATAACATCGCCGATTGCACCGTCGATCTGAAGATTGTTGTTGTCAACCACGAAAACAAGGTTGTCAAGCTGGTAGTGAGCCGCGAACATAGCAGATTCCCATACCTGGCCTTCCTGAATTTCGCCGTCACCGAGAATCGCATATACCTTGTAGGTGTCGTTGGAAATCTTGCCGGAAAGAGCCATGCCACAGGCTGCGGAAACGCCCTGACCAAGAGAGCCTGTGCTCATATCAACGCCGGGGATTTTTCCGAGAACGGGGTGACCCTGTAAGCGGGAGTCAATTTTTCTTAATGTCTTGAGTTCTTCCACAGGGAAAAATCCTCTGTGTGCAAGGCAGGAATAAAGTGCAGGCGCTGTGTGACCCTTGGAGAGAACAAGTCTGTCACGATCTGCCATTGTGGGGTCTTCGGGGTTTACGTTCATTCTTGCCATGTAGAGATAGGTTAAGGTGTCAGCAACGGAGAGAGAGCCGCCGGGATGACCAGCCTTAGCGTTATAAACGCCCTCAATAATGCCCATTCTGACTTTTGTAGCAGTGATTTCAAGCTGCTTTTTTAAAGTTGCGTCCATATTGACCTCCTGTATTTTAACCGCACCTGCGGTTTATTAAAGACGATTCCTCGTCAAGATTTACATTGAAATTTCTATTATAAATCACAAACAAAGCCTGTGCCCTCTGTGCAGTTCACATCAGATAAGTCAGGAGCGATACCCCACTCCTTAGCCATAGTGAAAACGTGTTCCATATCAGGAAATTCAACTGTTTCCCAGTCACATTCGGGGTCGGTTATAAGCTTGTTGTAGCCGAGTTTGAATTCCTCGGGAGTGAGATTACCTTCGTTGAGGTAAACTTCGCCGCTTTCTCCGAGCCAGCCGTAGCCTCTTTTAAGCTTGCCGCCCACGTACTTTGCCCATACGTGTATATCAACTGTGCTCTGAGTTGCAAAACATGACATTTCTTCAAAATTGTCAGCAATCTTATCAAGCACGGAAAGTTCTTCCTTTACTGAACTCTTTACACCAAAGGGAATATAGCCGATGGCGAGAACATAACCGCCGATAAGAGGAGTTACGAAAACTTTTTCCATAATGCCGCTGCCAGCTGCCTTTAAGCCGCTTTCCCAGTTGGCTTCGTAGCTGTTTTTAAGACCGAGAGCCTTTATAACTTCCTGGGGAGTTGCGCCCTTTACGCATATCCAGCCATTGAATTCCACAAAAGGACGAGGCATATCGGGAGTTGTATCATAAGGAGATTTGCCCTTTGAAGCTGCCATTGCCATGGGGGAAGAAGCCGCCATATTGGGATTTTCTTCCTTTTCTTCTGTTTTTACAGGCTCCTTTTCTTTTTCCTTAGCCTTAACAGTTGTCTTTTTTGAAGAGGTCTTTTTCTTCTTGTCGTCGCCGTCAATCATGTCAACTACCGCATTGACTGCCTTTTTGCCCACTTCTCTGCCGATAGTTCTGCTTGCGCTTTTGAATAAGGTGTCAAAGAATCCCATCTGATTTCCTCCTGTTACATATTTTTAATATGCTCTTCGTCTTAGTTGAACGGTGAATTGTTTGTATCATCTGACGTATTCTCAGTTTTCTGAGCATTGTTGTCAGAGGGAGACATTAAGTTATCAAGACCTTTTTTTACTGTATCGCTTACAACCTCATTAACCTTCTGCGAAACAGCTCTCGACACTGCTCTTGTTGCCGCTCTTTCAGCGGATTTGAATATACTGTCCAGTAGTCCCATTTTTATAACCTCTCTTTATCATAATTTTCCGATGTACTCAATAATCTGCGACATGGGCGAGCTGTTGTTGTCGCCCACCACAAGCTTTGCCGCGTCCTTTACCCGCTGCTGTGCATTGGCAACCGCAACGCCCAGATCCGCAGTTCTCACCATATCATAGTCGTTGCCGAAATCCCCTGAAGCAACAGTGAAATAATCGGTCTTGCCGAGAATTTCAAGGAGCTTCTTATAACCTGCGCCCTTGCTGATTCCCTCAGGGAGCATTTCGTAATACATAGGTGAGGAATGAACCCAGTTCACGCCGATATTGCAGTTGTTTTTCGTGAATTCAATGATTCGGTCAATCTTTTCAGGCGGGTATGCAATCAACACCTTGAGCCAGTCGTTTTTCGGTGCTTCTTCCACGGTGCAGAACACGGGAGTTATGCTTTCCAGCGCCATATGCTCTTCAACCGTTTTGTTGTAGTTGGTTACATAAACCTTTTCAGCGTGGAGGATTTCGATACCGATGTCAGGAAATTCCTTAGCGAGAGTTCTTATGTAGTCCGCTGCGCAGTCGGGCATAGAACTGTGCCACAAAAACTTGTCGGCTGTGAAATCATACACCGCCGCACCGTTGAAGATAACGCAGGGAATATCAACCCTCAGTTTTTCAACAATGCTCCGTGCCATTGCCACGCCTCTGCCTGTTGCAAGAGTGAAAAGACCGCCCTTACTGCGGAAATCATCAATTGCCGCCATATCCTTTTCGGAAATCTGCTTTCTGTCATCAAGCAATGTCCCGTCAAGGTCGGTCATAATTATAACTTTTTCAAAATTCATATTATTATCATTTCTTCCTATGGAGGAAGTTTTGTCTTAAGACAAAACGACGGGTTTGAAAATCTTTGATTTTCAAACAGTGTTTTTCCCATTGAGGAATTTTTTAAAATAGTCGGGCAGTTCACTGTCGAATTCCAGATATCCACCTGTTACAGGGTGAACAAAACCGATTTTCTTAGCGTGGAGGCATTGCCCCATAAGGGATTTCGGCTTACCGTTTCCGTAAACCTCGTCGCCTGCAACACTGTGCCCGATATATGCCATGTGGACTCTTATCTGATGGGTTCTTCCTGTTTCAAGGCGGAGCCTCAGATGTGTGGAATCCACAAAATTTTCAATTACAAAGTAGTGTGTAACCGCTTCTCTGCTGTTTTCTGTGGTTACGCACATTTTCTTGCGGTCGGTCTTGTGTCTGCCTATGGGGGCATTCACAATTCCGTCCTCTTTTATAGAGCCGTTCACCACCGCTTCATATTCACGGGTGAAGCTGTGCTCCTTTATCTGTGCGGCAAGTCCCTTGTGTGCCGTGTCATTCTTCGCCACAATCAGAAGTCCGCTGGTGTCCTTGTCGATTCTGTGGACAATGCCCGGGCGGATTTCTCCGTTTATACCCGAAAGGCTGTCCTTGCAGTGATACATCAGCGCATTTACCAGCGTTCCCGAATAATGTCCCGGCGCAGGGTGTACCACCATGCCCTTGGGCTTGTTCACAACCAGCAGGTCGTTGTCCTCATAGACAATATCCAGAGGGATATTCTCGGGGAGAATATCAACGTCTACCGCTTCGGGAATTTCCACCGCTATTTTATCATTTGCTTTAAGCTTGTAATTCTTCGCAACCACCTTACCGTTTACGGTGCAGTTACCGTCCTCGATAAGCTTTACGGCAGCACTTCGGGTTATTTCGCCCTCAGTCTGCTCCGATACGAATTTATCAAGCCTTGCGCCTGCTTCCTCTGCGGTAAATTCAAGAATTTCCATCTTCTGCCGCCTTGTTTTCTTCCTGTTTTTTCTGTCTTTCTGACCTTGTCTCATCAATAACCATCATTATTGCGAAAGCAAAGCCGCCTAAAACCGCACATATATCCGCAAAGTTGAATATTGCGAAATTAATGATGCGGAAATCAATAAAATCTACTACATAACCGAGGAAAATACGATCGATAAGATTGCCCAGTCCGCCGCCTGCAAGAAACGCAAGGGCGATTTTCATTGCCTCACTCTCAATCCTGCCTGAAAAGATAAGATATCCCACAACACCTATAAGCAGTATGGGCAGAGCAATAAGGATAAAACGCTGTCCCTCCAGCAAGCTGAAGGACATGCCCGTATTTTCGCAGTAGGTGAAATTTACCCACTCGGTTTCACCGAATTTTATAATCGGTATCGTGCCCACAGGCTTTACATAAGTCACCGCAAGCCACTTGGTAAACTGGTCAATGACTACCGATACAATACTGATGAGCACCATTAATAAATTAAATCCAATAGTCCTGTTTTTCAAGCCTGCTCCTTATTTTTCACAAATTTAATTTTGCACTGCTGCATAAAAACAGCAGTGCAAATTCTATTTTTATTCAATTACGGACGCACATCTTGCGCAGAGGTCAGCATGAGCCTCGCACTTACCTACTGTGTCGGAGTATGTCCAGCAACGTGCGCACTTTTCGCCTGTTGCCTTTTCAACTGTTACGGAAAGACCTTCATAGTTGCCCTTGAATTCGCCTTCGCCGTCAGCTACTGCAACCTGAGAAACGATAAATGCCTTATCGAGTTCGGAAAGGATATCAGATAAATCTTCGCTTGTGTGGAGAATTACCTTAGCTTCGAGAGACTTACCGATTACCTTTTCGTTACGCTTCTTTTCAAGTGCAACGAGAACATCGTCACGGATAGAGTGAATCTTGTCCCACTTTGCTGTATCAACGGAAATGCCTGTAGGTTCGGGCATAGAGTTGAATACAACGTGACGCTTGTCATCGCCTTCCTTGGCAGGAAGCTCCTGCCAGATTTCGTCAGCTGTAAAGGAAAGGATAGGCGCAATAAGTCTTGTAAGACCGCTTAAGATGATATACATAGCAGTCTGGGCTGCGCGGCGGCTTTCGCCGTCTTCCTTTTCACAGTAGAGTCTGTCCTTGAGAATGTCAAGGTAGAAGTTGGACATGTCAACAACGCAGAAGCTGTTGATAGCATGGTAAGCGTGATAGTAGTCCATATCCTCGTATGCCTTCTTTACCTTTTCGATAAGAGTGTCATACTTGGAGAGTGCCCACTTGTCAATATCCTCGAGGCTTTCGAGTGCAACCATATCTGTGTCGGGGTTGAAGCCCTTGCCGTTGCAGAGGTTGCCGAGGATGTAACGTGCTGTGTTACGGATTTTTCTGTATGTTTCAGAAAGCTGCTTTAAGATATCATCAGAAACACGTACGTCGCTATGGTAATCGAGGGATGTAACCCAGAGACGGAGTACATCTGCGCCGTACTTTTCGATAACCTGTTCGGGAACGATGTAGTTGCCCTTGGACTTGGACATCTTTTCGCCCTTACCGTCAACAATCCAGCCGTGTGTGCACACTGCCTTGTAGGGAGCGTGACCTGTTGCGGCAACGGATGTTAAAAGGGAGCTCTGGAACCAGCCTCTGTACTGGTCGCAGCCTTCAAGATAAAGGTCAGCAGGGCTGGAGAGATAATCTCTTTCGTCCATTACAGCTGCCCAGGATACACCGGAGTCGAACCATACGTCAAAGATATCCATTTCCTTTGTGAATGTACCGCAGCCGCATTCGCACTTAACGGAAGCGGGGATAAATTCAGCAGGTTCCTTGGAATACCATGCATCTGCGCTTTCTGCACGGAAGAGGTCAGAAATAGCCTTGATTGTATCAGCGTTTACGATAGGCTTTCCGCAGTCCTTGCAGTATAATACGGGAATCGGAACACCCCAGCGGCGCTGACGGGAGATACACCAGTCACTTCTGTCGCGTACCATGTTCTTGATACGTTCTTCGCCCCATGAGGGAATCCAGTTTACTTCTTCGATTGCCTTTACAGCTTCATCAGCGAACTTTTCAACGGAGCAGAACCACTGTTCAGTTGCGCGGTAGATAATGGGCTTGTGGCATCTCCAGCAGTGAGGATAGGGGTGAACAATCTTTTCCATAGCGAGAAGATTGCCGTCTTCCTCAAGCTTCTTTGCGATTACGGGGTGAGCGTCGCCTGTTGCAATACCTGCGAACTGGCCGGATAATTCGTTGAGAATGCCTCTGTCGCTTACGCCTACGATAATATCGAACATTCCCTTATACTTGTTGCATACCTCAAAGTCCTCAAGACCGTAGCCGGGAGCTGTATGAACGCAGCCTGTACCGCTTTCGAGAGTTACGTGATCACCGAGGATAATTGTGGACTTTCTGCCCATAAAGGGATGGTCAGTTTCAATGAATTCAAGTTCGGAACCGAGGAAGTTACCTACTGTGGAGTACTTCTTGATTCCTGCTGCTTCCATAACTGTGGAAGCGAGGTCAACTGCCATAAGGAGATAGTCACCGCAGAACTTGCTTTCTTCGTCCTCAACCTTTACGAATGTGTATTCGTAGTTGGGTCCGAGGCAGACAGCAACGTTACCGGGAAGTGTCCATGTGGTAGTTGTCCAGATAACTGCATATGCTCTGTTCAGGTCAATTCCGAGGTCGTCAAACTTGCCCTTGGAGTCGGAAATAGGGAACTTTACATAGATGGAGTAGCATACGTCGTCTTCATATTCGATTTCAGCTTCTGCAAGTGCTGTGTTACAGTCGGGGCACCAGTAAACAGGCTTTAAGCCCTTATACATAAGACCCTTTTCAGCCATCTTGCCGAAAACTTCAACCTGCTTTGCTTCAAATTCGGGAGCAATTGTCAGATAAGGATCGTCAAAGTCGCCCCATACGCCGAGACGCTTGAACTGTGCCTTCTGATCATCGAGGCAGGAAAGAGCGAATTCACGGCAGTTCTTACGGAGTTCAACGGGGTCGATTGTGCTTCCGTCTGCACCGATCTGCTTTAATGCCTTTAATTCAATAGGAAGACCGTGACAGTCCCAGCCGGGAACAAAGGGAGCCTGATAGCCTGTCATGGACTTGTACTTTACGATAATATCCTTTAAAACCTTATTGAGAGCTGTACCCATGTGAATATTGCCGTTTGCATAGGGGGGGCCGTCGTGAAGGATGTATTTCGGAAGTCCTTCGTTCTTCTTCTGGAGCTCGTAATAAAGTCTGTCACTTTCCCACTGCTCAAGCCATGCAGGCTCGCGTGCAGGAAGATTACCTCTCATCGGGTAGGCAGTCTGGGGCAGATTAAGTGTTTCGTTGTAATCCTGTGCCATTGTCGTATGTCCTTTCCTTTGACTTATCTTTTTTTCTTGTTTTTATTATTGCCGCTGTTTGTATTATTGCCGAATTCAAGCTTTTCAAACTTTGACTTGCTTCCGCCTGCAGGCTTGCGCTTCAGGAAATCGGGTGTATCGTCATCATCATCTTCGTCATCAGCAAAAGCGTTTTCAACTGTGAATGCAGAGGGTTCTTCAATTTCTTCCGTCTCTTCAATCTCTTCAGACTGTGTTTCCTGAACGGCAATTTCTGTAAAGCTGCTTACAACCTTTACATCATCATCGTTATCTTCCTCGGGAATTTCCGCAACGGGAGTGATAACCTCTTCACCCTTCTGCTGTGCAAGGAGCTCACGGAGATTTGCAGTATCGTGATTGTCAACAGTTTCCTTGACAAATTCGCTCTGGCACATTTCAGGGAGCTTCTTGATAAGCTCGATGTGATTATTGTACTCAATAATAAGCTTTGTTCTGAAATCTTCGGCTTCTCTTCTTGTTCTTGCGAGAGCTTCCTTGTCGATTTCGTTCTGGATTTCCATTTCTGTGTGAAGTTCTTCAGCTCTCTGCTTTGCTTCTTCTTCAATGCGTGCCTTTTCTGCGAGAGCGTCGGCAATTGCCTTTTCACCTTCTTCGGTCTTCTGTGCAACCACAGCTTCAGCATCGGCAATCATATTGTCGCACTTTTCCTGTGCGTCATCAATCATGTTCTTTGCCTTTTCCTTAGCTTCTTCCACAACCTGTCTGCCCTGCTTCTGAGCACCGAGGAGTGCTTCCTTGAGAGCATCCTCATCCTCACGGTATTCGCGGATTTTATCGGCAAGAACCTCAAGCTTCTTTTCAAGCTCGCTGTTTATGCTCTTGAGCTTGGCATATTCCTGTGATACTTCTTCAAGGAATTCGTCAACCTCTTCCTTTTTATAGCCGCGCATAGCTTCGGTAAAGCTCTTTGAACTTATCTTATTCGCATCCATTTTAGTTCCTTCCTTTCTTTGGTATGAAACCTGTTACAGTTTCTTCTATCAGATATATTTTTTAAGAGTAATTCTCAGTTTTCCTTTTTTTGTTTCTGTTCCGCCGTCGCTGAGCACAAATTTGCCATATCCTCTCAGTGAAATAATATCACCTTCAGTTACAGTTCTGCTGACAGAACTGCAGCTTTCGTAATTGAGGGTCAGGTTTCCCGCCCTTACGAAATCCGCAGATTTATCTCTGCTTAACCCTGACAAGGCACTTACAACGCAGTCAGCGCGCAGCGATGCCACAACAACTGTGACCTCTTCAAAAACAGCTTCAGGAAGCTGTGCGTTTATCCCCTCGGATACTATGACACCTACCCTGCCGATTTTTGAAATATTGTTCACAATCATATCGTGAGCCGTAGCTGTGCAGAAAACTATTGCATAACCCTCCCCCGTAAGGATATCCCCTATCTGCTCACGGCCTATCTGAAGCGCCATGAAGGAACCGAGGAAATCCCTGTGGTTAAGGGTAAATGACTTTCTGAAAGTGATGGTAAGCGGAAAAACGGGAAACTCTGCTTCCATTTCAAAAGGAAGCACACAAAGCATCTTACGGGCGCAGCAATCCGCGCCGCCCCACAGCGAGTAAAGCGCCTTGCGGGAACTTAAATAACTCTCCGCAAAGAACTGCTCCTGCTCGTTCAGGAAGGCGGTGAATTTCGGTGTATACTGCTTCTCGGAAATATAACACAGGTCCGAGAGCCTTTTTTCGATGCTTTCCCGTACAGAAAGCTCCTTCATCAGATGAAATCAGCGTTTCCGCCCAGTTCGTCAATCATATCACCGGAAATATCAACGTTGAACGGTACGATTATGTATGTCATGTTCGCAATGCGCTTGAGTTCACCATCCATAGCGTAAGCCACACCGCCTAAAAAGTCAATAAGACGGTTTGCAACATCCTTATTTGTGTTGTCAAGGTTGAGAACAACTGTTCTCTTGCTCTTGAAATGGTCAGCAATTGCCGCTGCATCACCGTATCTTTCAGGCTTTACAACAATAACCTGAAGGTGTGCTGTCGCGGGAATGCTTAATGTCTTGCTGCTCTTGATTGTAGAAGACTTGACAGGTGTGGAATAATCATCGTCAAAACCGATTGTAGACGGCATAGAATCTGCGTAGTCATTTTCAGATTCATAATCCGCGTCATTTCCGTTCATTCCTGCCATTTTTTTGAACTGATCCATGAAACCCATGAAAAAATCCCCCCAAAAATTAGTATTTCCTGTATCCGAATAGTAAGCTTCCGATTCTTACTATTGTTGAACCATAAAGAATTGCCTTTTCGAAATCCCCGGACATACCCATTGAAAGAGTATCCACAAGGAAATTTTCATTACCTGCGTACTTTGCCGCAAGGTCGCTGTAAAGGCGCTGCATTTTTTCAAAATAACGTTCCGAGCTTCCGTTTATATCCACAGGAGGAATTGTCATAAGACCTCTCACACGGATATTTGAAAGACCCTCCGCTTCTGCTGCAAGAGAAAGGACATCCTCTGCGGGAATACCGTTCTTGGACAGCTCTCCGCCGATATTTACCTCAAGTAAAACGTCCATTACCCTGCCTGCCGATGCGGCACGTTTATCTATTTCCGCGGCAAGCTTGAAGCTGTCCACGGAATGTATCATACTTACCTTGTCAATGATGTATTTTACCTTGTTGGTCTGTAAGCCTCCGATAAAATGCACATCGTAATCACCGCTGTAGCTCTCGTATTTATCGAGAAATTCCTGCACGCGGTTTTCCCCCAGAAGCTTTATGCCCAGAGAAACTGAGTGATTCACGATTTCGGGCGGCACCGTCTTGGTTACTGCCATGAAATGCACATCATCCGTTCTTCCTGCCTTCAGCTTTGCATTTTCAATGCATTCCGAAAGCCGACGGTAATTATCCGTCACCGTGGCAAATGCCTCAGTTGTCAATGATTTTTCCGTCATACAAATCCTTTCCTTCCACTATAATGGTATCATATAAGGAGATATAGCCGTCCAAATCGCTTGTATCCACGACGAGGGTATAATCCTCCTCGGAAATAATCTGTTTAATTCTCTTGAAAACAACCTCTATACCGTTGAGGGTAAATACTCCCGCGTTGCCATCCTCGTCAAAACGGATAGCTTCCGTAGGGATTCTGATACCTTCATAATCATCCATCAGCAGTTTTACCTGCGCCACACGGCCGTCAACGAAATCCGAGGAGAACATATCACACTCGAAAATACAGAGACTGCTTCCGTCCGCCTGACGTTCAAGCGTTATAATATCTGCACGGACATTCTGCTGTGAAGAACCTACACGAAGGGTTACGGTTGCGCCCTCAAAAACAGTGCCTAAACGTACTGTATCAAGTACGGCAACCATATACCATTTATAGTCGTCAATCAGCTTTCCGATTACTCCTGACGGATTTGTTTCCTGCTCTTCGGAGGAAACAATGTAGTCAATCTGTTCCCTGGTAAGGGTAAAAACGGTATCGCTGTTCAGTATGTCCTCATAACCGTCAATCTGGCTTACAAAATATCCTGTTTCACCGATTGAAATTTCAAAAGGATCTTTGGAAATCTGCCCTCTGAGCATGGAAATACGGTTATCTATTTCAAGAATCTTATCTGCATATGAGATTTCGGTACCCTTTACGATTTCCTTCTTGCTGTAAAGATTAAGTATATCACTCTTAAGCGAAGCGGCAGAATCAAAATCACTGTCGTAAAGGTACTGCATTATCTGTGCATGCTTGTCATAAATCTGAGTCGAAAATGACTCAAGCTGAGAAGTATCCGCACCTACAAGTTCCTGGGCATCAACAAGTACCGAACGCTGTGCCATAAGGGATTCGATTTCCTGCTGGATCGCAAGGTCGTTCTGACTGCTGTAAACCTCGGCGATAACCGAGTTCTTTGCTATTTTGGAACCGTCAGGATGCAGGTAGCTTATAACACCGCTTACATTATATGAAACCAGCTTCTCGTTACGCACATAGACGCCCTTGAAGCCTACGGATTCAGTAGTTGTATAAAGCGACGCAACCTCGGTTTTTATAGGGTTGTAAAAGTGTATTACCAGCTGGCTTACAATCATTATTGTAAAGAAAAGTCCGATAATCAGCCAGATGAACCTGGTTGTCAAAGTCCGTTTTTTATCCGTCTCTGCCATTTATACGCCCCCTGCGTAAAAAATCATTCTTCTTCCTTTTCTTCCTTTTCAAAAGCGTCTAAAAGAGAAATGGGTCTTAAAGGTCTGATTGTGGAAATTGCATGTTTATAAATAAGGTTCTGCATTCCTTCTGTGTCGAGAACTACGATATAGCTGTCAAAGCCCTTGATGATTCCCTTGAACTGGAAACCGTTGGTAATGTAGATTGTAACAGGGATTCTTTCTTTTCTTGCCTGATTCAGGAATACATCCTGTAAGTTCATATCCTTTGCCATTGTTGTGTTTTTCCTTCCTTAACCATAATAACTGCACTCACTGTGCATTCACCCAAAATTACAGGTTTTTCCTGCCTGAACGCTGTAAAAAACGCAGAACGGCATAAAAAACCATAATAATATTTTTCATTATAACATACTTTTTTATAAAATGCTATATTTTTTCACTAAATTTTCTGCATTTTCTAAAATTTTTTCATAATTTGTTGAATTTGACGAAGAAATTCGGTTAATTCGCATATCCTTTTTGAACCATGTGAGCTGTCTTTTCGCATATCTGCGCGTCTCACGCTTGAGATTCTCAACGCATTCCGCAAGCTCCGCGGTGCCGTCAAAATATGCTTTCAGTTCCTTGTAGCCGATAGCCTGTGCGGCGGTTACGTAGTCGTCGTGAGTGAAAAACTCCCTCGCTTCGTCAAGGAGTCCGCTTTCTATCATTATATCAACCCTGCGGTCAATGCGCTCATAGAGAACCTCTCTGTCCTCGTAGTCAATCATCATCATGCAGGGCTCATAAGGAGAAGGCTTCAGTCTGCTTTCCACCTGAACCTGAGTCATGGTCTTTCCGCTGATATGATACACCTCAAGAGCCCGGATAACACGGGAAAGATTGTTTTCGTGGAGCCTTGCGGCACTTTCGGGGTCAATTTCACGGAGCTTTTCAAGCACCGCACCGTTGCCCTGCTCCTCTGCAAGCTTCTTCATTTCCTCGCGGAAGGCAGGGTCGCTTCCCGTGTCGTCAAACTCGATATTATCCACAAGGGAATTTATATAAAGCCCTGTTCCTCCGCAAATAATCGGGAGCTTTCCGCGACTGTGTATATCCGCAATCACTTCTCTTGCAAGAGGCACATAATCCGCTACCGAAAATGGAGTCGTCGGCTCTAAAAAATCCATGAGATGATGAGGGATACCGTCCTTTTCCTCTTCGGTGGGCTTTGCGCTGGCTATATCCAGCTTCTTGTATATCTGCATAGAGTCGGCGGAGACAATCTCACCGTCAAACCGTTTTGCAAGATCGATTGCAAGTTTCGTCTTGCCGCTGGCGGTTGCACCGCAGACTACAACAATAAAGATTTTTTCCATAGATTTCCTTAAACTATTCTGCTGAAATATTTTTCAATTTCCTGCTTCGTAAGCTTCACCATAACAGGTCTGCCGTGGGGACAGAAGCGGATTTTCTCATTTCTCCACACCTCTTCGGCAATAACTCTCAGCTCATCAGGATGGTTTATATCGTTTGCCTTTACCGCCGATTTGCAGGCGCGGCTGTGAAGCAGGTCATCATAGATTTCACCTATGATATTGTCGTTGCCGCAAAGAAGCATATCCGCCGCACGTATTACAAGCTGTGACGGGTCAACCTTCTCCCCTGCAAAGGCAGAAGGTGCGGCAGTAATTTCGCATCTTATCCCGTCGGACAGGATTATGTCAATTCCCGCTTCAGACAGCTTGTCCTCATTTCCTGAAAGTGCGTCATACTGCTCAGGAGAAAGGTCAACGAAAATGCTTTCTGCAAGAAGCTGAGACGAGGTAGTAAGCTCGGTTTTCTTCTTTTCAAACTTTATTCTCTCGTGGGCGGCATGCTTGTCAATCAGAATAAACTCGTCAGCACACTGACAAAGAATATATGTGGCAAACAGCTCACCGATTATCGTAAGTGGAACAGATGGTTTCTCCTCCGTCAGCGCGGGTGCCGGCTGTTCCTGCTTTTCCAGTGCCGCGCCCGTTATGAATCTGTATGTATTTTCGTCTTCGGGTGTTTCTTCCTTTTCAACCGCAGGTAAAGTGTTATGCTTCGGAATGAACTGTTCCCTTTCATATGCGGTATCCTTTTCAGGTTCGGGCTTTCGTTCCGGCTCAGCTATATGCTGCTGAACAAAGGCCGTTTCCGACTTTTCCTTCCTGAAACCGCTCAGAGGCGAATGGAAACGCACTTCCTTTTCCCTGATTCTGAACATTCTGTCATCCTCAAGGGTTTTCGCAACCTTTTCCCTGTACTGCTCAGCAGTCACATTCACGAATTTTTCCTGAGGCGCTGCAGTAATCGCCTTTTCAATCCGCTTTTCAAGAGGTGCAGACTGTGCAGGCTGCGGTTCGGGCTGTTTCTTTTCCAGTTTTATTTCACGCTTGTTGTCAGCGTTGAGGATTGCATTCTTTGCGCCGAAATTCAGCAAGTCGAATATCTGCTTTTCGTCTGCAAAACGTATCTCGGTTTTGGATGGGCTTACGTTTACGTCGCAGAGCTCGGGAGGCATTGTTATATTCAGCACACAGGCAGGGAATTTCCCTGTCATAATACTGCCGCGGTAGCCCTCTTCAAGAGCTGTAAGACAGATTACCGAACGGACATATCTTCCGTTTACGAAAAAGTACTGCATTGAGCGGTTGGGGCGGGTAAAAAGGGGCGAGGAGATATAGCCCGTAAGGGTAATGCCGCCGAGTGAATAGTCCACAGGAATAAGACTTCCCGCAAACTGCTTTCCGAAAACCGCATAGATTGCGCTGTAATAATCACCGTCGCCGCCTGTGCTGCGTACCTGCTTGTTGTCGCGGATAAAGCGGAAGCTTACATCAGGGTGTGCAAGGGCAAGCTTATCAATAAGACCCTGTACCTGATTTCCTTCAGTCACATCTCGCTTCAGGAATTTCTGACGGGCAGGCACGTTGTAGAAAAGGTCACGGATTATGATTGTAGTACCGTCGGGACATCCTGCACGCTCGTGCTCTTCAATATCTCCGCCGTTTATTTTAAAGCTTGTACCATACTGCTCATCCTTTTCCTTTGTGAGCACCTCTACCCTGGCCACTGCCGCAACGGAGGCCAGTGCCTCACCGCGGAAACCCAGGGTCAGGATTTTTTCAAGGTCGTCCGCAGATTTCACCTTACTGGTTGCGTGACGAAGAAATGCCGTGGGCACTTCATCAAAGGCAATACCGCAGCCGTCGTCGGTAACACGCATAAAGCTGCTACCGCCGTCCTTTATTTCGATTGTGACATGCTTTGCACCTGCGTCAATGGAGTTTTCCACAAGCTCCTTTATAACCGATGAAGGTCTTTCAATAACCTCACCTGCAGCTATAAGTTCAAAAACGCTCCTGTCCAGCAGATTGATTTTCGCCACGGTATTCACCACCTTAATCTATCATTCTTTTAATTTCTTCAAGTTTTGCGTAAGCTTCTCTGGGAGTCATATCATCCATATCCAGATTCCTTATCATCTGCATTGCATCCTTGCGTGCAAGGGCGGAAAAATCATAGAGTGATTCAAGATTTTCTTCTTCCTTGAGTTCCTTCTCAAGGTCGATCTTCGAGTCAAGTTCCATAGTTTTCAGCGTCTTTTTCGCCGCATCAATAACCTTTGCAGGCAATCCTGCAAGTTTTGCTACCTCGATACCGTAGCTGTTGTCGGTACCGCCCTCCACAATCTTATGTAAGAACTTTATATCGTCTCCCTTTTTCGTAACGGCAACACTGTAATTCCTGATACCCTCGTTTTCTTTTTCAAGGGAGATAAGCTCATGGTAATGAGTTGCAAACAGAGTCTTGCAGCCGATTTTATTGTTCATATATTCCGCAACGGACTTTGCGATTGAAATACCGTCAAAGGTTGATGTACCGCGTCCGATTTCGTCAAGTATTACAAGACTCTTCTGTGTTGCACCCTTCAGGATTTCAGCGACCTCGTTCATTTCTACCATGAATGTGGACTGACCCGCCGCAAGGTCATCGCTTGCGCCTACACGGGTGTAGATACTGTCTACAAGTCCTATCCGCGCGCTTCGTGCAGGCACGAAGCATCCTATCTGCGCCATAAGGGTAATAAGTGCAACCTGACGCATATATGTGGATTTACCTGCCATGTTTGGTCCTGTGATAATATGCATACGGCTTCTGCCTGTATCAAGGGCAGTGCTGTTGGGAGTGAACAGCACATCATTGCGGATTTTCTCAATGACAGGGTGTCTGCCGTCGTGGATTTCGATGACATTTTCAAGGGAAATATCAGGTTTTACGTAGTCGTTTTCTCTTGATACAGTGGCAAAACTCTGAAGCACGTCAACATAGGCAACCGCCTCTGCGGTTTCCTGCACAGCTTCAAGGCGGGCCGCTATAAATTCACGCACCTCTGCGAAAATTTCAGCTTCAAGTGCCAGAATTTTATCGTTTGCGCCGAGGATTTCATTTTCGATTTTTTTCAGTTCCTCGGTTATGTAACGCTCACCGTTGGTAAGAGTCTGTTTTCTGATATAATGCTCGGGAACAAGGGAGATATTACCCTTGCTGACCTCGATATAGTAGCCGAAAACACGGTTATAACGGACGCGCAGGTTCTTTATGCCAGTAGCTTCACGCTCTCTCGCTTCGATTTCTTCAAGGATGTTCTTTCCACCCTTTGTAATATCACGGAGACGGTCAAGCTCCTCGTTGAAACCGTCATTTATATATCCCCCGTCCTTCATAAGTGCGGGCGGGTCTTCCTTTATGGCGTTCCGTACAAGTGCCGCTATGTCGGAAAGCTCGCTTATCTCAAGATTGAGCTTACGCATAAGCGCAGAGCTTTCAACAGAGGAAATAAGCTCCTTTAAAGCAGGGATTCTTTCACAGGTGCAGCCCAGCGCCATTACATCCCTCGGAGAAGCGGCACGGTAGACAATTCGTGTAATAAGTCGTTCAAGGTCATATATTCCGCCCAGTGCCTCGCGGATATCCTCGCACAGGGTAAAATCCCCGAAAAGACTGTCCACGGCATTGAGACGCTGAAGAATTACAGCGGGATTAAGCAGGGGCTGTTCGATAAAACGGCGGAGCTTTCTTCTTCCCATTGCTGTTTTAGTCTTGTCCAGCACCCACAGGAGAGAGCCTTTCCGCTCCTTGCCGCGCATGGTCTCGGTAAGTTCCAGATTGCGTCTTGTGGTGATGGGCAGAGCCATATAATCATCCCCGAAGTGGGTAAGAAGCTTGACACTGCGCTTTATCTGCGCTTTCTGGGTATCATTTATGTAACGGAAAACCGCATACAGCGCCTTTGCCGCCAAAGGAAGTTCTGCCAGTTCATTTTGGTATGTATTTTCACCGAAATACTGCTCGTTCAGTTCCTCGCGTGACAACTCCTCAAAGCGTGATTCATCAAAAAGTTCGCCTGTTGCGCGGTCGATGCGTGCATGGATAAAATCATGAACTTCCTGGAAATCGAGAAAATGCTCATTGAACAGGATTTCGGAAGGAATATATCTGGAAAGCTCGTTAATAATATCCTGACAGACTGACACACCGCTTTTTTCAATCACGTGGAATTCACCTGTGGATATGTCTGCAAAAACCATTCCGCAGGCATCATTCTCCGCATAGAAGCACGCAATGTAGTTGTTGCGGGATTCGTCAAGCATACTGTCTTCGTAAAGAGTACCGGGAGTTACAAGACGGATAACGTCACGCTCAACAAGTCCCTTTGTTGTGGACGGATCCTGCATCTGCTCGCAGAGGGCAACCTTATAGCCCTTTTCGATAAGCTTTTTCAGATAAACCTCACAGGCATGATAAGGCACACCGCACATGGGCACACCTGCCCTTGCAGTAAGGGTAAGCTCCAGCTCACGGGAAATCTTTTCCGCTTCTTCATAGAACATTTCGTAGAAATCCCCTAAGCGGAAGAATACTACGTAATCCTTATACTTTTCCTTTATTTTAAGATACTGCGCCAGCATGGGGGAAACCTTTTCTTCAGGTGCGCTCATTATTTTCACTCCGTTTCATAAAATTGTCAAAGCATTTTCATAAGCGCAGAATTTTCTGCGTTTATGAAAATACTTTTCTGATGAATGATTAAAGATGAAAAATGAAAGATTAAGGTGTGCCCTTCGGGCACGGATTAAAAAACCCGTCGGCGAAAGCCGACACCACAATCATTCATTATTCTTTTTTCATTGATTTTTGCAACGCAAAATCAGTGGCAGCCGCCGCAGGTGGAGCAGCTTCCGGAGCATGCATGCGCAGCAGGCTCACAGGTGTCGGGGTCTTCACCCTCGCAGCACATGGAGATGATCATGTTTACGTCTTCAAGAAGCTTGTCCAGAGCGTTCTTTACGATAACAAAGTTAGCCATGTTCACATTGCCCATAACCTTGCCGTAGCATTCCTGCATTTCTGTGTTGAGCTTTGCAATCTTGTCTGCGTCCTTTTCGTCACCCTTGTTCATTTCGTACTGGATGTTCTGACGCTTGAGGTTGAACTCACCGATAAGTTTCTGAAGTTCCTCATCCTTGTCGTTTGCTTCCTTTGCGTTTACATAGTCGATGTAACGGGGGTCAGCCTGAATAGCCTTGCCCAGTTCTCTTGCTGCTTTAATTGCATCCATAGTATTTTTCCTTTCTTACTGTATAATTTCACCCACAAGCGCCCAGTTAAGCGCTCTGGTTATTTTTACGTCAACAAACTGACCGATATGCTGTTCATTGCCGTTAAAATCAACTATAATGTTCTGTCGGGATTTGGCTGTGTAAAGGCTTTCGTCAGTACGTCCCCTGCCCTCGCAGAGAACACGCATTGTCTGTCCCACGTATTTTTTATACGCTTCGTCGCCCGACTGCCCCTGCACTTCAAGAAGCTCCCTGAACCATTTTCCCTTTTCCTCTTCGGATACGGGATCATCCATCTGTGCCGCCTTTGTGCCCTCACGCTTGCTGTATATAAACGTAAATGCACTGTCATATTTGACCTTACGCATAAGGTCAAGGGTTTCGCAGAAATCCTCATAGGTCTCACCCGGGAAGCCTACGATTATATCCGTTGTCAGCTGGATGTCGGGAATTCTCTTACGGGCATATTCCACAAGGCTCATATAATGTGCAACGTCATAATGCCTGTTCATAAGCTTCAGAATCCTGTCGCTTCCGCTCTGGACAGGTAAATGCAGATGCCATGAAATATGTCTGCTGTCTGCGATCGTGTCAATAAGCTCGTGACTGCAGTCCTTGGGGTGAGAGGTCATGAAATTGATGACAAAATCGCCCTCGATACTGTCAAGCTCACGCAGAAGTCCGCTGAAATTCATACCGTTTCCGTCGTAGGAATTTACGTTCTGACCTAAAAGAAGTATTTCCTTATAGCCCTTTTCTATAAGCTCCTTAACCTCAGTAATAATTTCCTCGGGTGCTCTTGAACGCTCCCTGCCCCTTACATAAGGCACTATGCAGTAGGTGCAGAAGTTGTTGCAGCCGTACATTATCGGTACGCTTGCCTTGAACTTGCTGTCACGCCTTACGGGAATACCCTCGCAGATTACGCCGTCGCTCTGGGGCAGCTCAAACACACGCTTGCCCTTTTCGAAAATGCTGTAAAGAAATTCAGGGAAACGGTGCAGTACGTGAGTGCCGAAAACAAGGTCAACAAAAGGAAATGTCTTCTTTATACGCTCCGCGATATGCTCTTGCTGAACCATACAGCCGCAGACTGCGATGATTAAATCGGGGTTGCGGTTCTTGAGGTGTTTTAATGCGCCTAAGTTGCCGAAAACACGGTTTTCCGCATTTTCACGGACAGCGCAGGTGTTGTAGAGTATGAAATCCGCCTTTTCGGGGTCATCTGTAAAATCATAACCCATGCGGTATAACATTCCGTTTATCTTTTCGCCGTCGGAAACGTTCTGCTGACAGCCGTAGCTGTGGGTATAAGCCAGCGGAACATGATCAAACATATGTGTGACAGCGCATACACGCTTCATAAAGAACTGCTGTTCCTTCATTTCCTCGGGTGTTATAATCTGTGCCAGTACAGTCGCCGCCTTTCATTAAGAAATACACCATAATAGTATATCATAAAACGCAGAATTTTTCAAGTGCAAAGCGGCAGTTTTTCGTTTTGATGCCGTTCTGTTTTTTATCAGGTAAAAATTTCGGCTTATAGTATGATAATTTAATGATATTTTTGTGCAATATATTCAAATTTTCATAAATTTAATAAAAACACTTGTATATTTTAGCTCAATGTGCTATAATGTAGCCATAGGGTAAGGGAAACCGAACCCGAAAGGGAGTTTTCTCCTTAAGGAAAGGAATGATTACCAATATGACAATTCAGATTACAGCTAAGAAAATGCAGTTAAGCCAGAGCTTCACAGACTATGCAGAGGAAAGAATTTCCGCAAAGCTCGATAAGTTCTTCGGCGACGACGCAAAGGCAAAGCTCACACTCAGCACTATCAAGAATCTGATTGTTCTTGAGCTTACAGTTACATACAGCGGCGTTATGTTCCGTGCAGAGCAGTCTGCCGAAGACAAGAATGACGCACTTGACGCTTGTATTGACAAGATTATCCGCCAGATAAGAAAGAATAAGACAAAGCTTGCAAAACAGCTTCGTGACACTTCATTCGCGGATAAGTTTGAGGATACTCCCGACGAACAGACCGATTACGAGGTAATCAAGTACAAAAAATTCGCCCTCAAGCCTATGAGCGTTGATGAGGCAATTTTACAGATGAATATGCTGGGTCATGATTTCTTCATGTTCAAGAACGGCGAAACAGGAGCTATAAATGTTGTTTACAAGCGTGCTGATGAAAATTATGCAGTGCTTGAACCCAGTGACGAATGATATGAAAAGAAAAAACGGCGGTGCATTGCACCGCTGTTTTTTTATATTCTGTTCTGCTTTTCGATTTTCTTCATTTCCGCATTGTCGTACCCCTTATCCTTTGCGGGCAGGGCAAACGGATAAATATCCCTGTACCTGTCAATCTCCTCGGGAGTGTGATTGCCGCCCTCGGGAATCAGCCCTGTGCATTCTCCCGATGAAGCCGCGGCGAAAATTTCGTTTTCCTTATCATCTTTCATTTTATCACCCTTTCTTTCGGGTAGTATTTGCGAAAAAAATAAAAATATACAAACCGTGGCGTAAGCCGACACGGCAATCATTCATCTGAAAAATATTCCATATTTTTTAAAAAAGCGTGACAATAGCCCCCGATTTTTTGTATAATTAACAGAGCGCTCTTAAAGGTGAGTAACGGAGGTGAGAAAAATTACCGCACAGGATTTTGAATATTATGTGAACAGCTTCAGCGGAGTGGTATTCCGCACGGCAATGTGCTATGCGAAAAACAAGTCTGACGCTGACGACATAATGCAGGAGGTTTTCTTAAAGCTTTACACCTCGGATACATATTTTGAAAATGACGCACACGCCAAGGCGTGGCTTATAAAGGTAACTTCAAATATGTGCAGGAATCTGCTGAAAACACCGTGGAAAAGACTGATACAGCCCATTGAAACGGCGGAAAACATGACTGTAGCAAGCGAAAAGGACAGCGGACTTATTGAAGTAATAATGAAAATGAAATCAAAAAACCGCATTGTGCTTTATATGCATTATTATGAAGGCTATTCAACACGGGAAATTGCAGAAATCCTCGGCATAAAGGAAAATGCGGTAACATCTCAGCTTTATCGTGGAAGAAAACAGCTTAAGGACCTGCTTTTAAAGGAGGGTTATGATGAATTATAAGAAAATATTTGACGACTCCTTTTCCACCCTTACTCCCTTGACAGTAAACGAAGAAATCATAAGAAACGTTACGGAAAGGGCGGAAAAAATGAACACAAGAAAAAGAATTGCATTTAAAAAGCCGCTGGCGGTTATTGCGGCGGCAGTTTTAACCGTGGCGGCGGCGACAATCAGCGTAGGCGCGGCGACAGAATGGGATTATTTCGGTGTATTCGGTCAGATTTTCGGCAATAGCGGCGAAAATATCAAGGATAATGTTGTGCCCGAGGCGACCGTTCTCTGCGATACTATCGACACCATGGATTTTGAAATCGTAGCAGCGGCGGCAGATAAGCACAGCGTTATGATAATCATTGACGTTTATCCCGAAAATGGTTTCAAGCTGGTTGAGGAAACGGAGCACGGTACAATTATTCACCCGATATGGGATTTATTCATTACTATTGACTCTGAAAATATATCCGGTTCAGTAAATCCGCTTGAAGTGTCGGAAGAAAAAGTGCGTCTCAATGTGACGATGAACACTGTAACGGAAATAAAGAATGAAAAGGTTAACGTAAAAGTCGCACAGAAATTTGAAACTGTTTACGAAAATGGATTTACCACTGAAAGCTACGGCGTAGACTATAACTGGTCGGCCGAATTTATGGTTTCCTACACAGGCGAAGAAATCCGCTATGAAAAGGAACTGACCGTACCCTGCACCGTCGGTTCCGCTACAGTGACAGGTATTGAAATTTCTCCTATTTCCGCTTACGTCGAGGGAGAAAGGCTTGACAACTTATTCGGAGAATATGGCAGCTACGATGAAAACTATGTATTGTTTAATAACGGCGAAAGAGTAATAATCTGCGATATTGCGACGTCGGGCTATGAATATCCCATAGGCAAAACTTATTTAGCCTTAACCTTTGCAGAACCCATAAATCCCGAGGAAGCGGCTTCAGTTGTTATAGGCGACACTGTAATTGAATTAAAATAAGCAAAACGGACGGAGGATAATTCCTTCGTCCGATTTTCTTATAAAATAATACAGATAAGTCCGCCGCAGCCTTCGTTGATGATGCGCTCAATGGTCTCCTGTAATTTCTGCCGTGCGTCAGAGGGCATACGGTAAAGCTTGTTGTGAAGACCCTCGTTCACAAGCTCGTGAAGGGATTTGCCGAAAATATTGCTTTCCCAGATTTTGGTGGGACTTTCTTCAAATTCCTTTAACAGATAGTGGATTAATTCCTCACTCTGCCGTTCTGAACCTACAACAGGCGAAACCTCTGTTTCGATATTTGCGGACATCATGTGGATTGAGGGCGCCTGGGCACGGAGTCTGACACCGTACTTTCCGCCCTGCTTTACAATTTCGGGCTCCGCAAGGGTAAGTTCGTTTATATCGGGCATTACAATACCGTAGCCTGTTGCCGCAACCTCGTCCAGTGCTGTCTTTACCTTTTCGTATTTCCGCTTGATTTCCGCAAGCTCTATCATACAGGGCATCAGGTCTCCCTCGTCGTGAAGCTGTAGTCCTGTTGTCTCCCCGAGAATCTGATAGAAAAGGTCGTTTTTTACGTCGATTCTCACATAGCCTGCGCCCTTACCCAGGTCGATTTCCTCAACGCTGCACCCCGAAATATATTCGCAGTCGGAAAGACGGCAGGTAACGCCCTTGATTTCGGAAATTGCAGATATATCTGCTGCCGCCTCTTTTAGAGAACTGAAAATTTCCTTTTTGAGCCAGTGTTCTTTATCAAGTACCGTAAGCCAGCGTGGGATTCTTATGTTGATTTCCTTAACAGGGAACTGTAAGAGAATTTCGGTCAGGATTTCCTTGATTTCCTGCTCTCCGATTTCAAGGCAGTTCAGCGGAATTACAGGCTTTCCGTACTTTTCAGAAAGCTCTGCGGCAAGATTCCTGCTTTCTTCACTGTCGGGATGCTTGCAGTTCAGAACAACCGCAAACGGCTTGTTGATACCGTTAAGCTCCTCTACAACACGTGCTTCCGCTTCCTCGTATTCTTCCCTCGGAATGTCGGAGATACTGCCGTCGGTTGTGATTACAAGACCGATAGTGGAATGCTCGTTTATAACCTTCTGAGTGCCTACCTCTGCCGCCATATTGAATGGAATTTCCGTATCAAACCACGGTGTCATCACCATTCGGGGCTGTTCATTCTCAATATAGCCGATTGAGCTGGGGACAATGTACCCTACGCAGTCAATAAGCCGCACGTTCATATAGGTGTTGTCGTCAAGGTGAATGGCAATAGCCTCCTCGGGGACGAATTTCGGCTCTGTTGTCATAATTGTCTTGCCCGCTGCACCCTGCGGAAGTTCGTCAACGGCGCGCTCTCGGCGGTATGTACTTTCGATATTGGGAATTACCACCGACTGCATGAAGCGGCTTATGAAGGTGGATTTTCCCGAGCGGACAGGACCTACTACACCGATATAGATATTCCCGTCTGTCCTCATGGAAATATCATGGTAAATAGAATTGTTCATACGTTCCTCCTCAGACAATGGGAATCAGCAGCATACATGGCTCTGAAAGCTGTTCCTCTTCCAGTTCGTTTTCTGCGGTAACCGAAGAAACGGCAGAATTGTACCGCTTGGCAATATCCCAGATTTTTTCGCCCTTTTCCGCATAGTAGAGCTTCAAGGCATAGTCGCTGTCCTTTTTAAGGGGTTTATCTTCTGCAACATTTATTTCAGCAACTCCGTTCACAGTACGTATTCTGTATACGAGTCCCTGCACCGTCAGCTGAATCTGGACGTCAGCAGTGTGGTCACCCGAAATTGAATAGCTTACATTGCTTACAACAGCGCTGAGGTCGGCTGAATATGCACCATTTTCAGTATTGGTTTCAGTCTCTATTTCAAAAGCCTCACCCTTTTCTGTGAAAAGGGGTCTGCCATCGCTGTCCCTGCCGAAAAGCCAGATATTCACCTGACCACCCATGATAAGTTTTCCACTTTCTTCCGAGGCACGGAAGGTACAGCCTGTAAGGTCGCATCTGCAGTCATACACCTCTGCCAGCATACCGTCCTGATATTCAAGTACGGATTTAAGACCGTACTGGTTCATAACATACGAAGGGGAATGTTCAAGCTTTACGGTGTTATTGCTGAAATTACATTCATAGTCGGTTGAATACACATCGGATACAGGAGAAACCGTAACCTCCCTGTAGGCATTGACCTTGCAATCCACAGTGATTTCACAGCCGAGAAGCCTGTTTTCACCGTCGTCGCCCTGCTTGATTTCAAGGTTGCAGTCCAGAACATTCAGGGATGCAAAGCAGGTATGCTCATCAGTAATTCCATCTGCATCGATTATCTGACTCAGAGGGATAACTGCTTCCATTGCTTCCGTTTCCGTACCTTCGCCGCACTTTGTCAGATACAAGGCTTTAAGTCGTGCTTCACCTTTGATTACCACCTTGTCGGCAATGATTTTTGTATCGCTGACCGAAGCAACGCAGTTCACGGAAAGGATTGCAGAAATTCCGCCGCCTGCGCCTGTCTCGATATCCTCTCTTGCCACATACTGACGCTCGGCATAGAGACGGCAGCCGCAGTAAGTGACTTCGTCATGTTTTACCTGTACACCCATGCCTTCGGCATTTTTCAGGATACTGCTTTCGCTGCATCCTGTGACCCGCACCTTGCAGCTTACCGCGCCACGTACGTCAATTCTTCTGCCGCTTACCGCACGGCAGTTGCAGTAGTCCGCTTTCTGGAAAAGTGTTACCGCAGGCTTTTCAGCTGCTTTTGCAAGTTCAATTGTCTTGGAGTAGGTGAACCTCTGCTCCACACAATTTATGTCGTTGCTGTTTTCGGAGAGATACAGCACCTTTATGTATACAACTCCGTCAAGGAACAGCTGTGTCCCCGAGACGCTGTAAGATACGATACCAGGAGTAAGAGTGCACCTGAGTATCTTGAAAATGTCGGGGTAATAATCCGGCAGAACATAGTCAAATTCGACACCCTGCTCCGCCTGCCCGTCGCATACCGTTTCGGTAAGGTAAACAGGCTCTTTATCAAGTAACAGTTTCATAGCTTAACCTCCGTTTTGATTTTTCAAGAAATTATATTCACCTTATGTACGGGTTATGACAAGCAATAAAAAAAGTTCCTGAAACCATATCGAATGATTTCAGGTAACCTTTTTTGATACATCCACACATAAAACTGCATAAATCAGTGGTTTTTGTTGACAAAAATGCTTTAATATGGTAAAATGATTCAATAGTTTTAAATACAGAGATATATTTATTAAAGAAGGGAGCGGACGCTTAGTGGAACTTTCAACCTACCTGTTTATAGTGCTGTTAACTGCGGCAGTTCTTGCGGCAATCGGGCTGTGGCGGAATATGCGCCGCGAAAAACGTAAGAACGAGCGGCTTTCCGCACTTATAAACACGGGTCAGATATATGCAATAACATGGTCAACCGACTTCAGACTTATTGAAGTCAACGAATCACTTTCTCAGTTTCTGAAGGAAACAGGAATGAAAGCAGATGAGGCATTTTTAAAGCGACTCTTCCTTGACGACGCCTCAATCGGTACAACAGGCGGAGTTCTTCTCATGGGTGCCATGGTAAAGACGGGCAGAAAAACCTCGTTTACTCTCCCCGACGGAACTGAAAAGCATATTCTGTGGAAAAGCAGGATTGTAGGAGCTGAGGAAGCCTGCAGTGTTGTAGTCTCTACAGGTACTGATATTACTGAAAAGATAATGCTGACTGCTCAGCTTGAAGATATACGCCACAACCACGCTGCTGTCAACGAAGGACTCAAGGTTGCGGCAGAGAGTGCCGATTTCGGCATTCTTACAATACGCCACGCAAATCACGGCTATGTCATTGATATTTCCCCGAACGGTCTTTCAATACTGAAAATGAAAGAAGCCTCCTTCGGTGAATTCACAGATAAACTTTTACCCGAAGACAGGGATGTTTTCTCCCAGACCATACACCGACTTTTCAGAGGCGAAATGACCAGTGCAGACCTGGGTGTGAATATCAGACTTTCGGAAGATACTGTCCATCGCTTCATTTTCCGCTTCAAGACTGTCAAAAGCACTGCCGACGACCTGTTCAGGATTACGGCGGCTTTTATTGACACATCGGAAGAACGCAGGCATTCGCTTGCCACCATGTCAGAAAACCATGATCCTGTTACAGTACTTCTTAAACGCAACTGCTTTATTTCGGAAGCCGCGGAATATCTTCAGGAATCACATTCAGAAAAGCTGGGAGTTGCGGTAATAAGTATAAAAATTGACTATTTCCGCAAGATTTCTACCCTTCTCGGTACAGATACGGCTGAAAAGCTTCTTAACGTATATGCAAGAGGGATGGAGAAATGCAGCGTCAAGCCTTCGCTTTTCGGTAAGATGTCAATCGACACCTTTGCAGGAATCATTCCGTGCGAAAACAAAGATGCTGCTGAGAAATTCGTAAAAAATCTCAGTCTTTACATCGAAAATGCCTGCAACGGCAAAATGCTTCCCGAAATACTTACAGGGCAGTCACGTTTTACTGCAGGCGTCTGCCTTTGCAACGAAGAAGATGATATTGTCTCCGCCTATGACAAGGCTGAGATGGCACTTATTTCAGATTTCTCCGAAAACGGCGGCTCCTGCCGTTTCTTCAGCGATGAAGTGGCAATGAAAATATATAACAGGGATATTATCGAACAGGAGCTTCGCAGTGCTGTAGCCAATAATGAACTTGTACTTTACTATCAGCCGAAAACAGATTTTGACGGCAGATTATACGGTGCTGAAGCACTTATGCGCTGGAATCATCCCCATAACGGCCTGATTTCCCCGGAAGCATTCATTACAATAGCAGAGGAATGCGGAATTATAACACAGCTTGACGAATGGGGTCTTATGCAGGCTTGCCGTCAGGCAAAAAAATGGCAGGAAATGGGCTTCAGGAAAATCCGCATTTCCGTAAACATGTCACAGGACCAGCTTTTTAAAACCGATGTGGTTGCTTTCATACGCAACGCTCTCAGCACAACAAAGCTTGACCCGTCACAGCTTGAGGTCGAACTTACCGAAACAATGGCAATGCAGGATATCGACCGCACAATTGAAATACTGAAGGAAATCCGTTCCCTTGGCGTCTTTGTTTCAATGGACGATTTCGGAACGGGATATTCTTCTCTTTCAGCCCTGAAACTTCTGCCTGTGGATATACTGAAAATTGACCGCAGTCTTATCTGTGATATCTGTATCAGCTCCACCTCCTACAATATCATCAAGGCTATTGTGGAAATGGGCAATGCGCTTAATCTTGAAGTGCTCGCAGAGGGTATAGAAACAGAAGAACAGAGCGAAATGCTCAGAGGGCTCGGATGCCACATTGCACAGGGTTATTTCTACAGCAAACCGCTTTCCGCTTCCGATATGGAAAAAATGCTTTCCGAACAATCATAATCAAACAGAAACGGCAGATCAAAGGGTACACCTTTGGGCAGTTCCCGCCTTTTTATAAGAAATAACTGACCCCGCAGTCAATCTGACTGCGGGGTTAAGAATTTCTATATGGCTGGCACGCTAATGACCTGCCGTTTTATTATCCTGCAAAACCGAACACGGATGAAAGGAAGATTGCTACCATGAATATGGGGCATATAAATCTTATCATCACACGATACAGTTTTTTTGACTTGAATACAGAGTTGAGCTGAACCTCATCCTCAACATACTTTGTTTTTGCAACATATCCGATCAGGATACAGGTAATGAGCGCTACAACAGGCATCATTATTTTGTTGCTCAAAAAGTCAAAAAAGTCAAGGATATCGCTCCTGCCGAAGGGCTTTATGCCTGACCATACACCAAAGCCTAAAACCGACAGCATACCCATTACCAGAGAGAATGCAATTACAATAAGGCAGGCGGGAATACGCTTCACACCAAACTTTTCCATAACTACCGAAACAATTGTTTCCATAAGGGAAATTGAAGAGGTAAACGCTGCCAATAATACAAGCACAAAGAATACAAGACCGATAATACGTCCGCCCTGCATGAATTCAAACACCTGGGGGAGCGTCTGGAACATAAGACCGGGACCTACGTTGATTGCTTCGGGGTTACCTTCTGAAAACGCAAAGACTGCAGGAACAATCATCATACCCGAAAGGAAAGCAATTCCTGTATCGAAAACCTCAATCTGACGTACCGAGTTTTCGAGATTATCTTCTTTTCTCATGTATGAACCGTAGGTTATCATAATGCCCATGGCAAGAGACATGGAGTAAAAAAGCTGACCCATTGCCGCTACCACCGTTTCAAGTCCGAAGGCAGTAAAATTAGGCTTGATGTAATAGATAAAACCTTCCAATGCTCCGGGAATTGTAATTGAGTAGATTGCCACAAAGAGAGAAATCAGCACCAGTACAGGCATCATTATCTTGCTCACTTTTTCAATACCCTTTTCAACACCAAGCATTACTATAACTGCGGTTATGATAATAAACAACAGGAAATAAATCATCGATTCACCTGTGTTGGCGGTAAAAGTATCAAAATATGCACCTTTGTCTGCTGCCGCTTCTGCGCCTGCGTCTGTAATATAAACCATGACATATTTCATTACCCAACCACCGATTACGCAGTAATAAGGGAAAATTATAGCAGGAACCGCCGCCGCAAGAATACCTAAGGGAGCGAACGTACTGCTGATTTCTGAATATGCGCCGATAACGCTCTTCCCTGTTTTTCTGCCGATGGCGATTTCCGTAATCATCAGCGCAAAACCGAAAGTAACTGTAAGAACAAGATACACAAGCAGAAAAATCCCGCCGCCGTACTTTGCCGCAAGATAAGGGAAACGCCAGATATTGCCGAGACCTACCGCAGAGCCTGCCGCTGCAAGTACAAAGCCTATTCTTGAACTGAAGCTGCTTTTGTTAGATTCCATTTTTGTCAATTCCTTTCACCATCAGGATACAAGCCCCATTACAAATACAATAATAATCACTACAGGTAATATATAGGTCATATATCCGCGCATCCATTTCTGCACCTTAAAACCTTTACCCTGATTTGCTTCGTTTACAAAGTTGTGCCAACCCCAGCCGAATTTCTGAGTACAGAACAGCACAAAAACCAGTGACCCCAGGGGGAGAATAATGTTGTTTACAATAAAGTTCTCTGCATCCATGATGTTTGTATCTTCACCCATTGGCTTTATGCCCTTGAGGACATTGAAGCCAAGCACACACGGGAGTGACAGGATAAACAGGGCAATTCCGTTTATAAGGCTTGCCTTCTTTCTGCCCCAGCCTGTAAGGTCACGGGTGCAGGCTACAATATTTTCAAATACCGCAAGCACTGTGGATAATGCCGCAAAGGACATAAATACGAAGAATAAGCTTCCCCAGAGTCTGCCTAAAGGCATATTGTTGAAGATATTGGGAAGGGTCAGGAAAATAAGGTCAGGACCGCTGTTTACATCAACGCCGTAGGCAAAGCAGGCGGGGAAAATAATAAGTCCCGAGGTGATTGCCACAAAGGTGTCGAGAAGAGCAATGCTCACCGATTCGCCCATAAGGGAGCGGTCTCTGCCGATGTAGCTTCCGAAGATTGCCATTGAGCCGATACCGATACTAAGCGTAAAAAACGACTGATTCATCGCAGCTACGACTATATTACCTATACCCTTATCCTGAATTTTTGAAGAGTCGGGGATCAGATAGAATTTAAGACCCTCTGCACCGCCCTCTGTAAAGATGCTGTTTACAGCCAGGATAACCATAATCACTATCAGCGCTGACATCATTATCTTTGTGATTTTTTCAAGTCCGCCCTGTAAGCTGAAGGAGCAGACAAATGCGCCTATGAAAATAACGATTGCAAGATAGATAATCATTGAAACAGGGTCAGCAAGCATATCGTCATAGTAGTTCTTTACTCCTGCTGTATCAAGTCCTGAAAAATCCCCTGTAGCCGTGGATACGAAATAACGGAGCATCCAGCCTGAAACCGTGGTATAGAACATCATCAGCAGGTAGTTGCCCGCCATGCCCGCATAGCCGTGGATGTGCCATTTCTGCCCCGGCTTCTGGAGCTGCTGGTACAGCCTTACGGGGCTTTTCTGAGCCGCACGGCCCACGGAAAATTCCATTGTCATAATCGGTACGCCGAAAATAATCAGGAAAAACAGATATATCAGTACGAAAAGTCCACCGCCGTTTTCACCTGCCACATACGGAAATTTCCATACATTTCCGATTCCTATGGCACAGCCTGCACTGAGCAGAATGAACCCGAGACGGCTTTTTAATTGCTCTCTTGCCATAAATAATCCTTTCATTTTGTTATTCACACAATATTATATTATATGCGTTTTTTGCGGTAATGTCAAGAAAAATTCGTGTTTTAAAGGATTTTTTCATAAGAAGATGAGAAAAAGATTTCACCCCTTTTGAAAAAGTGGTGACCGAAAGCGTCAGATTCCTCACTGCGCTCGGAAACAAGAAGCACCGAACCGCAGAAAACAATCAGACATCAAAAAAGCTCCCCATCGGGGAGCTTTTTATGTATTATTCTTCAGGCTGGATTACTTCAGCGTCGGGAGCATTCTTTACTACGCTTGCGATACCGTTCTTGCAGCCGTCCTTAGCCTTGTAGCCTTCGGAAGCTAAGATAGGCTCGCCGTTTCTTGCCTTTAAGCGGAAACGGAATTCACCAGCATTATCCTTGTAGATTTCAAACTTGGGATGTGTCACTGCCTCGAAGCCTTCAACTGTCTGGTCTTCGATATTAGCGATAGGAGCGTTCTTCTTGATGCTCTCGATGCTGTTTTCAGCGCTCTTGAGAGATGCAAAAACTTCGCCGCCGATACCGATTACTTCGCCGTTGCCTGCCTTGAGGCTGATTGTATAGCCTGTGTTTGTCTTCTTGATTGCAAACTTGCCCATTGTTATCAATTCCTTTCAGAGAAATTATTGTAATTCAATTATATCAGCATTTTTGTTGATTGTCAACAGATTACGGCATATTTCGTGCAAACTTTTTATTCACTTTCCGAAATGGGCAGAAATTCACCTGAATTTTCCCTGTAAACTTTTGGTTTTATACGGCATAATATGTTAAAAAACTGTTGACAAAGCCATTTCTATATGGTAAAATGTTTTCAGATAGAGGCGCAGTAGTCATCAGTAGCAATGACGCCAACAGTTCAGCCTGTTGTCATTGTGAAAGGGGATATTGCCGAAGATTGCGTAAGCTGGAATGCGTAACTCTGGTTGTCCGTCAAACAGGCGTACAATTGTCATCATAAGATGGAGTGCTATCGTCAGATGAAACTATTTTTGTTTGATGACCGGCACAATGTCGGTTTTTTTTATAGGTTTTTATAACAATTTTATAACAAAAGAAAGGCTGGAAATTAAAAATGAAACAGTACAAAGTAGGTATTATCGGCGCAACAGGCATGGTAGGACAGCGTTTTGCAGTTCTCCTTGAAAACCACCCCTGGTTCAAGGTTACAACACTTGCAGCTTCCCCCCGTTCCGCAGGAAAGAAATATAAGGACGCAGTAAAGAAATGGCTCATCGAAGAAAAGCCCATGCCCGAATCCATGGCTGATATCGTTGTTATGGACGCAACTGCTGACATCGAAAAGATTGCAGCTGAAGTTGACTTCGTATTCTGCGCAGTTGACATGAAGAAGGACGAAATCAAGGCTCTCGAAGAAGCTTACGCTAAGCACGAATGCCCCGTTATGTCCAACAACTCCGCTCACCGCTTCACAGATGACGTTCCTATGATTATCCCTGAAATCAACGATGCGCACATGGCTGTCGTTGAAGACCAGAAGAAGCGTCTCGGCACAAAGAGAGGCTTTATCTCCGTTAAGTCCAACTGCTCTATCCAGAGCTACGTTCCCGCACTCTCTCCCTTAAGAAAGTTCGGTATCAAGAACATTCTCGCTTGTACATACCAGGCAATCAGCGGCGCAGGCAAAACTTTTGAAACATGGCCCGAAATGGTTGACAACCTTATCCCCTTCATCGGCGGTGAAGAAGAAAAGTCCGAACAGGAACCCTTAAAGGTATGGGGCGAAATCAAGGACGGCAAGATTGTAAAGGCTGAATCCCCCTCCATTACAACACAGTGCTTACGTGTTCCCGTTTCCAACGGTCACTTCGCAGCTGTATTCGTAAAGTTTGAAAACAAGCCCAGCAAGGAAGAAATCCTCAACATCTGGAAGGAATTCCAGGGCGTTCCCCAGGAACTCGACCTCCCCTCCGCTCCCAAGCAGTTCTTAAACTACTTTGAAGAAGACAACTTCCCTCAGGCTAAGATTCACAGAAACTTAGAAAACGGTATGGCAGTTTCTATCGGCCGTTTGAGAGAAGACACACAGTACGACTACAAGTTCGTATGCCTCTCCCACAACACATTAAGAGGCGCAGCAGGCGGTGCTGTTCTTATGGCTGAACTCTACGCTGCAAAGGGCTACTTTGATTAATGGAAACTGAAATAATCAGGAATACCGCCGCAGACACGGATACCGCATATATGCTCACACATGAGCTTATGGCTCACCACAACGCCCTTGATATTTTCACAACTACCAAGGAACGTCTGGCCGAGCTTATCGACAGCGGTATGCTGCTGAGCTACACACTTTACTGCGACGGTAAACCTTCAGGAATTATGAATTTCTTTTTCAAGCTCACTACCTTTACGGGCAGAAAAATCCTTTATATCGAGGATTTGTATGTCCGTGAGGAGTATCGTGGCAAGGGACTTGGCAAGGTATTGCTGAACAAGGCGAAGGAGATTGCAAAGGATACCGACTGCGAGCAGATTGAGCTTAAATGCGCAGGCTGGAACAAGGCTTCCGCTGAGTTCTATAAATCGCAGAAAATGAAGAATGAAAACGAGTGGATAACCTTCACTCTCGACAAAACCCTATTCTGATACGAAAGGTGTGAATTACTATGAAGAACACTATTTTTACAGGTGCAGCTGTTGCTATCGTTACTCCTATGAATGCTGACGGAAGTATCAACTATGATGTTTTCGCTGACATTATCGAGGAACAGATTGCAGGCGGTACTGACGCTATCGTTGTATGCGGTACAACAGGCGAAGCTTCCACAATGACAGATGAGGAGCATATCGAAGCTATCCGCTTTACAGTTGAAAAGGTAGCGAAGAGAGTTCCCGTTATTGCAGGTACAGGAAGCAACGACACAGGCTACGCAATCGAGCTTTCAAAGCAGGCTGAGGCTGTTGGTGCTGACGCTCTCTTACAGGTTACACCCTACTACAACAAGACCTCCCAGCGTGGACTTGTTGCTCATTTCACAGCTATTGCTGACGCTGTAAATATCCCGATTATCCTCTACAATGTTCCTTCCAGAACAGGTATGACAATTTCTGTTGATACATACGTGGAGCTTGCAAAGCACCCCAATATCGTTGCAACCAAGGAAGCAAGCGGCAACTTCTCTCTTATTGCTGAAATCGCTGCCAAGACTGACCTTGACATCTACTCAGGCAACGATGACCAGGTTTTAGGTGTTCTCGCATTCGGCGGCAAGGGTGTTATCTCCGTTTCTTCCAACGTTATCCCTAAGGAAAAGCACGATATGGTTATGCTTTTCATGAACGGCGAACGTGAAAAAGCACTCGAACTCCAGAATAAGTACCTTGATATGGAAAATGCAATGTTCATCGACGTAAACCCCATTCCCGTAAAGGAAGCTATGAACCTTATGGGCAAGAGCGTGGGCGAATGCAGACTTCCCCTTGTAAAGATGGAAGCTGCGAAGATTGAAAAGCTCCGTGCCGAACTCGCTAAGGTTGGTCTTGTTTAAATTGTAAAGGACGTAAAAAATGGTTAAAATTGCTATAACAGGTGCAAACGGAAAAATGGGCAGAGTTATCGCAAGCCTTGTGGCTCAGCGTGATGACTGTGTGGTTGTGGCTGGTATCGACCTTAATGATACACAGAACGGTCAGTTTCCCATCGTTAAATACCCCGCAGAGCTTGCCGAAAAGCCTGATGTAATCATCGACTTTTCCCATCCCTCTGCTCTTCCCGATCTGCTTTCCTACTGCACTATCAATAATGTTCCGCTGGTTGCGGCTACAACGGGCTATACAGCTGATGAAATTACTTCAATCAAGAAGACAGCTGAGCAGATTCCGATTTTCTTCACATTCAATATGTCCCTCGGTATCAACCTTCTGGTTGAGCTTGGCAAACGCGCCGTGAATGTTCTCGGCGGTCAGTATGATATTGAAATCGTGGAGAAGCACCACAACCAGAAGAAGGATGCTCCCTCGGGCACAGCAATAATGATTGCTGAAGCGCTGAACGGAGAGCTTGATAACAAGATGAAGTACGTTTATGACCGTCACAATGTCCGCAAGGCGCGTGAAGCCAACGAAATCGGTATGCACGCAATCCGCGGCGGCACAATCGTAGGCGAGCACGACATCATTTTCGCAGGACACGACGAGGTTATCACCCTGTCCCACTCTGCAGGCTCCAAGGAAGTATTTGCAAACGGCTCTATCAATGCCGCAATCTTCCTTTCAGGCAAGGAAAGCGGACTTTATGATATGTCAGATTTACTTCAGAATTCTTAAAATACAGGAATAATAAAGCCACACAGCTTAAGCTGTGTGGCTATTATTTTTCAAGAAATTGTTAGAAAATAAGCCTCCATCATTTTTTAAAAAGGTTGGACCAAAAACTTCTGATTCTCGCTTCGCTCGGGTGAGAAAGGCAGTAATCTGCCGAATTATGAGGTGTTTTATGACAGATATTATAATTACCGAACAGATTTCGGTTGTTACATTCGGGAATATTCCCTTTGAAAGCGAAAGCGGCTTTATTTTCAGGCTGTTTCAGCTTGCTACACAGGAAAATATCATTATCGATATGATTTCCAAGGCATCGGTTTCCACCGACCGAACATCCGTTGGCTTCACTTTCAGCGACGAGGATATGCCGCGGATGCTGAGAGTGCTTGGTAGTCTCAGCTTCTTCCGCCCTCCCCTTGTCAGCTGCGGAAATGTGAAATTTACGGTTAAATCCGCCGAGATGTGTGGTGCTACGGGCTTTGCAATGAGCGTTTTTGATGCTCTCGCCAAATCACGGATTACTCCTATACTGGTAACCACAGCTGTTGACGAGATTTCGGTTGTTGTACGTGCCTGCGAGATGAATACTCTCGAAGAGGAGCTTCGCAGAATATTTTAAAAAATAAAAAACCCATTCGTACTAATTGTCGGCTTTAAGCACCTGCTCAGCAATTCAAGGTTAAACTAAGGCGTCTGCCTTAAACCTGAGATTACGATTCCTGAGTCAACCTGACGAATGGGTTTTAATTATTTAATTAGCGTGATTGAGAATTAAATTATTCTTCAACCTTTGTGATAACGCCGGAACCTACTGTTCTACCACCTTCACGGATAGCGAAACGGAGACCTTCTTCGATAGCGATAGGAGTGATGAGTTCAACATCCATTGTTACGTTATCGCCAGGGATGCACATTTCCTTGTCAGCGGGAAGTGTGATAACACCTGTAACGTCTGTTGTTCTGAAGAAGAACTGAGGACGGTAGTTGGAGAAGAAAGGTGTGTGACGACCGCCTTCTTCCTTCTTTAATACGTAAACCTGACCGGAGAACTTTGTGAGGGGCTTGATGGAGCCGGGCTTACAAAGAACCTGACCACGTTCGATTTCGCTTCTCTGGATACCACGGAGGAGAGCACCGATGTTATCGCCAGCTTCAGCGTAATCAAGAATCTTACGGAACATTTCGATACCTGTAACAACTGTCTGCTTGGGTTCGTCTGTAAGACCTGTGATTTCAACTGTATCGTTTGTCTTGAGGATACCTCTTTCAACTCTACCAGTAGCAACTGTACCACGACCTGTGATTGTCATAGTATCTTCTACAGGCATAAGGAAGGGCTGGTCAGCCTTACGGTCAGGAGTAGGAATGTAATCATCTACTGCGTCCATAAGAGCCTGGATGCAAGCGTATTCAGGAGCGGAAGGATCCTGGCTTGCGCAGTCAAGAGCTACCTTAGCGGAACCACGTACAACGGGGATATCATCGCCAGGGAAGTCGTTAGCGGAAAGAACGTCACGGATGTCCATTTCTACGAGGTCGAGAAGTTCTTCGTCGTCTACGTCATCACACTTGTTGATGAATACTACCATTGCAGGAACGCCTACCTGATGAGCAAGAAGGATGTGTTCCTTTGTCTGAGCCATAGGACCGTCTGTACCAGCTACTACGAGGATAGCGCCGTCCATCTGAGCTGCACCAGTGATCATGTTCTTGATGTAGTCAGCGTGGCCAGGGCAGTCAACGTGAGCGTAGTGACGCTTGTCTGTTTCGTACTCAACGTGAGCTGTGTTGATTGTGATACCACGTTCTCTTTCTTCGGGAGCCTTGTCGATCATATCGTATGCTTCGAACTTAGCCTGACCCTTCATTGCAAGGTACTTTGTGATAGCTGCTGTTGTTGTTGTCTTACCGTGGTCAACGTGACCGATTGTACCAATGTTTACATGGGGCTTGGTACGTTCAAAATGCTGCTTTGCCATTTGATTTGTCCTCCTAAAAGTTTAATTAAAACTATGATGATACTATTGTACCAAAAATTTACACAAATTACAAGAGTTTTTTGAAAAAATTTTAATAAAAATTAATCCTTTGCTCTCTTGCTGATGATGCCTTCTGCAATGTTCTTGGGAACCTGGATATAGCTGTGGGGTTCCATTACATACTGACCACGGCCCTGAGACTTGGAACGTAAGTCGTTGGAATAACCGAACATTTCGGAAAGCGGAACGAGTGCGTTGATCTGCTTAACACCGTTTCTGTCTTCCATACCCTGAATGTTACCACGACGTGAGCTGATATCGCCGATAACGTCGCCCATGTATTCTTCGGGAACAATAACTACTACCTTCATGATAGGTTCGAGAATTACGGGGTTTGCCTTCTTACAAGCTTCCTTGATTGCCATAGAACCTGCAATCTTGAACGCCATTTCAGAAGAGTCAACTTCGTGGTAGGAACCATCGTAAAGTGTAACCTTAAGGTCAACTACGGGGAATCCTGCCAGTACACCAGCCTGCATAGCGCCCTGGATACCTGCGTCAACTGCGGGGATGTATTCCTTAGGAATAGAACCGCCGACAATGCTGTTGACAAATTCGTAACCCTTACCGGATTCGTTGGGTTCAACGCGGATTTTAACGTGACCGTACTGACCCTTACCACCGGACTGACGAGCGTACTTTGTATCCTGCTCTGTAGAGCCTGTGATTGTTTCCTTGTATGCTACCTGAGGAGCACCTACATTAGCTTCAACCTTGAATTCACGGAGAAGTCTGTCAACGATGATTTCGAGATGGAGTTCACCCATACCGGAAATGATTGTCTGACCTGTTTCTTCATCTGTGTAGGTTCTGAATGTGGGGTCTTCTTCAGCAAGCTTTGCTAAAGCGAGAGCCATCTTTTCCTGACCAGCCTTTGTCTTGGGCTCAATAGGGAGCGAGATAACGGGGTCCGGGAATTCCATGGACTCGAGAATAACAGGATGAGCTTCATCACAGAGTGTGTCACCTGTTGTTGTGTTCTTAACACCTACAGCTGCTGCGATATCGCCACAGTAGCAGATATCGAGGTCCTGTCTGTGGTTAGCATGCATCTGTAAGATACGGCCCATACGTTCCTTCTTGTCCTTGGTTGCATTGAGAACGCTAGCACCTGCTTCTACTGTACCGGAGTAAACACGGAAGTAGCAGAGCTTACCAACAAAGGGGTCGGTAGCAATCTTGAATGCAAGAGCGGAGAAAGGTTCGTTGTCGCCTGCTTTTCTCTCTGTTTCTTCACCTGTATCGGGGTCTGTACCCTTGATAGCAGGGATGTCAAGAGGAGAAGGCATATAGTCAACTACTGCGTCGAGGAGCTTCTGAACGCCCTTGTTTCTGTAGGATGTACCGCATACTACAGGAACCATTTCGTTAGCGATAGTTGCCCTTCTGATACACTTCTTGATTTCATCAATAGTGATTTCTTCGCCGCCGAGGTACTTTTCCATGATCTCTTCGTCCTGTTCAGAAACAGCTTCGAGGAGTTCTTCTCTGTACTTAGCTGCGATTTCCTTCATATCTTCAGGGATTTCTTCAACTCTCATATCCTTACCGAGGTCATCATAATAAACGTCGGCTTTCATTTCTACGAGGTCAACGATTCCTCTGAATGTGCTTTCAGCGCCGATAGGGAGCTGAATCGGAACGGCATTTGCCTTAAGACGATCCTTAATCATACCAACTACGTTGTAGAAGTCGGCACCCATAATGTCCATCTTGTTGACATATACCATTCTCGGTACCTGATATTTATCTGCCTGACGCCATACAGTTTCAGACTGGGGTTCTACACCGCCCTTAGCACATAAAACTGTTACGGAACCGTCAAGTACTCGGAGTGAACGTTCAACTTCTACTGTGAAGTCAACGTGACCAGGAGTGTCGATAATGTTAACTCTGTGCTGCTTCCAGAATGCAGTTGTAGCAGCAGAAGTAATTGTGATACCTCTTTCTGCTTCCTGTTCCATCCAGTCCATTGTGGAAGCACCATCGTGAGTTTCACCGATTTTATGGTTTACACCTGTATAGAAAAGGATACGCTCGGTAGTTGTTGTCTTACCTGCGTCAATATGAGCCATAATACCGATGTTACGGGTCATTTCGAGAGATACTTCTCTTGCCATATTTCCTCCTTAACTATTACCACTTGTAGTGTGCGAATGCTCTGTTAGCTTCAGCCATTCTGTGAGTATCGTCACGCTTCTTGCAAGAACCGCCCTGACCGTTTAATGCGTCAAGAATCTCGTTTGCGAGTCTTTCCTTCATAGTCTTTTCGTTTCTTGCTCTGCTGTATGCAGTAATCCATCTCAGACCTAAAGTTCTTCTTCTTTCGGGACGAACTTCCATAGGAACCTGATATGTTGCACCACCCACACGGCGAGCCTTTACCTCAACCTGGGGCATAATGTTTTCCATTGCTGTTTCAAAAACCTCAAGGGGTTCCTTGCCGGTCTTTTCACCTACAATTTCGAATGCGCCGTAGACAATCTTCTGTGCTACGCCCTTTTTACCGTCTAACATGATGTTGTTGATGAGTCTTGTTACAAGCTCCGAATTATAAAGCGGATCAGGTAATACATCACGCTTAGGCACGTTACCTCTTCTAGGCACTTTACTTCCCTCCTTCATAAACTTTGCGTCGCATTTTGCGACAAATGAAAATCATCGGTACTCGAAAGCGTCGGGGATTTTCCCCGAATCTCCCGCCGTGCATTCAGAGGCATTATATATAATACCCGCAAATGCGGCAGTTGATTTAACTTAGATTATAAGTTACTTACGCTTTTTTTGCACCAGCCTTCGGACGCTTAGCGCCGTACTTGGATCTACCCTGCATTCTACCGTCAACGCCCTGTGCGTCGAGTGTACCACGGATGATGTGATAACGTACACCAGGTAAGTCCTTTACACGTCCGCCTCTGATAAGAACAACGGAGTGTTCCTGAAGCTTGTGTCCGATGCCGGGGATATAAGCAGTAACTTCGTAACCGTTGGAAAGTCTTACTCTGGCTACCTTACGCATAGCGGAGTTAGGCTTCTTAGGTGTTGCAGTACGAACAGCTGTGCACACGCCTCTCTTCTGGGGAGCCTGTACGTTAGTTGTTTCCTTCTTAAGAGTGTTTAAACCCTTTAAGAGTGCAGGAGCCTTGGACTTCTTTTCGGATACCTCTCTGCCCTTTCTTACGAGCTGGTTAAAGGTTGGCATTATTTCACCTCCAATAAAAATTTATGTCTGTGGGCATAGTTGTCCCACAACATTCAATATTATACACAAAAATAAGGCGAAAGTCAAGATTTTCATACTTTCGTATAAAAATTCGTAACTTTCGCCATTTTCTATGAAAATTCAATAGCCGATTTGTGCAATTTTATCAAACAACTTCTGTTTCCTGAGCCTCTGCTTCTTCGTCAGCTTCCTTGCCTGCATTCATACCTGTACCTGCAGGGATAAGCTTACCGATGATAACATTTTCCTTAAGACCAAGGAGCGGGTCAACCTTACCGTGGATAGCAGCATCAGTGAGAACACGTGTTGTTTCCTGGAAGGATGCAGCGGAGAGGAAGCTGCTTGTAGCAAGAGCTGCCTTTGTGATACCGAGGAGAACGGGTGAACATTCGGGGTATCTGATTTCTTCGCCGTTTGCCTTTCTCTCGTCAAGCTTTTCGTTGATAAGAACAAGTTCGTTCTTGTCAATGATGGAAGCAGGAAGGAGGTAGGAATCGCCGGGCTCGTCAACCTTTACCTTTCTCATCATCTGGCGTACGATAACTTCGATGTGCTTATCGTTGATATCTACACCCTGTGTACGGTAAGCTCTCTGAACTTCACTGATAATATAGTTCTGAACAGCCTGCTCGCCCTTAACGAGAAGAATATCGTGGGGGTTGAATGAACCTTCGGTGATGGGATCACCGGCCTGCATATAAATGCCGTCTTCAACGCCTCTCTTGAGACGGTAGCCGAAGGGTACGGGATATGCTTCCTCTGTACCGTCGTCAGCTGTAACAATTGCGTGGCGTGTCTTCTTGATTTCTTCAAAGCGTACCTTACCCGAAATCTTAGTGATAATAGCACTGGACTTGGGTCGGCGGCTCTCGAAGAGTTCTTCAACTCGGGGAAGACCCTGTGTGATATCTTCCGCACCTGCGATACCACCTGTGTGGAAGGTTCTCATTGTAAGCTGTGTACCGGGTTCACCGATAGACTGAGCTGCAATAATACCAACAGCTTCGCCGATTGTGATAGGATTGCCGTTTGCAAGTGAAGAACCATAGCACTTTGCACACACACCATGCTTAGCGCAGCAGGTAAGAACAGAACGGATTTTAACCTTTTCAATACCTGCGGCAATAATCTTTGCTGCGTCAGCATCATTGATGAGTTTATCCTTGGAAACGAGAACATTGCCCTTTTCGTCAAGGATATCTTCAGCAAGATATCTGCCTGCAAGACGTTCCATTAAGGGTTCGATGATTTCCTTACCGTCACGGATGTCGAATACTTCGATACCATCTGTTGTTCCGCAGTCTTCCATACGAATAATCACTTCCTGGGATACGTCTACAAGACGTCTTGTAAGGTAACCCGAGTCAGCTGTACGGAGCGCTGTATCGGCAAGACCCTTACGCGCACCACGGGAGGAGATGAAGTATTCCATGATATTTAAGCCTTCACGGTAGTTGGCACGAATCGGGATTTCGATTGTTTCACCGGAAGTATTTGCGATAAGACCTCTCATACCTGCAAGCTGACGGATCTGGTTCATACTACCACGGGCACCGGAGTCAGCCATCATAAAGATAGGATTGTACTGATCGAGACCATTCTTAAGTGCGTCAGATACATCGTCGGTCGCCTTTGTCCAGATGTCAAGGACAGCCTGCTTACGTTCGGAATTGGAGATAAAGCCTCTCTGGAATTTTCTGTTGATCTTCTGTACGGACTCGTCTGCTTCATGGAGAATATCCTTCTTCACGGGAGGAATTGTAGCATCGCAGACAGCAACTGTGATAGCTGCCTTTGTGGAGTACTTGAAGCCGAGAGCCTTGATTTTATCGAGAACCTGCGCGGAAACTGTTGTGCCGTGGCTCTTGATACATCTGTCGATAATCTTACCGAGTTCCTTCTTGCCAACCTTGAAGTCAATTTCAAGCTTGAGCGCATTTTCAGGCTTGCTTCTGTCAACAAAGCCTAAATCCTGAGGAATGTGTTCGTTGAAGATAATCTTACCAACTGTTGTATCAATAAGGCTCTGAATCTTTTCTTCGCCGATTTCCTTTGTAACTCTTACCTTGATTTTAGCGTGAATGGAGATTACGCCGTCCTGGTATGCCATGAGAGCTTCATTGAAGTCACGGAATACCTTTCCTTCGCCCATTTCGCCATCCTTGGAAAGTGTAAGATAGTAGGAACCGAGGATCATATCCTGTGTAGGAACTGCAACAGGACGTCCGTCGGAAGGCTTCAGAAGGTTCTTTGCAGCAAGCATAAGGTTTCTTGCTTCGTCCTGTGCCTCTTCTGAAAGAGGAAGGTGAACAGCCATCTGGTCGCCGTCGAAGTCGGCATTATACGCAGTACATACGAGGGGGTGGAGCTTTAATGCACGACCCTCAACGAGTACGGGAGAGAATGCCTGGATACCGAGTCTGTGGAGTGTAGGCGCACGGTTGAGGAGAACAGGATGATCCTTGATAACGTCTTCTAAAACGTCCCATACCTCATCTGTTGCACGGTCAACCATTTTTCTTGCACACTTGATATTGTTGGAAAGACCTCTCTTTACAAGTTCCTTCATTACGAAAGGCTTGAAGAGCTCGATTGCCATTTCCTTAGGTAAGCCGCACTGATCCATTCTGAGGTCAGGACCTACTACGATAACGGAACGGCCGGAGTAGTCAACACGCTTACCGAGAAGGTTCTGACGGAAACGGCCCTGCTTACCCTTGAGCATATCGGAAAGAGACTTTAAGGGACGGTTGGAAGGACCGGTTACGGGTCTTCCGTGTCTGCCGTTGTCGATAAGGGCGTCAACAGCTTCCTGTAACATTCTCTTTTCATTTCTGATAATGATGTCGGGAGCCTTGAGCTCTAACATCTTCTTTAAACGGTTGTTTCTGTTGATAACACGTCTGTAAAGGTCGTTGAGGTCGCTTGTTGCGAAGCGGCCGCCGTCTAAGAGGACCATAGGACGGATATCAGGGGGAATTACAGGGATAACGTCCAGAACCATCCATTCAGGGCGGTTACCACTCTGTCTGAAAGCTTCGATAACGTCAAGACGCTTTAAAAGCTTTAAACGCTTCTGACCCTGCTGTGTGCCTTCAAGTTCTTCCTTGAGTTCTTCGGAAAGCTTGTCAAGGTCGATTTCCATAAGGAGTTCCTTGATAGCTTCCGCACCCATTGATGCCTTGAAGCCGTCGTCGTAACGTTCTCTCATGTCGGAGTATTCCTTTTCGGAAAGGAGCTCACCCTTGGAAAGAACGGTATTGCCGGGGTCGGGTACGATATATTTTGTAAAGTAGAGTACTTCTTCAAGACGCTTGGGGGAGATGTCAAGAACCTGTCCGATACGGGAAGGTGTGCCCTTGAAATACCAGATATGGGAAACGGGAGCTGCAAGCTCGATATGACCCATTCTTTCACGTCTTACCTTGTTTCTTGTTACTTCAACGCCGCAGCGTTCACAGATTTTGCCCTTGAAGCGGATGCGCTTGTACTTGCCGCAGGCACATTCCCAGTCCTTCTGGGGTCCGAAGATCTTTTCACAGAAAAGACCGTCACGCTCGGGCTTCTGGGTTCTGTAATTGATTGTTTCGGGGCGTTCAACTATGCCGTAGCTCCACGCGCGGATCTGTTCGGGTGAAGCGAGACCGATTTTCATTGATTCAAAAACATTAAATGCCAATTTCACAAACCTCAATTCTTTTAAAGTTCAGATTGCCTTAATTACCGCAGTAACGGAATTATTCTTCTTCGTCAAAGGAGTCGTCATCGTCATAGATGTCGCCGTCATCAAAGATATCGTCGTCATCCGAGCCGAAGTCGTCCATCTCTTCGGGAATAAATGCAGAATCAATTTCGCTGTCATCGGCAACATATTCAAACTCGTCAGGGCTTACAGTACCCATGTCGTCGTCGTCGAATGTCTGCTTCAGGTCGATTTCTTCCTGATTTTCGTCAAGAACCTTAACGTCAAGACCGAGGGACTGGAGTTCCTTGATAAGAACCTTGAAGGATTCGGGAACGCCGGGCTTCGGAACGTTTTCGCCCTTTACGATTGCTTCGTAAGTCTTTACACGTCCTACAACGTCGTCAGACTTTACAGTAAGGATTTCCTGGAGTGTATAAGCTGCGCCATAAGCTTCAAGTGCCCATACTTCCATTTCACCGAAACGCTGGCCGCCGAACTGAGCCTTACCGCCCAGAGGCTGCTGTGTTACAAGTGAGTAAGGACCTGTGGAACGTGCGTGAATCTTATCGTCAACCAGGTGGTGAAGCTTGAGGTAATACATATAACCAACGGTTACAAGGCTGTCGAACTTTTCGCCTGTACGACCGTCGATAAGCTGTGTCTTTGCTTCCTGTGTCATAGGAATCTTGGAGAAGTCGATTTCAGGACCGTCCTTGCCCACATAATCAGCACGCTGAGCGTCTGCCATAGCAAAGCACTGTCTGATATCCTCTTCGTGCGCACCGTCGAATACAGGAGTCATAATCTTCCAGCCGAGTGCCTTCGCAGCGTAGCCTAAGTGAACTTCGAGTACCTGACCGATGTTCATACGGGAAGGTACGCCGAGGGGGTTAAGCACGATGTCGAGAGGTGTACCGTCGGGGAGGAAGGGCATATCTTCCTGGTGAAGGATACGGGAAACGACACCCTTGTTACCGTGACGGCCCGCCATCTTGTCACCTACGGAAATCTTACGCTTCTGAGCGATGTAGCAGCGTACAACCATGTTTACGCCTGCTGCAAGCTCATCGCAGTTTTCTCTTGTGAATACCTTTACGTCCACGATTACGCCGCTTTCGCCGTGAGGTACACGGAGAGAGCTGTCACGTACTTCTCTTGCCTTTTCACCGAAGATTGCACGGAGAAGTCTTTCTTCGGCTGTAAGCTCGGTTTCGCCCTTGGGAGCAACCTTACCTACAAGGATATCACCGGAATGAACCTCAGCACCGATACGGATGATACCTCTTTCGTCAAGATCCTTGAGAGCGTCATCACCAAGGTTGGGGATGTCTCTTGTGATTTCTTCCGGTCCGAGCTTTGTATCGCGGCATTCAAGCTCGTATTCTTCAATATGGATAGATGTGTATACATCGTTGTAAACTAACTTTTCGTTGATGAGAACGGCGTCTTCGTAGTTGTAGCCTTCCCATGTCATAAAGCCGATAAGCGCGTTCTTACCGAGGGAGATTTCGCCCTGGCTTGTAGCGGGACCGTCAGCAAGCACCATGCCCTTCTTTACAACGTCGCCCTTGGAAACAATGGGTCTCTGGTTTACGCAGGTACCCTGGTTGCTTCTCTTGAACTTGATGAGCTTGTACTTGTGGTCCTGACCTAATTCGTCACGTACAACGATTTCGTCTGCGCATACTCTGGAAACAACACCGTCTTCTCTTGCGAGTACGCATACGCCTGAGTCAACGGCAGCCTTGTATTCCATACCTGTGCCGACGATAGGCTGGTTTGTAACCATAAGCGGAACAGCCTGACGCTGCATGTTCGCACCCATGAGGGCACGGTTCGCGTCGTCGTTTTCAAGGAAAGGAATCATTGCAGTAGCAACGGAAACTACCATCTTAGGAGATACGTCCATGAAGTCAACGCTGTCGCGGTTTACTTCGAGGATTTCATCTCTGCGGCGGGCAGTTACACGGGGACGAACGAAATTGCCCTCATCGTCAAGGGGTTCGTTGGCCTGTGCGATTGTATAGAGGTCTTCAACGTCAGCTGTCATATATACAACATCGTCAAGAACCTTGCCTGTTTCCTTGTCAACCTTACGGTAGGGAGTCTCAATAAAGCCGTACTTGTTGATTCTTGCGAAGGATGCAAGATAGGAGATAAGACCGATGTTAGGACCTTCAGGAGTTTCGATAGGACACATACGGCCGTAGTGTGAGTAGTGTACATCTCGTACTTCGAAGCCCGCTCTGTCTCGGGAGAGACCGCCGGGACCGAGGGCGGAGAGTCTTCTCTTGTGTGTAAGCTCTGCAAGAGGGTTGTTCTGGTCCATGAACTGGGACAGAGGAGATGAACCGAAGAATTCCTTGATAGCCGCAACAACAGGTCTGCTGTTTACGAGGGTATTGAGGGAAATCTTGTCGGTATCCTGCTGTAAACCGATACGTTCACGGATTACACGTTCCATTCTTGTGAAACCGATTCTGAACTGGTTCTGGAGAAGTTCGCCTACGGAACGGATACGTCTGTTGCCTAAGTGGTCGATATCGTCAACCTGGCCTACGCCTTCGCAGAGGTTGATGAAATAGCTTACGCTTGCAAATATATCGTCAAGAGTGATGTGCTTGGGAACGAGGTCGTCAGCTCTCAGTCTGAGCTGTTCCTCGATTTCTTCTCTGGAATCGTATTCGTCAAGGATTTCCTTTAATACGGGGAAGAATACCTTTTCGTTGATACCGAGAGCTTCAAAGTTGATATCTTCCTCAAAGTAAGGAGCAATATCAACCATCTGGTTACCGATAACCTTTACTTCTCTGCCTTCAACGTCGAGGAATACCTCACCTACACCTGCCTGCTCGATTTCAAAGCCCTTGTCTGTGGAGATGTACTCGCCGATTTCAGCCATGATTTCGCCTGTCATGGGATTTACAACGGGCTGCATGAGCTTATGACCGATGATACGTCCGGAAACGCCAAGCTTCTTGTTGAACTTGTAGCGGCCGAAACGGGAGAGGTCATAACGCTTAGCGTCAAAGAAGAGGTTATTTAAGTGACCCTGTGCGGATTCAACCGTGGGGGGCTCGCCGGGTCTTAATTTCTTGTAAACCTCAAGCAGGGCCTCTTCCATATTCTTGGTAGAGTCCTTCTGGGTTATAGTCTGCTGGATACGCTCGTCCTCGCCGAAAAGACCGATGAGTTCTTCATCAGTTCCCTTTCCGAGAGCACGGATAAGTGTAGTTGCAGGAATCTTTCTGTTCTTATCAATACGCACATAGAATACGTCATTGGAGTCCATTTCGTATTCAAGCCATGCACCGCGGTTAGGAATAACCTGTGATGTGAACAGCTTCTTACCTGTCTTGTCATATTCAAAGCCAAAGTAAACACCGGGGGAACGAACGAGCTGTGATACAATAACACGTTCAGCACCGTTGATTACGAAGGTACCGCTTTCTGTCATAAGCGGGAAATCGCCCATGAAGATTTCACTTTCGGCAACTTCACCTGTTTCTTCGTTACGAAGGTGAGCCTTTACTCTGAGGGGAGCGGCATAAGTTACGTCTCTCTCCTTACATTCTTCGATCGTGTACTTAGGATTTTCGTCAATCCTGTAATCCACGAAGCTAAGAACAAGCTTGCCGTTTGAATCGGTAATGGAGGAAATATCGTTGAATACTTCCTTTATACCTTCTTCAAGGAACCATTTGTAAGAATTTTTCTGGATTTCGATGAGGTTGGGCATATCGATAACCTCATTAATCTTGGAAAAACTCATTCGGGTAGTATTACCCAGCTGCACCGGTTTAACATTAACCATTGGCTTAAATCACTCCTTAAATTTTTGAAAAACTTTGGCTTTTTTCCCAGTTTTCGTTAATAAGTCCATTATAATTCAGTATTTTATTATATAACAAGTCAAAGAATTTGTCAAGTATTTTTTTGGAAAAAATAAAATAAATTCCGCACAGCTTTTTGTGCGGAATTATATACAATTATAATATAATAGAAATTTATAAGGTAATTTGTCGGATTATGCCTTTACTTCGATTTTCTCTTCAGTTTCCTGATAGCTTAAATCCATTGCATTAAGAGCTGCCTCGTCAATACCCTCGGTGCTTTCCTTTTCAAAAATCGTGCGGACTGTCATAAACATTATCTTAAGATCAAGGAGAATGGAGAAATTCTCAATGTAGATAAGGTCCATCTTCAGCTTGTCATAGGGAGTTGTGTTGTACTTGCCCATTACCTGCGCATAGCCTGTAAGTCCTGCCTTGGCGTTGAGGCGGAAGCTGAACTCAGGGATTGTCTCCTCGTATTCCTTTGCAATCTCGGGACGTTCAGGTCTGGGGCCTACAATTGACATCTCGCCTTTCAGAATATTCACAAGCTGAGGGAGCTCGTCCAGTCTTGTCTTACGGATAAATGCTCCGACAGGAGTGATTCGGCTGTCGCCCTGTGCCGCAAGTCTTGCTTTTCCGTCCTTTTCCGCGTCGGTTATCATTGAGCGGAATTTGTAGAGGTAGAATTCCTTTCCGCCGTATGTAAGACGCTTCTGCTTATAGATTGCCGGGCCGCCGTCGTACGCCTTTACAGCAATGGCTGTAATGAGGAAGAACGGTGACAGCACCACAAGTGCCACAAGGGAAACCACAAAATCAAAGGCTCTCTTTATGATTCTCTGCTCAAGCTTTGCACCGAAATTACGGCTTACCAGCAGAGGTGTGTCGAGAATATGGAGTTCTTCGCTGCCTCTTATGATTATATCCGAAATCTTCGGAGTTACATATGTAACTATCTTATGGTCGAAACAGAATTTCAGAATATCGTTTCTGATACGGTTTTCAGTATCGCAGATGACTACCGCGTCAAAATTCACTATTTCCCGGGATATACGTTCAAAGCCCTCGTCAACATTTATAGCTGCACAGATAATGAATTTATCATATCGCTTGCTCATCTTGTAAACAAGTGAGCGTGCCGACTTGTTTGCATAGACAAGAATCATTTTCTTCGGCGGGAACAGCCGCGCGAAATTACGGTGTATGTAAATACTCCAAATAATAGTGAATATTACAACCACAATCAGGGACAGCAGCAGCGGAACAGGATTCATCATCCGTCTCGCAATAAGGCTTACCAGCAGGTAGGCTACAAAGTCCGTTATAGTAATGGTTATTACCTGGGTGAATACCGAGTCCGTGATTCTGAGGCTTCCGATTCTGAAGCCGCCATACATTTCTATAAGAATAAAATAAATTGTCGCGTATACGAAATACAGGATGATACTTCCGTTTTTGAAAAAACCGCCCGTACCGAGAATAACGTTATAATACTCCTCCCAGACAAAAGCGAAAATAGAAGTATATACCAAAGTATTGAAAAGCGCATTCAGGAATATCACAAAGCGTTTCACATTTGTGCCTGCGCTGTGAGTTTTATACATCTTACCGCTCCTTTCTGTTCAACTGTGACAAGTATAACATAAAACCGACAAAATAGCAATGAAAAATACTTCAATTTCTACCTTTTAATGTTATTTTTTTGAAACGGGGTCTTTTTTTCGTTGACTGTGCATATATTTATACAGACTGCATACGCAGAAAATGCAGCAGCTTATTCCTGTGAAACATTGCAGGCAGAAGCTGCTGCGGCAAAAAATTCACCTTTCGGTTTACATACACACGTGCGGCGCACGTTTTGCAGCGAAGCTGCAAAAACACGGGCGGGGGGGGCGGGGCTGCGGCCGGCCGGCGGGGGGGTTCGGTGGGGGGGGCGCT
>JAZSFL010000023.1:0-17144 GCA_045532185.1 Ruminiclostridium sp.
TCCTGCTGCTCAGGGTTTCGACGGCGAAGCAGGCTAACGGCAATGATGATTGTCTGTTACCGGTACAGCAGGAAAAATGTGTCGCTCTATGCGAACAGAACGGTTGGGAAATTATCGACACCATAACAGAAACCAAGTCGGCTTACAAAAATGGTATGTACGAGAGAGAGTCAATAATTGATATTGCAAATCGTACAAGCAATAACGAGTTTGATATTTTAGTCGCTTTCAAGCTCGACCGCATTGGCAGAAAAGGAAACGAAACTACCAACTTCATAACCGGTCTTCTTGAAAAAGGGATACGGGTTTTTACCGTTGTCGAAGGTGAGATTACAGCCGATAGTTTTGAGGACGAGTTTATGCTTACATTCAGAGGACTGAGTGCAAAGCAGGAAAGCCGTAATATATCTGTGCGTGTAAAAGCAGCATTAGAAATCCTTGTGCAGAACGGTGGTTATCGCGGCGGACCACCTATGTTCGGATATCATCTTGTTTCAATGGGTAAGACCAATCGCAAAGGCAGATTGATAAATGTTCTGTGTATAAAAGAAGAGGAAGCCGAGTATGTTCGTGAGCTTTTCAGATTGACAGCCGAAGAAGGGAAGGGTACACACCAGCTTGCCGATTGTCTGAATCAGAAAGGCATAAGAACTCACAAAGGTGCAGAGTTCCAACCTACAGGTATTTTGCGAATTCTTCAAAATCGCATCTACATAGGTCATCTTGACACCAAGGATATTAAAGGACCTTATCAAGAACATCTTAGAATAATTGATGATGATACCTTTTATAAAGTCCAAGAAATACTCGAACAGAGAAGTGCCAAGAACGCTGAAAAGAGAACAATAAGCCTTAACACAAAAGGTCCGACCTTGCTTTCAGGGAATGTGTTCTGCGGTCATTGTGGCGGCAGGATTACGGTATCTTCTTCAAGCTGTTTTTACGAAACAAAAGAAGGCATTAAGCAAAGATATGCTAACAAGAATTATGTTTGCGGTAACAGAGCAAATCGTCGTTGTGACTGTGACGGACAGGTAGGTTACAAGATAACTATAGTCGATAGCGAGATAGAGAAAATGGTTACAAATATTCTGAGCAATATTGCTGATACACCCGAATCTGTTGCGATTGCTAAGACTTATGAAACAAGAATCTCTGAATTAAAGCAGAAGGAAAAAAGATTAAGGGCGGAAATAAGCAAGAGTAGTGAAAAAGAAAAGAGCCTTATTCTTGAAATTGGCAATGCATTAATAGGTGAGAGCAAGTTCACAACAGACCAGCTTAATGCAGGTCTTGAGTCGGTAAAAGCCAAAAGGATGAGCAACGAAGAAGAACTCAAAGAGTGCACCAAAAGACTTGAAAATCTCAGCGTCGAAAAAGAATCTGCCAAAAACGGATATTCTAAGCTCACCACTTGGGCGGAAGAATATTCTCTTGCGAGTATCGAGCGTAAGAAGATGATTATTGCGGAGATTTTTGACCGAGTTGAAATTAAAAAGGGTTACGAAATAATAGTAACCCTGAATGAAATCTATAAAACGTATATAACTGAATAAGGAATCTTGGGCGCAGTTAACGCTGTGCCTACCGATATATTATTTTATGTGCTTCCCGTACTATCTTCCAGAGCGCATGACTGTTAATCATGATGCCACTGGTTCAAGTCCAGTAACAGGAGCCAGCAAAAAGCCTTTAACCATACGGTTTAAAGGCTTTTTTCTTTTGTTTAAAAATCGCTCGAAGTGCCGTTTATGGGACATAGAATTCCTGCGTGAAATGGGTTTCCACCGAGTGATACGGTGGGCGCATAATGGATTTTTGATTAAAATATGTAATAAAAGAGTTCATGTCTATATAAATGGCTACGTAGAACTTTAGATGATAAGAATTATATATTGAATTTCTATACTATTTCATTGTTTTTTCAATTCCCCACACATTGCTCCGCCTATAATCAGTACTGCACCAATAATCTGTAACGTCGCAAGATGCTCATTAAGCAGCAGTGATGAAAACATTACCGCCGAGAGCGGTTCAAGATAACCGCACACAACTACTGTCTGAACGGGCAGTCTACCGATTGAGGAAAAGTAGAAATAACAGCCGATACCTGTATTCACAAGTCCGAGAATAACTATCGGCAGTACACATTCGGCCTGAATATCCATCACATAGCCCTGCTTTATTCCTACAAAAACAGCGGTGGTCAGAAAACTCGCGAAAAGCTGGAGCATTGAGTTTTCAAGCCCTGTGATATCCTTTGCTTTCTTGTTACATATCACCATAAATGCGTACATTACTGCTGACATTAAACCGCAGAAGATACCCCATTTATTAAGCTGTCCGCTTATGTTTCCGTTTACAAGAAATATGCCTGCAAGCACAGCGATAAAGCCTGTAATTTTAGGCAAGGTCAGCTTTTCTTTGAACAACATCGGCGATAATGCCATTACAATGACGGGACCGCAGTAGTACAGAAGCGAAGAAATGCTCACGCCGATTTGTGCGTATGCTTCATAAAGAAACATCCAGCTTGCACCCATTGCAATTCCCGATACGGTAAGAAATGCAGATTGCTTTTTGTACTTGTAAAATGAAAGCTTGCCGTCTGTGAGAAAGAAAATTGCTATAAGAAACAGACTTCCGATAAGCGTTCTGAGCAACACGATTTCATAGCTTGAAAGGCTGATATGACTTGCGACAATGCCGTTTGTTCCGAACATAAGCAATGCTAGCAGGTATTTGAGAAATGGTATTTTGTTTTTCATTTTTGGTCACTCCTTGACAAATTCTGCTTTTAAGTATATCATAGATTTAAGAATTACAAAAGCGAATGTTTATCATAACATCTATGACAAATTCAGATATAAGGGGCGAGTCAATGGATATGAATATCGCAAAGCATATAGCATTTGTTAAAACAGCAGAATACGGTAGCTTTACAAAGGCAGCGGAAATACTTAATTATTCTCAATCAGGTGTAAGCCGTATGATTGCCGACCTTGAAAAGGAATGGAAGGTTACCTTGCTTGAACGTAGTAAAACAGGTGTAAGGCTTACCTCTGACGGAATGAAGCTTCTGCCTTTTGCAAAAAGCGTTTGTGCTGAATACGAAAAACTGCAGATGCAGGTTGATGAGCTTAACGGCTTACAGTCGGGACTTATCAGGATAGGCACTTTTTCAAGCGTTGCAACACATTGGCTGCCTAATATTATCAAGGCGTTTCAGCAGGATTATCCTAACATTGACTATGAGCTTCTGTTGGGTGACTATACGGAAATTGAAGAATGGATTGCAAGCGGACGTGTTGACTGTGGTTTTCTTCGTTTGCCTACGAAGCCTGAATTTGAAACTATATTCCTTGAACAGGACGCACTTATGGCAATTATCCCTGAAAATCATAAGTATGCGGAGTGTGATAAATTCCCCGTAAAAGCCTTGTGCGACGAGCCATTTATGCTGCTTGAAAAGGGAGCAAAGGCAGAAATTTCGGAGGTGTTTGAGCGTAACGGACTTACTCCTGATGTGAAGTTCACAACGTGGGACGATTACGCAGTAATGTCAATGGTAGAAAGTGGTCTGGGAATTGCCATACTACCGAAACTTATACTTAAACGTATGCCGTACCGCATTGTTTCAAAGGAACTTGATGTAGCTGCGTACCGAAATATCGGAATTGCTTTTAAGGACAGGCAGATGCTTTCAATTGCGGCGGCAAGGTTTCTTCAGTATCTTGATTGCAGATACCAATAACAGACAAATGAGCAGTATATCCTTGTGATATACTGCTCATTTTGGAGAAAGGCGAAAAGCGAAAAATAATTATATAAATGAAGTCTTAAACGAGGTTATTCCGACTTTATACCAAGGAAATCAAAGGTAAGTCCATCTTTCATTGCCTTTGTGTATTCGCCCGCTTCATCAACGCCCTCTGCGCCGTAGAAAGCAACCTCTATAATGGAGGTATAGCTTAGTCCCTCCCAGAAGTCAAGTCCGCCTGCCAGCTTTGCAATCGGAACAGTCATTTCGTAATATCCGTCCTCTGCGATTATAAATTCAAAATCCTCGCCTGTAAGAGTATTATAGGTATCGTTGTTCCATACAGAAAGCTCTTCATCATCCTCGCCTGTGCCATATGCCATAATGCCGCAGAATGCTGTCATTTCTTCAGTAACGCCGCTCACATTAAAGCATATTACAAGATTATCCGTATCAGACGCCATATCTCCCGGAGACATAGGCGTAAAAAGCGAAGCTTCGTTGTAGGGGTTTATGAGGTGCGCCCATACGCCCTTTTCTCCCTCGTAGGTAAAGCATTCCATACTTGTTTTGCCGTCAATAACGGTTGTGAAATATTCGGTTCCTTCTGCCGCTTCTGTTTCAGCAGTGGCGGTTGTGGTTTCAGGTGCTGAAGTTGTTACGGTTGTTGTGGTTTCTGTAGTTGCGGCAATTGTTGTAGTTGTTGTTTCCGCGGTTTCGCCTGAACAACCCGAAAGTATTCCGCAAAGAATAAGTCCTGTTAAAATAGAAGCTGTGATTTTTTTCATGTTGTTCTCCTTAATATTCAATAGCGTCAACTGTAAACTTGCCGTTTACAACTTTGATTTTTACATCATGCTTGCCGTTTTCAACGTCAGCCGAATAACTGCACTGTCTTGCCTTGGTTTTAGCGGTTTCTTTTGTTTCATACAGCTCGCCGTCAACGTACACTTCAATCGTTGCCGTATCGGTCTGACCGATTAAAGCAAAATGATTCCCTGTGAAGCTGAATGACATTTCCGCACCCTCGCTTTCGGCACGGGAAATTGTGCGGTTGAAATGAACATATCCGTCAGGAACAGTTCTGTACCAGTCGCCTGTGTATGTAACAGAAGCGTCGTGGTCGTCAACTCTTGTGATTGTGTGCTGAACACCATCAATAGGAGTGATTTTAAGGTTATCGAAAAGGTTATTATAAAGACCGCTTCCTATCATAATTCTGCCCGAATGAGCATAGGCGCTTTCATCATAGTAGCTTGTAAGCTCGTTTCCGTCAAGATATGCGGTGATATTCTTACCGTTTGCGGTGATTTTAATAGTATGCCATGCGGGGCTGTCAAAGTTTTCGATAACACCGTCAGCAACTGACTTGGTGTTTTTGCGTAAGCTCCATTTTCCGTCGGGCGATATCTTCAGGCTGTACCCGTTTTCTGCACTGTTTGTATCAAGCTCGGCTAAAAGATAACGTACACCAAAAGAAACATAATTTTTGTTGCTGTCATCAACCAGTTTGAAATTAATTTCAGCGTTGTAGTTGCTCCAGCGGTCATCACCGAGAGAAGTAATGGGGTAGGGCGTACCTCTGAAACGCCAGTCGGTAGGCTTGTTGTCAGCATTAATCATTTGCATAAGCACATTGTTTCCGTCGACCTTAGCTACCTCAAATGCTCCGCCGTAATCGGTAGTGTAAAGCGGTGCATAACCTCTTGCGGAAAGGAATTCGTCTGAATATTCAAAGTCATCTGAATAATTTATATCAAGCGGAATATCCTCATAGCTGCACTTGTCAACAGAGGTATCAACCGTCTTATCGAGAGTTGTGATTGTAACAATTGAGTAAGGCTTTACCTCAACAGAAAACTTGTTTTCATCGGGCTTGTATACACCGATATTCTTTAAATAATTTGCGTTATAAGCCTGCCCCTCATCAGGACCTCTTGTTTCCCAGATATAAATGGGAGCGTCAGCCTTTGTCATATTTTCAAGGGTAAAGGTGTAGTTTCTCTGTTCCTCGCTGTCATTACAGATAACGATGGTGTAGTCGCCAGTTTCGGTATCGGTAACGGTCATATAGTTGTTGGTGGTTTCAGAGATTGCGTGAGCCTCCTTGCCGTCGCCGTAGCAGGCACTGTCAATATATCTCCAGCCGTTTTCGATGAACATTGTAAAGTGAGCGGAAGTCCAGATACCGCAGTCCGCCTCATAGTAACCGCTCCACGGTGTCTGTGCATTGAGCAGTGATTTCGGGAAATACTTTGCACCCGAATAGTAAGCCGCAACTGCAGGCTGATACTCGTACATTGTCATTTTGCCGTTGTAGTAGCCGTTTATTATGCGGTTGCAGACATCAAGTGCGCCGTTTGTGCCGTTGATACCGCTTCCGTTGCTGTTTACTGCAAGCCTTGCGATATTTGTGGATGCAACACCCTCTGTGTACCATATTTCTTTGCCGTATTCGGTATTGAGGGTTTTAGCGTTTTTGTCTGCCCATGTGTTGTAGTGTTCGCCGAGAATATCAACAGCGTTTCTCAGCTCTTCATTTTCCATCATTGCCTTTGAGATTTTCCAAGAACCAACCTCATCGGAAGCAACGATTTTTATTGCACCGTAATCATAGCGTTCGTCAGTTTCGTTTTCAAGGGCATTGGCAAAATATATTATCCATTCAGCATCAACCTTGCTTGCTTCGTTTGCGTCAGCGCTGATATGGGTGAATTTCATACTGTAGGTGTCATAAGCTTTATCAATAGCCGCCTTGTACCATTTATATCGTGCAGCATGACCTGCTTCAACGCTTTCACCAAAAGCGTCAGTAACCCATTTCGGCTCGCCCCAGCGGAGTAAATCCACGGTTATATCAGGGTTTATGCTGAGTGCGTCAGCCGCAAACATAAATCCTGCACCTCTTGTTACGTCAGCCTCCTCGTCTGCCGAGCGCATAATTGACGGCTCTGTGCCCGAGGACGAGTTTACATCCGTTCCGAATTCGATTTTAACATGTGTAAGACCTGCACCGTAATCGGGCTTGAACAGTAAATTCATAATCTCCCAGTAAGCGTCGGGATTTTCAGTTTTATAATCCATAAGCAAACGTGATGAGTTATTGCCTGTTACAACGCCAAGACCTCTGTAAACAGTTCCCTCATCTTTGTTTATCGTATTGCCGTCAATGGTGACAGCGTAGTACGAGTCATCAACAACAGCAACGGGGATTTCCTTTTCGGTAACCTCGGCTGTTGTTATTGCAGTTGTTGTTTCTGCGGTCTGCATTGTGCTTTCCTCCGTATTGATGTTATTTCCGGAACAGCCTGCGCCAAAGCATATAAGCATTGACAGGCATATTGCGGTTGATATAAACTTTCTGATTTTCATAGCAAGCCTCCTATATAAGGTTCATAAGGCTATTTTAACGCAAATTGTAGATGCATAGCATTAAAAAATCTGCTTAATATTATAGAAAATCTGCTGTAAAAGTATTGCTTATGAATATCGGATGTGTTATTATAGAAATAACGGAAAGGATTGATGAAAATGGCAATAATCGAACACTCGGGATATTACGAAAATCCGCTTGCACCCGTAAGCCACGCTCACACCTCCTGCGAGCTTATGTATGTGCTGAAGGGCGAGCTTGAAATCACTGTCAATGATAAAACTCATCGCATTACACCAAATACCCTTGTGCTTATAAAAAGCCGTCAGCATCATAAGGTAAAGCTTGTTTCAGATGGCGAATACCGCAGATATATCGCTATGATAAATCCGTGGGAGCTACGGAAACAGCTGGTCCGTCCTGACCTTTTCGCAATGCTTACGGATATAAGCGGGGAGGGTATAGTTGTTATTAGAAATGCTGTTTTGACTCCGCAGTTTGAACGGATGACGGCTATATTTGAAAAGGGTGCAAATATATATTCCGAGCTGAGCTCGGCATTGGAAATAATCTCGGTTATATATGAACAGGTAAAGCCGCAGAAAGAAAAAAACACTGAAAGCACAGCAAAACGGCTTGCTGCAAATGTCCGTGAATATATTGAGAAATTCTATGCGGATAAAATAAAAATTTCGGATATTGCAAAAGGAAATTTCATAAGCGAGGGTTATCTTACTCATACCTTCAAAGCGGAAACAGGTATGTCGCCCCGTGAATATTTGTCGCATATTCGCTGTACCAGAGCATACGAACTTATACGGCATACAGAAATGAAATTCTCGGCAATTTCAGCGGTAACGGGCTTCTGCTGTGCCAATGATATGAGCAGGAAAATCCGTGAATATTACGGGATTACTCCGACAGAAATACGGGCGGGAAAATAAAAAGTCCCCCTTGACATTTTCAGAATAATGCTGTATAATACACTTACAATTTAACAGACGGGAGCTTGTGTTACAGGCTGAGAGGAAGGTAAGACCTTCGACCGATAACCTGATTTGGATAATGCCAACGTAGGGACGACTGTAAAGCGCTGACGCTTACATGTCGGTGCATTTTTATATATGCATTTTTGGAAGCTATCGAAATCGGTGGCTTCCTTTTTTTGTTTTATCTGTTGCCGTCTGTTAAAAATTTTTTAATGGAGGAAAACTATGTATAAAACACAAATGGAAGCGGCAAGAAAAGGAATTGTCACAAAGGAAATGGAGGCTGTTGCGTCTAAGGAATACCGTACAGCAGAGGAAATCCGTGAGCTTGTTGCAAAAGGACAGGTTGCAATCTGCGCCAACAGGCTTCACAAATGCATTGAGCCAAACGGTGTAGGTTCAATGCTGCGCACGAAAATCAACGTGAATCTCGGAGTGTCCCGTGATTGCAAGGATTATGACATTGAGATGAAAAAGGTTATGACGGCGGTTGATATGGGTGCTGAGGCAATAATGGATTTATCCTCTCACGGCAATACACAGCCGTTCAGACAGAAGCTTGTTGCGAAGTGTCCTGCAATGATAGGTACAGTTCCAGTTTACGACAGCGTGATTCACTATCAGCGTGACCTTGCAACCCTTACCGCAAAGGATTTTATTGATGTTGTAAGGCTTCACGCAGAGGACGGAGTTGATTTTGTTACGCTCCACTGCGGAATTACACGCAAGACTATTGAACAGATTAAACAGCACAAGCGTAAGATGAACATTGTATCCCGTGGCGGTTCATTGGTGTTTGCGTGGATGAGTATGACAGGAAATGAAAATCCGTTCTATGAATATTATGACGAAATACTTGACATCTGCCGTGAGTATGATGTGACAATTTCTCTCGGCGACGCCTGCCGCCCAGGTTGTCTTGCGGATGCAAGCGATGTATGCCAGATTGAGGAGCTTGTCCGTCTCGGCGAGCTTACGAAAAGGGCATGGGCAAAGGACGTTCAGGTTATGATTGAAGGCCCGGGACACATGCCCCTTGACCAGATTGAAGCAAATATGAAGATACAGCAGACAATCTGCATGGGTGCGCCATTTTATGTGCTGGGTCCGCTGGTTACGGACATCGCCCCTGGGTATGACCACATCACCTCCGCTATCGGCGGTGCGGTTGCGGCGATGAACGGTGCGGCATTCCTGTGCTATGTTACCCCTGCGGAACACCTTGCACTGCCTGATGTTGAGGACGTAAAACAGGGTATAATCGCTTCTAAAATTGCCGCACACGCCGCTGACATCGCAAAGCATATTCCTCATGCAATGGATATTGACAACGAAATGGCTGACGCACGAAGAACCCTTGACTGGGACAAGCAGTGGAAATGCTCCATTGACCCTGAAACCGCAAAGAAAATCCGTGATGACAGAAAGCCCGAAATTGAGGAAAGCTGTTCAATGTGCGGTAAATTCTGTGCTGTAAGAAGCATGAACAAAGCCTTTGAGGGCAAATATATCGACATTCTGTGAGGTGATAATATGTTAAAAATCAATGGCGAAGAAAAGAATACTGTCGGGAAAACAGTTGCCGAATATCTTACAGAAAGCGGCTATGATATAAAGCGTGTAGCGGTTGAGATAAACGGCGATATTCTGCCGAAAACACAGTACGAAAATACATTTTTACAAGACGGCGACAATGTTGAGGTTGTCAGCTTTGTGGGAGGCGGCTGATATGACAAGGGAAGAGTGGTACAGCGCCCTCGAACAGCGGCACGGAGCAGATTTACAGCGGAGATTTTCGGAAGCCAATCTTGCTGTCTGCGGTCTCGGTGGTCTTGGCTCAAACGTAGCAATTTCACTTGCAAGGGCAGGGATAGGAACGCTTCGCCTTATTGATTTTGATAAGGTAGATATATCAAACCTGCACCGTCAGCAGTACAAGGTTTCACAGCTTGGAATGTTCAAGACCGAAGCTATGAAGCAGACGCTTGCCGAAATTGCTCCCTACTGTAATGTCATAACGCATACGGTAAAGCTGACGGAGGATAATCTATCCCTTTTATCGGACTGTAACATCATCTGCGAATGCTTCGACAATGCGGAGTGCAAGTCTATGCTTGTGAATGGAATTTCAGAAAAATATCCCGAAAAATATATCTTTGCGGCATCGGGAATGTCGGGACTGCACACAGGCAATAACATAACCACAAAAAAGCTTGGCAAACGGCTGTATATCTGCGGTGATGGAGTGAGTGACGTTTCTGATGACGGAACGCTTTTTGCCCCCCGTGTAATGCTCTGCGCCGCACATCAGGCGAACACTGCACTGCGTATTATCGCAGGAAAATCTGAAGTATAGAAAGGAATTACACAATGAATAACGATAAACTTATTTTAGGTGGACACGAATTCAATTCACGTTTTATTTTAGGCTCGGGCAAGTATTCTCTGAATCTTATCGAAGCGGCTGTCCGTGACGCAGGTGCGGAGATTATAACCCTTGCAGTGCGCCGTGCCAATACAAAGGAGCAGGAAAATATCCTCGACTACATACCGAAGGGTGTAACCTTGCTCCCCAATACCTCGGGTGCCCGAACAGCGGAGGAAGCAGTCAGAATTGCAAGGCTCGCACGTGAAATAGGGTGCGGTGATTTCGTAAAAATTGAAATTATGCGTGACACGAAATATCTTCTCCCTGACAACAACGAAACTATCAAGGCTACTGAAATTCTTGCAAAGGAAGGCTTTGTTGTACTGCCGTATATGTACCCCGATTTATATGCGGCAAGAGATTTGGTCAACGCAGGTGCGGCGGCTGTAATGCCCCTTGCGGCACCAATCGGCTCAAACAAGGGACTTGCTACACGGGAGTTCATTCAGATTCTTGTGGACGAAATTGACCTGCCCGTAATTGTTGACGCAGGTATCGGCAGACCGTCACAGGCTTGCGAGGCAATGGAAATGGGTGCGGCAGCAATTATGGCGAATACCGCTCTTGCAACAGCAGGGAATTTATCCCTTATGGCATCAGCTTTCCGTCAGGCTGTTGAAGCTGGACGAAAGGCATATCTTTCGGGACTGGGCAGAGTTCTTACAAGAGGCGCAAGTGCTTCCGACCCATTGACAGGCTTTTTAAGGGATTGAGGTGCTTATGGACAACAGATTTTTTGTGGACGGTGAACATCTTTCGCCCTCTGCACTTGAGAAGAAGCACCGCCTTGAAACCGACTCCGAGAGCCGTACAAATCATATGGAATATATGAACGGTATGGAGCAGATTAAATCCGACATAATGGAGAAAGTGCTGTCAGAAATGGACAGCTACGATTATTCAAAATATACTGCAAAAGAAGTAAAAGCGGCACTTGAACACGAAACCAGCACCATCGAAGATTTCAAGGCACTTTTATCACCGGCGGCAGAGCCGTTTTTGGAGCAGATGGCACAGCGTGCAAGGATTGAAACCTCAAAGCATTTCGGCAATACCGTGTATATGTTCACGCCCCTTTATATTGCGAATTACTGCGAAAATTACTGTGTATACTGTGGCTTCAACTGCTACAACAACATCAACCGTATGAAGCTGAATTTGGAGCAGATTGAACGTGAAATGCAGATTATTTCCGACAGCGGAATGGAGGAAATTTTAATTCTCACAGGCGAAAGCAGAGCACAGAGCAATGTTGAATATATCGGCGAAGCCTGCAAGCTTGCACGGAAATATTTCCGTATGGTGGGACTTGAAATTTACCCTGTAAATGTTGATGAATACAAGTATCTCCACGGATGCGGTGCAGATTATGTGACGGTTTTTCAGGAAACCTACGACAGCGACCGTTATTCGGAACTGCACTTGCTCGGGCACAAGCGTGTTTATCCCTACCGCTTTGATGCACAGGAACGTGCACTTATGGGCGGAATGAGAGGGGTTGCATTTTCGGCGCTTTTAGGCTTGTCGGATTTCCGAAAGGATGCACTTGCAAGCGCACTGCACGTTTATTTCTTACAACGTAAATATCCACACGCTGAAATGTCCCTGTCCTGCCCCCGACTTCGCCCCATAATCAACAACGATAAAATCAATCCCCTTGATGTTCATGAAACACAGCTTTGTCAGATTATCTGTGCGTACAGAATTTTCCTGCCCTTTGTGGGAATTACAGTGTCCTCTAGGGAAAGCGAGAACTTCCGCAACGGCATAGTCAAGATAGCTGCAACAAAGGTCTCCGCAGGTGTTTCCACGGGAATAGGCGACCACGAAAGCAAATACAGCGGCAAGGAAGCGGATGGGAACGAGGGTGACGAACAGTTCGAGATTAATGACGGCAGAAGCCTTGATGTGATGTATAAGGATATTGCCGCAGAGGGCTTACAACCCGTACTCAATGATTATATCTATATGTGAGGTGCGTATGAAAAAGCTTGATACAACAATGTATTTTATTACAGATAGTACGAATTACAGCGAGGAGGAATTTCTCCGCCGTGTTGAAGAAGCCTGCAAAGGCGGTGTAACCCTTGTCCAGCTCCGTGAAAAAGACAGGACGACGAGAGAGTATCTTACCCTTGCGGAAAAGGTTCACGAAATCACAATGCGGTATGATATTCCCCTTATCATTGACGACAGAGTGGATATTGCACTTGCGGTAAATGCGGAGGGTGTACACGTTGGGCAATACGATATGACCGTTAAAATTGCACGAAAGCTTATGGGTGATGAGAAGATTGTAGGAGCAACCGCAAAAACCATTCCGCAGGCTATTGAAGCCTACGAGCAGGGTGCGGATTATCTGGGAGTAGGCGCAATTTACCCCACAACTACAAAGGTTAAAACGGTGCTTACAAGCGTTGATACGCTTAAAGAAATTGTGAAAGCTGTACCGATTAAAGTAAACGCAATAGGCGGTTTGAACAAGGACAATATCCACGTTCTGAAGAACAGCGGAATTGACGGTATCTGTGCTGTTTCGGCAATTATGAAAGCGGCTGACCCGTGCATTGCTGCAAAGGAATTAAGGGAGGCATTTGATGAATTACAGAAAAATTAAAACCGCTCTCACAATCGCAGGAAGCGACAGCAGTGGCGGTGCAGGGATTCAGGCGGACTTAAAAACAATGCTTGCAAACGGCGTTTACGGGATGAGCGTGGTTACAGCACTTACAGCACAGAATACCACAGGCGTTACTGCAATTTCAGAGGTCACACCTGAATTTCTGGGACAGCAGATAGACGCAATTTTTACAGATATTTTTCCTGACGCAGTAAAAACAGGAATGGTTGCGAATGCGGAGCTTATTGAGGTAATAGCGGAACGTCTCAGCTTTTACAAGGTGGGAAACATTGTGGTTGACCCTGTGATGATTGCTACCAGCGGTGCAAGACTTATCTCCGAAGAAGCGGTAGCTGTTCTCAAAGAAAAATTACTGCCCATGGCGACGGTTATTACGCCGAATATTCCCGAAGCAGAGGTGTTGTCGGGAATGAAAATATCAGATAAAAAGGATATGGAAAAAGCCGCAGATTTCATAAATAAAAGCTACGGCTGTGCGGTATTGCTAAAAGGCGGTCACAGCATAAATGACGCAAATGATTTGCTTTATGAAAACGGTAGAGCAGCGCGGTTTGAGGGTAAGCGTATTGACAATCCCAATACTCACGGTACAGGCTGTACGCTGTCATCTGCAATCGCCTCAAATCTTGCAAAGGGGTATGATTTAAAGCAGTCGGTAAGCCGTGCAAAGGAATACATTTCGGGAGCTTTATCGGCTATGCTTGACCTCGGAAAGGGCAGCGGACCTATGCACCATGGTTTTGATTTGAAAAGCAATTTCGCAGCGGAAAATTAAAATGAAAACGACTGAAAAATTATTAAGTACTGTTCTCAGAGTATCTGTGATAAATACAACGAGCATCTATTTGTGAAAGGAATTGAGAATGTAACACTTGGCAGAGACAAAATCCGTTATTGCTTCCTGTATTCGTTCACTCCAAATTTCATATGGTGCACATTCATCTATAATTATGAGGATTTTAGGTGTTATTTTAATATCAGAATCTGTGTGTAGAGGAAAAGAGGTGTTTATTAACTATAGATAACGATATTGATAGAAGAGGATGATGTTGTTAATCCCTTTACTGCAGTTACTATCAGTTTCACAGGCGTAATCATTTCTGCTGTGGCAGTTATGCTTACAAGAAAGAGAAAGAATAAGTAAATATTTTTCCATCACCGACAGCTCACGCTGTCGGTGATATTTTTATCTTCAGAAGAACTGTAATTATTTTTAATTTTATTAAAAACAGCTATCCTGATTTTACTATCCTTCACAACCTCCCCACTCAAAAACTCCTCTTCCGTATAAACAACCCCATCAGGATTACAGATGAAAATACCATTCTCCTTAAGCTTAGCAAATAAATTGCAAACAAATCTCCTGGTCTTCTTGTGCTGATTACAACCGAGCATCAACCTGCCAACAGTAGTGTCATAGGAACCATTAGCTGTAACATAATCTATCATCTGTCCCAAGTTAAGAATAGCGTTATCATTTGCAGCTCCCTCTGGCATGTAACAGCCGTTTGTGGCAAGCAAAGCCATGTGTTCGCTGCCTATGTAGACTTCAAAAATATTACGGCATACCTTCGGTCGGATTATATCCGGGAGCTTTTCAAGAAATTCGATTGTTTCTTTATCACTGTAATCAAAAGCAAGCATAACATACCCCGGAATATTCTCTTTAGGCTCTGAGAGTTTTAGGTCTGCAAATAAGTGCTTATCATAATTGCCATGAGCATAATTTATGACCGCTTTTTCTATAAGTTCCTTTAGATTAAGCCTTGTGTTGCGAGCAATAAAATCGGTAATGGTGCCCTTTGTGATGTTGATTTTTACATTAGTTTTCAATGGTTTTACCACCTTTCTGATATGTGTTAATGTGTATTATATTTCATATATCTGAGAACAAATATATGAAAAAGTACATACGAATTCGTATATATAAAAATATACAGCTATATCCGTATATATGTTTGTGTATGATTAAAAAAAGATATACCTATGTGTATGAACACATTGAAATATCCGACGTGGTCCGCCTGTTCCGCCAGCGAAACAGGCGGACATTTATCTTACGCCACTTTCGGTGTATAAAGATAATGCCCGGCGATAACATCAATTCTGTTATGACCAAGTTGTTTACTGACTTTTTCCATTGCATCTCTGTCGTAGACGTCGCCTTTTCTGTCGGTTCTCATATAGTATTTTTCTTTTCTAGATAAGGAATTTAAATCTCTCGCACACTTGTTGTAAAATGCCTGAGCATACCACGCCCTATAAAAATGAGCATTAATATTTTTACGAACTTTCTTGAAGACTAACGCTTTAGGTTTAACACTCCTTGCTAATTTCTCGATTTTATCCGCGAATTCGGGTAAAACCTTGACCTTACGTTTCTTTCCGCCCTTGCCTTTCCTTACTTTAACTATTAACTGACCTTTCTTATTCCTGTATACATCCTTACTTTCTAACATTCTGACCTCGTGTAATCTCAAGCCTGTTCCCTTGATAAAATCCACAACATCTTGATTCTTTTTCTCGATTTTTTCGTCTGGGACAGTTCTTGAGCGGGTTATATCCTCTCTCTTCCTGTTGGGAAGTACAATGCCCAATTCATACGAATGTGTATGATACAATTTGGCTAACGCCGCGGCTTTTGTTTTAATGGTACTAGGCGAATTGCCTTTATCAATACAGTATTGAAGGTATTCTCCGGTATATTCTCGTGCATATTTTATGTCGCGAACTGGGTGGTTCCTCTTAATCCAACGGCAGAATGTCTTGTTGAGTTTTATGTATGTTTTCATTGTTGAAAAAGAAAAAATCCCTTCCGGTGCTTCTGCCCGTAATCTTGATTTTTCTTCTTCTGTGGCACAAGCTTTAATAGCTTTTTCGAGCGCAAGACGCTTCTTTATTTTTGCCTCATATTTGGACTCTCCAAAACGGCATAAATTATTCATCATAATGACCATCTGGCATTCTATGTTTCTCTTTTTTGACATCTCTTTTTCCTCCTTTAATTTTCTCTACTGCCTACAGGGCGCACTTCACCCCGGGACTTTGGGGTTGGTTTTTAAAAAAATTGTTCAGGACAAAAGAGCCCTTCAGGCCCCGTAGAATAACGCATTGCGGGTATTTTGAGTATGAAACCCGCGTGAACTCGCTTTGCTCGTTTACCTTCAAATTTTTTAAAAAATTTGAAGATAACCAGCAAGAGCGAGGCGAGAGAAGAGTGAATCTCTCTTTTCTCTCTAGTCATATTCTCATAACCCCCAAAAGCCATGGAAAATGACACGCACTCCGACTATATCCGGATTAGGTCAAGCCGCGCTGAAGCTCCGCTTATTGCGAAAGTGCGATTTATATATATGAAATTACGTTTAAAGCGGGATTATCATTTAGTTTCACAGACCCGCGGCAGTGAAACATGACGTGTTTGTCTCATCTATGTAAATTTAAATCTATCCGGATTCAATTTAACCCAATCAGAATAGGCAAACACGATTTACTCCAGTCATCAATAAATAACTGTATCTATAGTATGTAAATTAAAACGTAAAATAAAAATCGACTGAATTTTTTAGAATTCAGCCGACTTTTCGTTATTCTTTTTTGCAACCCGAGCAAGATTTGCTTCCACAAGCAGATTTTTGAGATTTTCAATTTTCTCGTCCCGACGAGGAGAGAATTTGAGTATAACCTTTGCCTTAATTTCTTTTTTCATAATTTACACCTTTCTCGCACAGGGAATATAATCCCTGTGAGTTTTGTGATTTGCCGAATACGTAAAATTCAGCTTACCTTAAGTATGTAAATTAATCTGTAAAATAAAAAACAAGGTCTGATGTGAGTTCATCAGACCTTGTTGTACTATTCTAATGTATCTTTATGTTTAATATGCAAATCCCAGATATATCCAGCCATTGATTTGCCTTCAGCTTTTGCAGTGGCTTTTATATCCTCTATGT
>JAZSFL010000033.1:0-40983 GCA_045532185.1 Ruminiclostridium sp.
CCTTCTTGCTTTTTTATTCTGTAACTGTTCCGTTTGCGGCTTCTTCAGCTGCAAGTTCATCTGCATATTCGTAAAGGTCCTTGACCACATAATCCGAAGGGATTTCAAACGCACTTTCGGTCAGTTCGTTCTTGAGGCAGGTAATTTTAGTTGTAGAATTGCTGTTAGCAATGTAAACCAGCTCTTCTGTGTTTTCATCGTAGAAATAGTGAGTACCTACGCCGGGTTCGGTATAGATGATTTCGTGCTTGTAGAGGACATCCCTGAAATAGTCATAGTCGTCTACATATTCCATTTCCTTTGCTTCGTCAACATCAATCTTCAGCATATTTGCTGCAACGATTTCCTTTATGGTTTCTTCATTCATGGGATTTGTGCAGACAATACGTTCCCTGTCCAGAACCACATAGAGCATGTCGGGGGTGTATACTCTGCGGGATGTGTAGCCGTCCGGGTCGGTAGAGGAAAGGCAGATGTTCTTCTCATCCTTTATATACATTGCGGTTTTGACAACCTGACCGTCTATTTCGACTTCTGTTTCAAAAGTAAGGGGGCACTGCATTCTTGTTTCAAGGTATTTTGCAAAAAGCGGAACCTTTGTCTTAAGGAATTCGACAGCTTCATCAGTGGTATCTTCTTTTTCATCAACCTCATATGCAACCTGAGTGTGAACGCCGTTATCGGGTGTGGTTGTTGTTTCAGCGGAGCCTGTATCGTTGCTGCAGCCCGACAATGCACCGATAAGCACAGCGGCAGCGAGAATATATGCAGTCTTTTTCATTTTTTCAAATCCTTTCTTTTACAAAAATGCAGGCGGCAGTGGTTTTTGCCGCCTACATTATAGAAGTCAGTTGTTTTCTCGTTTAAGTTTCAGCGGTTATCTGAAAACAAAATGAAAACTGTGTGGATTAACCCATCATCTCAGCCATATCAACAATAGTATAATCAGCGGGAACTGTAAATATACTGTTGTCAAAATCCGAGGTAAGAGCTGTGATTTCCATGGTGATACCTGCAGAAGCAATGTACATTACTTCCTTTGTTGCAGTATCAGCGTATACGATAATTTCTCCTGTTTCGGGAGTAGTAATCTTTTCATAGAGATATGTGGTTCCGTTATACTCTGTTTCACCTGTTTCATATGTTGCGGATTCGTGGTTAAAGCCGGGAACAATGGACGCTGTCATGGAGCTGCCCATATCAGCAACTTCTTCTTCGGTCATTTCCATGAAGATAGCGGCCTTTTCAGCAGCACTCAGCATATAGTACTTGTTTCCGTCAAGAAGTATATCCAGCGCAGCACCGTCAGTTACGGTAGAAATGAACATCTTGTCGAAGGAAGCCATGTAAACATCCATGGAGGTGTAGGACATCTCGCCTGTACCTGTAAGGTCAGCTTCGTATGCGATACCCATGTGTAAGGGAAGCTGTGCGGACTTTTCAAGATAATCCGCATAAATCGGAACTTCGCTTCTGATTGTGTCAATGAATTCTCTCAGCTCATCTGTCATAAGAGGGCTGTCAGCAGCGGCAGCAGTTGTTGTTGCTTCAGTTTCAGCCTCTGCAGCAGTTGTGGTGGTTGCTTCAGCTTCTGCGGCAGTTGTTGTGACTGCTTCTGTGGCGGTTGTGGTAGTTGCTGCGGCGTCATCATTGCCTGAGCAGCCTGCGGCTGTGATTACCATAGCGGCTAAAAGCACGGATAAAAACTTTTTCATTTTCATTTGAGTTACCTCTCCTTGATTTGTATTGATTTTATGACATGTAAATATCATTTACTACATTTTATCATGTAAACCGCCATATGTCAACTGTTATTATAAACAAATGGTGCAAACATAGCTGTTTAAAATTGTAACTTTTACACATTACCACAAATGCGTAAACAGTATTTACCAAATCAGACAAAAAGATGTGCCGCTTTGCGGCACATCTTCTAAGAACTGTATGCAGGCATATTTACGATTTCATAGCCCTCGGGGATTTCAAAGATTCTCAGGTCGAAGCTGTGGGAGATTTCCACAAACTCTGCCATTTCGCCGCCCTGACCGTAGCTTACATATCTGATATTATCTGTATCGGGGTCGGCATAGAGGGTGAGAAAATGCTTGTTATCAAGGGAGGCTGTTTCGTAAAGATAAGTTTTTCCCTCATACTGAGCTTCACCCTTTTCGGTAAGCACCCATTTTTCGGGTTCGGTAGGGATGTATCCGATAGAGATATCGCCTGCCGCGGCTTCATCATCTTCGGAAAACGCCGAAGTAAATGCAGTCTTTTCCTCGTGCATGATATTATAGAGCACGCCGTTACTGTAAAGAGAATCAAAAGCCTCTTCGCCGAAATCATAGGAGATATAGAATTTATCGGGCGAGGCAATATAATAGGTTGAGGTAACGCTGATGGTTTCATTTTCGATTAAACCGTCATTTTTCTCATTCCATACAATCTTTACAGGATATTTCGTACCTTCAGCCACATATTTTTCAAAAAGCGGGGCTTCCGACGGTTCCGATGAACAGCCCGAAACCATAAGAACCGCCACAGCGGAGAGTATGCATAATATTTTCTTCATTCTGAGGATTCCTTTCCCTGTATGCTATATGTCTATTTTGGCACATATTCACCTTTTTGTCAAGTGCTTTTCATTGACAAAAACGGATAATAGTAATATAATATATAGTATCAAAAAGGCAAAACCGAAAGGAAAAAATAAATGGCAAAGAATAAACCAAACTGGACAAGCATAGGCGGACAGGCGCTTCTTGAGGGCATTATGATGAAGGGTCCCGACAGGACAGCAATGGCTGTGCGTCACGTTGCAGGCAATATAATCACCGAGGTGACACCTGCCGCGCCGAAGAAATGGTACAATAAAGTCCCCTTTATCCGCGGAAGCGCAAATTTCGTCACACAGCTTATGGAAGGCTACAAGTACATCTCCCGTTCGGCGGAATTATCAGGAATGATGGACGAAGAGGACGGGGAAGACCTTACAAAATTCGAAAAGTGGCTGAATGACAAGTTCGGCGAAAAGCTTATGAATGTTGTAATGGGTGTTGCAATGGTTATCGGTATCGCCCTTGCGGTGGTGCTGTTTGTATTTGTTCCCACATGGCTTTTCATGCTGATTCAGCGACTTGCGGGAGAAACGGATATTTCCGCTTTCCAGTCCCTTTTCGAGGGTATTCTCAAAATAATCATCTTTTTAAGTTATATGGCAATCACTGCCGCTTCAAAGGATATCCGCCGCACCTACGAATATCACGGCGCAGAGCATAAGACAATAGCCTGCTATGAAGCGAAGCTGCCCCTGACGGTAGAGAATGTTGAAAAACAGAGCCGTTTCCACTGCCGCTGCGGTACAAGCTTTATCTTCCTTGTGCTTATAATCAGTATTCTTGTATATTCAGTTTTCCCTATTACAACTGCACTCTTCGCGGAGAATTTCGGCGTAACCGAAAATATCGCAATGATTCTCAGAGTAGTAAGCAAGCTGCTCCTTCTCCCTGTAATTGTGGGTATTTCCTATGAAATTATCCGTCTTGCGGGAAAATACGACAACATCATCACAAGAATCATCTCAACCCCCGGCTTATGGGTTCAGCGTCTCACTACAAAGGAGCCTGACAAGAGCCAGATTGAGGTTGCAATCGAAGCTATGAACCTTGTAATTCCCGAAAATAACGACAAGTACGCAGAAATGCAGCTTGCCGCCGTTGACGAGGAAATCGGAGACGAAGAAACTGAGGATAACCCCGAAGAATCCGACGGAGAAGCAGAGTGAACGGCAGGCAGACGGCGGCGCAGATTGCCGCAATCCTGAAAGAAGCAGGAGTATTTGACCCTGATTATGAAGCGGGGGAGATTGTACGCGAAGTCTGCGGAGCGCACCCTCTGCAGGTTATGGAAGTAACCGCGGAACAGAACCGCAGAGCGGAGGAAATTACTGCCGTACGAGCAAAGGGGACGCCCCTTCAGTATATTTTCGGCAGGTGGGAGTTTTACGGATATGAGTTTTTCGTAGGCGAGGGAGTGCTTATTCCCAGGCCCGAAACGGAACTGCTGATTGATATTGCAGTTAAAAACCTCACAAAGGACAGCATTATGCTGGATTTATGCAGCGGCACTGGTTGTATTCCCGTAGCCTGCGCCAAAGAAACAGGCTGTAAGGCTTATGCAGTGGAGCTTTACGACAAGGCTTTTTCATATCTCGAAAAGAATATCGCCCTTAACAACGCTGATGTTACAGCGGTAAAGGGCGACGCTCTGGATAATTTGCATTTTGAAGGCATAGTTTTTGACGCAATATTTTCAAATCCCCCGTATCTTACAGGTGAGGAGATGGAAAATCTCCAGCAGGAAGTGCGGCACGAGCCCGAAACCGCATTGTACGGCGGCGAGGACGGGCTGGATTTCTACCGGCAGCTGTTCGGACTCTGGAGACCGCGGCTGAAAAAGGGCGGGATTTTCGCCGTTGAAGTGGGCGACAAGCAGGGTCAGCAGGTAAAAACACTTATGGAAGAAGCAGGCTTTGACGCTGAAATTATTCCCGATTTACAGGGGATCGGCAGAGTAGTCTGCGGAATAAACAGATAAAAACAGGCGGAATCGTATGAAATACGGTTCCGCCGTTAATGTTTTATTGCAGATTATCAGTCCTGAAAAAAGCAGTCTGTCTTATTTACCGAGGAAGCCGAGGCTGTCGATAACAAAGAGGTCCTTTGCCTTGCCGCCGAGGATCTGAAGGATTGCGATTGCTCTGATAACCATGGTTGCAAGTGCGCCCACAAGGAAAACAACCGTACCTACTACGGGAATTACTCTTACCATTGCAAAAACTGCGTCAACAACCAGCAGCTTTACAGCGTTGCGGTTATGGAATTTTGCAAAGCCTGAATCCTTTGCAAGGAAAGCGGCTGCAATTATAGCGGCAATTGCCACTAAAAATGCTGTAAGATTCACGTTTGTGCTGAATATGTATGCCTTGAGGGAGTCAAAGAAATAAGAGAAGCTTATATCAATCTTTGCAGCTGCAACAACAGCGAGGAGACCTGCCGCATGGGGGAGAAGGGCGAGAAGCTTGTTGTTTTCGATATCAGCCTTGTCAAATTCGGATGTGTGGTCACCGGAAGGCAGGGTAAATGTTTCGGAAACAGCAGCAAAAGGTTCGCCGCAGTTTGAGCAGACATTTGCGTTATCTTCGCAGGGTGTGCCGCATTTGGAACAGAATTTCATTATAATTACTTCCTTTCAGAAAATATTTTATAGTTCAATTATAACGGTTTACCCTTGTTTTGTCAACATTCAGTTTCAATGATAACGTTATCATTCGTAAAAAATTGGTAAAAGTACTTGATATTTTATAAAAAAAGGTATATAATATCAAATGTACACTAAATCAGTGTACTTTAACGCATATTGCATTTTACAAAAGGAAGGACTGAAGCAAATGCTTTGCACAAAGATTTACCTCGACAACGCCGCAACAACAAAAATAAGCGACAGCGTTTTTGAGGCCATGATACCCTGGCTTAAAGAGGGCTACGGAAACGCCTCCTCTATCTATACACTGGGAAGACAGAGCGCAATCGCTCTTAATAATGCCCGTGCGCAGTGCGCGGAAGCTCTCGGATGCGAGCCCCGTGAAATCTTCTTCACAGGCGGCGGAAGCGAAAGCGATAACTGGGCAATAAAGATGACAGCCCACGCAATGGCTAAAAAGGGCAAGAAACACCTTATCACCTCCGTTTTTGAACACCACGCAGTTCTCCACTGCATGGAAAGTCTTGAAAAGGAAGGCTTTGAGGTAACATATCTTCCCGTTTATGAAAACGGAATCGTAAAGGCTGAGGATGTAGCGAAGGCAATCCGTGAGGATACCGCCCTTGTTTCCATTATGTATGCCAACAATGAAATCGGTACAATCCAGCCTATTGCCGAAATCGGTGAAATCTGCCGTGACAAGGGTGTTTATTTCCACACCGACGCAGTTCAGGCGGTGGGCAACGTTCACATCAACGTAAAAGAACAGAACATAGATATGCTTTCTCTGTCGGGTCACAAAATCCATGCCCCAAAGGGCGTCGGACTCCTTTATGTGAACAAGAAGATCCGTCTTGCTCCCTATATCGAAGGCGGCGCGCAGGAAAGCGGCAGACGCGCAGGTACTGAAAATATCGCAGGTATCGTAGGTCTTGCAACAGCGCTTACCGAAGCGGAAAAGGGCATTGACGAAAAGAACGCAAAGCTTAAAAAATATCAGGACAGAATTATTGAGGAGCTTTCAAAAATTGACCGTGTTCATCTCAACGGCGACCGTGAAAAGCGTCTCTGCGGCAACGTGAACTTCTCCTTTGAAGGCGTTGAGGGTGAAGCACTCCTTTTACAGCTTGACTTAAAGGGAATCGCGGCGTCCAGCGGTTCAGCCTGCACATCAGGCTCTCTCGATCCGTCCCATGTGCTTCTTTCAATCGGTTTACCCCACGAAATCGCACACGGTTCATTAAGAGTTTCCATGTCCGAGTACACCACCGATGAAGAAATTGACGAATTTTTAACCGTTCTCCCCGAAATTATCAGCAAGCTCCGCTCTATGTCACCCCTCTGGGAGCACATTTTAAAGGGCGAGACATTCAAAATCAAGTAATTACAACAAGTTTATCGAAAGGAAGATATTACAAATGGTATATTCAGAAAAAGTTATGGACCATTTCGCTAATCCCCGCAATGTAGGCGAAATTGAAGACGCAAACGGCGTAGGCGAAGTAGGTAACGCAAAGTGCGGCGATATTATGAAGATGTATCTCAAGATTGAGAACAACACCATTACAGACGTTAAGTTCAAGACTTTCGGATGCGGTGCGGCTATTGCCACATCTTCCATTGCAACAGAGATGATCAAGGGTAAGCCCCTTGACGAGGCTTTAAAGCTTACAAACCGCGCGGTTGTTGAGGCACTTGACGGACTTCCGCCCGCAAAGCTTCACTGTTCCGTACTCGCAGAACAGGCTGTAAAGTCTGCGGTTGCCGATTACTACACAAGACAGGGTATCGACCCCACTCCTTTTGTCGGCGTAATCGAGGATCACTGCGACCACTGTGACTGCGACTGAGGCGAGCCGCCTCGGGCAGTTCCTGCCTTTTTATATGTTGATTAAACCCTGCAGTTGTGAAACGGCAGGGTTTTAAACGTTATTCTGACCCACATATTACATGGAATAGAAAGGCGGAGCGCTTCTGCAGTTCCAGCCTCGCGGAGAAGCACCGCGGCAAGTTCCGCCTTTTGAGGCGAGCCGCCTCGGGCAGTTCCGCCTTTTGCAAAGTCTGATTTATTTCGGAGATTGTGTGACGGCGGATACAAAACTTTATAAAAATCATAGGCGGAGCCTGCATGCAGGCTCCGCCGTTATTATTATGCCAGGTTCCAGTCAATTTCCCCGATTCCGTTTGCTTTCAGGAATTCGTTGCACTTTGAAAAATGTCTGCATCCGAAAAATCCGTTATAGGCTGAAAGGGGACTGGGATGCGCGCAGGTAAGCACCTTATGTACGGGATTGGTGATAAGGGCGGTCTTTGCCCTTGCATTTGCACCCCAGAGAATGAAAACAACAGGTTTTTCACGCTGATTCACAAGCTCCACAATCCTGTCGGTAAAAATCTCCCAGCCTTTTCCGCGGTGGCTGTTTGCCTGACCTCTGCGGACAGTAAGTGAGGTGTTCAGCAGAAGCACGCCCTCCTTCGCCCATTTCGTAAGGTCGCCCTTTACGGGAACAGGGAGTCCCAGGTCGGCATTAAGCTCCTTATATATATTTTTAAGGGACGGGGGCGGTTCAGTGCCCTCAAGCACGGAAAAAGCAAGCCCGTGAGCCTGATTGGGCTCGTGATACGGGTCCTGTCCCAGCACAACTGCCTTTACATCGCTGTAAGGAGTAAGCTTCAGGGCAGTAAAGATATTGTGCATATCGGGGTAAATAGTATAGCTGTTATATTCAGCCTTGAGGAATTCTCTCAGGGCAAGATAATAAGGCTTTCTGAATTCGTCCGCAAGAAGATTGTCCCAGTCGTTTCCTAAGTTTACCATTTTCAAGTTCTCCTGTAAATTTTATCCGATACGTTCCTCTATGTATGCGTAAAGCTTCGGGGCCTTAAACAGGAGGTGTTCGGGTTCAAGCAGGTACATAGCTCCTGCCGAAGCGAAAATTTCTGCAGGAAGAGAGGAGTCTTCGTATCCCTCTAGATAGAACGCTTCGCCCTCCGCTTCCACAATTTCCGCAAACTCCTTCGTTTCGGAAAGCTTGCCTTTGGCATTGTCATACGCGTGGAAAAGCTCGTGATACAGCACATCAATATTGAAGCTGTCGGCGCTGATGTAAATGGTGGTGTTCTGGGTAAGTCCCAGCGCCTTGCCGTTTTCCGTACCGACTATTGGAACGGAAAGGCTTCCGCCCGTAAGATAAATTGCGGAGCAGGTTTCGGTAAGCGCGTCGGGAACCGCTTCCAGCAGGCGCAGATGTGCCGCGGCGTTTGTGCTGTTGATTTCGCCGCATTTGTAGACATCAATACCCTTGTAGCTTCCGCAGTATTCACGGTTGAAAAGATACTGGGTCTCGTAGCTGGTGATGAATTGTCCCAGAAATATACCTGCAATCACCGCCGCAATAATAATCAGTATCCATTTTACGGTACGGAGTGAAATAGTTTTTTCGTTATTCATGATTTATAAAAGTGAAAAGTAAAGTCCTGCAAAGACACCTGTGGAAATTGCAAGAAGTCCGATAACCACAAGACAGAATGCAAGCGCACCCTTGCCGAAATACACCTTTTCAGGCTGCTGCTTTTCGGGCACAAAGGGCATTATGGGCTGTTCATTATAACCTGCTGCATAGGATGCACAGAAAGGCATAGGAATCTCTTCCGCAGACTCTGCGGCAGGCTGAACAGGTGCTTCTTCCGGCACTTTTTCCTGGCTCACAGCATCAGAATCCTGTGCTTCCTGCTGTGCTACGGTAACAACAGGTTCATCCTTTATTCTTTTTCCGCAGCTTGTGCAGAAAATGGAGTTTTCGTCTATAACTCCGCCGCAATTGGTACAATACATAATAATCTGTCCTTTCTCTGATTAAGTTCTGAAATATTCAAAAAGATACTGCTGGGCAATACCCTTGTACTCTCCCATACAATCGGGAAGTCCGTCGGGATAATACTCCGCGACGATACGCTTTATCCACACGTCAACGGGAAAAGCTTCGGTTTTATGATATGCAAAAAGCAGGATGCAGTCCGCAACCTTATCGCCCACGCCCACGATTTTCTTCAGCTCCGTCTTACCCTCGTCGTAGCTCATTCCGTAGATTTTTTCAAGGTCAACGGTTTTATCCGTAGTTTTTCTCGCTGCGTCAAGAATATACCTGTTTCTGAAACCTGCACGCAGAGGTGCAAGGTCTTCCTCGGAAAGTGCGGCAAGCCTATCCGCTGACGGAAAAGCAAATCCGCCCTGACATTCTTCGCCGAAGTTTTCGCAAAGACGGGAAATTATGCCTTTTATACGGGGGATATTGTTATTCTGGGAAATTATGAAGCTTATAAGGGTTTCAAAGGGTTCCTGCCGTAAAATTCTCAGGCCTCTGCCTGCTTCGGAAGCCTTTTTCAGAGTTTTATCCGCGGAAAACTGCCTTATAATGCTGTTATAGTCAGTTTCACAGTCGAAATAGCCGAGCCATAAGGGAATGTCCTCTTCCTCCACGTTAAGCAGGGTTACGCCGTTCGGTTCCTGTCTTACGCTGAGAAAGCGGTTTCCTGCAAAGCCTGAAAAAACATTGTCGTCATTGTGGCTCCAGCGGAAAGCCTGACCGCCCTCAAGAGTCTGGAGAAGAGACAGGGTATCCGTTTCAATAAAGTAATCTATTGCCAAAATTCAAACCTTACCTTATGTAAATTTACACAAATTTTCGCCGAAATTGAAAAAATTTCGGAAAACACTTGATTATTTCCTTTTATTATAATACAATTTAATTATAATTTCAACATCAAGTTATGAAAATTTCATGAAAATCACATTGAAAGGATATAAATAAAATGAGAGAAAGTATCTTAACCATACCTGTAAACGAGGTCTTTGAGCCGAAATGCGGATGCCCTATCTGCGCAATGCGCAATACGGTTGAGGAGCATATCTGCGAATATATCATGGGTGCGGCAATGATGGAACCTGACGTAAGAATGGAGACCAACGAACTGGGCTTCTGCTTTACCCATTATGAAATGCTGTTACAGCAGAACAACCGTCTTTCTCTCGGCCTTATGCTCAACACTTATCTTGAAACCGCAAGGGAAAATATCTTTGAAAAGAAGGCAATGTTCTTCAAGGAAAGCGCAAAGGTTAAAAAGGCAAAGAAGGCAGGCGAAATGGAACAGACCTGTTTCGTGTGCAGTAAGGTTGACTGGGGCGTTAATCATATGCTGGAAACTGTTTTCACAATGTACGTCAAGGACCCCAAGTTCAAGAATCTCTTTAAAAATCAGGAATACATCTGTATTCCCCACTACATAATGCTTATGGAAAAGGCGCAGGAAAAGCTTCAGAAGGCTGACCTGGCGGACTTTACCGACGCTCTTGACACACTCGTAAGCGATTATATCAAGTCCCTCAACAGTGATGTCAACGACTTCTGCAACAGCTTCGACTACCGCAACGCAGGCAAGCTCCACACTCCCGAAATGGAGCACGTGCGTACATCAATCGAGCGTTCAATCGAATTCCTTACAGGCAGAAAGCCGAGAACAAAGTAAAAAAACAGGCGGTTTGAAAGAACCGCCTGTTTTGATGAATGATGAAGAATGAATGATGAAGGATTGCAGTGTCCGTCTGCGACGGACGGATTAAAATATCGCAGGGGCGGATAATATCCGCCTTTTTAATTTATTTTTCAAAAAACCATTGCAATTGCCTGTCGGAATATGTTATAATATATTGGTGTATTATTTTTCGGCAGAAAGGATATACAGGCTATGGATGAACAGGTAATCTACGGGCGCAATGCGGTGACCGAAGCCCTGCTTTCGGGGAAGACCGTTGACACCGTTTATATACAGAAAAACGCAAAGGGACTGGGAAAGATTATTTCCCTGGCAAAGGACTCGGGAGCGGTTGTAAAGGACGCGAACGACGACAAGCTCAGTCAGCTTTCCGAGGGCGGAAAGCACGGCGGCGTTGCGGCGGTGCTTGCGGCGGCGGAATACGCCACCGTTGACGAACTGCTGGAGGTTGCAAGGGAAAAAGGCGAACCGCCGTTCCTTATAATTGCCGACGAGATTCAGGACCCCCACAACTTAGGCGCTCTTATCCGTACTGCAGAAGCTGCAGGAGCTCACGGAATCATAATCCCGAAGCGCAGAAGCGCGGGCCTTACCTCCACCGTTTACAAAACCTCCGCAGGAGCAGTGAACTGGCTGAAGGTGGCGAGGGTTTCAAATCTTGTTGAAACCATAAACGACCTGAAGAAGAAAAATATATGGATTTACGGGGCGGAAGCCGACGGACAGCCCTTTCATAAAGCCGATTTAAGCGGCGCAGTTGCACTTGTCATAGGCTCTGAGGGATTCGGCCTCGGCAGACTTGTGCGTGAAAGCTGCGATATGATTTTATCCATTGATATGTATGGAAAGGTAAATTCTCTGAATGCGTCCGTAAGCGGCGGCATTCTTATGTATGAGGTTGTAAGACACAGAAGATAGGAGGTGTCTCAGTGGCTGATTTATCACTTGACGATATTCTTGCGGAAATAGACAGCAAACGAAGCTCGGATGACAACAAGTCCGCTCCCGAGTTCAGCGTTGATGATATTTTAGGCGAAACTCTGGGCGATATTCCCAAGCGCAAGAGCTATTCATCCTCGGAAAAATCCGTTGACAGGAAGCCCAGGGAAAAGAAGCTTGTAATGTCCGAAAAGACGGAAGCGCAGAAGAAGGCTGACGAAAGAGCAAAGAAGCTTGCCGAAGAAAGAGCGGAGCGTGAACGCAGGGCGGCGGCGGAAAGAGCCGAAAGAGAGCGTAAGCTTGCCGCAGAAAAGGCAGAACGCGAGCGCAGGGCGGCAGCGGAAAAAGCCGAAAAGGAACGAAAACTCCTTGAAGCCGCAGAAGCAAAGCGCAGAGCTGAAGAAGAGGCGATGAAAAAGCGTCAGGCTCAGCTTGAAGAAGAAAACCGCAAGGCGGAAATCCAGCGCCGCAAGGCAGAGGAAGAAGCCGCGGAGCGCCAGCGCATCATCGAAGAAAAGGAACGTAAGGAAGCCGAGGAAGCGGCAAGAATTGCGGCACTTGCGGCAGAGGAGCAGGAAGCGGCACGCAGGGAAGCCGAGAGACTGCGCCGCGAGCACGAGGAATCCGAAAGACGTTTCGCAACCAAGAACATCGTTTTTGAAGAAGCACCCATAGAAATCCCCAAATTCGAGGAAGAACCCGAGGAAGAGGAAGAAGTTACTGTAACTCCCGAGGAAATCGAGCTTGAAAAGGAAGTCCGCCGCGCAAAGGAAGAGGAGGACGTCCAGAAGCGCCTTGAAAGGGAAATGAATCTGGAGGATCCCGACGACTTCCTGACCGCCTTCAATCCCATGGATACAGGCACTAAGCCCCAGGGACTCACCCAGATGATAGAAACAATACCTGCGGCCCAGCTTTCGGGCGACACGGTAGGTATTGCGGGCAATGATTTAAAGGAAATCGCAAAGGCGAACACAAAGATTGCCGAGCGTGAAATTGAAGATATAGTTTCAGGTGATACAATAATAATGCCTGAGCTGAGAGGTCAGGCAGGTTCGTATATAGACCTTGACAAGACTTTTGTTTTAGGCGACACCAACGAAATTGCAGGTCCCTATGTGCCGCAGGTTGACCCGTCGCTGGCTCTGGATACGATGGAGCTTGGCAGAAGCAGGGAAGAATCCACTGCGGAAATGCCTGTAAAAATTGCAGAACTGCCTAAAAAGAAAAAGAAGAGCGATGACCCGCTTTTAGCTTCAATCAACAGAACTATTGAGCAGAAGCGTCTTGATGATATTGCGGCGCAGTCTTCCCGTTCCGTTACGGAACAGCTTGAAAAGGCTTCCCGCACCATCACACAGACAAACGGATTTTTAATCGAAATAGACAGGGCGTCAATGCCCCAGACGGGACACATCCCCGTTTCCGACCCTGTAGTGGGCGAGCAGAAGCTGAAATCCTTAGCTTCAAAGAAAAAGCGCAGAATCACTGACTTTGTCCTTGAGGACATCACCGATGACGATGATTTCAGCTACGGCGAAACCGAAGAGGAATTCGACGCATCGGATGACGACGGACAGGTATGGGAGGACCTTACCGAGACTCACAAGAGCCTCAGGCTCAGATTCATACTCCTGCTTATTGTTACGGTTATCCTTACAGGCATTGTAGTGCTTCAGGAATTTTCCGTGAACTTCGGCGTGAATATTCTGGGCGAGGAGAGCAACTTCCTCAACAAGCGCTATTTCGCCGACGGCTTTATTTATTTCAACCTTATTGCAGGCGTTATCGGCATGGGTCTCTGCAATTCCGCTATTGTCAGCGGCATTACAAAGCTGTTCAAGGGCAAGGCCGACAGCGACACCACATGCTCTCTCAGCTGCGTACTGTCCCTTATCGGTGCGGTACTGCATCTTTCAAACCCCGATGATTTACAGCGCGGAAACGCATTTATATTCATTCCTGTGGCGCTTGTGGGACTTCTTTTCAATACCCTCGGAAAGCTCAGTATGATTTCCAGAGCAAGAAAGAATTTCCGCTTTATCGCCGCAGACGAAAACCGCTTCTATGCGGATATGGTCGAGGGCGAAAGCGAGGTAAGCGCGTTTACAAAGGGCGTTGTTCATCAGCTTCCCGTCCTTGCAACCATGAGAAAAACCGAATATATCACCGACTTTTTAAGAAAGAGTTACTGCGAGGACAAGGCGGACAGAATTTCCCGCTTCTTAGCTCCCGTTTCTCTTGTCGGAGGTGTTATTCTCGGCCTGCTTACCTACTTTATTCCCAATGGAATTGACGGCCTTGAAAACAACATTTTCTGGGCAAGCAGTGCCGCAACAGGCTTTATCTGCCTGTTTGCGCCCTTCTCCCTTATGTTTGTCGTAAACAATCCCCTGCGCCGTGCTACAAAGTCCCTGTTAAAATCGGGAAGCACCGTGCTGGGTTACAGCACAGCGGAGGAATTCAGCGAGACAAACGCGATAATTACCGACGTTTCGGCAATTTTCCCCATTTCAAGCGTTGTCTGCACAAATATGAAGCCCTGCAAGCTTCAGAATTCCATCAACAACATCACACTTGACCAGGCCATTATCCTCGCGGCAAGCCTTGCCATCAAGTGCAATTCCATTCTGTCCCGCCTTTTCTTTGAGATGATAGGCGGAAAGAAGGAAATGCTGGCGGATATTGACGGTATAGTGTTTGAGGACAATATGGGCGTCATGGGCTGGTACGGCAACAAGCGCCTCATTATGGGAAACCGCGAGCACATGAAGCATCACAGCATCAAGGTGCCCGAGCTGAGCGCAATCGCAAAGTACAGCCGCGGCGGGGCCGAAGCGGTTTATCTGGCAGTAGGCGGCGAGCTTGCAATAATCTTCTTTGTAAGACTTACTGCAAACCAGAATATCAGGAACTGCCTGTGTGACCTTACCGACAGAGGTGTTTCCCTTATCGTAAAGACAACCGATTCCCTTGTTTCAGCAGGAAAGATTGCGGATTTATTCGATATTGACCCCGAAAAGGTAAAGGTTATCGGCAGCAATCTTCATGAAATCTTTATGGAAAACACAAAATACACTTCCCGCGGTTCGGGAGGTATCACCTGCAACGGCTCGTTCCTTTCCTTCGGCAGAGCGATTCTTGCTTCAAAGAAGCTGGTGAATGATGTAAGTCTTTCGCAGACGGTCATGCTGCTGGGCATATTCTTAGCGGCGGTGTTCGCGGTGATTTTCGCACTTTCCGTAAAGACTCTGGTATTCTCTCCCGCGGTTATTGTTGCATATAACCTTGTGTGGATGTTACCCGTTCTGCTGGTTCAGGCGTTCAGGAAATATTAAGACAATTCCGTAAAACAAATGTAAAAAGACGAAGGCTGATTTTCAGTCTTCGTCCTTTTTTATATCAAAGGGGCAGGATACAGTTATTTGTCCGCCTGACGCATAAGCCTCTGCCGCAAGCCTCATAGCGAGGGAAAAGCCTGTTCTGAACATCTCCTTGCCGTGTTCAAGCTCCATCTGCCTGTGTTCATGACTCAGCTGGTCGAGAAAGTCACGGTTTTCGTGAGAAATATCGGAGCGAAGAAGCTCAATCGTTCTGTAAAACTGGTCTTTTGCCGCTCTGTATTCACTGTTGTGATAAGCTGTATTTTCGGGGTTAAGCTTACCGAAATATAATTCTTCCAAAGTAGTCATATATGCTCCTTTTTGTGGGGTTCAAATAGATATTTTTTATATTATATACGATTTAACCATATATGTCAATAAAAATTAATAGTACAACTGAATATATTGCAAGGTTTATAGAGTACAATTATACATGGGTGATATTTATGGATAAAAGATTTTCAGAAAGACTTGCAAAATTAAGAACAGAAAAAGGCGTATCTGCTCGTGATATGAGCCTCACTATCGGGCAAAGTCAGGGTTATATAAATAATATAGAAAACGGAAACAATTATCCTGCTATGGACGCATTTTTCTGCATTTGCGAATATTTTGGCATAACACCCAAGGAATTTTTCGACTACGAAACTGAAGACCCGAAGCTTTCACAGGAGCTTCTGGCTGAGCTTCGCAAGCTTGACTATGCCGAAACGAAGCATTTGCTTGAGCTGGTGAAGGACATCAACAAAAAACGCAGATAAATCAAAACAGGCGGACGCAATCCGCCTGTTTTTTATATTTTCACTCAAAAAAATACTATATTAATAATAAAAATCTGCAAAAAACACCTTGCATTATCTCCCGTTTTGTAGTATAATAGATTGGATAATAGGGTCAGTGTTTTCCGACCCGACACAAAATGAAAGGACAGGTCGTCATGGATATAAAGACTCTGGACCATTTATGCGGTCTTTCAAAGCTCAATTACACAGAAGAAGAACAGGAAAAGGTTATTGCTCAGATGTCCGATATCATAAATCTTATGGACACTATCAAGGATTTTGACATCAGCTACGACGATACCAAGGATAAGAACGAAATCGCCTATGACGATTTGAGAAAGGACGAGGCAATGCCCTCCTTCGATACAGAAAAGCTTCAGCAGAACACAAATCCCCGTGATAACTGCTACGTAGTACCCAAAATGATGGAATAAGCGGCGAAGCGCCGCAGCAGGTTCCTGCCTTTTAAAAACTTGTACGTTGTCTAAACAGGTAAAACGGCAGGAGGACAAAGCGGTACAGAGCCCACACATAAAGCGGCGAAGCGCCGCAGCAAGTTCCCGCCTTTTAAAAAGTTCAGCTTTGCCGAAACAGGCTGAACGGCGGGGGAACGTAAAGGTACAAATCCTACGGATGCGATGCTCGTGTTCGAAACAAAACAGATTAGTGTTAATCCTGAAAGGACAATATAAAAATGGACTTAAAAAACACAACAGTAGCTTCTCTGCGTAAGATGCTTGATTCAAAGGAAATCGGCGCAGCAGAGCTTGCAAAGGAATTTATAGGCGAAATCAAGGATAAGGACGAAAAGGTGCTTTCCTACATCACAGTTACCGAAGAAACCGCTCTTTCGGCGGCTGAAAAGGCACAGGCAGTCATTGACGATGGCAAGGCAACCGCTCTCACAGGTATCCCCCTTGCAATCAAGGACAATATCTGCACAGACGGCGTAAAGACAACCTGTTCTTCAAAGATGCTGGAGGATTTCGTTCCCCCTTATAATGCAACTGTAATCGAAAAGCTGAACGCTGAAAATTACGTAATGCTGGGTAAGACCTCCATGGACGAGTTTGCTATGGGCGGTTCCAACCAGACCAGCGCATTTGCAAAGACAAAGAATCCCTACAATACAGAATGTGTACCCGGCGGTTCATCGGGCGGCTCTGCGGCAGCAGTTTCCGCAGGCTTATGTGCGGCGGCTCTCGGCTCCGACACAGGTGGCTCTATCCGTCAGCCCGCTTCCTTCTGCGGTGTTACAGGCTTAAAGCCCACTTACGGACGTGTTTCACGTTACGGCCTCGTAGCTTTCGCAAGCTCCCTTGACCAGATAGGTCCTATCGCAAGAACAGCTGAGGACTGCGGTATTATCCTGAACGCTATTGCAGGTGTTGACGCACACGACGCTACCAGCAAGAACGTTCCTTTCACAGATTTCAACGAAAAGCTGGGCGTGAGCATCAAGGGTATGAAGATTGCCCTTCCCAAGGAATTCTACAGCGACGCTGTTGACAAAGAAGTAAAGAATGCAGTTATGGCGGCGGCTAAGGAATATGAAAAGATGGGTGCAGAGCTTGTAGACTGTTCCATCAGCTCCTTAAAGTACGCAGTTCCTGCTTACTACCTCATCGCTTCCGCTGAAGCAGCTTCCAACCTTTCCCGTTACGACGGTATCAAGTACGGTCTCCGCGGCGAGGGCAGAAGCTTTGAGGAAATGATCCGCGACAGCCGTTCAAGAGGCTTCGGCGAAGAAGTAAAGCGCCGTATCCTCCTCGGCAACTACGCACTTTCCAGCGGTTATTATGATGCATACTACCGCAAGGCACTTGCCTTAAAGCAGGAAATCATCAAGGAATATAATGATGTATTCGAAAAGGCTGACGTTATCCTTACTCCCACAGCGCCCAGCGTTGCATACAAAATCGGCGCACAGGACAACGACCCTGTAAAGATGTATACAGCGGATATCTGCACAGTTACCGTAAATATCGCTTCTCTCCCCGCAATCAACACAACCTGCGGATATGACAAGAATGGAATGCCTATCGGTATGAGCCTTGTAGGCAAGCGTTTTGACGAAGCAACACTCATTCAGACAGCGGACGCATTTGAAAAGACATTTACACCTGTCCGCTGCACATTATAAGAAAGGAGAACTGTAGAAATGGCAAGACTTTATCCTACAATAGGACTTGAAATCCATGCAGAGCTCCTTACAAACTCCAAGGTATTCTGCACCTGCTCCGCTGAATTCGGCGGCGAACCCAACTCACGCTGCTGTCCCGTCTGCTCGGGACTTCCCGGAACATTACCCATTCTCAACCACACAGCCGTTGAGTATATCGTAAAAGCAGGCTATACTATGAACTGTGAAATTTCACGTTTCACAAAGTGGGACAGAAAGAATTACTTCTATCCCGACCTTCCCAAGGCTTATCAGATTTCCCAGATGCCCAGACCCGTTTGTCTCAACGGTCATGTTGACATCAAGACAAGTGAGGGCGATAAGAGAATCAGAATCAACCGTATCCACCTTGAAGAGGACGCAGGAAAGCTGGTTCACGACGATTATTCAAAGGCTACACTTGCAGACTATAACCGCTGCGGTATTCCCCTTATCGAAATCGTAACAGAACCCGATTTCCACAGTGCGGAAGAGGTTATGGCATTCATCGAAAAGATAAGACTCCTCTTGAAGTATGCTGAAGTATGCGACTGTAAGATGGAGCAGGGTTCTCTCAGATGCGACGTAAACATCTCTCTTGCGGAAAAGGATGCAGAAAAGCTGGGTACAAGAGCCGAAATCAAGAACCTCAACTCCGTAAAGGCAGTCGGCAGAGCAATCGAGTATGAAATCTACCGTCAGACCGAAATTCTTGAAGCAGGCGGCGAGGTTGTCCAGGAGACAAGACGCTTCTCCGACAGCACAGGCGAAACCTCCACACTCCGCTCCAAGGAAGACGCTCACGACTACCGCTATTTCCCCGATCCTGACATCCCCCCCATCATCTTCACAGAGGAAGAGCTTGAAGCAATCCGTGAAAGCCTTCCCGAAATGGCAGAGGACAGAAAGAACCGCTATATGAATGACTACGGCTTCAAGGAAATTGACGCTGATACTCTTATTGCGGACAAGGATATATGCGATTTCTTTGAAAACGCACTCAAGGTTTACGACAACCCCAAGACAATCCTCAATTTCATGCTGGGCGAATTCATGAGAAGAATAAACTTAGGCGAAATGAGCATGGATACTCTTGAAGTAACACCCGAACAGGTTGCAAATCTTGTAAAGTATGGCGATACCGACAAGATAAACAAGAATAATTACAAGAACATCTTCAAGGAAATGCTTGAAACAGGCAAGACCCCCGAAGCTATCTGTGACGAAAACGACTACTGGGTAAAGGAAGACAACGACTTACTCGAAAAGGTAATCGGAGAAATCATCGCAAACAACCCCGGCCCCGTTGAGCAGTACCGTGCAGGCGAGCAGAAGGTATTCGGCTTCTTCATGGGCCAGGCAAACAAGGCGCTGAAGGGTCAGGCTACTCCCAACGCTATCCGCGAAATGCTTGAACGCAAGCTTAAAAATGAATAATGAAAAATGAATGATGAATGATTAATGTGCTGCCTGACGGCGGCGGATTAGAATTGTTCGTTATCAATTATAAACAAGAAAGGTAAAGACGACAATGTTTCTTAAAAACAAGTATCGTGACCATACAACCGCAATGATTTCCGAGGAAAACATCGGAGAGGTTGTACGTATTTCCGGCTGGGTTGAAAACATCCGTGACCACGGCGGTATCAAGTTCATTGACCTTCGTGACCACTACGGAATTATTCAGGTTACATTCCAGAACAACGAAGCACTCCTTGAAGGAATCAACAAGGAATGTGCAGTTTCCATTGAAGGTAAGATTCTGAAGCGTGATGAAAGCACCTTCAACACAAAGATTTCCACAGGTACTGTTGAACTTGAAGCCGAAAAGGTTGACATTCTCGGTAAGGTTTCCGTTCAGCTTCCCTTTGAAGTTCCTTCTTCCAAGGACAGCGGCGAGGATATCAGACTCCGCTACCGCTTCCTCGACATGAGAAACAAGAAGGTTCACGACAATATCGTGTTCCGTTCACAGGTTATGTCCTATATGCGTGAGCAGATGACAGAAATGGGATTTTTAGAGCTTCAGACTCCTATCCTTTCCACATCCTCTCCCGAAGGCGCACGTGACTACCTTATCCCCAGCAGAAAGCACCACGGAAAGTTCTATGCTCTCCCTCAGGCTCCCCAGATTTTCAAGCAGCTCTACATGGTTTCAGGCTTTGACAAGTATTTCCAGCTTGCACCCTGCTTCCGTGATGAGGACGCAAGAGCAGACAGAACTCCTGGTGAATTTTATCAGCTTGATATGGAAATGTCCTTCGCTACACAGGAAGATGTTTTCGCAGCAGGCGAAAAGGTATTTGCGGCAGTTCTTGAAAAATTCGGCAAAAAGGAATATACACACGCTCCTTTCCCCAGAATAACATTTGAAGAAGCAATGTTAAAGTACGGCTCCGACAAGCCTGACCTCCGCAATCCCTTATTTATCGTAGATGTTTCCGATTTATTCGTTGACAGTGAGTTCAAGCCTTTTGCAAACAAGACTGTACGTGCTATCCGCGTTCCCAAGATGGCTGAAAAGTCCAAGTCCTTCTTCAAGGATATGGAAAGCTACGCACTTTCTATCGGCATGAAGGGTCTCGGCTACTTCAAGGTTGAAGAATCCATGGCATTCAACGGCCCTATCGACAAGTTCCTCAGAGACGGCGACAGAGAAGAGCTTATCAGCCGCTGCGCACTTGAAGCAGGTGACGTTCTCTACTTCATCGCTGACAACAAGAAGAACGCAGAAAAGTTTGCAGGTCAGATCAGAACAGAGGTTGCAAACCGCATGGGTCTTATTGACGAAAGCCGCTTTGAAATCTGCTGGATCGTTGACTTCCCCATGTACGAGGAAGACGAAGAAACAGGCAAGCCTATCTTCACCCACAATCCCTTCTCCATGCCTCAGGGCGAGCTTGAAGCGCTCAACACAAAGAATCCCTGCGATGTTCTCGCATGGCAGTATGACGTTGTATGCAACGGCGTAGAGCTTGCTTCAGGTGCTGTACGTAACCACGACATTGACGTTATGGTAAAGGCGTTCGACATTGCTGGCTACACCGAAGAAGATGTTGCCGCAAAGTTCGGCGCACTCTACAGCGCATTCAAGTACGGCGCTCCTCCTCATGCAGGTATGGCATTCGGTATCGACCGTATGATTATGCTTCTCCTTGACGAAGAAAGCATCCGTGAAGTTATCGCGTTCCCGCTCAACTCCAACGCTCAGGACTTACTCCTCGGCGCACCCACAGAGGTTACCGAGCAGCAGCTCAGAGAAGTTCACATCAAGGTAAGACAGCGTCCCCAGGACCTTAAGAATCAGCAGGGCTGATCTGATAACAAACCTCAGATAAAAGAAAGGACATAATCATGGAATTAATCAGATTTTTAGCAGAAGATGCAGGAGTAACCAACGACGCTATGACAGGCGGCACAATGGAATCTATGCTTATTACATTCGTACCCCTTGTGCTTATGCTTGTAGTTTTCTACTTCCTTCTTATCCGCCCCGAAAAGAAGCGTGCGGCAAAGATGAAGGAAATGCTTGACAACTTACAGGTAGCTGATGAAGTTGTTACAACAGGCGGCATTATCGGACGTGTTTTAAGCGTTAAGGAAGATACTGTTTTAATCGAAACAGGCGGCGACAGAACAAGACTCCGTATTCTCCGTTCCTCTATCGCAGAAAACAGAACTGTTCACGAAAACGTTGAAACAGTTACAATCAAGAAGTGAGTCGTTTCCGACTTTTCAGGATTGAACAAATTAAAAATGATTAACGACGGAATCGTAAGTTTTACGATTCCGTCGGTTTATTTATAAAATAAACGTGCATAAATTTTCAGTTTCATAGCAAAATAGTAAAGCAGTATATCTGCCGAATATAACCCGAAAGGAAATTGCTATGAAACTGAGAAGAATTCTTTGTGCCGTTCTTGTTGCGGCAATGATTGGCTCTGTTTCCGCCTGCGGCTGTGAATCCGGCTCTCCCGTAGAACCTACAAATACAACCACAACTGCCGAAACTACAACAAGGGAAACCACCGAAAGAGAGACAACAGAAAGAACTACCACAACAACAGAAATGCCCTCCGATACAGACACGGAAATAATCGTCGGAACAACCGACATAGTAACCGATGATGGTCTTGTATCCGAGAGCGTTGACGAGGCGGCTTATGCCTCGTCATACATTGACATGACAAAGGTATGCTGGGGGCTGGGCAAGGACAGAAACGACAGGAACCAGCCGGTTGACGCAGTATCGGCACAGGAAAAATACTCCGATTATAACGCATTGTTCCTGTCCGCCGACGGAGAAATCATGCTGACTTTTGATTCGGGCTATGAAAACGGCTGTACCGCGGAAATCCTGGACACATTAAAAGAAAAGAATGTAAAGGCAGTATTTTTCGTGACCTACGATTACTGCCGCACAAGTCCTGAACTGGTACAGAGAATGATAGACGAGGGGCATATCGTAGGAAACCACACTTACACTCACCCGTCACTGCCCGATTGCTCAGAAGACGAGATAATCGAGGAGGTTATGGTTCTTCACGATTATGTGGCGGAGAAATTCGGGTATGAAATGACGCTTTTCCGTTTCCCGAAGGGCGAATTTTCCGAAAAGAGTCTTGCTGTCGTGAAAAGTCTCGGCTACACCTCGGTCTTCTGGTCATTTGCGTACAGCGACTGGGATGTGAACGCTCAACCTGACCCTGCGGAAGCCTTACAGAAGATAAAGGACTCCACCCACAGCGGAATCTACCTTCTCCATTCAGTTTCCGAAACAAATGCACAGATTCTGGGTGAGGTTATCGACAGCTGGCAGAGTGAAGGATATGAAATAAACTGCACAGTATAAAATAAGGGACGGCAAGCGTAGCTTGCCGGCCCCTTTTATACTATCGGCGTTTTTTGTAGGTCATATTGTGCCGAAAAGTATCATATTATGCAAGTCTGTCGTAAATCATCTGAAGCGCTTCGCCTCTGGTGACTTTTGCGCCGGGGTTGAACTTGCCGTTTTCGCCCTTCATGTATCCCAGAGCGTTTGCAACTGCGATGTAGCCTACATACTTGGAGTTTTCCTTTACGTCAGAGAAGGGAGACCTGAAAATTCCTGCAAGCTCTGCGCATTCCTCGGAAATAATGCGGTTTGTGAGAATCTTTGCCGCAAACTGACGGGTAAGCACCTTGTCACCGTTTGTGCGGTTGTTGTACCAGCTTCCGATATTGCTCATAAGGGTAGAGAAATCCTCTCTTGTGATGTATTCGTCTTCGTTGAGCCTGCCATCTTCGTCGCGGAGCACAATACCGTAGGCTTCAAGCTTTTCTGCGATTTTCTTATACTTGCTGCCCTCAAGGTCGGTATAGCTGTCAACAGAATACTGCTTCATTTCCGTACCGTCGGAATAGGTGAGCTTACCGCTGAAAGCGTCAATGTAAAGAGTATGGGAGGGGTTATATACAACCGCCGTGTAGGTTACATCCTTCTGGATTGCGAGACGGTACTGAAGGTCGTAATCTATCTGGTCAAAGTAGCTGTCATAAACCTCTTCTTCTGTGAGAATATCCACAGGCTCGGGGTATTCCACACCGTAATAGTCGATGTTGTAGCTTGTAATGAGAAGGTCGCTGTTTATCTTGATATTTACGCTTTCACTCATACTGGGTATGCCGTATGCGTAGCGGGGAGAGGAAGCGGATGCGGATGTGACATAAGCGCCCTCGGCAGGAGTGCCGTCCTTGTTCCTTGCCGACCAGGTAATAGTTGCATCTGAAAGTCTGAACTCGTCAGCCTTGCCGCCTGCGAGAATGTCAAGATAGCTGTTCAGGGTCTTTGAAGCATTCTTTTCGTTGAGAGGTCTTTCGTCTCCTGTATAGTTTGAACCTCCGCTGAAGCTGAGCAGATCACCGTTTTCTGCATTTATGGTGGCATATGTATTTATTACAACATCTTTTTCCTTCTGAACGGGATTGCCGTCCGTATCCTTGCCGATGTAGTAAACCGTATCCTCGGACGCAAAACTCATGTTTCTCACGTAATAACCGAGATAATCGTCATAGTAACAGCTTGAATATTCAATGGCAGGATTATCGCCGAGACTGAACATCTTCATATCTTTAAGAGTCTGAAGCATCTCCTCTGCGGTAACGAGAGAGCCTTCCTTTTCCATCTTTTCAAGCTCTTTATCGGTAAAGCTTACGCCGCCTGCGCCGGGGTTTGCTTCTAAATCAGCTTCTTCGTCAACCGTAACGTCATCATCACCGTAATAGTTGAAATAACTGCCCTCGAAGGTGGTAAGTTCGCCTGTAAGGGCGTCAATCTGCTGGGACAGGGTCTGACGGTAGATAAGCTTAGGTTCATATTCTTTTGTCTGCCAGTTGTAGTTTGCGAAATACACCTTTTCAACGGGCATTTTTTCCTCGTAAGCGGCAATAGCCTCTTCCTTTGAAATAGTTGTATCGGGGTCGGGGAAGCCTGCACCCATTACCCAGCTAAGGCCGTAGGAAATAAGCTCGCCTGTATCCTTGTTGATAACGATACTGCCCTGCTGCCCCTTCACGGGAACACCCTCAACCACACGGTTAATGATAAAGCGTGCTCTTTCGCCTGATAAGCTTATGCTGAGGCTGTCCTTGTCGATTTCGATACTCTTGTATACCGAAGGGTTGAGAATTTTTATCCACTTGTACGCCTTATTGTAAAGTTCGTCCTCGGAAAGCTTCGCAAAGGAATATCCGCTTTCGGAATCCGCTGTCCAGTCGTACTCGTAACGGCTGTAGGATGTGATAACTTTTCCGCAGATCTGCACGGAAATCTCCTTGTGTCCCGTGGTGTATTCTTCAGGGTCGGTTGTCCAGCTGAAGTTGTAAGTGTCCCTGCCGTAATTTGTATTCTTGGTGTAGTTGAATTCGCTTAAATCCTCGGGAATCGTTACTCTCTGCTTTACATAGGTAAACTCCTTTTTCATAGCTTCCTCGGCGGCAGTATCCGCGTAAGCGACGATAGAAGTACCGCTGAGCATAAGGGAGAGGGCAAGCATTGCCGAAGCGCCTCGTCTGAATCTCATAAATTTCCATTCCTTTCTGTTTATAAATAACGGCATAATTTGCCTGTTCACTATATATAACGGTTTTCGAAGGTAAAAAGTGACACTTTTTTAAAAAATTTTTCTGAAAAATTTCCGGATAATTATTTTTTAACCCCACTGTCATGCAACAGCGGGGTTAATCATGTTCAAAGGCACTGCCTTATTTTACAACAATATTGATAAGCTTCTTGGGAACTGCGATAGACTTTACGATTGTCTTTCCGTCAACCATAGGCTTGATTGTCTCATTTTCGAGAGCGGCCTTGATCATATCCTCCTGACCCATGTCAGCGGGGATATTCATCTTTGCTCTTACCTTACCGTTGATCTGGACAACAACTTCAACAGTTTCTTCAATGCAGAGAGCTTCGTCAAACTCTGCCCATGCCTGCTCGGAGAGGATACCGCCGAATACGTTCTGATACATTTCTTCGGTCATATGAGGAGCAAAGGGGTTGAGGATAGTGATAAGCGCCTTCAGCTCAGCCTTGTTGATGCTGCCCTTTTCGTATACGTTGTTTACAAACGCCATCATGGAAGCAATCGCTGTGTTGAACTTGAGAGCCTCGATATCTTCGGATACCTTCTTGATTGTTCTGTGGAGAGGTGCGGACAATTCCTTGCTGAAGCTGTCGCCGTCAACCAGAATATCCTGCATATTCCAGATTCTGTCAAGGAATCTCTTACAGCCCTTCAGGCTGCTTTCGCTCCAGGGAGCCGCCTGCTCGTAGTCGCCCATAAAGAGGACATAAACTCTGAGTACGTCTGCACCGTATTCATCAACTACATCGTTAGGGTCTACAACGTTGCCTCTGGACTTACTCATCTTTACGCCGTCAGGTCCTAAGATAAGACCCTGTGCTGTTCTCTTTGCGTAAGGCTCGGAGGTTGTAACTGCGCCGATATCGTAAAGGAACTTGTGCCAGAAACGGGAGTAGATAAGGTGACGTGTAACGTGCTCCATACCGCCGTTGTACCTGTCAACGGGCATCCAGTAGTCAAGTGCTTCCTTGGAAGCTAAAGCGCTGTCGTTGTTCGGGTCGCAGTAGCGTAAGAAGTACCAGGAGGAGCCTGCCCACTGGGGCATTGTATCAGTTTCGCGCTTTGCGTCGTGTCCGCACTTGGGGCACTTGCAGTTTACGTAGAAATCAATCTTTGCAAGAGGGCTTTCGCCGTCTGTACCGGGCTGGAAATTCTCAACAGGGGGAAGTCTCAGAGGTAATTCCTCATAGGGTACGGGAACAATTCCGCATTCGGGGCAGTGAACGATCGGGATAGGCTCGCCCCAGTATCTCTGACGGTTGAACGCCCAGTCCTTCATCTTGAACTGTACACCTGCTTCGCCGACGCCCTTTGCCTTCAGCACCTCAAGAACCTTTGCGATAGCGTCCTTCTTGTTGGAAATGCCGTTCAGCTCGCCGCTGTTCACCATTTCGCCGTCGCCTGTGTAGGCTTCCTTTTCGATGTCTCCGCCCTTGATTACTTCGATAATGTCGATACCGAACTTCTTTGCGAAGTCATAGTCACGTGTATCGTGAGCGGGTACAGCCATAATTGCGCCTGTGCCGTAGCCCATCATTACATAGTCGGCAACATAAACGGGGATTTCCTTGCCTGTAAGGGGATTTATTGCGGTGAGGCCTTCAATCTTAACACCTGTCTTGTCCTTTACAAGCTGTGTTCTTTCAAATTCGCTCTTTAAGCTGCATTCCTGCTTGTAAGCGTCGAGAGCGTCTATATTTGCGATAGAATCGCGGTATTTTTCAATAATGGGATGCTCGGGAGCAATAACCATGAAGGTTACGCCGTAGAGTGTGTCGGGACGGGTTGTGTAGATACGTAAGGATTCGTCCTGTTCCTTGATTCTGAAATTCACGAACGCGCCTACGGACTTACCGATCCAGTTTTCCTGCTGAAGCTTGATATTGGGGAGGAAGTCAACCTCGTCGAGACCCTGTAAAAGCTTATCAGCGTACTCTGTAATGCGTAAGTACCATACTTCCTTTTCCTTCTGCACGATATTGCTGTGGCAGATATCGCACTTACCGCCCTGGGAGTCCTCGTTGGAGAGAACAACCTTACAGCTGGGGCAGTAGTTTACAAGAGTCTTGTCACGGAAAACAAGTCCGTTTTCAAACATCTTGAGGAAAATCCACTGTGTCCACTTGTAGTAATCCTCTTCTGTGGTGTCAACAACTCTGGACCAGTCGAAGGAGAAACCTACCTTCTTGAGCTGGCTTGTGAACTTTGCAATGTTGTTGTCGGTTACCTGTCTGGGGTGAACACCTGTCTTGATAGCGGTGTTTTCGGTAGGAAGACCGTAAGCGTCAAAGCCGATAGGGAACAGAACGTTATAGCCCTGTAATCTCTTCTTTCTGCTTACTACTTCAAGACCGGAATAAGCCTTGATATGGCCTACGTGCATACCTGCACCCGAGGGGTAGGGGAATTCTACCAGAGCGTAGAATTTGGGCTTGGGGCTGCCTGTAACAGCCTTGAAGCTGTCATGCTCGTCCCAGTATTTCTGCCATTTCTGTTCAATGGCGCTGAAATCGTACTTCATTTTATATATTCCTTTCTTCTGGAAAAATAATCTATCACTTTATTATAGTACAGAAACTATGCGGTGTCAAGCGTTTATCAGTGATTTTTAAGGTCAATATCGTTATAGATGCAGAATTTTATGGCATTTGAAACGACTACCGCCTTGCTGACATTGTTAGCTTTGCAGTATTCGTCGATTACGTCAAAATCCTCACGGTCAATGGTACAGTTAAGCTGTGCCTTTGTAGTCTTGCGGATTCTGTTCTGATATTTCCTTTGTGCTCTCTTTGCGGCTTCTGTTTTCATAGTTTTTTCTCCCATGTAATAAGGCCTGAACGAACGGTTGGTATATCTAGAATGATATATTTCAATTATAATACCATTTTTCGCCTCTGTCAAGGGCTTTGTGACGGAAAAACCGCGTTTTTTCTGCATTTATATCAATAAAACACCCCGCTGCATCCGTACAGCGGGGCATTTATACAATTATTCAACTGATTTCAGCGCTTCAATCATATCTACATCCTTGAGTCTCCTGTGCATTACCAGAGTTACCAGAAGGGAGAACACAAGTGTGAATACTGCGGCAAGGATATAACTTCCTGCGTAGATATTGCGTCCGAACATTACCAGGTCAACCTCGGCGGTAGTTATAATGAACTGCGCCAGGAACACGCCCATAAACAGGCCCACGGCTGTTCCCATAAGAGTAAGCAGTATATTTTCGCGGAAAATATATGCGTCCACTTCCTTGTCGTAGAAGCCGAGAACCTTTAAGGTCGCGATTTCTCTTATACGCTCGGTGATGTTGATATTTGTCAGGTTATACATTACCACGTAGGCAAGGGCGCCTGCCGAGACAATAACCACCACGATTACCAGCATCAGTGCGTTGAGCATATTTGAGTAATTCTCCTTGACGGCGGTGCTGAAGGAAACCGTAAGGGTGCCATCAGTCTTTAAAATCTTTTCCGCAAGTCCGTCCTCGCCTTCTGCTCCCAGATTATGGGAGAAATAAAGGGCGTTGTATCCGGGCTTTTCTCCGAAAAGCCCTTCATAGGTGTTTTCGGTCATATATACGTAATGACCGGGGTAGTTTTCAAAGAATGCTGTAAGGGTAACATCAACCGTTTCGGTATCGGATCTGCTTATTGTGAGAGTGTCGCCTCCCGTAACACCGCCCAGCAGCAGGGACATCTTCTCGTCGATATAGACAGTGCCGTCTGTAAGAGCATAATGTTCTCCTGTCTGTCTGCTTCTCAGCGTGAAGAATTCAGTGAACATTTCAGGGTCGGAGGGTACCGCAATATAAGCGTCAACATCCGTGCCGTTTGCCCTTACGGTCATCTGCTTCTGATAAACATTCACGCTTTTGCCGTATTCGGAGATGATTTCTGCTGACTCGTCATCTGCTTCGGGGTATTTTTCCCCGTCATAGACCACCATGCCGTCATAGAACTGGATTTCTCCGTACTGGAGACGGATAATGTCGTTAATACTGTCATAAAGGGCGAAGCCTGTAAGCAGAAGCGCCGTACAGCCCGCAATACCTATGGTTGACATAAGCATCTTGCGCTTGTAACGGAACAGGTTTCTTGCCGTTACCTTGCTGCTGAAATTGAAACGCTTCCAGAGAGGCGTGATTCTTTCAATGAATATGCGCTTTCCGATTTTGGGAGCCTTGGGGCGCATAAGCTGTGCCGACTGCTCCGCAAGGGCGGATTTGCAGGAGAAAAATACCGTAATCAGCATCGCCGTAAGACAAACGGCAATGGAGATGACCGCATTGGGCACATCAATGGGCATGCACAGTTCGGGAAGATTATACATGATCCTGTAGGCCACGATAATTACCGCGGGGAAAAGCTGCATTCCCACCAGTACGCCCACAAGCGCACCTGAAAGGGTTGCCGCAGCGGCATAGAACATATATTTGAAGATGATTTCGCTGTTTGTGTAGCCCATGGCTTTCAGGGTGCCGATCTGGGTGCGCTGTTCCTCAACCATTCGTCCCATGGTTGTAAGGCAGACAAGCGCCGCCACAAGAATGAAGAACACAGGGAAAACCGAGGCAATGTTGTTGATACGGTTTGCGTTTTCGCCGTATTCGGAGTAGCCGGGGTTGTCATTGCGGTTGAAAACGTACCATTCGGGCTGTTCAAGGTCGGCAAGCTCCGCCTCTGCATCAGCAAGCTCCGCCTTTGCATCAGCTATCTTTGTCTCGGCTTCAGCCTTACCGTCGGCAAGCTCCTTTTCTCCGTCAGCCAGCTCCGCAAGTCCGTCCTCATATTCCTTTCTGCCGTCTTCAAGCTCCTTTTTGCCGTCCGCAAGGTCGGTCAATGCCTTTGAATACTCGGCTTCGCCCTCTGCGAGAGCCTTTTCTGCGTCGGCAAATTCCTTTTCTGCATCAATTTTTGCCTGTTCCAGTTCAGCCTTGCTGTCCTCCAGGGTCTGCCTGCCTTCTTCAAGCTGACGTCTGCCGTCCTCTATTTCTGCCTCAGCCTTGTCAAGTTCAGCTTTCGCATCTGCAAGGGTACGTTCGTTCTCTTCTATAAGAGCCGCCGCTTCATCGATAGGATTTTTCGCTTCGGCAAGCTGGGCATATCCCGCGTCAAGCTGTGCTTTACCGCTGTCAAGTTCTGCTTTCGCCGCCTCAAGCTTTTCTTTTCCCGAATTATAAGCGCTGACGCCTATATCATACTGGATTTTTGCAGTTATATACTGCGGGCTTTCCTTGCCGAAATACATAGCCAGCTGTGCCAGCTGAGCCGCGCCGTTGTCAAGCTGGGCCTTGCTGTCAGCAAGCTGTTTCTTTCCTGCCTCATATTCGGCATAACCCTGTTCCCACAGGGCATACTGTTCGTCCAGCTGAGCCTTTGCGCTTTCGTATTCAGCCAGACCTGCCTCATACTCCTCTTTTCCCTCGAGGAATTTTTCATATCCGTCGTTGTACTCGGCAAGACCGTCCAGATATTCCTTTTCGCCGTCAAGAAGCTTCTGTTCGTTTTCTTCTATTTCCTTTTCCGCGTCGGCAATCTTCTTTTCTGCGTCAGCGATTTCCTTTTCAAATTCGGCTCTGCCCTCGGCAAGCTCGGTATATCCGTCGGCAAGCTCCTTGCGTGCGTCCGCAAGTTCCTTTTCGCCGTCTGCAAGCTTCTTTTCGCCGTCTGCAATTTCCTTTTCGGCGTCCTGAAGCTTTATCTTTGCATCTTCGATTTCCTTTTCGCCGTCAGCAATCTCTGCGTTTGCTTCAGCTTCCGCGTCCGCAAGCTCCTTTTTTGCGTCGGCAAGCTCAGCGTTGGCTTCTTCCATAATCTCGTCGAAGCGTTCAACACTTCTCACATCACCAACCGCTTCAAGCTGTTCCGTAAGTTCCTCGATACGCGTTTCGTATCCGTCCTCGTAGGTATTCAGACTGTCCAGCTCGGGGAAGCGGATATATACCTCGGTGTTGTATTCCACGCAGAAGTTTTCCGCAGGAATATAATATACGTTTCCGATAGAGCCGTTGCCTACGGAGGTGCTTCCGTAGCTGGTCTTGTCAACATACATTGACGACATATAAGAGCCTACAACCGTATACTCGGTACGGCTGAGCATATCATCGGGATTTTCCCCGTCGCCGTCAGTGAAATACACCTTTGTACCCTCTGCAAGCGAACTTCCGTTCATATCTGAAGCGTTTACGATGCATTCATCCGCCGCTTCGGGCATTCTGCCTCCCGTGAGGGTTATGGTGTTTATAAGGCTGTCGTCCCCGGGAAGGGAGAAAACCCTTGCCGCTTCGGGGCTTGTACCCTCGGAATATGACAGCAGGTCGGCAAAATACGAAGGATAGACCTCTGCTCCGTCTATGGCTTCAAGTGCGGCAATGTCATTTTCGTCAAAGCCGTATGTTGAAACAAGGCGGAAGTCCATAAGCTTTGTTTCATCGTAGTATTTATCCGCCGAAATCCTCATATCGGGAGGCGCCGCCTTGATGCCTGAGAAAAAACCTACACCAAGGGCAACTATTCCGAAAATTGAGAAAAAACGGTTACGGGTATTCTTTATTTCTCTGAGAGAGGTTTTAAGCAGTGCGCTTTTCATTGATTCACCTTTCTTTTACAATGGAGAAAGCCGACCATAAGGCATATGCGGCACAATGACCCCCGCCTTGCAATCGGCTTTGAAATTATTCTGCTGTTTCTTCGGCTTCTTCTGCGTCACCCAGATACTTTGTACTGAGCTTTGCGCGGAGCAGGGGTTCAAGACCGCCGATTATGTTCTTTATTGTGCGTTCATCGGGGTTGAAGATAATCGCAACCTTGCCTGTGCTTTCGGTTTCGATAAGCAGATACCACATATCAATACCTGTGCCGTCTTCCGCAAGCACAGTCACATCGGGATCAAGCTCGGTTTCGTTGAGATAGGGACCAAGGTCGTCAACTGACTTCAGGTCAATGCTGATAAGGCGCTTTCTCTTGCGCTTGCCCGAAATCTTGTCAATATCCAGGTCGTCATTTGTAACTATGTATTCGTATTCTACATTAAGCCCCTGCATAATATACACCGCAAGCCATACCGCACCTGCTGCAGCTACAACGCAGAAGAGAGTTATGCTGTAATTGAAAAGTATCATAAGATAGCCCAGGAGTGCAACAACCAAAATGAGTCCTGCTATTACCAGTCCTTTTAAGAACATTGTCTTTTTATCCGAAGCTCTTTCAACAAGCTGCTCTGAAAATCTGTCCATATTTTTAACCTTGCCTTTCAAATCGTCACCTGTAACCCAAGTGAAAATAATTCGTACAAGAATTATATCACATTTAAACAAATAAAACAAGGGGTATTAGTGCATATTTCCGAGGATTTTCACATTTCCATAAAAAACTTGACTATCGGAAAAATTTATAATATAATATTGTATATAAAATACAGCATTTTCAGGGAGAACAGTTCAGACGGAACCTTTCTACCCAATATATGAAAGGACAGGTAAACGCAATGGGAAATATAACCCTCGTAACAGGCGGTGCAGGAAGCGGTAAGACCAGATGGGCAATTTCTTACTTCAAGACCTGCGATAACGTTCTGTTCCTGAACACAGGCGCACATATCAGCGAGGATACTCTTCACAGAATGAATTACTCCAACGAACAGAATAATGTTCAGTGGGTAGTGGAATCCGATGTCGAAAATCCCGTAGACTACATAAAGGACCATAAGTTCTTTATTTTTGACAGCCTTGGCTCTTACACATCTTCCGTAATGAAGAGAATAGCAAAGGATGTCGAAAATATCACAAGAGAAGAACACGACGAAATAAAGAAAATTGTTGTTGAAAACGTGATTGAGTGCATGAGAAAGGTTGAAGAACTCAACGGCGCCATGGTTATTATTTCCATCGAACCGGGATTTTCCGTATGCCCCAAGGATAAGGAGCAGGTTGCTTTCCGTGAAATCATGGGTGCAGTAAATCAGCGTATTGCCAATACCGCACAGGAAGTTTATCTTTCCGCAAGCGGTATCCAGTTCAGAATAAAGTAATTATATTGAGAAAGGGTTGAAATGCTATGAATATTGAACAGTTAATCAATTTCGCCAGAAGCAAGAACGCTTCGGATATACATCTTACAGTAGGCGCTCCCACCTCTATCCGTATCAACGGCGAACTGAAGAAGTTCGATGGTATGGACGAAGAGGTAGTAAGCCGTACCATCCTCTCCATGCTTTCCGCTGAACAGGAAAAGCGTCTCGGTCAGGGCGAGGATATCGACTTCTCCTTCACAGCCCAGAGCGGCGGCCGTCAGAGAGTCAACGTTTACCACTACAACGGCGGCAAGCTTGCTGCTGCAATCCGTCTTTTAAACGAAGAAGTTCCTTCCTTCAAGGATATCTCCCTTCCCCAGGCGGCTATCGACCTTACAAAGGAATTAAAGGGTCTTATTCTTGTAACAGGCCCTACAGGTTCAGGTAAGTCCACAACCCTTGCTACAATGGTAGATTACATCAACCAGAACCGTGCCTGCCACATTCTTACAATCGAAGACCCTATCGAATATATCTACAAGCCCAAGCTGGCTACAATCCACCAGAGAGAAATCGGCAGCGATATCACTGACTTCAACGCTGCTCTCAGAAGCGGTCTGCGTGAAAACCCTGACGTAATCCTCGTAGGTGAAATGCGTGACTTTGAAACTATCTCCCTTGCTTTAAGAGCAGCAGAAACAGGCCACCTGGTTCTCGGTACACTCCACACCACAGGCGCACCTCATACAGTAAACCGTATTATCGACGTATTCCCCTCTGAAATGCAGAACCAGATCCGTTCACAGCTTTCAACAAACCTCCGCGGCGTAGTTTCCCAGATGCTCGTTCCCATGAAGAACAGCGACAGAGGCAGAACCGCTGCATTTGAAATTCTCATAAATACCGACGCTTCTGCAAATAATATCCGTGCAGAAAAGGTACATCAGCTTGAACAGGTTATGGCTTCCGGTGCTTCCCTCGGCATGAGAACAATGAACGAAAGCCTGAAGAGACTTGTTCGCGACGATATTATTTCAAGAGATGTGGCTATGATTTACAGCCCTGATAAGGAAGAACTCAAGAAGCTTTTATGATTTCAAACAATTTTTCTGCCCGTTCTTTTAATGAGCGGGCAAAAATTTTCATCCTCGCACTGATTTATATTGCGGTTTCGGTGATTTTTGCAGGACTTGTTTCCGTAAATGTCGAAAGTGCGGTAAAATCACGCAGAAATTTTCTCAGAACCTCATATAACACCGAATATTACTCCCTTTTTGAAATAAGCGGCAACACACTCTATGCGAAAGGCAGATATGTTTCCGACAGGATAAAGAAGCTCTTTTTCGCAGGTGCAGAGGATGCAAGCGGCAGTTATAAGATGAGCATTGACAAGGACGGAAGCTATGAAGCGGAACTTACCCTCCCCGAGGGTTATCGTTACACTTCGATAGCGGTACAGCTGTCGTCAGGCGCTACCTTCGGCTACCGTATATACTGCGACAACGGCTATTACTTTGCCGACAATGGTCTTTCCGAAACAAACAGGACAGTTTTCGACAATATAATTGACGCTTCTTCTGAAAGTGTCGGCTACTATATCAGCAGAACTGCTGATGCGGCGGAAATCGCAACTGTCCAGGAACAGATAAAACTGATTTCCGACTCGGTAACCGAGGGGATTGAGGGCGACTACGAAAAAGCAAGGGTACTCGCCCTTTACGTGGCGGACCACTTCTATTACGACCACGACGCAAGAGCCGAAAGCGTTACCGAAACCAACGTTGTACTGTACGAGGTGCTGAAAAAATCCCGTACGGTATGCACGGGATTTGCGGACTTATACTGTGCGCTGCTTCAGGCACAGGGGATTGATGCCGTAAATATCAAGGGCGGAAGCACAGGCGGAGAGGTTGAATACGAAAACCTGACCGACGGTGTTCAGAATCACGAATTTACCGCTTTTTACCATAAGGCGGAGGAACGCTGGGTATGGGTGGACTCCTGCTGGAACGGAAGTGGCGATTATAAAAACGGCGAATACCTGGACAAAGCGGCACACGAAAAGTATTTTGACATAAGCGACGAGGCGCTTGCCCTGGATCACAGGGCGGATTACGCCGAACGACGGCTTTTCTTTGAAGCAAAGGCGGCCGAACCCGAAGAAACCACTGCACAAACGGCAGAAACCACAGCTCCCCCTGAGGAAACGACAGGTTCTTCTGAAGAGACCACAACTGCGGAAACCACAACCGCTCCCGTCACTGAAGAAAAAATCACCCACACCCCTGTTTCCGGAGAGGACAACACAGGACTGGTTATAATTGCGGCAGTACTGGGCGTACTGGTTATAGGCGCAGGTGCCGCGGTGGCTGTTATTCTGAAAGGCAATAAATCCCATTAGGATTTATATATATGGAAAGGATATGAACAAAAATGGTAGTAATTGAACTCGAAAACGGTAAAGAAATCAAGCTTGAACTTTACCCCGACATCGCCCCCATTACGGTGGAAAACTTTGAAAGACTCGTAAACGACGGCTTCTACAACGGCCTCACATTCCACAGAGTCATCAGCGGTTTTATGATTCAGGGCGGATGCCCCCTCGGCAACGGAACAGGTAACGCAGGCACACACATCAAGGGTGAATTCCTTGCAAACGGCGTTGTAAACAACCTGAAGCACACCAGAGGCGTTATCTCCATGGCCCGTGCTGCTGCTCCTGACTCCGCAAGCTGCCAGTTCTTCATCATGCATGAGGACGCTCCCCATCTTGACGGCAACTATGCCGCTTTCGGCAAGGTTGTCGACGGCATGGACGCGGTTGATGAAATTGCAGAGGTTGAAACTGACCTTGGCGACAAGCCTTTACAGCCTGTTGTAATGAAGACAGTTAAAATTGTCTGAGAACCATAACACCCGAAAAGAACCCTCCGCATTCAGCAGAATGCGGAGGGTGAATTTATTTTACGTAAAAGTCGCTGTAGCCTATGGCTTCGGCGGCTGATTTCATTGCCGGGATTTCATCGGCGGAGAAATCCGATTTCTCAATCATGGGAACAAGCTCCATGCCCATACATTTTACCTCACACTGGGCCATTACATCCTCAAGGAGTGCTGACGCATCGGCAGGGAATCCTCCTTCGGCGGCAAAGACCTGCCGGTCTATTCTTATAATAATTGTATTACCTGAAAGCTCGGCTCTGTTTTTCAGCACCTCTGCCGAGCCGCTCATATCACCGAGTATGATATCGTGGGCGTCTGCAAGCACATATGCACCTGAAGCAACGGATGCGCTCAGAATTTTATATCGGTCTGAGGCAAAATACTTTGTGGCAATAAACTCCCTGTCGTATTCCTGGAAGGGCGGGAATATTATATCCGTCTGGATTATTCTCTCAAAACCCGATGCTGTAAGTTCGTCAGCAATTGCCTTGTTATAGGAAATCGTAGCTTCGCTTGAAGGGTCGGACCATCTCAGGGGTTCGCCTGTTGAGAAATAATCAAGCCAGGAAACCGTGGGTTCGTCAACGATTTTGTAACACATATCGCCGTTTATCTTACCGCCTGCATTATCCGAAAGAACAGATATTTCCGCAACAGGCACAAGGCCGTTTTGTTTGAGGATACTGCAGATTTCGGACGCAGTCATCATACCCAGAATCACCTCGCTTCCCTTGGCGGGAGCTACCTCGGTACTGTAAAACAGGTATCCGCTGTTGTTCTTCATGGTGACAATTGCCGCGGTATATCCCTCAGATACGGCTTTTGATGCAAAAGTGGAAAGGGATGCGGAATTGGAAAGTGCCGAAACAGGCACGGAAACCGCATATATATCAGGGTTTTCCACAGGGGCAGGTGTGGTTGTTTCCGCAGATGAGGTAGTTACATCAGCAGATTCCGGATCTTCGGCAATCTCCTCTGTGTGCGAGGTATCCGCAGGGGGAGTCCATGCAGGGGAGTTGCTGTTGCTGCCTGCATTCTTCTCAATAAATTCAAGCAACGGCTTTCCGAGGCAATAGCCGAGAAAGACAATTGCAAGGATAATTATGATAAGAAGCACTGCACCCAGAATCTTCTGAGCCTTTGTCTTTTTTCTGGGATAGAGGTTGATTTTGCTTCTTTTTATTTTTCTCCCGTAATTCTTTCTTTTTTTCAAGAAATCAAGCCTCCTTTTGTCATAAAATCAATAGTTGTTCAGACTGCAGATGTGGTATAGCCTGTAAATGCATAAAGTGCAAGGGAAAGTATGCCCACATACACCAGCATAACAGGGAAACCTCTGAAAGCGGCGGGCACAAGAGGGGAATTGAGCCTGTCGGCGGCGATATAAAGAAGATATGCCGCAAGCAGGAAGCCTATGCCCGTACCGAAGCCGTAGCCGATATAGGTAAAGATATCGGCACCCTGCACCGAGCAGAGGAAAAGCGCGCCGATAACTGAGCAGTTGAATACGGAAAGGTGAACATATTTTCTGATATTTCTGAAAAGCTTCGGGAAAAAGCGCCAGATAAGCACCAGCGTCAGAATATACAGTACGCTCACTACCGCAACATATAGAATCGGCATAAAAATGCTGTAATATTCGTTTTCGGCAAACAGCCTGTTGAAATTCCAGATAATGGCGGATGAAATCGTGGTTGTGTAGGTGATTGCCGCAAAGAAGCCGAGAAGATGCTCCCTTTTTCTGGAGGCATACAGCAGTACATTGATGCCGAGCGCACGTTCCAGAATGGAATTCTGCATGAAAATAGCAACAAGGGAAGCTGTAAGAATATTCATAAATGCTGTCATTCTCCGGATTCCTCCTTGCCATTTTCATCTGAGGCTTCTGCTTCCGCAGGAGTCTCCTCGTCTGCAGTACTTTCATCAACAGACCAGTTTTCGTTATCCCCGGATTCCTTGTCGTCATCGGGAACAAGCTCTGCTCCGCCTGCAACGATTGCCGCAAATTCTTCTACGAGACTACGGTTGTCGCTGAAGTCCATATCAAGGATATCTTCGGGGGTTTCAGCCTTCTGCTTTTTCTTTGAAGGCTTATAAATCCTGATTTTGTCAGGCTCGGAATTCTTTTTGCCTACAAGGAATTCACCCATATCCTCCGCATATTCCGCAAGCTCGTCTTCTTCATCGTCAAGAGTCCGCAGAAGCTTTGCCTTGCGGTGATTGTAGACACCTCTCGCAAGGCCTGCCAGAATGCCTACAAACAGGAAGCCGCCGAAGGTGGTTTCCAGAGCGGGAATTGTAAAGGGCATCTTGAGATATGCGCCGCCGATTGTGCTTTTTGCAAGGATTTCACGGACTGTGCCCGTAAAGATGCAGGCAATGTCAAAACCTGCGATAAAGCAGAGCACATCGGGAACCATATCCTTCAGGGGCTCAATATAGAAACGGGATTCGGATTTTGAAAGAATAAGGCTGTTTGTTACAAGTATGGGCAGATATACACCTGCAGACATGATTACATCACCGCCCATAAGGAAGGTGGCGAGGAGTATAGCGGGAATATATATTGCCGAAGCCACAAGAGAGTAGATAATTACTCTCAGAGTGTATGCGATTTTTCTGGGAATTACGCGGCAGAGCAGAATTGTCAGAAAGGACACCAGAGTAAACACAATGCATACCGCAAGGCTTTTCTGAAGCGTGGTTGCACAGGCGATTACAGGCGCAATGAGAAGTCCGCTCATAAAAACGATATTCTGTTTGAAAAAGCCGTCTTTAAGGCTTATTTTTTTATTCTCCATTGAAATTAACCTTTCGTGCCCTGCTTGTTGTTCTTCTGCTGGGATTTATTTGCAGGCTGTTTTATGGGGTGGGAAGTGTTTTTCTTCGCCGATGCGGTTTTCTTCGCTTTGTCGACTGACTTTTTCTGCATTTTCCGCATTGCTGTCATATAATCCTGACCCTTGGCTTCGCGGACAACCCTGTCTTTTTTCAGTTTTATCCTGAGATTGTCAACATAACGGGACAGCGCATTTGTACTGCGGCGCTTTACTTTTGTTACTTTGCCGTCAATAGGAGGCATATTATAGTTTGTAAGTGGTACAATAATTTCCATAGTATCGGAAAGATTCTGCTTACCCTTGCCCTGTGCGGCATTGTCGCGGAGCTTTTCGAATCTGCCCATATTGCGGAACATATAGGAAGAAGCGCGCTTTATTCCCGATATAGCCGCCGCGCATAAAGCGTCAAGGTGCAGCGAAACGGCATTTGCAATAAGCAGAATGAAGATAAATGAGCCTTCAACCTTACCGAAATGACGGAATAGACAGCCGATAACACCTAAAAGAAGTCCGTAAACCACACGGGCAGGAACAGTTTTAGGAACAGTCTGGGGGTCGCTGGCAAGAAATACAAAACCGAACAGCAGATAACCGCCTACAAGCTCCAGCTTGATGGTGTCGCCGATACTTGTATATACAGGGAAAAGAGCGGTAAGCGCGAAGTATGAACCAAGACCGAAAATTGTTACAAGGGCTGACATTGACCGTCTTGCAAGCAGGCATATTCCGCATACGGCGAGAATAAGGAAGTGTGTAGTGCCTAATGGGCCTACATAGTTGCCGATAAGCATATCCTCAAGGGAAACGGCAGGAGCCGTACCGATTTTCATAAGATAACTTTCCACACCCTGCACAAGGCTTGAAGCAGGCGCACCGAAAATTTCAGGCTGAACGCCTCTTTCGGGATAGAACAGCATTTCGCCCGGGAAGCATATTATGAGAAAGGCGATTGCGGCACAAGTAGGATTGAAGATGTAGTTGTCCTTACCGCCGAAAATATGCTTTATACCCATGGATAGAAGCGCACCGAAAACCACTATTCCGTAGTTTACGGAGGCGGGCATCATAAGACCGATACAAAGGCCGGCCGCAAGAGTGGAAAGGTCTTTCGGGTTATAGGTCTTTCCCGTCATGCGGCAGAATATCATATCCGAAATGATACAGGTAACCACCGAAGCAAGACATATAATGAGCGCTCTCATGCCGCTCTGCCACCAGCTTACCCCAAGAAGGGCCAGCAGGCAGATAAGCTGGTCCGCGTATATGGATTTCAGCTTTCGCTGTTTTTTTTCGGGGGCGGTGACATAGCTTTTCACATCGCCGTCGAATTTATCAAGTAAGTTGCTTGTTTTGTCTGACATATATTTTTCCTTTTATATAAAATTTCCGAAAGGACGGTAACAATAATGAAGTACGACTCATTAAGCCGTGATACTGTAAAAATAACGCTTTCCGAAGCGGATATGCAGGAATATTCCCTGTGCGCCGAGGCTATTGTACTGCGTACCGCAGAAGCAAGGCGAAGTCTCTCCAGAATGCTGAGAAAAATGAAGCTTTTTTCAGGGCATAAGCCGGAGCGCCTTTTTCTGGAGGCATTTCCCGACGAAGAAGGGGGATGCATACTGTATGTGTCGGGGTTGTATGAGGAGAGTGAGCGGGAAAGTGACTGCGAAACCGCAATAATGTGTTGTCTGATGAGTCTTGACAATCTTGCGCAACTGTGCCGCGTAATGGAAAGTGCGGAGCTGGATGAAAAAACTTGTGTTTATCACTGCTACGGCGGTTATATTCTCGTTTCCCTGACAGGGAAGGACGAATATTTTGCTTTAAGACACATCTTTTCCGAATTCGGCAGGGTATGCACCGATATTTCCGAAATCAGCACCGTTTCCGAATACGCCGTTCCTGTGTGCCTGGACAATGCATGCAGCGTTTTCGCGAAGCTGTATTAGGGCGGAGGGGGCGGCGCAGCGCGCCGATTGCGCC
>JAZSFL010000011.1:0-79506 GCA_045532185.1 Ruminiclostridium sp.
CGCACGGCAGCTTCTGCGACTTCGCCGCAGAAGCGCGCGGCGCGCCCCCTGTGCATAAAATCCACTGTTCTGGTAAATCTATCTTACAAAGCATATAAAAAATCCCCGCATAGACCCGCGGAATCAACGGAAGTAAAAAACATTTACTTTTCGTTAAATAACTATTGACATATAACAAAAACAGTAGTATAATATTATGCATAACAGTAAATTTTGTTTACCATAAAACAAGAAAGATATAAAGGAAACGAGGCGTTATTATGAAAAAAAGACTTACAGCATTAATCATTGCGGCAGGACTTCTCTGCTCCTGCGGCACAAACACAGCACAGCAGACAACAACTGTATCAGAAACCACAACAGCGGTCACAACTACAGAAGCGGCTGCAACCACAACGACAGAATCTGCGGCAGATGATACCGGGGCTTCCGAGGAAACGGCAAAGCCTGCTGTTATTATTACCGACCACGTTGTTGAGGGCAATTCCGAGGGGCTTACTCCCGCAGTATGGCAGGTTACCGACCCCGAAAGCGGCAACAGCCTTAAGATGATGGGAACAATTCATATTATTCCCGATGACACAGCTGTAATTCCCCAGTATGTTATGGATATCTACAACGAAAGCAACGGCGTTGCGGTAGAATATGACATAAGTAAGATTGAAACAGATATGGTAGTACAGATAATGTATCTCTCCTACTTCATGCTTACAGACGGAACACTTGTTTCTGACCATCTCTCCGCTGAAACCTATGAAGCGGCAAAGGCATATCTTACAGAAAAGGGTCTCTATATGGAGGCTTACGACAGCTATAATCCCGCGTTCTGGTCCAGCCTTATCAGTTCCGGCGCGCTTATGAGCCTTGAGGGTATGAAAGAATCCGGTGTTGACAGATATTTTATCGACCTTGCAAAGGCTGACGGCAAGGAAGTACGCAGTATTGAAGCCTTGGAAACCCAGATGGACGCAATTACCTTTATGACTGACGACCTTTGCGAATATGACATAATGTCAATGATTGAACTCAGCGATGAAGAGCTGAAGGAAGTATTTATGGAGCTTTACACTGTCTGGGCAACAGGCGACGTTGAGGCAATGGCTGAAACCGAAACAGAGGAAGAAGAAGCATACCCCGAGGAAATTGCGGAGGATTATGAAGCGTATAACCAGAAGCTTCTCTATGACCGTAACGTAGGTATGGCTGATACCGCGGAAGAATATATAAAGAACGGTGACAATATTTTCTACATGGTAGGTTTTGCGCACTTCTGCGGCGACGGCAGTGTGATTGACCTGCTGGAGGAAAGAGGATATACAGTAGAAAGATTATACTGATAAAAACAGACGGCTCCTGCAATAAAATGCAGGAGCCATGTTATTATATTATTCAGCCTTTTTCTTGAGGTCTTTCCATTCCTTGTCATTATCGAAAACAACCGCCGCGTCATAGCCCTGCTGTTCAAGCTGGCCGAACTGCTTGCCGATTTTCTTCTTTGCAATAACAAGTGTCACATCGTATTCCTTGTGCAGGGTCTTTGCATAGGAATAAGCCGCCGCAAAGCTGCCCTCATTGTAAAGTACAGCCGCTCTCTTTCTGCCGTCTGTCTTTGCACCGCGGTCGGAAAGTACGGAGAAGATACGTTCAAAACCGATTGAGAAGCCTACTGCGGGCACATCCTTACCCGAGAAACGTCCGATAAGTCCGTCATATCTGCCGCCGCCTGCAACAGTTCCGCCGAACTCATCACAGGAGATTTCAAATACTGTGCCTGTATAGTAGCCCTGGCCTCTTACCAGAGTGATATCGAAAACAATATCGTATTTTCCGCCTGAGATTTCTTTTGCGGCGTCTATTACACCGAAAAGCTCCTTTGCAGGTTCTTCTGCGCCGTATTCCACAAGCTCTGCAAGGGTGATTTCCTCTCTGCCGAGAAGTGTCATAAGCTTTTCGGTAGCGTCTGCGGAAAATTCCTTTGCAAGAAGCTCAGCCTTTACGCCGTCAGTGCCGATTTTATCCAGCTTGTCAATGGTGATGCAGACGGAATTAACCTGCTCTTCAGTAAATCCACAGTGGAGAATAACCGCGCGGATAACCGCTCTGTGGTTTACGATGATTTTAAAGGAGTTGATACCGATATTCTGAAGCGCTTCGGCAGTTACCGACATAAGTTCAGCTTCACAGTCAACGCTTTCGCTTCCCAAAATATCAATATCACACTGGATAAATTCTCTCATTCTGCCCTTCTGGGGACGCTCCGCACGGTAAACGCGGTCAACCTGAATACACTTGAAGGGTACGGGCAGATCGTTCTGGTGTGCGGTATAGTATCTTGCCAGCGGGAGTGTCAGGTCGTATCTGAGACCTAAATCGCAGAGCTGGGACTGGTCGCCCGAAGCAATAGCCTTATCCAGCTTTTCGCCTCTCTTTGCGATACGGTATATAAGCTTCAGGTTTTCGCCGCCGTCGCTGTTATCGAGATTTTCGATACTCTCAACGGCAGGTGTGGAAATACGGCGGAAGCCGTTTTCCTTATATGTCTTTACAATTTTATTGATAAGCTCGTCACGAAGCGCCATCTCCTCAGGGAGATAGTCCCTCATGCCTTCAACGGGTAATGCTCGCATTGTGGGATTTCCTTTCAGTTCATTTCTTTTACGTCATTATTTTCATAAACAGCAAAGGTGATATTATAGCCGTTTGTTTCAATTACATCGCTTTCTTCTGTTTTTTCCCAGTTTTCAAGCTCGCCTAAGTTGGGGAAGAAAACATCAGCTTCAAATTCTTCGTCAATATGAGTAACATATGCCTTTTCGCAGTACGGGAGAAGCTGGAGATATACAGTGCTTCCGCCACATACGAAAACGTGGTCGCTTTTGTTCTTTATATAGGAAAACAACTCCGCAATGCTCTCGAAGCACTTTACTTCGGGATAGTTTTCAGGCTTTGAGGTGAGAACAAGATTTTCGCGTTCGGGGAGGGGGCGCTTCGGGAAGCTCATATAAGTGCTGCTGCCCATTACGATTGTCTTTCCCATGGTTTTTTCGCGGAAATATTTCATGTCCGCAGGCACACGCGCCAGCAGGGTGTTGTCTTTTCCGATACCGTATTTACGGTCAACTGCAACGATAAGATTCATAAGATGTCCTTTCTGAAGGAATGCGTCTGAAAGCCGCTTAGTCCGGAAAGTCCCTTCTCCGGATTATTCCCTTTCCCAATTTTTCATTTATATATTTATGTTCGTTTTTCCGCCGTCTCATAAACGCTCGTTTAAAAGAAAGGCTAAGAAAGGCGGTTAATGGTCAGGCAGTACGCCTGAGTCTCATATAGCAACGGGGATTTTCCCGTCAAATTCGTGATATTTATAATCTAACGCTGTAAAACTCTGCTTTGTGAACTTATAGAAATCGGTGATATCCTCAACCTCCATTTTAGGTGCGGGATAAGGCTCCTTTTCTATAATCCGCTTTACAATATCCACATGGCGGTCATAAATATGCGCGTCAGCAATAACGTGAACCAGTTCGCCGGGGATAAGTCCGCTTGCTTTTGCCAACATTGTCAGCAGAGCCGCATACTGGCACACATTCCAGTTGTTTGCGGTGAGCATGTCCTGCGAACGCTGGTTTAAAATGCCGTTCAGCACATTGCCCGTAACGTTGTATGTCATGGAATATGCGCAGGGTGCAAGTCCCATTTCGTTAAGGTCGTGGTGGTTGAAGGTGCTGGTTAAAATTCTGCGGCTGGCAGGATTGTGCTTCAGGTCGTAAAGCACACGGTCAACCTGGTCAAATTCACCCTCGGGGTATTTATGCTTCACGGACATCTGGTAGCCGTAGGCCTTGCCGATTGTGTTTCCGCCGTCAACTGTCCAGCTGTCCCAGATGTGGGTGGAGAGCTTTGTTACATCGTTGCTCTTCTGCTGGTAAATCCACAGCACTTCCTCAATTGCCGAGCGGTAAAAGACGCGACGCAGAGTCATAAGGGGAAATTCCTCGCGCAAATCATAGCGGTTCACGATACAGAATTTCTTAACGGTATGGGCGGGAGTGCCGTCCTCCCATCTGGGTCTTACGTTCTGGTCCGTATCCCATGTGCCGTTTTCGATAATATCACGGCAGTTCTGTATAAAAAGCTCGTCTGCTCGGCTCATTTTTGCCAGTCCTTTCTATGGATATTGCAGAGGCACGGCAAGCCGTGCCCGTAGAAATCATTATTAAAACAGGTTCAAATTCCGCCGTTTCACTTGTTTCTGCAAAAAAACAAAGTGTCAGAAAGGCGGAACTGCCTGCCGTGGCTCACGGCTTATTCCTGAAGCATGAACATGTTGTAGATTACTCTGATAGCTTCTTCAAAGTCAGCTTCTTCGATACCTACAATGATGTTAAGCTCGGAAGAACCCTGGTCAATCATCTTGATGTTGATGTTTGCGTGGGAGAGAGCTGCGAAAATACGGGTAGCAGTACCCTTTGTAGCCTTCATGCCTCTACCTACGACAGCAATAACAGCAAGGTTCTTTTCGATTTCGATATGGTTGGGGTTAGCAACTTCCTTGATTCTGTCGGCAAAGTTGGGGTGCTTGTCGAGGTCATCGCTGTTTACAATGATGTTCATTGTGTCGATACCTGTGGGGATATGCTCGAAAGCAATGCCTTCAGTTTCCATAAGAGTAAGGATGCGGCGTAAGAAGCCGATTTCGCTGTTCATCTCGTCCTTTTCAAGGCAGATTGCGCTGAAATTCTTCTTACCTGCGATACCTGTGATGATGTGTTCATTCTTGCCCTCGGGAGCTTCGGGAACAATCATTGTACCCTTAGCGGAGGGGTCGTGTGTGTTCTTGATATTGATCGGAATGCTTGCGCTTCTTACAGGGAACACAGCGTCCTGATGGAAAACGGAGAAGCCCATGTAGGAAAGCTCACGGAGTTCTCTGTATGTGATAATGTCGATAAACTTGGGGTTGTCAACGATTCTGGGGTCAGCTACCGCAACACCGGGTGTATCTGTCCAGTTTTCGTAGAGGTCAGCTCCGATAGCCTTTGCAACGATAGAACCTGTAAAGTCGCTTCCGCCTCTGGAGAATGTCTTGATTGTGCCGTCGGGGCGTGCGCCGTAGAATCCGGGAATTACTGCACAGTCGTAGCCTTCGAGGATAGCAGAGAGTGTAGCGTCTGTAAGCTCAGCGTCAAATTCGCCGTTTCTGCCGAAGAAGATACCCTTGGCAGCGTCAATGAACTGGAAACCGAGATAGTTTGCGAGAATGATACCGTTGAGGTATTCGCCGCGGCTTGCAGCATAGTCCTTACCTGCCTGTTTGCGGAAGTTTTCCATAATTTCGGCATATTCTTCGTCAAGGGAAATTGTAAGACCCAGGTCGGAAATGATACCGTTGAAGCGTTCTGCAATGGGAGCGAAAGCTGTGATAGCGTTCTTGCCTGCACAGACTTCGTCATAGCAGGTGTAGAGCATATCCGTAACCTTTATATCATCGCTGTAACGCTTGCCGGGTGCGCTGGGAACCACGTATCTGCGTTCCTTGTCGCTTCTGATGATGTCCGCAACCTTGCGGAACTGATTTGCGTCAGCAAGAGAGCTGCCGCCGAATTTTACTACCTTAGCCATAGTTGTTCAGCCTTTCTTGTTGTTTTATTTCGTTTTGTTCCATACTAATAAAAATAAAAAATTATTTAATATTATACCATAGTATATATTAAAAATCAACCCTGTAAATAAAAAAACATATCCCACTTCTGTCAAATAACAGAAATTGTGAAAAAACACTTGATTTTTTATATAAAATCGTTTATAATACTAAGGTAAAGCTCTTGAATGTGAACACAGACCCTGTGCAAGGTCGTGTCGTGAACCATGTCAGGCGGGGAACCGAGCAGCATTAAGCGGATTTCGGCCTGTGCCGCAGTCAGCCTGTGTTCATACTCAAGAGCTTTATTGTTGAAAAGCGGAGCTTTTCAACGGAATGAAAGATTAATGATGAAAGATGAACGATTATCGTGTCCGCTTTGCGGGCGGATTTAAAAATTGCGCCAAAAGGCGCTCCTTAATCATTCATCATTCGTTTTTCATCATTCATCCAAAAAGGGGGTTGTGAAAATGTATCTTGCGTTATACAGAAAATACAGACCGCAGGTTTTCAGCGATGTAATTTCTCAGGAGCATATCACAACCACACTTATGAATCAGCTGAAAAACGGGCAGACCTCCCATGCCTACCTGTTTACAGGTTCACGGGGTACAGGTAAGACCACCTGTGCGAAAATTCTTGCAAAGGCAATAAACTGCCTTGACACAAAGGACGGGAACCCCTGTCTTGAATGTGAAGCCTGCCGTGCGGTAGCGGAGGAAACCCCTGACGTGGTTGAAATAGACGCCGCGTCCAACACAAGCGTTGATGATATTCGTAACCTTAAGGAAGAAGCGGTCTACACGCCTCTTTCCTGCCGTTACAAGGTATACATAATCGACGAGGTCCATATGCTTTCCACTGCGGCATTCAATGCCCTTTTAAAGCTTATCGAAGAGCCTCCGCCCCATGTTGTGTTCATTTTTGCCACAACCGAAACCCATAAGGTTCCCGCAACTATCCTTTCCCGCTGTCAGCGTTTTGATTTCAGAAGAATCGACATAGAGGACAGCAAGAAGCGTCTGCTGGAAATCGCGGAAAAAGAGGGCATGAAGCTTGACGACGAGGCGGCATTCCTTATTTCCCGCATCTCCGACGGCGGTATGCGAGACGCACTTTCCCTTCTGGATCAGTGCTTTGCGGCAGCTGACCATGTTACCGAGGAAATCGTACGCAGCTGTTCGGGCATTTCGGGAACTGACCACCTTTTTGAGATAGCCGACGCGGTTATCGGAAAGGACAGCAGCAGGGCAATCGCAGTGCTGGACGGACTTGTTCAGCGGTCAAAGAGTCCTGTAAGACTTATGGAGGAGCTGGTTTCTCATTACCGTATCCTTATGCTTTTAAAGGCAGGGGCACAGCGCTCTGTTCTCAGGATTTCGGCAGACGAGGAAAAGCAGTATCTTCAGCAGAACACAAAATATTCCATGGAGAGCATTCTCCGTGCGATTTCTATAATTTCCGAAGCCCTTGCGGCAAGAAGCCGTTCGGGAAATGAACAGCTCACCTGCGAAATGTGTCTGATAAAGCTGTGTATGCCTGTCCTTGATGTGGACGAGAAGCAGTTTTCGGGCAGAATCGACGCTCTTGAGCGGAAGGTGACAGGTATTTCCACCGCACCTCAGTCGCAGAACACAGACGGACTTCTCGAAAGAGTGGAATCCCTGGAACGCACCGTAAAGGGGCTTGCAATGAGTTCTCTGCAGGAATCGCTGAAATCTGAAATCTTCAATTTATCCTCTAGTGATATAGAATTCCCGACCCTTTCCGAGGAAGAGGAAGCCCCCGTATCGCTGGCGGAAGCCCTTGCGGCGGTTTCGCCCGATGAGACCTGCGAAGAAATCGTGGAGGCTTATGAAGAAGCCCCCGTTATGGAAGATATAATCCCTCTCCCCTTTGAGGAGCCTGCGGCAGAGCCTGTGCCTGTACCGCTTCCCTTTGAAGAGGAGTTACCCCCTCCGCCCTTTGAGGAGAACATCCCCCCTGCACAGCCTGAGCCTTTTGCTCCAGTGACAGAGGAAGCGTTCCCCGCTGAGCCTGTGGCTCAGCCGCAGACTGCCGATGAAACACCAAGTCTGCAGGAAGTGCTGGCGGCAGAGGAAAAGCCCGCAGCGGTCTATGAAAATGAAGACCCCGACTGTGAGCCGTGGATGAAGAAGAAGGAAGAGGACGACGGCCCTTCTGAGGAAGGCTATCAGCCTTTCAGGGAGTGGAAGGATATCCTGGATACGCTGGGATATTCCGCAAAGATGCTTTTCGGCGACACAACCGCCCTTATAAGCGAGCATACGCTTATGGTGTGCGGCACGGAAATGCAGAAGAACTTTGCAGTCAAGGACTTTGCCGAGGATATAAAGACGGCAGTTTCCCGTGCAATCGGCAGAAAAGTCGGAATTGTTGCCCAGAAGGGCGAAAAGGTTTATTCCGACGAAGAAAATTATGTAAAAGACTTTCTCGGTTATGCAAAATCGCAGGGAGTTGTTATAAAAGAACAGTAAATTTTTTAATCTGAAAAGGAGTATTCAATTATGAAGGCAAGATTACCTCAGGGCTATGCAAATAAGGGTATGGGCAACATGAACAATATGGTTCGTCAGGCACAGAAGATGCAGGAGGACATCCAGGAAGTACAGGCTCGTCTCGAGCAGACAGATTTCACAGAAACAGCAGGCGGCGGCATGGTTGAACTCACCATGACAGGCGGCAGAGTTTTAAAGGAAATCAAGATCAATCCCGAAATCGTTGACAAGGAAGAAATCGACGAATTACAGGATATCATCGTTGCAGGCGTAAACGCAATCCTCGCAAAGATTGACGACGAAAGCGCAAAGGAAATGGAAAAGGTAACAGGCGGCGTAAGCTTCCCCGGACTTTTCTAAGACATGGCTGAATATAATTCGCTCCCTCTCGTTTCCGCGGCGGAGCAGTTTGCGAAGCTGCCGGGTATCGGTATGAAAACCGCCCAGCGGCTTGCATATTTTATGCTCAATCAGCCGGTGGAGGACGTAGAGGAATTTGCGGCTGAAATTGTAAAGGCGCGCCACAGCGTCTGCTGCTGTCAGGTCTGCCAGAATTTCACCGAAAGGGAAATCTGTTCAATCTGCGGCGACGAACGGCGCAACAGCAGGGTTATCTGTGTGGTTGAAGCCCCCAAGGACGTTTCCGCAATCGAACGCGCAGGCGGCTTTACAGGCACATACCATGTGCTGCACGGACTTCTCTCCCCTATGGATAATATCGGACCTCAGGATATCCGCATTGCCGAGCTTATGAAGCGTCTCACAGGCGAGGTGGACGAGGTCATTATGGCAACCAACCCCACTGTTGAAGGTGAAGCAACCGCTACTTACATCAGCAGAATGATAAAGCCTATGGGAATAAAGGTTACAAGACTTGCCTACGGTCTGCCCGCAGGCTCGGCACTTGAATATGCCGATGATGTGACCTTACAGCGTGCGCTGGAAAACAGAAATGAATTGTAAAAAAATCCACCCTTACGGGTGGATTTTTTATAGTAATTTTGTGCAATAACATTCTGCGGTCATTCTTAAACCAAGAGCAAAACCAAGTTCAAAAGCCTGTTCGGCTGTGAAATTCTGCAGGACGCAGATTTCGCTCCTCACCTTATCGGAAAAATAACCGTCCTCGTCCTTCGGAACTGACTTATCCGCCTTTTCCAGATAATCGCCGATTTTTCTTTCGGCGGCCAGAGACTCTTCTGAGTTTGTCATCATTTCATAGGGATAGATATTTCCGCTGAAAAATTCTTTTATTATGCTCATAACTGCTCCTTGACGTAATTTTTTAATTATGATATAATTAAATATTAAGATGAAGCTGAGCAATGCTCAGCTTTTGGTGTTTATTACATTATACAATACTAACGTGCCTATTTCGATTGACACATCGTACGAAATTTACACGCTAGTATTGTATGTTTTGCATATTTTGAATAAAAGGAGACGTACCATGGCGGTTTCTGAAGCAAAGAGAAAAGCAAACAGCAAATATGATAAAGAGCATATGGATACAATAGGCATAAAATATAAAAAGGAAGTTGTACAGAAAATCAAACAATATGCAAAAGATAACAACATCAGCATAAATCAGCTTTGCATAAACAGCGTTTTGTACTGTATAGAAAATAATATAAACCTGAAAAAAGAGTAATTATATGTGTTGTTGCAGATTTTTGTTCATTTTTTGCTTGCCCAAAAAACGAACCAAAAAAAGGCACTTTTCCGCTGCCTCCTCGGGAATGCATTCGCATTCCGTTCGTCGATTGCGGAAAAGAATTCAGATTTACTACACGCGTCACCCGATTATTCACCAGACTAAAAACGGCGGGACCGTACTATGTACGACTCCGCCGTTAATCTTTTGTTATTCTGTTAATCCGACTTCGCAAAAGGCGGAACTGCCTGCCGCGGCTCGCGGCTTATGCAAGTTCTTCTCTCCAGTCGGGCGGGAAACCGATATGCTCCAGTTCCACAACATCGGCATATTCCATAATCAGCATTTCAAGGCGCATTAAAAATGTTGTCCGCCATGCGTCATCACGGGGATAAAGCCGCTTTAAAATCAGAATATGGTCGTAAACTGAATTTGTAAGGGGGCGGTGGTAGTCGCCCGGCTGTTTCGGCTCGTTATCCAGCTTGTTTGCGTAAAGCCTTGTATAGTGAGCGCAGGCGTTGCGCAGGTCGGACAGGCAGTAGAGCCAGTCTTCAACACAGCGGTACGAAACCTCGAAAGCCTTGTCTGCGATTGCTTTCTTATCGTCGGTTTTAAGGTCGGCGTAAAAGGTGTTCAGCATACCGAAGCTGAACAGCTCCATAATTACCCACAGAGGGAATGAACCGCCGTACTTTTTCATATGGTGGGTTACCATAGCTTCCCCTGTGTTGGTTTCAACGAGACGGTCTATCTTGGAAGTGAAATACTTGTGGTTGTGGTGGAAGTCAAAGGTTGACTCATTAAGATAGCCCAGTGCGCCGTACTTCAGGGCGTGATAGTTTGAAACATGGGCGCGCATGGAAATTTCAACCTCTTCCAGAGCGGTCAGCAGGAGCGAACGCAGGAGTCTGTCGAAGTCATAGACCCTCATTACCTTTTCAAAGGTGGTTCCCTCTCTGTAACTGCCGTTTTTGTCAAGAAAAACGGAAAAATAATGAACAAGGCGGTAGTAGTTTATATTGGACAGGACGAATTTTGCTCTTTCCTCGTCTTCAATCACACAGCCTCTGCTTTTCAGTTTTTCAATCTGCGCTTTTATGGTTGCAGGATTTTTTACGCTTTTATAACCGTTTTTCATAGGGTATCCTTTCAAATATTGCTAAATAAAGTATATACTTTTTGCCTGTTATTGTCAATAGTTGAAAAATAGGAATAAAGATTCAATAAAACACGTGACAAATTTTATTTTTTGTGATATAATATATTCGATTAATACTATTATATTGAAAGGGTGAGCTGATGAATAACGAAAAATCCTGCGGCGCTATCGTTTACAGGAAATTTCACGGCAATACCGAGATATTGCTCATCAGGCACATCAAGTCGGGTTACTGGTCCTTTCCCAAGGGTCACGTCGAGGGTGATGAAACCGAAGAGGAAACCGCAAGACGTGAAATAAAGGAAGAAACCAACATAGATGTGCTCATTGACACGGGGTTCAGGGAAACCGTTTCCTTCTCCCCCCGCCGTGACACCACGAAAACCGTGGTATATTTTGTGGCGAAGGCTCTTAACAGCGACACAAAGCCGCAGGCAGAGGAAATTGCCGAAATCCGCTGGGTGGAAATAGGACAGGCTATCTCCCACCTCACTTATGACAACGATAAGCTTGTTGTCAGCAGGGCAAAGGCGTTTATTGCACTTATGAAATAAAAAATCGGGTACGAAAGTACCCGATTTTTTATTGATGAATGATTAATGATGAAAGATTCCGGAGTGCCCTCACGGGCACAATTTTAAAATCCTTCGCCGCAGGCAACACAGCAATCATTCATCGTTCATTTTTCATCCTTCATCACTTGAATATTCTTCCTCATAAGCGAAACATAGCTTTCGCCATTGGCTAAATCCTCATCCGAAACGCTGTGGCAGGAGTGGAAAAGCGCCGTGCCCGCACCTGCGGCTTCTGCCACCGTGTCGGCAACCTTCTGCGTTGAAAATTCCACATAGAAAATGGTCTTTACGCTATGCGTCTTTGCGGCCTCAATAAGCTCGGTCATTTTTGCGGCGGAAGGCTCGGTTTCCGAGGAACAGCCCGAAAATGCGGCATGATATTCAATGCCGTAGTCGTGGGCCATATATAAAAACGGGAATCTGTCGCCGAAAATCAGGGGCGCGGTAAGCTTTTCCGCCGCCTCTGTCAGTTCGTGATCCAGTGTCATAAGGCTTGTATAAAGCTCAGAATATCCGCCTTTGTAGGATTCGGCGTTTTCAGGGTCGGCTTCGCACATGGCTTCTTTGATTTTATCAGCAATCTTCATTGCGTTTTTCGGAGATGTCCACACGTGCTCGTCATATTCCTCGTGGGAGTGGTGGTGCTCTTCCTCTTCATGGTGGTGGTCGTCGGCGCAGAGGGGTTCTACACAGTCCATCATCTTTATAACCACAACATTGCTGTCCATACTGCCGAGGATTTCATCCACCCATGTATCGCTTTCGCCCCCTGTGCAGATGAAGATGTCCGCTTCCGATATAGCAATAATCTGCTGTGCGGTAGGCTCGAAGGAATGGCTGTCCTGTCCGCCCGAAAGGAGCATTTCCGGGATTATTTCACCGCCTGAAATCTGCTTTACGAAATCATAGGGCGGAAAGTTTGTGGTAATTATTTTAAGTCCGTCATTTTCCGTGCTGTCGGCGGTGTTACAGCCTGAAGCGGTTATAAGCAACGCACCTGCCATAAGAAATGACAATATTTTTCTGAATACTCTCATTTTTCCTCGTTCTTTCTGTAATTTAATAAGGTAACTATACCACACTTTAATAAAAATTGCAAGCAAGGGGGAAAATATGGTTGCGAAAGAGACGAAAAAATGGTATACTGAAAATCGGGCATTGCCCGATTAATGATGAAAAAGGACATTAATATATGCGTAAATTATTGAAACATCTTACAGATAAATACCTGAAGGAGACAATCCTTGCTCCTCTTTTCAAAATGCTGGAAGCCATACTTGAACTGCTGGTGCCCCTTGTGGTAGCGGCAATCATCGACACAGGTATCGGAAACGGCGACAAGGGTTATGTTGTAAAAATGGCGCTTTTACTGGCGGCATTCGGCATAGTGGGGCTGGGGTTTGCGGTAACGGCGCAGTATTTTTCCGCAAAGGCGGCGGCAGGCTTCGCAAGAAGTGTAAACGGCGCATTATTCCGTAAGATTCAGGAATTTTCATACGCTCAGCTTGACAAAACGGGTACATCCACACTTATAACCCGAATGACCAGTGACCTGAATCAGGTGCAGTCGGGTGTAAATCTTACACTCCGCCTTTTACTGCGTTCGCCTTTCGTGGTTTTCGGTGCAATGATTATGGCGTTTACCATTGATTTTGAAATGGCGCTGGTTTTTGCAGGGGTTATCCCGATTCTGGCATTGGTTGTATTCGGCGTGATGTTCGTGACCATACCTTTATATAATAAGGTGCGTTCCCGCCTTGACGGAGTTCTCCGTACCACAAGAGAAAACCTTACAGGTGTCCGTGTTATCCGCGCATTCCACAAGGAACAGGAAGAAATAAGCTGTTTCAGCGGCGAAAATCAGGGTCTTACCCTTGAACAGAAGAAGGTAGGCAGAATTGCCGCCCTGATGAATCCCCTCACCTTTGTAATTATAAACCTTGCAATAATTCTCCTTATAAATAACGGTGCAATACGTGTTGAAGCGGGTATTCTCACTCAGGGTGCGGTGGTTGCCCTCTACAACTACATGTCCCAGATTCTGGTAGAGCTTATAAAGCTTGCAAACCTTATCATAAATATCACAAAGTCCATTGCCTGCGGCAGAAGAATCGAAAAGGTACTTGAAACCGAGGCACAGCAGGAGAACGGTATTGAAAAGAACGGCTTTGACGGCTATTTGTATGCCGTTGAATTCAGAAAAGCGTCACTGCGCTATCCCGATGCGGCAGAAAAATCCCTTACGGATATTGATTTCACAGCTGAAAAAGGCTCAACCGTCGGCATTATCGGCGGTACAGGCTCAGGTAAAACCTCTCTTGTCAATATGATAGGCAGATTCTATGATACAGAAGAGGGCGAGGTTTTCGTTGACGGTCTCAATGTCAGGGACTACGAAATCGAGGCTCTCAGAAGCAAAATCGGTATTGTTCCCCAGAAGGCGGTGCTTTTTAAAGGCACAATCCGCGAAAATATGAAATGGGGCAACGAAAACGCAACCGATGAAGAAATTTTCAATGCTCTTGAAATTGCACAGGCGAAGGAAATCGTGGAGAAAAAGGACGGCGGTCTCGACCACATGATTGAACAGGGCGGCAAGAACCTGTCAGGCGGCCAGCGTCAGCGTTTCACAATAGCCCGTGCCCTTGTAAAGAAGCCCGATATTCTTATCCTTGACGACAGCGCCTCGGCTCTCGACTATGCAACCGATGCGGCGCTGAGAAAATCCCTTAAAACACTTACGGATACAACTGTTTTCATCGTTTCACAGCGCACATCTTCCATTCAGCACGCAGATAAGATAGTTGTCCTTGACGACGGCGAGGTTGCAGGAATCGGAACACATGAAGAATTACTCAGCAGTTGTGAAGTCTATAAGGAAATCCACAACTCCCAGTTCAGAAAGGAGGGACAGAACAATGGCTAAAGGAAAAGGCAGTCTTAAGACCCTGAAAAAGGTTCTCGGCTTTGTAAAACGCTATTTCTTCTGGATTTTTCTGTCCGTTCTCCTTGCGGCGGCGTCTGTTGCGGGAACGCTCTATATCCCCATTATAATCGGCGAAGCAATCGACTTTATCGTAGGCGAAGGTCAGGTAAATTTCGCAGAAATAACACCCCTGCTTATCCGTGCGGCAATCGTAGCGGGCGCAACCGCCCTTTGTCAGTGGCTTATGAGCGTTATCAACAACCGTGTGGTTTTCCACGTTGTCCGTGACATCAGAAATGCGGCATTCCTGAAAATCGAGGAACTTCCCCTGAAATATCTTGACGGGCATCCTGTGGGTGATATAGTAAGCCGTGTAATTGCAGACGCGGACCAGTTTGCAGACGGTCTTTTAATGGGCTTTACCCAGCTTTTTACAGGCGTTATGACTATTGTGGGAACACTGGTGTTCATGCTTTCAATAAACCCGTGGATTACCCTTGTGGTTGTGGTGCTGACTCCCGTTTCCCTGTTTGTGGCGAAGTTCATTGCGGGCCGCACATACAATATGTTCAGACTCCAGAGCGAAACCCGCGGCGAGCAGACCGCTTTTATCGACGAAATGATAGGCAATCAGAAGGTAGTAAAGGCTTTCGGCAGAGAGGACGAGGCAATCGAAAAGTTCGATGAAATCAATCTCCGCCTTGAAAAGGCATATCTTAACGCAACCTTCTTCTCTTCCCTTGTAAATCCCTCAACCCGATTTGTAAACAGTCTTGTTTACGCGGGTGTAGGACTTACGGGTGCATTAGCGGCAATAGGCGGCGGACTTTCCGTAGGCGCATTATCCTGCTTTTTAAGCTATGCCAACCAGTATACAAAGCCTTTCAATGAAATTTCAGGTGTTATCACCGAGTTACAGAATGCCCTTGCCTGCGCAGGCAGAGTTTTCGAACTTATAGAAGAACCGTCACAGGTTTCCGACGAGGGTAACAAGGTGCTGGAAAGTACTGACGGAGATGTAAGCCTTCACGATGTATGCTTTTCCTATGTTCCCGAAAAGAAGCTTATCGAGAATTTCAACCTGACAGTCACCCCCGGCCAGCGTGTGGCAATTGTAGGCCCTACGGGCTGCGGAAAGACCACGGTTATAAATCTGCTTATGAGATTCTATGATGTGACATCGGGTAAAATCTGCGTTGAGGGCAATGATATACGTGAACTTACCCGTGAAAGCCTGCGTTCTTCCTATGGTATGGTACTTCAGGAAACATGGCTGAGATCGGGAACAATCCGCGACAATATCGTAATGGGTAAGCCTGACGCCACCGACGAAGAGGTTATCACGGCTGCGAAAGCGGCTCACGCCCACAGCTTCATAAAGAGGCTTCCTGACGGGTACAACACCGTTATCGGGGAGGACGGGGGCAGTCTTTCACAGGGACAGAAGCAGCTTCTGTGTATTGCAAGAATAATGCTGTGTCTGCCGCCTATGCTGATTCTTGACGAAGCAACATCAAGTATTGACACCCGTACCGAAATAAAGATTCAGGACGCATTTGCAAAGCTTATGAAGGGCAGAACAAGCTTTATCGTAGCCCACAGATTATCAACAATCCGTGACGCGGATATAATTCTCGTCATGAAGGACGGAAACATCATCGAACAGGGCAATCATACAGAGCTTTTAGAGAAGAACGGCTTTTATGCCAACCTTTACAACAGCCAGTTTGCTATATAAAAAACAGGGCAGTGCGAAGCACCGCCCTTGCTGTTGCATAATTCAGGAAAATATGATATAATCGTTACATAAATCAAAAACAGGAGAAATAATATATGAAAAGAAAAATTACGGCTATAATTCTTTCTGCTGTGCTGTTAGCCTGCGGATGCACAGGCGATAAACCTGCTTCTTCTGAAACCACAACCACAACCGCAGAAATCACAACAACTGAGGAAAAAACCACTGTAACCACCACGGCTCCCGAAACAACGACAACGACTACAACTACGACTACCACTACCACGACCACAGCCGAAGTTACAACAACTACTACAACCACATCCGAAACTACAACGACAACCCCTGAAACCACTACAACAACCGCAACCACAACAACAGAGGCTACAACCATCGCTACTGTACCCACCACTACTACACCTGCACAGACTACAGTTACAACCACATTTTCAGGAAAAGGCGGATATTATTACACAATACCGGGAGGAATTGTGGTTATGATATCAGCAGTGCCATATTCCATACCACCATATTATGAAAACGGAACATCCGGCACATGGCCTAATTTAAGCGAACTTACACAGACTCATATAGTAGATACATCCACGCCCGAAGAAGAATAAGCCACAGGCACAAAGCGAAAGCTTTGTGCCTGTTCTTTTTAAAACTCCACATTCTCCCCGTAATAATACCTCAGGATTTCTTCTGCGGTTCTGCCCTGCTTCGCCATTTCGTTTGCTCCGTACTGACTGAGGCCTGCACCGTGGCCGTATCCTCTGGTAGTGAAGATAAAGATACCGCTTTCATATTCCACTGTAAAGGCTGTGGAACGGAGTCCGAAAATCCGCCAGATGTCGCCGCCCGAAAACAGGTTATCACCTATTTTAACGGATATTACATAGCCGTTTTCATCGGCATTGAATTCCGAAAACCATCTTGAATAGTCGGCAGGTGTTTCAATGCCATCCTTGTAATTCACCAGGCAGACTCTTGCTTCTTCGGCGGTCATTTCGTTTCTGCATTCGTAATTTATGTAATTTCTGTCCCATGAGCTGTCCACGGATTTCAGATAATCAAAGCTTCTGCCCCATATACTTTCGGCGGAGTTGGTTTTTCCTGCGCTGACGGAATGATAAACAGCATAAATCGGCTGATTTTCGTAGGTTATAATGTGGGTTGCTCCATAACGGGCAGCCGCTTTCAGGGCGGGCAGATACTCGTCATAGCTGCCGCCGTATATTTCTGCGCATTTTTCAGGCGTATAATAAGGCTGACAAAGGGAACTGCTGTCGGAAATATCTGCTTCGGGAGGGATTTCCTTCTTATCTCCCAGATCCGCAATCAGCCGATGAGCATAAGTCATAGCCGCGGCAGCCTGGGCATTGAGGGCTTCCTGCTCATAATCAAGAGGAATCTGTGCCGCAAGACAGCCTGTCAGGTATTCTTCCCAGGAAAGTGTGCGTATCTCCTGTGTTTCCTCAATATAGACGTTCACTGTTTCCGACATTTCCGCAGTCTGCACAGCTTCGGTTTCCGTGAAAAACACGGGAAGCAGGAATGCCGCCGCAGCAAAGCAGATAAAGATAAAAAGCCTGTCCTTCATTACAAAAATTCCGCCTTTCTTTTTTATTCCGGGACGGTGATTGTGCAGAATCACCGTCTGTTTGTGTTCCGCGTGACTGCATGCAGTCACGCGTTGTCAATTCTGTCTGTTTACGCCCACGACTCCGCCTGTGCAGCCGCAGATTACAGTTGTAAAAATCTTTGCGGCGGCGGAGCTTCCGTCGAAATTACCGCTTATTGCCGCGCCTGCAGCGCACAGTACCAGCAGAATCACTCCGCAGCGGAAGCCTGTTTTTAAGCCCCCGCGGCGTTTGATTCTTCCGCAGATAAAGCCCGACAGCATTGCTCCGCACCCGAGAGCCAGCAGCGAAAAATATTCCGCGGTATACAAGGGAAACTGCAGGGCATACATCACCCATGCGAACAGGAATATAAGGGCAACCGACAGGCCTGCGCCCATTACGGTTGAAAAAATATATGTATTTACTCTTTTTATAAGTTCGCTTCTGATTTTTTCGGACAAAACTATCACCTCACACAAATGTATGAGGTGACTTTTTCATTTATGACAAGCTATACTCCGAAAAATTCCCTGAACCATTCATAAAGCATAAAACGGTACTCAACATCACCGTATCTTGCGGCAAGGCTGTCGGCGGTAAGCTGTGCCTTTCTCTTTTCTTCTTCATACAATGCTCTTTCGGGAAGAACCGAAGCTTCCGAAACGGCGTCAATGCACAGAGTCGGAAATAGTACACACCACCAGTTATTGCCTTCGCCCTTGCCGAGAGTTATTTTCAGAGCGTCATATTCGCCTGCGGGAAGAGTGTAGTCGCCGTATTTCCTCGTGCCGAAACTGCACTTTTCAACGGTGCACACCGCCCTGTATTCACAGCCGTCAAGCTTCAGATAATCATTTACCCTTTCGGCAATAAGCCCGATATTACGCTGGGCAAGGCGCTTGGTTTCGTCCTTTGTTTCACAGCTGCTGAAAATATAGGAAAGGTCACTGAGTATGTAGTCCCTTACTTCATATTTCAGCTGCTGGTCGAATGCCGAATCGGAATTCGCCAGAATGTGCAGTCTGAATGCCTTGTCCTGCATCTCCTCACAGTTTTTCACAAAGCCTGCCGCCATAGCAATTATTATGGAAACAGCCGCGCCCAGAAGAAGCGCTATATCCAGTGTTTTTTCCTTTGATTTCATTGTGGTTTTCCTTTCGATTAAGAAGTGCTTGCAGTAGGGGGTGCGGGCGCAGGCGGCGGAGCCGCCGCCCTGCCCTGAGCCGCCAACGGCGGCTCAGGGCATTTTTGCGGCGTTGCCGCAAAAAAACTGCGCCCGCACCCGTCCTTTCACTCCCATTGTTGGAAAAAACAACAGCGTTTAATCAAATTTTCAAAAAAGTATTTGCAAAATGTGATTTTTATGCTATAATATTTTTGAATTTTTAAACATGAACAAGAAAGGAAACAAAAACTATGGCAAAAATGAATGACAGCTTCTTAGCATTAAAGAAAAGTTATCTCTTTATTGAAATCGGCAAGAGAGTAAGAGAGTATATTGCGGCTCATCCCGACAATAAGATAATCAGAATGGGTATCGGCGATGTTACACAGCCTCTTGTTCCCGCAGTAGTAGAAGCAATGAAGAAGGCTGCCGACGAAATGGGTAAGAAGGAAACCTTCCGTGGCTACGAGGACAGCGGTCTCGGCTATGATTTCTTACGTGATGCCGTAAGAGATTACTACAAGAGCTTCGGCGTTGATGTAAAGAGCGCGGAAGTGCTTATCAGCGACGGTGCAAAGTCCGACTGCGGCAATATCGGCGATATTTTCAGCGCAGACAATACAGTTCTTATAACTGACCCTGCATATCCCGTATACGTTGACAGCAATGTTATGGGCGGCAGAAAGGTAATCTACGCTGATTCCAACGAAGAGAACGGTTTTGCGGCAATGCCCGACAAGTCTGTTCACGCAGACATCATCTACCTCTGCTCTCCCAACAACCCCACAGGTTCCGTTTATACAAAGGAACAGCTTAAGGAATGGGTTGACTACGCAATCGCAAATGACGCAGTTATCATTTTTGACTCCGCTTATGAAGCATTTATCAGCGACCCTGCACTTCCCCGCTCCATTTTCTGCGTAGAGGGTGCAAGAAAGTGTGCTATTGAAATCTGCTCACTTTCCAAGACAGCAGGCTTCACAGGTACACGCTGCGGCTATACAATTGTCCCCGAAGAACTTATGTTAAAGACTCCCGACGGCGAGGACATCAGCTTCTATCAGCTCTGGACAAGACGCCAGGGCAGCAAGTTCAACGGCGTTTCCTACCCTGTTCAGCGTGCGGCTGAGGCGGTATTCACTCCCGAAGGACAGGAGCAGTGCAAGGCGGTTATCGCTTCCTATATGGCGAATGCAAAGGTAATGGCTGAAACATTTGACAGCCTCGGCATTACATACACAGGCGGCAAGAACTCTCCCTACATCTGGTTCAAGTGTCCCTTCGGCATGGACAGCTGGACATTCTTCGACAAGCTTCTCAATGAAGCAGAGGTTGTCGGCACACCGGGCGAGGGCTTCGGTAAGAACGGCGACGGCTGGTTCAGACTTACCGCTTTCAACACAATGGAAAATACTGTTGAAGCAATGGCAAGATTCAAGAAGCTTGTAGAATCCAACAAGTAATAGACAGCGACGGAGTAAAATCTTATTTTACTCCGTCCTTTTGTGAGGAAAATGAAAAAATTAATCAATATTCTTCAAATAATTGTAATAGTTATCTGCAACCTTCTGATAGTTTCCTTTGTGTTCACTATGTTGAGAAACATTGTAAATCACGGCAATGTTATCGGCACAATCGGTTGTCTCACCGTTATATTTGCTATAATTCTATACAGAAAGTATAAAGAAAACAAGCCTGTACGTATAGCGTCAAAGGCTGTGCTTATAGTCGCAGGGGTGTTTGCGGTGTACTGCGCAGTCATCTCTTCGTTCATGATTTCAGGCATGATGAACGCACCGAACAAGGCTTTTCAGGCAGGTACAGACGGTATGCGTGAGCCTGAAACGGTTATTGTTCTGGGCTGTAAAACTATAAACGGCGCTCCTTCGGTAATGCTTGCCGCAAGGCTTGACACAGCGGCACAGTACCTGAATGAAAATCCGCAGGCTGTGTGCGTTGTCACAGGCGGAAAGGGCAACGACGAAATCGAAGCCGAGGCGGTCACAATGGAACGCTACCTGATTACAAAAGGTATAGATAACAACAGAATATACAAAGAGGATAAAGCGACAAATACAGAAGAGAACCTGAGATTTTCCGCAGAAATCATAGAAAAAGAAAATCTCCCCGAAAATGTGATTATTGTCAGCGAAAGCTATCACGTTTACCGTGGTACGCGCAACGCAGAAAAGCTGGGGCTTGACGCGGCGGCTCTTCCCGCTCCCACTAATACTCCATGGGCGCTGCCCAGCTACTGGCTGAGAGAAATTTTTGCAGTTTCGAGGGATTTTGCGGCGGATTTATTCTGACACAGACAGTTTAAACCAATCGAGTGCACGTGCGGCGCACCGTCGGGCGGCAAAGCCGCCCGACACGCCTGCGCAAGCGCAGGCGCTTCTGCCTCCGGCAGAAGCGGTGCGCCGCACGTGACCCGAGGCTTTATGAACAAAAGAAAAGGAAACAGACAATGAAGGATTTAACCAAAGGAAACCCCGTGAAAGCCATGTGCCTTTTTGCGCTTCCGCTTCTCATCGGGCATTTATTCCAGCTTTTCTACGGACTTGCAGACACAAGAATAGTGGGAAGCTGTCTGGGTGATGACGCCCTCACCTCGGTATATGCAACAACTACGCTCAATGACCTTATAGTAGGCTTTTTAGTGGGAATCACAAACGGTTTTGCTGTTATAACTGCCCGTAATTTCGGAGCAGGTAATATGGACAGGGTAAGAAAAACCTTTGCCTCAAGCATAAAGCTGGGACTAATTGTTTCGGCAGTGCTTACCGCTCTGAGTCTTATTTTCCTGGAGGACATCCTCCGCTTCCTGAACACTCCCGAAGAGCATATTGCCCCGGGAATGGAGTATATCGGCGTAATTCTGGGCGGCATGACCTTTTCCATGCTGTATAATGCCTTAGCTTCTACACTCCGTGCGCTGGGAGATACGGTAGCGCCTCTTGTTTTCCTTATAATTTCGGCATTCCTGAACATCGGTCTTGACCTTATGTTCATTGAAATATTCCATATGGGTGTAGGCGGTGCGGCGCTGGCGACAATAGTTTCACAGGCAATTTCGTTCATAGCCTGTCTGGTCTATATAATTATAAGATATCCTCAGCTGAGACTCAGGTTAAGCGATTTCAGAACCGACCTGAACCTTGACAAGCAGCTTATTGGAACAGGCGTTTCCATGGGACTTATGAGCAGCCTTGTATACATGGGTACAGTTGTACTTCAGGGCGCAATCAACAGCCTCGGTCCGACAATTATCCTTGCCCACGGTGCGGCAAGAAAGGTAACAAGCATCTTCATGCTGCCTTTCGGCATTTTCGGAATGACAATGGCAACCTACTGCAGTCAGTGTTACGGTGCAGGAGAGCACAAACGCGTCAAAAAAGGTGTTTTCGCCGCAACGGGAATTTCATGGGCATGGTGCCTTATTACAATTATTGTAAGCTGGACATTTGTGCCTGTCATTATACGCCTTATTACCGACACGCAGAATGAAGAAGCGGTTGAATGGGCTACAATGTACCTGAAATTTGACAGTATATTCTATTTCATTACGGCGGTGATTTCTCCTTTCAGAAATGCTCTTCAGGGCGTGGGCGACCATATTACTCCCCTTGTTTCCAGCGGTCTTGAACTGCTGGGCAAGACTCTGGCGGCATATATTCTTGCCCCTATGATGGGCTACTGGGGAATAATCATTACCGAGCCCATAGTATGGGCGGTTATGGTAGTCCCGCTGGTTGTCAAGCTGTTTAAATTCTTTAAACGGGCGGAAACAGGACAGACGATGTCTGAAAAATGAAAATATCTCATATAAAGCAGAACCCCCGCAGTTGTAAAACTGCGGGGGTTAATTGATTGAGCTCAAGCAGCTCGCCATAGTCGCGTCGGATACAGTAGGACTGTCAACCCTGCCGTCTTGCCTGTTATGGAAAAATACAATTCCGGAAAAGGCAGGAATTGCCCGAGGCGGCTCACCTCATTCCTCTTTCTTGTTTTCGTCTTCTTCCTCGCCCCAGATATATCCGTATCCCCATACGGTGCGGATATAAAGCGGGTCGGAAGGGTTGTCCTCGATTTTCATTCTGAGTCGGCGGATATTTACGTCAATAATCTTGTCATCACCGTAGTAGCTGTTACCCCATATCTTTGAAATAAGGGTCTGACGGTCGATTGCACTTCCCCTGTGGCGGATAAAATATTCGAGGATATGATATTCCACCTGTGTAAGTTCCAGCGGAACGCCGTTCTTATAAATACTGCGGCTTTTTGAATCCACAAAGAACGGGCCTGTGATGATATCCCCCGAAAGGTCAGCGTCAGGCTGTGAGATACTTACCCTGCGGTAGATTGCATCAACGCGTGCAACAAGCTCCGACGGAGAAAAAGGCTTTGTAACATAGTCGTCGGCACCCATCATAAGACAGCTTACCTTATCCATTTCCTGGCTTTTTGCTGAAAGCATGATAATACCGATAGTCTTGCTGTGTTCGCGGAGGAATTTGCATACCTGAGTGCCGTCGATTCCGGGCATCATGATGTCGAGAATAGCAACATCGAATCTGACTCCGTCTTCCCAGAGGCGCAGAGCCTGTTCGCCGCAGCTTACGTCAATTACTTCATATCCCGAACGCTTCAGGTGAATCACTACAAAGTCGCGGATTGCATCCTCGTCCTCGCATACAAGTATTTTTCTGGTTTTCATATTTATTTCCTTTCCCGTTAATCAAGTATTCTGAATAAGGTTTCAAATTCTCCCTCTGCCAGAGCCAGCGAACTGTCCTGTGCGGCACGCATGAAGAAGCAGTAGCCTGTAGTTTTACTCGTACCGCAGGAAGTGAAGCCTGTAAGGTTGGTTTTGCTGACAGAGGCTTCAGGCACGGCACGTATGACAAGCAGTTCTTCGCCTGCGGATTTTTTGCTTTTGTCGTAACGGCTGAAGGTAGCAGTTCCGTCAGCGATGGAGATATTCATTGTAATAAGTCCTGCCCAGCGGGGCGGAATGCGGAATATATAGTCGGTTCTGATGCTTACATAGGATGTGTTTTCATACAGCAGCGTTGCAACCGCCGGGGAAACCTCAAACCAGTTGGTAAAGCTGACCTGCTCGTTGCCCGGTTGTTCTTCATATCCCGGAGCCGGAGAAACAGAGGGGACTTCGATAATTCCATCGCCGTCAATATCCCTGCAGGAAACAAAGGGTGTGTATGTGTTGGAGCGGCGTCTCACCTGGTCCGCGGGAATCTGTGCTGCAGAAAGGGAGCGGTCGTAGCACAGCATTACATCTGTGGTAATGGAGCCGTCAGATGTAGCATAATCAATAAAAATGCCGTTTCTGCCTGCGGAGGTGGCTTTTCCCAGAACGATGCTGCGGCAGGAGGTAAAATCCGCGTTCAGCGGCACTGACGAAAGTACGGAAAAGCCTTCTTTTTCCCAGCCCAGAAGATTGATTGAAGCGGTATTTCCTGTTGAATCATTGTTCACCATGAACATTTCATCTGCACCATCTTCGTTTATGTCAATGAGATTCATATATACGTGACGGCTTTTGTAGACCTCTGACGGAATGTCGTTTTCATAGCTGAATACGCTGGTTGCGCGGTCAGAGGAGTTCTGTATCGTGTAGGTAATTATTATGCTCGGTTTACCGTTGCCCAGGTTGGAAAACTGCACCTTTTCGATTTCGCTTCCCAGAGCGGCAAAGTCATAGACGGATACCCACTGCCCGTCGCGCTTATCAAGGAAGTTCAGGCGCAGGGACGAACCGTCATCGGTAACATTTGAAGCTTCATAGAAGACAATGGCCTCGTTTGTGGCTTCGCTGTCAATATTCTGTACCACAAAGGCGCTTCTGTACTGTCCGCTTACAGGGTATTTCAGATTGACATCGCCGCCCTTGCTGAGGCGCAGGGCGTCATATATAGCGGATTGTTCCTCGTCAAGTCTGGGCGGGCTTAAAAGCTCCTCCACCGCCATTGAACAGCCGCACAAAAAAAGAAGCGGCAGTATAAGCAACATCAGTTTTTTCATACAGGACCGCTCCTTTCTGTTTATTTTTCTTCCTTTTTTTCTACAAGGTACTCAATTTCGCTGTGCTGCTTTGTAAAGCAGATTACAAAGAGGAATGCCGCCGAAATCAGCATAACTGCCGCAGCGTCGGGAGAAACCGCGCTCATACCCGATACAGCCTCGCCGCCGAAAGCCAGCGCAAGAAGCTTGGATATTACGTGAGTGCCCGAGAAAAAGAACGCAAGCCCTGCCACGAAAATTTCTCTTGGACGGGAGCGCTTTGTCTCAAGTCTTGCGTAGAATCTTGTAAGCGCAGTGAATAAGAGAGTTCCCGAAACGTAAATAAAGAGCAGGATAAGATTATCCGAATGGTTCTTTATAATAAGGTCGCCCATAAACAGCTCAACTGCCTGAGAGAACATTATAAGAGAGGGGAAAATGTTGAGATAACCCGAAATTGCGGGAGGGACGGTGCTTTTCATAAGTAAAAGGCCCATTGCCGCAAAGAAGCCCACTGCCGCAACCATGGCGATTGTTCTGAAAAGCCCGCCGCTTTCTTCGACAAAAAGCTGATAGAGTTTTAAAACGGCGGCAAGGAGATATGACGCACCCAGGAAAATGGTAGCCTTACTGTCCATGCCTGCGGAGGATACGGTAAAGGCTGTCCACTTTTTATATGAGCCGAGAATTGTAAGTCCCAGAAGACCTGCGATTGCCACTGCGGAAATTATATAGATGAGAGCGCCCATAGGCTCCGCGCCGTTTCTGAAGAAGCCTGTTTCATAGTCAATAACCGAAACGTACTGGAAAAACCGTACGGCGGAAGCAATAATAATGGCAGCTGTCATGCATACAAGGAAAAGCTTTCCTGTTTTTTCTTTCATAGATATCATGTCCTTTGCAAAAATACTTCTGTTACTTATTATATTCTATTTTAACCATTAAGTCAATATAAAGAAAAAACAAAAATTACAGCAGAGCAGTAAAAAAACGGGGCGGACACAGTCTGCCCCGTACCAGTTTGTTGAAAAAGAATTTTTCGACAAACTGGTAGCCTGCGATAGGCACACGCAGACAAGGAAAAAGTCCCGACAGGCGTGCATGGGTACGTTGAGGGGCTTTTGACGAAGTAAGCAAAAACAATTTCGCAGAGCCGGTTTTCGGCTCTGCGAAATTTTTGTGCACTAACTTTCAAAATTCCGCTTTTTAAAATCTCTTAATCTGTGTTTTTGCGGTGCGTGGGTTTATCGACAGGCTGAAACGGGGCGGACACAGTCCGCCCCGTTCTTGTTATTCATACAGCTCCCGTAAAAGCATATAATACCACGCCGCTGAACCTGTATACAGCGACCAGCCGCCTCTGCCGTAAGCCTGAGGATTGGTATACACATCCGCCGACATATAATACGGCTCATTTCTGTAGATTTCGGGGCGGTTTGCGGGCGAAAGGTATTCCGTAAGTCTCTTCGCCGTTTTCCTGTCACCGTTTCTCAAAAATGCCAGTGCCAGCCATATAGCGCCGTGGGTGTATTGTCCGCCGTTTTCACGGACTCCCTCGGGATAGCTCTTCACATAGCCGGGGTCTTTTTCGCTTTCTGCGGAAAATGCCGGTGTAAACAGCTTTATGATGCCGCCTGTTTCGTCCACAAGTTCTTTGTACGCGCTGTCCAGTGCGGATTTCCGCTTTTCCTCGTCGGGAATATCCGAGAGAACGGAAAACGCCTGAGGAAGCAGGTCAATTTTACAGCAGTCGCTGTCACGGCTGCCCATTTTTGTTCCGTCATCGTAGAATGCGCGCAGGAAATATCCGTTTTCGTAAGCATTTCCGGTTATTGCCGAGGTAAGCTCCGCCGCCCGCTTTTCAAGCTCCTGAGCGTATTCCTCTTCATGCATTTTCCGCGCAAGGGGAGCAAAATCCTTTACGACGAGGACGTAGAACATTGCGAGCCAGACGCTTTCTCCTCGGCCGCCAGAACCAACACGGTTATAACCATCATTCCAATCGCCGCCAGCAATCTGAACAAGCCCCTTATCGCCCTTTTTGAAGCCTTTTTCAAGTGCCTTTTTGCAATGAATATATACATTTTCTGAAGCATCGCTGATTTTCACCTCCATATATCTTTCGTGTGCGCCTCTGAGTTCTTCGCCCTCAACATACCGCACATGCAGTTTTAAAATACCGTCGTCTCCTGTCTCCTTTACATAGTGTGCCGTCACATAGGGAAGCCACAGAAGGTCGTCGGAGCAGAATGTCCGAACGCCCCGTCTTCCTGCTCCTGTTCTGTGCCACCAGTGAAGCACATCGCCCTCTATAAACTGTGACGCACAGCAGTTAAGAATCTGCCGCTTTGCCTCTTCGGGCGAAAAATACACTGCCGCCATGCTGTCCTGAAGCTGGTCACGGAAACCGAAGGCTCCGCCGTTCTGATAGAAGCCGCTCCTTGCCCACATACGACAGCCCAGTACCTGCCAGGGAAGCCATGTGTTGTAAAGCTTGTTCAGAACGGGAGAATTACTGTTCAGCACGGGGGATTTCTTCTTTTCCCACTCTGTGCCCACATTCGCGAAGGATTCAAGCTGTTTGCGACTGTTATTCTTTGCGTAGGCGAGAATGAATTTCACTTTCGCCGTTTCATCGGGTTTTACCTTTACCTTTGCAGTAAGAGCGATGCACCCGTTCATACAGGGCATGATACCGCTGTCGGTGACGCCTGCCATGAACCATTCGCGGTTGGTGGTACGCACCGTTTCCCTGTCGCAGTAAACTGCTGTTTCCCCGCGGAAAGCACCGTTTCCGCCCTTTGCGTATACGGCGTTTTCATCTTCTGTGAAGGAAAGGCCTGCGCCGTAGTTATTTGCAGACCTGTCAAATCCCAGAACAGGCTCAACATAGTAGGAAAGGGAGATTTTCTTCTCGCTTCTGCCTGTATTTGTTACCGAAACGGTAATTTCCTTACCCATGCCCTTCTGATAGACGCGGACAGCGGTGTGGTACTGCATATCCTTTATTTTTCCGTGGTAATCTGCCTTATTCGGTGAAAAAACCGCCCGTGCACCCTTTATGATGTCGTAATATTTTCCTGTGCCTTTTACAAGAAGCATTTCCCCGTCATTATCGTGCATGGTATCGTTGTACCAGGGGGTAAGCTTGTTCTCCCTGCTGTTTATGGCATAGGTGAAGCCGAGAGAGTTCTGGGAGACGATACAGCCGAAATTGCGCGAAGCAATCACATTGCACCAGGGATGCCCCTTTTTGTCGATAATGAAGCAGTTTTCGCCGAAACCTTCTCTGCCTCCTGATTTATCGGGTTCACACGGCACGATATCCATAAGCTTCGGGGGAGCTTTTTTGATTTCGGATTTTCCGAAGACAAACACCGCGGATTTATACAGTATTCCCTTTTCTTCGTCAGACAGGGTGCTTTTTATAATCACCGAGGCGTTTATATTATTTTCCGACACAAGTCCCGAAATATACCGCTGGCGGGCTTCGTCACTGCATAAAATGGCAAGCTCCGCATTTATTCCGCAGTCAGCAAGCCCGTTCATCGCCAGCACAGTGCCCTCAAGATTCATATTGTCCCCGTCGTAATCGTAAACAAACAGGGGCAGATGGGGCGTCAGCCCGAAGCGGATCAGACTTTCCCTTGTGAGGGAGGTTTCAGCGTTCAGGATTTCCTCACAGGTGATATTGCGGTAAATAAGAGGAACAAGAATCTTCCGCGCAAGCTGCCCCTGCAGAGTTGTTTTCGGCAATGGCGAAACAGGCGGCTTTTCTTCCTTTCCCGAACGGATATCGTGACAGATACCCAGCACCTCGTCCCTGCTCTGCCCGTAGCATATAAACAGCTCTGTGGTGAATTTATGGCCGTTGCCGATTTTCACGGGAAGGTCAATAAAAATACAGGGTGACGGCACATAACAGGAATTGTTTTCGCCCTTTCCCGCATTATCCGTAAAGGAAAGGGGTCGGTCGTAGCTGAGAACCGCCTCACGGCTGAACGAATAGTTGAAATCCGCCGCCTCCTTAAAGCCGATACAAAGCCAGATTTCCTCGTCGCTGTCACGGTTCTTGCGGTGGGCAAGCACTACGTTTTCATTGCCCTCGTACTCGGTTTTAAGGAACATATCCCCGAAAGCGGGGTGGGCGGCGTAGGCATTATCATCCATAAGGCATGGCCGCAGAAAGGCGGTAAGGCTTACATTCTTTTCCGTTCCTGAAATATTTTCAATGGCAAATTCACGGATTTCCGCCGCATTCTCTCCGAAAAGGGACAGCTTCATTCCGTTTCTCAGGGACGGTGAATTTACGTAGTATTCTACGTGATTTTCTCCTGAAACTACGCTCCGTTCAAGGCTTCCGCCCCTGTCGTAAGCGGTCAGGAAGAAGGGTATCTCCCTTTCCCCGTCAGCAACCGCAAAGAACATTCCGTCGGGGCGTCTTAAAAAGTCGGGAGATTTTACCATTGTGCTCCGTCCCATATATTTGCCGTAATAGAGTCCTGTATCCGTTGCAAAAACGGACAGCTTACGGTTAGCGGCAATGCTTATTTCGGGGCGCAGAACCGAAAATGCGGTGCTTTCCTCGGTCTGCTCCCGTGGCTGAGACCTGTCACGGAGCTTCTTTATATCAATAATTCTTTCACCTGTCATAATTTTTTCCTCCAGCAGTTCGCTCGCTCCTGCCATAATTTCGTCCGACAGGAACAGCTTTTTCAGTACGCCGTCACACAGTGCGTTTGTGATACCGCCCATACTCATTCCTATATGGTGGGCCATATGACTTTTTACAACACCTTCCCCTGAGCCTGTCCTGTGAGGGGTCAGGTCGATAGCCTCGAAACAGCCGTATTTTCCGTGAGTGAATTCAGGCTGACTGAGCCTTGCAAAATTCGTCATACAGGCGTTAAAGCTATGTGACAGGGCTAAAAAAGTGGAATAGGGGCTTATTACATATTCCCTGTTCATTCCGCCGCAAAGGGCGAGAGCCTGCACACCGTGAGCCTTATAAAGATAGTTCAGCTCACGGTCAAAGGAATAGTATGCACTTTCCGAAACCCCGAAGGGCAGTCCTTTTCGTCTGCCTCTTTCCCTCTGACAGTGGACGGCATATTTCAGCGCCTCGAAGCTGAGGCTTCCCCTTCTTGATTCAAGCAGTAATTCTGGCATAAAGAATTCAAACATTGTTCCCGTCCACGCAACGGGTCCTGCATATTTTCCGCTTCTGCTCATTGTTCTTGAAAGTGACTGCCAGTGCTTTTTGGGTGCCTGCCCTGTGGCAATGGCAAAGTAGCTGAACATCCGCGCTTCTGACATAAGCATATCGTAGCAGTTAGGGGTAAGCTTTCCTGTTTTTGCATTTATTCCCGTGGAAAAGAGATTTCTGGGCTTGTTGTAGAAAATTCGCAGGTCCGCACCGTTTATGATTTTTTCCATTCGGTGTAAAAGCTCCCCATTGTCACGTTTTTTTCGCACCCATTCCTTTACGGCAACCATACAGCAGAGGAAATTACCGCTGTCCACGGAGGAAACGAAATCTCCCAGCACAGAAAGATTTTCCGTGCTGTACCAGTTGTAGAGATTGCCTCTGTATTTCTCCATTTTTTCAACGGTGGAAATTGTACGGGAGATACAGGTTTCCGCTGTTTCATTGTCGGCAATCTGAAGTTCTGCCGCGCAGACGCAGGACAGAAGATACATACCGATATTTGTGGGAGAAGTGCGTCTTGCCACACGGTAAACAGGAGTGTACTGAACATTATCGGGGGGCAGGAAGTTTTCTTCTTCCGTTACATAGTCTGTGAAGAACGCCCAGTGCTTTTCCGCTTCCGCCATAAGGTCAAGACGGTCAGACGGCTTGATTCTAAGGCGGTCCGAGGGGATTACGCGGTCAAGGCATACCGCCGCAACGGGTGCGCACACCATAAACAGGGAAACAATAGCCGTGAATACATTGTTATAGTATACGCTTACCGAAAACAGAGCCAGCGAAATAATTTCAGGTATGATAAATCCGCCGTAGCCTACGGCGCTCACTTTGTCGAAAGCGGAGGCGGTTGTCCACTGGAGCAGGTGTTTTCCCGCAATCACACGGTAAAGGGTGCGGATAAAGGCGTCAGCCGACTCGTATGCGTTTTTTGAGAGGAAGATTATCTCCCCGAAAAGCTGTGACACCAGGGTACGGCTCTGTGAAAGAAAAGGGGAATAGAATTCTCTTGTGTTGGAAAATCCGATACCTTTCAGGGCAATGGGTACAAGCCCTATGAGATACGGTAGGATAAGTGAAAGCACCGTTACAGCTGCAGGGAATGTATAACCGTAAACCGCTGAGAAAAACAATGCCGAAAGGGCGTAGAAGGGTGCAAGTGCACGGCGGATATTTTCCGAAAGCTTGAATTTTGTCAGAACCGAAAATCGTTTATCAAAAAGGAACTGCCAGTTCTGGAAATCTCCCCTCATCCAGCGGTGATTGCGGCGGAAAAAGCCCTTTGTGGTAGGCGGAAAGCTGTCCCCGAATTCAATATCGCCGCAGTAGAGAACGGTCATAAGACCTCCCTCGAGAATATCGTGGGAGAGAATCTTCTCATCGGGGAATGCACCGCACACCTTTTCATAATAATCCTCTGTGCGGATAAGTCCTTTTCCTGTGAAGATTCCCTCCCCGAAGCAGGCGGAGTACAGCTCAATATCCGCATTGTCGTAGGCACTTGCGCCGCAGCAACCTCCGTTTCCGCTCCAGAGCCGTGACAGGCCTGTCCGTGCCGAGGAATCAAGTGTAGTGGTGATGCGGGGAGCGAAAATGCCATAATCCTTGTTCACGGGGTGGATTGCCGCCGCAACAAGTCCGTTTATACTATCCATAAAGGGGATGGTGTCATAATCGAGAGCACAGATAAAGGGTGCGCCGCGAAGCAGGGGCAAATCCCCCGAGGTATATCGGAAAGAAATGTTTTCCCCGTTTATATAACGCACAAGATCGTCGATTGCGCCTCTTTTGCGCTCCTTGCCCTGATACATACCCTGAGTATTGCTGTAATCGCGATGCCTCACTAGTATGATAAAATCCGTTTTGGGGATTGCATCGAGAACAGCGTTGTCGTTTTCGGTTTCCCTTGTTTTCGCAGGGGGTAGGTCGCACAGCAGACAGAACACAAGATTTTTGTCCTTGTTACGGATTTTTGCCTGCTCCAGGCGGCTTATCCCCTCGGTTATGCTTTCGGGGGAATCCGCCAGCACGCTTAAAGCGCATACGGTTGTATACTTTTCGGCTTCGTCCGTCGTATATGAGGGTGTAAGGGGCTTGTCCGCATTTCTCATCAGGATATGGTCAATAACTGTCTTGGAAATTGCCAGTGCAGGTGCAAAAACGTTGAGTCCCACCACCCAGTCGGAAAAATAAACTGTCACAAGGGTTATAAAAACCGACGAAAGCATAATTGCGGCAATATACCATGGCACATTTACCTTCGGAAAAACGCGGAGATAGTCGTGGGTGACAACCTCGCACACACTGAGATTACCGTTTTCCGCAAGCTTCATATACTCTTTTGAGAGACGCTCCTCAGGAATTTCCGTTTCGGCGGCGGTTTTTTCGGTAAGGGCGCGGATATGTGCCCTTGTCTCAGGGGTGCTGAGGCGGTAGGCTTCATCCTGCATATATAAAAGGTGCAGCGGGTTCAGGGTGTTGTTTATTTCTTCGCAGTCAATATCCCCTGCACAGTAGTATGCATTTTCCGCTTCTTCGCTGTCGCCTGCTTTAAGTATAAGACCATACCGCATCTGCCACATCAGCGAAGAAAAATCGCTGTTGCGCAGTTTCCCTTCGTACGGGCGCAGAAGCTCCGTCATTTTTTCGGTATCAGGCAAAATTTCCGCCTGTATTATAGCTGAAATAAGCGGGATTTTTCCGGGAAAGGCAACACTGTAAGGGGGGATTTCGCGGATAAGCGAGGTGCATTCCGTTGCAAGGCGGAACCTGCCGCTTTTTATGAATCTGCGTCGCAGATTCCTCAGATTTCTGCATAAGGGCTTTAAGTTTCGGTAAATCATAATACTGTCCTTTCTGACCATATATGTATAGCGTCAGACTTAGTATTGCCCGATTTATGTATATTATTTCACGGCAATTTCAACAATTCTGCAAAAATTTGCCGTCCCACCTCTTGATTTTTTGAACAATATGTTGTATAATACTATTATCTTTAGTTGGTGGAATATACCAATATTTTAAGATTTATTAACTAATTATATAAAAGGATTGAATTGAAATGGGTATAAAAGGCAAATATCCCGAGAGCACCCCTCTCTATGCGGCATTCCTGTCAGCAGGTGCAGTTGCCGCTATTGCAGCGTTTGCTATCGTGATGCATATGAATGCGGATAAGCTTCCCTCATCTTCGGGCAGCACCGCCGCAACAACCACAACAACCGCACAGACAGAGCCTCAGGGATATGTTCCCGAAGAGGAGCTGAGTATAGAAATGAAGGACAGTGCAATTGAACTTATAGGCTCCAACTATGAGGTTCTGAAGCTTTATTTCACAGCAGGACTCAACCATAAGGACGAACCTTACGGAAATGCTCCTGAGGACGGTTACTATACCGTTGACGACAGCGAATATACTTCCCTTGCACAGCTTGAAGAGCTTGTTGACGGCACATTTGTCCCCGACCAGGCTCAGGCTATCAAGCAGAATTCTCTGGGCTACGGTCCTGTTTATAAGGAAAGAAGCAACGGAGACCTGGGTATTTTCGAGAACTTTACCCCCATGCCCTATGATATTTCGTGGAACAACCCCGATTTTAAAATCGAACCTGTCAGCGATGAAGAATGTATTATAAATGTAACGCTTCATAACCGCAGCGACGACTCAGAGGTTGTACTCAGGGGTGAAATGATAAAGACAGAGGACGGCTGGCGCCTTAAAACAATCCTCTATTAATGATTTTTGCTGGGGAGGATTAAAATGGCGAAAAATAAAAAAGATAACCCTGTCGCGGTTTACGCGGTTGTAAGCCACATAGGATTTCTGGTGCTGACGCCGCTGCTGGTGTTTGTAATAGGCGGAACGGCATTGACATCCCATATGGGATGGCCCGACTGGGTGAATTTCGTGTTTGTGGCGGCAGGCATTATAACCATGCTGTGCAGCTGTTTCGTGTATCTGAAAAAACTGATAAAGATGTTTGACAGCAGCGAGTCGGGTGCAGGCACCACGGAAGTAAGCCACGACCGTAAGGACCACGACTACTACGACGACAGCATCAAGAAAAAAAGATTATGAAAAAACGAAAAAATCAGGCGGCTGAGGAGCTTCGTGAGATGCTTCCGTCGTTGCTGCTGTATAATTTGCTGGTATTGCTGTCCGTGACAGCTATCGGCTTTGTATGGGGCTTCGATTTTCGCCTGTATACAGGACTTCTTGCGGGAAATATACTTATGGCGGCAAATATGCTGCTTATAGGCGTTACCGCAGGAGCAATAATAAAGACAAGACAGCAGAAACGCGGACAGTTTCTTGCAAACCTGTCCTACGGGCTTCGGTATATCGGCATTTTCGTTATACTCGCCCTGCTGCTTACATTTAAACTTGTATCGCCCTTTACGGCGGTTATTCCCCTTTTTTATCCGCGTATCTACTACACAATAGCGGCGTTCCGCGGAAAATATGACGAAGAATAAACAGAAAAGGAATGGTAGATTATATGCCAAACGGATATATGAGACTTCTTGCTGAAGAAACAGCACGTACCTTTACCGTTGACGGACCTCTGAAATCAATAACCTTTGATTTTTTAGGCAGAGAATGGGTTATTTCAGAATCAGTGGTTGTCCAGTGGGTGGTAATGGTTGTTCTGGCAGTCTTCTTTTTTATAATGGGCAGAAACTTAAAGGTAAAGCCCACATCAAGAAGACAGATGATAGCAGAATATATTGTGGGCACCTTCACAGGTCAGGTTGACGACTCCATGGGTCCGAACTACAAAGCGTACCGCCCCTATATCGGCTCACTCTTCTGCTTTGTTTTCCTGTCCTGCATTATGGGTATCTTCGGTCTCAGAAACCCTTCATCAGACGTTTCGGTTACAGGCGCATGGGCAATAATCACCTTTGTGCTGGTATTCTATACAAAGATAAAGACAGGCGGCGTAAAGGGCTTCCTCAAATCCTATGTTGAGCCTGCACCCTTCATGCTTCCCTTCAATATCATCGGCGATTTTGCAAACCCCGTCGCACAGGCGCTCCGTCTGTTCGGCAACAACGTTTCGGGTATGGTAATCGGCGGACTGATTTATTTCGCTCTTGGCGGAATTGCAGGAGGACTTGCATCAATCGGTATTCCCGCAGTGCTTTCCCTCTATTTCGACTTATTCTCGGCGTTTATTCAGTCGTATATCTTTGTAACACTTACAATGGCTTATGTATCCATGGCGGATGCAAGCTGACAATTCACGGTAATTAAGGCGGTTACGCTTTAAATATAGTAAATAATTTTTTAACGGAGGATAAAAATTTATGGAACAGGCAATCGTACTTGCAGCATCAGCAATAGGCTCAGGTTTAGCCATGATCGCAGGTCTCGGCCCCGGTATCGGTGAAGGTTACTGCGGCGGTAAGGCAGTTGAGGCAGTAGGCAGACAGCCCGAAGCAAGCGGCGCAATCACAAAGCAGATGATTATCGGTGACGCACTTGCAGAAACAACAGGTCTTTATTCACTTATCATCGCTCTCCTTTTAATGTACGCTAACCCCTTTATCGGCCAGCTCTGATAAGGACCCGTATAAAGCAGAAAGGAATGGTCACATAAATGTGTATGAAGCTGTTGGCTGAAGATAATATGCTTCAGCTTGTCAATATCAACTTTGACACGATCATTTTCACGCTTATCAATACGCTTATTATTTTCTTACTCTACAAGTTTCTGCTTCACAACAAGGTTATGGCAGTACTTGACGAGCGTAAGGAAAAGGTAAATTCCGAGATGAATGCGGCGGAAGCTGCACAGGCTGAAGCAGAGGCGGTAAAGCAGGAATATGCACAGCGCCTTGAACAGTCCAAGGAAGAGGCTTCCCAGATTGTAGCCGCAGCTGTAAAGCGCGCAGGCGAACGTGAAGCCGAAATCATCGCACAGGCACAGCAGGAAGCAGCCGCAATCAAGGTCAAGGCTGAAGAAAGCATCGAACTCGAAAAGAAGAAGGCAATCAACGAAATCAAGGACCAGATTGCTGACATCGTAATTATGGCGAGTGAAAAGGTGTGCGAAAAGGAAATTTCCGCCAAGGATAATGAAGCGCTTATTAATAAGTTTATCGCTGAAGTCGGTAACGAATAACCGACGGAAAGGAAAGGTCGGAAATGACGGGAATTGTTGAAAAAAACTACGGTGACGCACTTTTCGAGCTGATAAATGAAGAAGCCCCCGCAATGTTAAAGACGGTACAGGATGAACTTTCTGCAGTCAATGACATTCTTACGGAGGTTCCCGATTTTATAAAGCTTTCAAAGACTCCCACCGTGTCTGCTGAAGAAAAGGCTTCCATTATAAAGGAAACCTTTGAGGGCAGAGTTTCCGATTATACCTATCGTTTTCTTATGATTATCACCGGAAACGGAAGACTCCCCTTTTTCGGAAAGATATACCGCTATTTTAACTCTCTGTGCAACGAAAAGCTTGGTGTTGCGGAAATCACCGCAGTTACCGCAGAACCGCTGACAGAGGAGCTTAAGGCGAAGATAAAGCTGAAAATGACTCAGGTTACAGGAAAGACAATAAGCCTTAAAGAAGAGGTTGACCCCTCTATTATCGGCGGTATTGTCTTAAAATACGGAAGCAGGAGTTTCGACGGAAGCGTAAAGGCGCGTCTCGATGCGCTCAAGGCTGAAATCGGAAGCGTTATCTGTTAAAAACAAGTAGCTAAGACTTCAGAGCACCGATTTATCGGTCGGACAGAAGGGAATGGTTAAGAAATATGGAATTACGTCCTGATGAAATAACAGGCATATTAAAGTCTAAAATCAAGGCGTTTGAATCCAGAATCCAGCTTACCGATACAGGCACGGTTATTACCGTAGGCGACGGTATCGTAAGAATCCACGGGCTTGAAAACTGTATGATGAACGAGCTTCTCGAATTCGAGAACGGCGTTCAGTGTATGGCTCTCAACCTTGAACAGGATTTCGTAGGCGCAGTTATGCTGGGTTCCGACGCAGACATCAAAGAGGGCGCGGCTGTAAAGAGAACGGGTAAGATCATCTCCGTTCCCGTAGGTGAAGCGCTTCTCGGCAGAGTTGTAAACTCTCTCGGTGAACCTATCGACGGCAAGGGCCCGATAATTTCATCCGAAACAAGACCTATTGAAAGAATTGCCCCCGGTATCATCACAAGAAAGTCCGTTGATACACCTTTACAGACAGGTATCAAGGCTATCGACTCCATGATCCCGATCGGCAGAGGTCAGCGTGAGCTTATTATCGGTGACAGACAGACAGGTAAGACTGCTATCGCCGTTGATACAATCATCAACCAGCGTGAAACAGGAGTTCTCTGTATCTACGTTGCTATCGGTCAGAAATCCTCTACCGTTGCTACCGTAGTTGAGCAGTTAAAGAACGCAGGCGCAATGGATTACACTATCGTTGTATCCGCTACCGCTTCCGAGCTTGCTCCTCTTCAGTACATTGCCCCCTATTCAGGCTGTGCAATGGGCGAATACTTTATGGAACAGGGTAAGGATGTACTTATCGTTTATGATGACTTATCCAAGCACGCTGTTGCATACCGTGCACTCTCCCTGCTTTTAAAGAGACCGCCGGGACGTGAGGCTTACCCCGGAGATGTATTCTATCTCCATTCAAGACTCCTCGAACGTGCGGCTAACCTCAACGAAAACTATGGCGGCGGCTCTCTTACAGCTCTCCCCATTATCGAAACACAGGCAGGCGACGTTTCTGCGTATATCCCCACCAACGTAATCTCCATTACCGACGGTCAGATATTCCTTGAAACCGAGCTTTTCAACTCCGGTGTAAGACCCGCTGTAAACCCCGGTATCTCCGTATCCCGAGTAGGTGGCTCCGCACAGATCAAGGCGATGAAGAAGGTTGCAGGTTCTCTGAAACTTGAATATTCACAGTACAGAGAATTACAGGCATTTTCTCAGTTCGGTTCAGACCTTGATACAGATACAAAGAACCGTCTTGCAAAGGGTGAACGAATCGTGGCTGTACTGAAACAGGGTCAGTCCGCTCCCTTATCTGTTGAAAACCAGGTAATTATCATCTATGCTGTTATCAACAACTACCTCAAGGATATTGCGGTAGAGCGCGTAGGTGAGTTTGAAACAGAGCTTTTCGCTCACATTGCTTCAAACCATCCTGACATCACAGACAGCATCAGAAAAGAAAAGGTGCTTACTCCCGAAAATGAGGAGGCACTCAAGAAGGTGCTTGCTGACTTTGCAGCAAGCTTCTGATCTGAGAAAGATTGGAAAACTGACCTGTAAAGAATACAGGATCTGAACTCAGCGAAGAAGTCTTTAATCTCCTATAGAAAGGAACTGTAAACTTATGAATAAATCAGCATTTGTATTAAGTATTGTTGCAATCAGCCTTTCCGCTATCACTCTTGCTCTTGCGGTAGTGGTTTATTTAGGAAAAAAGGTTGTATATATCAAGAGCGATTTTTAAAAGAACAGGGTGTGATTTGACTTGGCAACAGGAAATATGAAGGACATCAAGCGCCGCATACGCAGCGTAGGTTCCACAAAACAGATAACCAAAGCTATGGAGCTTGTTTCGTCCTCAAAGCTGCGCCGTGCGAAGCAGAGAGCCGAATCGGCAAGACCTTATTTTGAGGCGCAGTATACCCTGCTTTCGGAAATTGCGTCAAGCAAAAAGGATTTTTCAACGGTTTACACCGAGGAACGTCCCGTAAAACGCCGCCTGTTCATAGTAATCGCAGGCGACAGAGGACTTGCGGCAGGTTATAACTCCAATATCCTGAAGGCAGCAGTTGCTGCTCACGCAGGCGACGCGGAAAATCCGAAGATTATTGCAATCGGAAAGAAAGCGGTTGAATATTTTGAAAAGCGTGATTATGAGCTGGTAGGAAGCTACCCTTACCTTGCGGAGAATGTTAAAACGGCACATTGTGCGGATATTTCCCGCTTAGCCACCGAGATGTTCAGCGCAGGCGAAGTTGACGAAGTTGTGCTTTTCTACACAGCATTTGTTTCTGCTCTTGTCCAGAACCCTGAGCAGATAAAGCTTCTGCCCGTTTCGGGTATCGGCGCAGGCTCAGGAGACGATAACGGACTTATAAACTATGACCCGTCTCCAGAGGTTGTTTTCAACCGTATTGTTCCTAAATTCATAATGAGCCTCATCAAGTGCGGCGTTGTTGAATCCTATGCCTCCGAGCAGGGCGCAAGACGTACCGCAATGGAAAGCGCAACAGACAATGCAGACCAGATGATTGCTGACCTGTCTCTCATCTACAACAGAGCAAGACAGGAAAAGATTACTAACGAAATTAACGAAATCGTTTCGGGCGCAAACGCTTTATAATAAGCATTGCTCTGAACTGAAAGGATAACAAAAAGATGGCTGATAAAAATATTGGTACAGTCGTTCAGATTATCGGCGCCGTGCTTGATATCAAGTTCCCGCCCGAGTCTCTCCCCAACCTTCTGAACGCTATCGAAATCGACAATAAGGGCGAAAAGCTGGTTGTCGAGGTTGCTCAGCATATCGGCGATGACGTAGTACGCTGTATCGCTATGGGTGCTACCGACGGTCTTGTACGTGGTATGGAAGCGGTTGACACAGGCCGTTCCATCACTGTTCCCGTCGGCGAACAGACCTTAGGACGTATCTTCAACCTCCTTGGAGAGCCTGTTGACAATATGCCTGCCCCCGAAGGCGCAGAACGCTGGGAAATTCACCGTGACCCTCCCTCCTACGAGGAACAGGCTGCCTCCAACGAAATCCTTGAAACAGGTATCAAGGTAGTTGACCTTATCGCTCCCTACTTAAAGGGCGGTAAAATCGGTCTTTTCGGTGGTGCGGGCGTTGGTAAGACAGTTCTTATCATGGAACTCATCAACAACGTTGCAAAGCAGCACGGCGGTCTTTCCGTATTTACAGGCGTAGGCGAAAGAACCCGTGAGGGTAACGACTTATATCAGGAAATGAAGGAGTCCGGAGTTATCGACAAGACCGCACTTGTTTACGGTCAGATGAACGAGCCTCCGGGAGCAAGAATGAGAGTAGGTCTTTCCGGACTTACAATGGCTGAGTATTTCCGTGACCGCGAAGGTCAGGACGTGCTCCTCTTTATCGACAATATCTTCCGTTTCACACAGGCAGGTTCTGAAGTTTCCGCGCTTCTCGGCCGTATGCCCAGTGCCGTAGGTTATCAGCCTACACTGGCTACTGAAATGGGTGCTTTACAGGAAAGAATTACATCAACAGCAAAGGGCTCCATCACCTCGGTACAGGCGGTTTACGTACCTGCCGATGACCTTACTGACCCTGCCCCTGCTACAACCTTCGCGCACCTGGATGCAAAGACAGTACTTTCCCGTAATATTGCTTCTATGGGTATCTACCCTGCCGTTGACCCCCTGGACAGCAACTCCAGAATCCTTACCCCCGAAATCGTAGGCAAGGAACACTACGAAGTTGCACGTGCGGTACAGTCCACACTCCAGCGTTACAACGAATTACAGGATATTATTGCTATTCTCGGTATGGACGAACTTGACGACAACGATAAGCTTACAGTTGCAAGAGCACGTAAGATTCAGCGTTTCCTCTCCCAGCCCTTCTCTGTTGCAGAACAGTTCACAGGTATGGAAGGCAAGTACGTTCCCCTCAAGGAGACAATCCGCGGCTTCAAGGAAATCATCGAAGGCAAGCACGACGACCTTCCCGAATCCGCATTCCTCTTTGTTGGCACAATCGACGAGGCTGTTGAAAAAGCAAAGCAGCAGCAGGCATAATGAAAGGAGTATGACAAATGACTCCGTTCAGACTTGAAATTTTGACTCCCGACGGCGTATTTTTCAGCGGTATGACTGATAACATCGTAGTAAGAACTACCGTAGGTGATAAGGGTATTCTCGCCCGTCACGAACCTTATGTTGCGGCTCTTACTATCGGTAAATTCAAGGTGCGCATTGACGGGGAATTCCGCTTCGGCGCAATTTCTTCAGGTATAATCAAGGTGGACAAGGAAAAGACCGTTATCCTCGCAGACAGCTGCGAGTGGGCGGAGGAGATCGACCTTGACCGCGCTGTAAAGGCAAAGGAACTTGCCGAGCAGAAGCTTGAAGAATTTGAAAAGGCGGACAACGACAGAGGCGTCGCAGTTGCTGAATACAAACTGAAGCGTGCTATCAACAGAATTGAAGCGTATAAGCTTAAGAAATAGAAACAAGGCGGTCTCTGACCGCCTTGTTTTTTAGAGAAGAGCGAAGAATGAAAAGTGAATGTTGTGGTATCGCCTTGCGGCGATAAATTAAAAGGAGAGAGAAATGGTACTAATTATACCGATAATGATTATTTGGACGTGTATTTCTTTTATGCTTGCAATTATTGCGATAGCAGGAGGTATTCTTGTGGTCGTTACTGAAAAAATCAAAAAGAATCCTGCGCTGACAGAAGAAGCAAAGAGATTAAAGATAAAGAAAGCAAAAACAACAATTATTATCATTGCAGCCATAATTGTCTCAGTGGCGTTAATGATTACAGGGCTTGTGGCTGTGGGAATGCTCGATCTTTTAAAAATGTAATAACGGCACATAAAAACGGCGGTATCAACGATACCGCCGTTAATTTTATGCGCTATTGTGAAAACCGCCGTTAAGCCGACTTTAGTTTAAATCAAAGTTTTCAAAAGGCGGAATTCGGATGCAACGTCGCACGTTGCCTTAGCCGAGTACGATTTCAACAGTGTGTTCGCCGTTAGCAAATACGGGAACTACATTGCCGGAAACTTCCTTGCCATCAACAATCATGCTCTTTACGCCGCTGCAAACGTGGTCAGGGTTAGAAACCTTGATGTTGTAAGTAGCACCGCGGTAGAGTCTGCTGATGGAGAAGCCATCCCATTCGTGAGGAATGGAGGGGTTGACTTCGAGACCGTTGTAGCCGGGCTTGATACCTAAGATATACTGGGAGATTGCTACGAAGTTCCATGCAGCTGTACCTGTGAGCCAGCTGTTCTTAGCTTCGCCGTGACGCTTAGCGTCCTTACCGGCAATCATCTGAGCGTATACATAAGGCTCAGTTCTGTGGAGGTCGGACTTTTCCTCACGGAAAGCGGGAGCAATCTTGCTGTAATATTCAAATGCCTTATCGCCGCGGCCAACTGCAGCTTCAGCACAGATGATCCAGGCGTTGTTGTGGCAGAAGATACCTGCATTTTCCTTATATCCGCCGGGATATGTGGAAATTTCGCCGTATTCGATGTAGTACTTTGTGAATGCGGGGTTATTGAGTACGAGACCGTGGTCGGAGTTGAGGTACTTGTCTACGCTGTCAAGAGTCTTGATGTCGTAGCCCTTATCCTTGCCGAGACCTGCGAGAACACACCAGCCCTGGGGTTCAATGAAGATTTTACCTTCTTCGCATTCGTTGGAGCCAACCTTGTTGCCGAAGTTGTCGTAAGCTCTGAGGAACCATTCGCCGTCGAAACCGTGCTGGAGTGTGAGTTCCTTCATCTTTTCGATTTCAGCGTCAGCTCTCTTAGCTTCTTCTTCGTCGCCCTTGAGACGGCACATAGCAGCGTATTCGGGAGCGATGTAGCAGAACATACCTGCAATCATTACGGATTCAGCTGTCTGGCTGTAGAAAGGAGGTTCTGTGAACATCTCCTTGTTGTTGTATGTCTGGAAGGACTCGCCGGGCTTATCGGAGAAGCAGGAGAGGTTGAGACAGTCGTTCCAGTCAGCACGTCCGCTGAGAGGTAAGCCGTGAGGACCAACCTTTCTTACAACGTGGTTGAACGCTCTCTTCATATGGTCGAGCATTGTATCAGCAAGTTCGTCCTTGTTCTCGTAAGGCACCATTTCGTCGAGAATGGATACGTCGCCTGTTTCCTTGATATAAGCAGCTGTTGCGAGAATCATCCACAGCGGGTCATCGTTGAAGTTGGAACCGAGCTCGTGGTTACCCTTCTTTGTAAGGGGCTGGTACTGGTGGTAAGCACCGCCGTCTTCAAGCATAGTAGCTGCAAGGTCGATAAGTCTTTCTCTTGCACGTGCGGGAATCTGGTGAACGAAACCGAGGAGGTCCTGGTTGGAGTCACGGAAGCCCATACCTCTGCCGATACCGCTTTCAAAGTAGGATGCGGAACGGGACATGTTGAATGTAACCATGCACTGATACTGGTTCCAGATATTAACCATACGGTTAACCTTTTCATCGGGACAGTCAACGTGGTACTGGCCGAGGAGGCTGTTCCAGTGAGCCTTGAGCTCTGCAAAGAGCTTATCTGCCTTTTCAGCAGTATCGCACATTGCAATCATTTCATGAGCCTTCTTCTTGTTGATGATGTTCTTCTTGGAACCTGCTGTTGTGATGAGCTTGTCATCATCTGTGAGGTCGGGAGCAAACTTTTCATCTACAGGGTTTTCAACATAACCGAGAACGAATACGAAATCCTTGGATTCGCCTGCTTCGAGGTCGATTTCAACATAGTGGGAAGCTACGGGAGACCAGCCGTCAGCTACGGAGTTGCTGGGAGAGCCCTGCATAACTGTCTGGGGTTCGCCGAAACCGTTGTATAAGCCGAGGAAGCTTTCACGGTCTGTATCAAAGCCCTTGATCTTTGTGTTTACGGAGTAGAACGCAAAGTGGTCGCGTCTTTCCTTGTATTCTGTCTTGTGGTAGATTGTGGAGCCTTCGATTTCAACTTCACCAGTGTTGAAGTTTCTCTGGAAGTTTGTTGTATCATCGTTAGCGTCCCAGAGGCACCATTCGAGGAAGCTGAAGAGCTTGATCTTCTTGAAGCCTGCTGTTTTATTTGTGATAGTAACCTTCTGTACTTCACCGTTGAAATCCTGAGGAACGAAGAAAGTAACCTTAGCTTCGATACCCTTGGATTCACCCTTGATAATGGTGTAGCCCATACCGTGACGGCATTCATAGCTGTCAAGTTCGGTCTTTACGGGAGACCAGCCGGGATTCCATACGTGGCCGCCGTCGTTGATGTAGAAATAACGTCCGCCCATATCAACGGGAACGTTATTATAGCGGTAACGTGTGATACGGCGGAGTCTTGCGTCCTTATAGAAGCTGTAACCGCCTGCTGTGTTGGAAATAAGGGAGAAAAATCCCTGTGTTCCGAGGTAGTTTATCCACGGATAAGGTGTACGGGGTGAAGTGATGACGTATTCTTTGTTGGCGTCATCAAAGTAACCAAATTTCATAAATTTATACCTGTCCTTCCTGATTGGGTGGGTTTAGCGCATAATACTGCACTAACATATCCATTATATAACATTTTAAGAAAAATATCAATAGCTGAAAACGATAACAAAAAATTTTACAAATATTACAAAAGAAAATATACTTTTTTGTACAGTTTGGCACAAGCGTAGTGCGCCGCACGGTTTCTGAGGCGAAGCCTCAGAAACAAAACCGCAGGCGGCTTCGCCGCCTGCGGTTTATTACGTTTCACCCAATACGTGCGGCGCACCGGTAGCGGAAAGCACTGGTTAAACACCGTTCTTCTTCATAATCCTGTTTATAGCTGTATAAAGCAGCAAACCGCCGATTATACCCAGCAGACCCTGAATACCGTTATAAGGGACATTGGCAAGAGTAGCTTCTGCTCCATAACCCATTATAAAAGCTTCAAAAACATAATAACCGCCAATCATTATAATTTCAGCAATAACAGCGCCGACAATTCTTGAAAACTTTCCGGGTATGAGCTTTACAATAAGCGCTGCCGCCAAAGCCATAAGACCCTTTATAACAAAAGTTCCTGGTACGTAAGCCGCATATCCCGAAAACAGGTCGGCAAGTCCTGAGCCGACTGCTCCTGCCGCAAATCCGCCCACGGGTCCCAGAACCCACGCACCCACAAGCAGAATACAGTCTCCGAAATTTATGTAACCGCCAAGAGGGGACGGTATGCGGATAACCATAGTGGCAACGCAGGTAAGTGCCGCAAATAAAGCTGTAATGCAGATTCTGAAAGTTGTTGATTTATTATTCATAGTTATAACCTCCGTGCAATGTTTCTTAAAACAGTATAGCACGATTTGGTAATATCTCAATAACCAATTCAGTAGTTTTTAATCAGACCAGTTTAGAATCCGGTAAAAACAGAAATGCGGGCGCTGAATGCGCCCGCGACGGATTATGATGTCATAAAAACAAAATAGCTTGTAACCCCCTCAGGGTAATTGTTTTTATCGTAAGGTGTTCCGACAATTTTCTGTGTATGGCTGTTATCTGCGCTGACTATTCTGCCTCCCAGCATTTCCGACAGTCTTACATAGGTGCTGAGTCCGTAGGGCGTGTCAACATTATCGTTCCGGAATCCTTCGATAGCTTCCGTGTCGCCCGACAATACCGCCCCAAGGGTTTCCCTGTCATTTTCCTCCGCTTCTTTTGGTGAAAGGTAATGTGAGAAATCAATGGAAAATATGAAGAGGCAGTTTTTTATTTCTGACATTTCACAAAGGGTTTCTGAAAGCCTCTCAGGAAAATCACTTTTCTCGTCTGGAGAAACCAGCAGGCAGGAAACTGCCGCTTCGGGAAGGTAGTATTTTATAAAGGGAATATGCGAAGAAACAGCATGGTCGTATTCCATAAGGTCGGAATTTTTTTCTGCCCCAAGCTGTGAAACGAACATCTGCGACAGCTCGTTGTCATTTTCAAGAGGTCCGAAGGCAGTGCCCCAGCCGTCAGTGCTTGTGCAGGTCGTGCCCTTTTCCATAAAGTGAAGCGGTGCGACAATCACCACTGTGTCCACATCGTCGCGGCTTTCAGCCGCCGCTTCGTAAAGTCCGGCTATCATATGCCCTGCCGTAAGGTGGTGGGGTGCAACACCGCAGAGTATCCTGTTTTCTGTCTTGTATTCCCCCGCACTGCTTGTATACACATGGAACATATCCTCGTCATAGTAAATACATTCCATAAGTTCTGAATAATCTGTAAAATCCTGCTTTTCTTCGGCTGAAGCTTCAGTCAGGACTGTAACAGGGACGGTCTGCGGCGGCTGCGGAGCGGATAAATCCGCCCTGCAGCCGCCCATAATCATGGCAGAAGCAAGAAGTAATATTTTAAACCGTTTCATCGCTTGTCACCGTAATTGTTTTTCGTCCGCTTGTGCCCCATGTGCCGTCATAACGCTGTGCAACCGCGCTTTCCACTACATATTCACCCTCGGTCACGATACGGAAATAGTATGTCACAGTGCTTCCGAGACCGGTCCGGAGAGTTACCTTCTGTCCTGAGCGGATGCCATCGCTGTTAAGTTCAACATATCTGCCGCAGGAAGGGATTACATCGTCGATTGTGCAGAAGGAACGTGCGGTAATAGTAACCTTTACAAGTCCGCCGGGTGAGAAATCGCCGCTCACTGTCTTTGTTACCTTTAAGGATTCATCTCCCTGAATTTCATCGGGTCTGCCCACATAGTCAACGGAGGTGTAAATTTCTCCTGAAACAACCATGAAATCCGCGTTATTCCACTGCTCCTCGCCGAACTGCATATAGAATCTTCTGTGGCGGTCAAGGGTGATTGTCTGTGTTTCGCCGTTAAGAGTGAAGCTGAATACAGCCTCTCCGCCTGAACGGGGAACGAAATTCTTTATGTAGATTATCATTTCGGGAGCATAGCTTTCGTACTGAGCTTCATATCTCAGGTGAGAAAGGCCCTTTGCGAAATAATCCGCCTCGGGAAGCTTCAGAAGTGATGCCGCCATAAGTGCTGTCTTTGTATATTCGGCGCGCTGAGTTTCATCGGGGCAGTTCACATAAGCGCAGGTTTTTTCATCATTGCCGTAAACCGCAACCTCGGGCACGCATTTTTCATAAATGCTGTAGGCTGTATTATAATCGCCCAGAATTGCCAGAGCGGAAACCAGGTACATCTGCTGATAGTAGTCGGTAATCTGACCGCTTTCTGCAAGGCTTCTGACTTCCCCCAGGACAGGCTCACCCAGCCCCGCAAGACCCAGATATGCTTCGCAGACATCAGCTTTTGAAGAACTGCGTTCGGATACAATATCCTCAAGAAGCGGTACAATCGTACCCTTGTCGATAATTTCAGGAACTGCCGCACAGAGCATTACCGTGAGGGTCAGGTCTCTTTCTGCCGCAGGAAGCGGTTTTGCAAGACCTTCCATTGTCTCGTGGAGGAAGTAATCCCTGAATTCTTCCTCTGTAATGTAGCCAAGCTCCATATCCGCAAAGGAATTGCCCACTCTTGTTGCAAGATTCTTGCCGCCCATGTAGGAGAAACGGCGGAGAACACTTGTGATATGCATATACTCCTTGTTGACAAAGCTTACGTTTACGGGCCAGCTTACGGGGTTAATATCAAAATTGTCCTCTAAATCCCCTGTGTTGTATATGTCTGTCTGTAAAATAGTGTCGGTAACGGTGAGAGGAAGCTGGATTGCATCCTTATATCCGTTGTTCTCTGTTTCAAAGGTTACAAGGTAGTCACCTTTAGGAAGCTTTCCGAAATTGGCGGTATGTGCAGAGAGTACGGACACGGATTTTTTTACATCTCCGCCCTCGATCGTGACAGCAATCGGATCGTCGGGGTCAATACCATGCGCCTTTGCGGTTACGGCAATATCATCACCCTCCATGAAGGTGGAAAGCATAATCGGAGTAATGAAAACAGGGCGGGTTGAAATAATGGGATGCTTTAAGTCGCCCGCAAGCACTCTGCCTGTTTCGTAGGTTCTGAGGGACTGGATTGTAGCACGCCATGTTGTCAAGTTATCAGGAAGCTTGAACACAAATTCGGCGTTTCCGTTACTGTCGGTGGTAAGAGAGCCGAAATATGCGTTATCCCTGAAGTCCTTACGGAGAGCTGAAGGCTCGCCTCCGCCCATTTCTCCCAGACTCTCGCTGTCAAGCACGTGCTGGATATAGCTGTAATATGCCTGTGCAGCAGGATACCATACGGTTTCATAGATGTCGCCCAGGATGTCAACAAACTGGTCGCCTGCCGCGAATGCCGCCTCGTCAACCACGCTGAGCATTACGGTAGCACCGCTTACAGGGTTGCCTTCCTGATCCTTTGCGTTTACGGTCATATATACCGTTTCCCCTGCGTCATAGGTTTCGTCGTCAGTGGTTACACTGAGGGTGATATTACGCTCCTCAGGCTCGAAATAAAGATAACGATAGCTTACAGGATAGACATGACGTCCGTCAAAGTATGCGCCCTGGGTTATACAGTTGGGCAGGCAGTCGAGAGAGGGGGAATAACCGAAACTAGTGCCGTTATATACGCCGTAGTCGATGAAATCGTCCTGATAAGCGGCAAATAAAACTCTGCCTTTGTCTTCAAACTCATGGTTGCAGGCAAGCTTTACGGTAAGTGTCTCGTTTTCGTGGAAATAGCTTGTATCATTGCCCTTTGCGTCCTCAAAGCTGAGGCTGTAGCGGTAGCGTTTGGCTTCGTTGTTATACTGCCATGAGTCGTCATAGTTTCCGAAGGAGGTATGCTGGCTTACAGCCTGACCGAGACTGTCCTTATAGGAAATATCAACGCTGTAATGACCCTTTTCGGAGGTGGTGGGGAGATTTTCAAACACACCCACGCCGTTTACGGTATTTACGGTATAAGTGCCGATATAATCCTGGTGGTAATTATAACTGTAGGTTTTTCTGGTTTCCTTTTCGATAAAGTCATAGTAAGTGCCTGATTCAATTCTTTCGTGCCAGTAGTGGGTTATTTTAATAGTGACTTCAGTGTCATAGGCATTGCCCTTTAAAATATCATAGGTTCCGTTCTTGTAGTAGTAATCGCTCTTGTCCTGCGCCATATACTCGGGAATTTTATCGAAATTAATCTTATTTGTGTATACGGTGAAGTTATGGGTGTCCTTGTCATACTCCTCTTCCAGCATTACATCGCGGAAGAAAGCAAGGAAATGCTCGTACTCGTAGCTATACTCGTTTTCAATGCCCGAAAGCTGGAGGTTGTGCCATTGATAATAGGGGTACCAGCTGTCATAATCGCCGAACAGAAGTTCTGCGGAAGCGTAGCCGTTTACGTCTGTCCTGATGACATCGGGCTCGGATTTTTTCGCCGAGGAGTCAAAAAGCAGGTCCTTTGCGGGAGTTCCCTCATAATAGGAAGCGGTAACATCCATATGTACGGGGTTGCGGTGAGGCATTACCGCGTACTGAGGCAATGTCACATCAAAGACGTATGTGGGCTTTACGTATTCGTCAATTCTGACGGTTTTCTCGTCCATGACCTCGTCGCCTGTCATAAGCATCAGTCTCAGACCCCAGGTTTCCGAGTAATCGGTGAATGTGAACTCGGAGAAGAATGTACCGTCGGAGTCGAGAGTGATTTCCTTTGACTGACCGCCTGTCTCACTGCCGAGAACCAGCTTTAAATTGGCAGGAACAGGTGCGTCATCACGTCTGGGAGAGATTACACCCCACACCTGAATTGTATCACTAGGTAGATATGTCTCCCTGTCGGTGTAGATATACATATAGTACAGGTCGTCAAAGCTCAGTTCCGTTGAATACGCGGTTTCAAAGGCGTCGATATAACGCATACCGCCGTAGGTGATGTCAAGGATACCTCTGCTGTCAGGGTCGGTAGTCAGATTGACTGTACCGCGGGAATCTGTGGTGCCTGTAAAGGTGTGTGAATCTGTTGTGAAGGCGACTTTTGCGCCTGAAGCGGCATTACCCGTAACAGTATCATTGATAAAGAACAGATTTTCCTCGCCCAGAAGCATGGAGTAGACGGAAAGCGGAGAAACCTGGATCAGATACTGACATCTCAGCTCGCCCACGGACATATCCGCGATATAATAACCGTTTACAAGGTCGTCGGGCAGTAAGAAATAACAGGGCTTCCATTCGTTGAAGCCTTCAAGGGGCTTCTGCTTTTCGCTGAACACCTGTTCCAGCGCGGAAACATCGGTGTAGTACTTTACATTCTTTTTCTTGCTTGTATGTGCCTTCAGCTCAGAAATATATTCGTCTGCCGAAGAAAAGCTGTAAAGGGAGACGTCAAATTCACGTGATTTGAGAGTTTTTGAGCAGTATATTTCGATAACTGCAGGGTCGCCCTCAAGGAAGGTTTCGGAAAGTCCGTAATTTGTGTAGAAATAATCCTTGCTTTCCACCTGTGCGGTGACAAAGGAGAAGCTGTAGCTTTCCGCAAGGGCCTGACCGTCCTCTGAGGGAAGCCTCTCTTTTAGTGTTACAGTATATTCCGTCCCCTGTTCCAGCCCCTCGGTGGGAATAATATAAAGGGTGTTGCGGTGAAACTGAGTAGTATATTCAACTGCGGGGGAAATCTCCACATAACGGGCCGCGTCAGCTGACGGGACAGTACTGAATTCAATCTCGATACCTGCGTTTGAATATACCGATTCGGCATCGTCTGCAGGATAGGTGGATTTGATTTTAAAGGGTTCGGTGGTCTGGAATGCCCAGCTGTCACAGGGGTTGCCGTTTTCGTCGGCTACCTCCACCCTGACAACAGTACCTTCAGGCAGTTCTTCCTCCGTGGAGAGGATACAGCTGTTGTCGTTTTCTCTGGTTATAATGAAATCCGCTTCGGGATAGGTGGTTACGCGTTCTCTGAGCTGTTCATCGGAGACCCCGTCTGCAAGAATAAGCCTGAAGGATGTATTCTGTGCCACGCAGCTGCCTTTGAGCTGTGTTGCCACAACGTCGGTTACAAGTCCGTTTTCCGCTTTTACGCGTTCAGGAAGAAGTGTAACCGCTTCTTTTTCAATTTCAGGCTCCGCGGTGGTGGTAGTCTGCTGTGTGGGCAGGTTTTCAGGCGGAGTTGTGCTGGTTTCTGCGGGCATGGTACGTTCGTCGTCCGTGGGTGTTCCCCAGTTGTCGTAATCACAGCCTGAAAGAGCTGTCACAAGCATGCTTACCGACAAAAAAGCGGATAGTAGTTTCTTTGTTGAATGTCTCATTATGATTCCCCCGTGATGTTATATATTAACAGATTTTTCTGTCTGTAATTTTATTTTAACATGGTTTTTTTCAAAGTCAATATTTCAAATATTACAATGTGATTACAAAATTATTACAATTTGGTTACAAGCGAAACGCCTGACCAGGTAACCGCCTTTTAAGTTCTTTGCATGAATTTCACAGAAGTAAAACGGCGGTGGATGGAAGAGGCGAAAAGCACAGATGTCTTTCAGCACTCATAAAAAAGACGGACTATATAAGTCCGCCTTTTTGTTATTCACATGTAATTTCTATCGCTTTTCTGGCGTCTTCTCCCTTATCGCCGCCCTGGGCATGGATTTCCACGAAGATAGTTCCCTCACCCTCGGTTACAACAAAGGAATTGCTGTCCTCGGACATGGTTATTCCTTCCTCGCTTCCGTCTTCCCACCATGCTCCGACAATTCTTGTGCCCAGACTTTTTTCTATAAGGGCTATATCGTCGTATGTCACTACCTGCCCGTGGGTGATTATAACATCCTCATAGGGCGTAATGCGTGGCGTGGCCGCCATATAGATTTGCAGATTAATAAACAATGACCCTGTTATAAAAACGGCAAGTATCAGAAGAAATAAACCCACAACTCTCAGAATGCTGAAACGTTTTTTCATAATAACCTCTACTTTTTGAATTATCTTAAGCTGCCTGGGATACTGAAATATGCGAAGCTGTCATATTCTGCGTTTTCTTCGATTATAAGCTGGTATACCCATTCTGCGCTTTTTTCTTCCCACCAGAAATTGCCTGTTACATTGTCATCGAGCAGACGTTCGATGTGCTTCAGTGCAGGTGTGCCTAAATCTCTGAGCACTCCGAAATCTATGGTCTCAAGCTTTCCTGTCTCATAGGCGGTAACGTTGTAGTCCGCAATCATACCGTCGATATTGCCGAAGCAGAGAATGCCCATCATGACTGCGAATGCGGCAAAGGCTGTTTTCCAGAACTTTATATTCACAAACTGGGAAATTATAATCAGCACGAAAATTATTGCCAGCAGAATCATGAACCACGATGTGTATATTCTGAGAGGCGTCATACCCATTTCGTTTATATAAAGCACCATTTTGCTTATTGCCGAGGCAATAAGGAACAGGGTGAAAACGGAAATTGCCGTGGTGTAGGCTTTAAGGGGCGCTGTGCGGCTATCGTTTTCACCGCGCTTCATAAAGCACTGCAGAACAATGATGACCCCCAGATTGATTACAGCAATAACGCAAAGTTCAAAGAAGCCCTGTCTTGCGTAGGAGGAATAGCTTGTGCCATCGGGAAGAACCCCCGTGAATGCGGCGGTAAAATATCTGAACTGCATCGCTATGTAAATGATATAGAAAAAGCAGATGGGTGTTACCGCAGTATATCCTAAGGCGCCGGGTATTGCGCGAAGCCTTGATGATTCGGTATAACGGGGTGAAACAGGTTCAGCGGCGGAGGATAATGCTCCGAAAAGGTACATCCATACAATAAATGCAAAAGCAAACTCGACAATATAAATCATATCGAATTCAGGAAGACTGCTGAACCAGCCTCCGACAAACTCGTTAAAGCCGTCATCGCTGTAAGAAAGCAGAATAAGCACTATCAGTGTAAGGGGCAATGCGGCAACAAGACCCAGAACCGCAAGACCTACATTTTTTCCTGCCTTTTTGTTTTTGAGAAGCTGCCCTGCGGCGCGGGGACCGTCACCGTAGCAGGAAAAGGGCTGTGTTAAAACGGCTCTGAACAGGTCCTGGACAAAATGCTCTCCGAAGGGTTCAACTCCGCTGAGGGTGATACACAGATAGAAGTAAAGCAGAAAAGTGAAAACAGCCGCAAGGAAGTTTATAAAGCTGTTTGCGCAGAAAAGGGGTGTAAAGCAGAATATTACCGCAACTGCAAAGATTATAATCTGAGAGCGCTTTACGGGGATTTTCTTAAGCTTTACAAATGCCGCACCTGTAATTCCAAAAAGCAGCCACATGATTCCGCCCCAGAGACCGCCTGCATATTCGCAGACAAAGTGGGTGAAAGTGAATCCCAGCACGAAGCAGATAATGCTTATAACTGCGTCAACAGCAGTAAATTCCCGTTTACAAACCTGCCGTGCGGGCGGTGTATCAGCCGCAGGCTGATTATAGAGCATATTCTGTGCTATATTTATGTTCTCCATATCATAATTTCCTCTCTGTATTTATTCGCAGGGTGTGCCGTTCGGGTCAAATTCAAGAATATCCCCCGGCTGACATTCCAGTACCTCGCAGATTTTTTCCAGGGTTGAAAAACGGATTGCCTTGGCTTTGCCCGTTTTCAGAACTGAAAGATTTGCGGCGGTGATACCGATTTTTTCGGCAAGCTCATTGGACGAAATCTTGCGTTTTGCCATCATTACATCAAGATTGATTACTATTTTCATGCCGCACCTCTCATATTGTAAAGTCGTTTTCCTCGCGGATTGCAACCGCATGTTCGAAAACATTCTTTATAACCCTCAGGATAAGGCCCATAAAAGCACAGGCAATAATCACGATAACCGCAAAGGGCTTTAATGTTGCAAAATAGACGAAAACCAGAGCTTCCACAAAGCAGCAGTAAGAAATAATCCGTAGAAGTTTTACGTTCTGATTTATAAACGGCTGACATCCTATAATATTCTTCAGCAGTTTATCGAGGCAGATAAGTGCAACTACAGCTGCGGGCACAGCACAGTAGAGGGTAATCAGCAGCGGCGCGAAAACCGACGGGTCGCCCTTTGCCATAACCATACGGTCGTAATGCTCAACCATATAAGGAGCCATTATACAGCACACTACAGCAAGAACATAGACAATTTTAATAAGTACTGAGGTAAGTATTGCAGATTCATTCTTTTTCATGGTGAAAAATTCCTTTCGGTTTGTTGTTGTTCTTATATTAGCACATGAGTTATCATTTGTCAATAGTTTTTTATCGAAAAACGATAAAAATTTACTGATTTGCAAAAAACGGTTGCAAATCAGCATGAGATGGTATATAATTAAGGCGAGCCGCCTTTGGCGATTCCGCCGCAATGGAACAGGCATTTATTCATATCTTGTATGTGCGGCGGGGGCGGAACTGGTTTAATTGCATTATTAAGGAGGTTTTCATATGACAAATATAATTCTGGCAGGCTTTGACGGCAGAAACAATCCTGCACGTACCATAACCGAAAAGGCGGAGCTGAACTGCACAAAGCTGATATTGCCCAATGACAAGGAAAAATCCGCAGAGCTTCTCCTTGAAACAATCCGCAGGGTCAATGCCGTCTGCGTTGTCATGCTGGGACAGAAGCCCTGTATCAAAGATAAAATGGCCGTTGAACCCACAGCGGAAAGATGCGGAAATATTCTGCATACCTCTCTTGATGTAACGGTGACGGTTGAAAAATTAAAAGCGAACGGCTGTAACGCGTATATTTCAAAGGGCTGCGGCAATTCCTTCTGCAACCATATCTATTACGAGTGCCTGCAAAGCGGCGTTAACTGCATTTTTCTCCACATTCCGCAGATGAAGAATATCTTCGATATAAACGCACTGACAAAGGCGGTTGAGGGGTATATTAAGGAGCTTGGAAGTGTACCGAGCATGTTATGATATAAAAAGGGCGGCTCTAAGGCCGCCCTTTTTTAAATATTCTTTTCTTTTTTCACCAGTAGGATAAAGCTTATTATACCTACAATGACCGATGTACCCATCATACACGGCATTATAGTGATTGCGGAAACCGCCGATATTTTTTCAATAAACGCCTCACTGCCGAATATTGATAAAAATATCATTCCTCCGCAGTTGTTGTTTATCATGTGGCAGAAGGAAGCAGGATAAATGGACTTTGTCTTTTCTGTGAGGAGAGTAAGAAAAGCATTCATGAAAATGCAGAATATGCACATCAGCAGAATACCCAGCCAGGGGAAAAAGTCATAATCTGTGCCGAAATTGTGGCCTGCTATTGTAAGAGGTGCATGCCACAGTCCCCAGAGAATACCGCCGACGATAATTGCCGCAGGCTTACCCATAAGCTCAGTTAATTTCGGCATCATGTAACCTCGCCAGCCCCATTCTTCACCGAAGGAAGGGAAGAAAACTATGATTGAAGCAGAAATTGTAAGAATATAGCTGCAGATGCGTGCAACTCTTTCATCGGCAGCGAAAGCTTCGGTGAAGCTTAAATCTCCTGCGAAAATCTGCCATACCATAACCGCAAAAATCAGAACCTCCGCAAGCTTTACAGCAACGGACGCTATGTAGTATTTTGCATTGCCCTTGAAATTAATACCGAGGTAAGAATTTTTAAAACCTTCCTTTGTCACAAGTCTTGTGATAAGGTGAGCAATTGACGGAATAAGCATACCGAAAACGCCTACCGCATAAGCGGCAGTCATTGCCTTTTCCGAAGCAAATATCGGCTCGCCGTAAACGCTGTTCAGAACGGGAATAATAATCCAGAAAGGGATAAAGGCAATCAGCAGGTAGATTACAAGTCTTTTGATTGTGTCCTTTTTACTGTTCATAAGCTTCTACCCCCTTCTTATAAAGCGGAACGCTTATCTTACAGGAAACCCAGTAAAGCAGAATTGAAACCGCAGGGAAAATACTCAGAATAATCATTGCCGCATCACCTGAAAGCAATGTCATAACCGTTTCCAGTAAATTTTCGCTTTCTAAAATGAACGAAATATCGCCGAAAAGGAAATAAATAATCCCTATTACAAACAGAACGCCCAGTGAACCGAATTTTACGCTGTTTCCCAGCGTTATCCCGAAGCGAAGATAAAAGGGATTGGCGAAAGCGGTATAAAGGATATTTCCGCAGAAGATAATCATCAGCGCCGAGCCCATGGAATACATGGTACTGTCTGCTATAAGACATATAACCGTGTCTGTAAGAAAACAGATTACAAGGGTAGCGATATTTACAATAAGAAGCGTGTAATATTTACCCTCGACGTGTCCCTTTGCGCCCAACGGACAGGAAATATTGAAGCTGCCGATTGTACGCTTCTCATCAGCGGCAAAAAGCTGATGATCGAATATACTTACCATGAAGAACATAGCGAAATAAATCACGGGACATATACCCATAAGCATTCCTTCCAGACTATGAGCAGGAGCGGAGGCGGTAGCGAGCAGGATTGTAATAATGCTGATCAGGTCCATAGCGCCTAAAACGATTAAGTCAAGCTTGTATGCGAGGAAGTTTTTATAAATGATACCGCTCATTATTTCTCCCTCCTTTTGAAAATGAATAAGAGCAAGGCAAACTGAATCAGAATTACACCTATAAGCATAAGGGGAGTAAAGGGTGCAACATTTGTAATAAAGTCATTCAGATAAGCTTCCATTATTACGTCACGCTGGGGGTGATTCGGAGGCAGCTTGTTTAATTCACCCATTGTTGGAGTCATAAAACCGACCACACAGGCAGCCGTGATGCCTGACATGAAAAGACCGCCCTTATCAACGGATTTGAAATAATACATAGCCGCACCGAAAACTACGCTCATAAACTCCATAAAGGTAACAAACAGAAGTGACAGTCCGATATCATTGCCTGTAACCGTAGTGCCTGCTGCGTAAGCAATGATATATGTAAGGGGAATTGAGATTATTAAAGCTACAGCCAGACCGATAATATTCATAACAGTTTTGGCAAGAGCAAGCCTTGCAGCGCTTACCTGCGTTGAACGGCGGAAATAATCCCATATGGGCTTAGTAATATCCTTTGAAGCTGTGTCTGATGGAAGCATAGCAAACATGCCTGCTGCCATTATAGGCATGAGCTTGATTATAGTCATGCTGCCGCTTATGGCGTCTTCAGGTATAATAAGTTTAAGATTTCCGAATCTGAAGCTGAGCAGTATGAGAACAGGAAACAGGATAAAAATCAGTGAGCCTATGCCGTATGCAAGGATCAACTTTTTCATAAGCACTAATTCACGGTATAAAAGGGCGGCAAATGATGGCTTTTTCATTATGACCACTCCTTTTTCTCTCTGTTTACATAGAACAGCATGATTTCTTCAAGGTTTGTCTTTTCGATAAGTGCGCCTGAATACTTGCGCTTTGCTTCGTTTCTGTCGGTAACCATAGCTTCTACGCCGAAATCGGTGACTCTTGCGCTGACATAATCCTCGGGAGCGATTTCCCTGAAATCCTCCTTGCTGCATTTTAAAATGCCGTGGCTTTCTAAGATTTCGTCCTTGTAGCCTGTCAGGAGAAGCTTCCCCTTATCTATAAAGGTAACACAGTCGGCGATTTTATCAAGGTCGCTGGTGATATGTGAGGACATAAGGATAGAGTTTTCCTCATCCTGTAAGTATTCACGGAAAATGTCCAGAATTTCGTTTCTTACAACGGGGTCGAGACCTGTTGTGGCTTCGTCCATAATGAGAAGCCTTGCCCCGTGGGAAAGTGCGGCGGAAATCTGAAGCTTCATCTTCATACCCTTTGAAAACTTGGCAATCTTCTTCTTTCTGGGCAGATTGAAGCAGTCAAGATATTCATAGTATTTCTGTTCGTTCCATCCGCTGTAAAGCCCTCTGAACATCTTTCCTACCTGAATGGCGTTAAAGCTTTCGTGGAAGGGGATTTCATCAAACACAGCGGCAATATGCTCTTTGATTTCGTACTCGTTCTGAATGTGGTCAAGTCCAAGCAGCTTTATAGAGCCTGCGTCGCATTTGGTGATGTTGAGCAAGGCTCTTATGGTAGTGGTTTTTCCTGCGCCGTTCTGTCCGATAAAGCCCATGATTGAGCCTTTGGGCACGTTGAAGCTTATATTATCGAGGGTAAAGCCGTCGTATTTTTTGGTAAGACCGCTTATTTCGATAGCATTTGTGTAATCGTTCATTAAATTTCGCCTCCGTAAAGCATATCAATGATTTCCTTAAGGTCATCGGCGGAAAGATTGCAGACTTTCGCCTTTTCGCAGGCTTTTTTCAGCAGTTCTTCCGTCTGTCGCACGCTTTCCTCCCTGAGGAAATCCGTATTCTGACCCTTTACAAAGCAGCCCTTACCCGGTACGGAATAGGTATAACCGTCCCTTTCCAGCTCCTCATAAGCACGTTTTGTTGTAATAACGCTTATCTGAAGCTGTGCTGCAAGAACACGCATAGACGGCAGGGCGTCCCCCGCTGTAAGCGTGCCGTTCATGATCTGAGCCTTTATTTGGGAGATAATCTGCTGATAGATAGGCTCGTCCGATGAATTGCTTAAAATAATATCCATTAGTGCACCTCTGTTAAAACTGTGTATATACGTTATACACAGTATAGCATGCGCATACACAGTTGTCAATAGTTTTTTGAAAAATTTATAAATTAAAATAAAATACCCCCGCAGTGAACGTTTTACCGTCCTTGCGGGGGTTATGATGTTTATTGGTTATTTACTCTCTTACGAGTATCCGATTAGCGGAGTGCAGCCTGTGCAGCTTGCGAAATATTCGGGATTTTTTATGTAAAGAGGGCTTTTCGCCCTCTTCTGAAAACTCGTCAACCTTGACGATTGCTTTATTTTTTCTTCCGTTCACTTCAGCGTTGAAAGGTGTAACCTTATCAGCTCCCGTGCGGATGTTCCAGACAAATCTGTTATTGCTTTCTGGAATGACACTTTCCACAAGTCCGCCGATATAATCCTGGGTAAGCTCCTTGTCCGTGCCGTCGCAGAGTCCTTGTAACGCCTTTTCGATACGCTGTAAGTTTTCGGAGAAATCTGTTGTAAGCTCCTGCTGTTCGGTGAGGTTCTTTTCCTGCTCGGAAAGTCTTGCGAACTCAGCGTCCATTTCCTTTTTGAGCTGTGCGTATTCATCAGCGTTGATTTCATTTTCAGCACGCATATTGAGAATGTTTTTCTTCTTGCCTTCAAGCTTTTCACGCTGAGCCTGAATATACTGCAGGGTAACAAAGCCCTTTTCCTTGACGCTCTCGGTGTAATGCTTTCTGATAAGCTCCATAACCTGTCCCGCCATAGCCTGACGGTCAACCCAGATGTTGTCGAAAATGGTCTTTGCCATAAGGTCCATCTTCCATTCGCAAATCATCTTCATATCGCAGAAGCCGTCGGTGTCAAGTCCCAGTTCTTCACGCTTCTTTGCATCGCCGTGTCTGATTCTGTTGTAACAGCTGTAGCCGTAGGTAACATCCTTGTGCTTGTTCTGGTGCCACTTGTCCTTTCTGAAGGATGAACCGCACTTGCATTTCATCTTCGACTGCCAGAAATCATTTGCACCACGCTTTGAAAATGCCTTGACCTCTCCGTTTACAACAACGCTCGGCTTTGACTTTGCTTTTCTGATACGATTGCATTCGTGCCATAAGGTTTCTGAGATAATCGGCGGAAAATCTCCCTTGACAAGCTCATAAGTAGTTTCGTCAAGATTGTTGATTCGCTTCTGTTCAAGGTAGTTGTTGCTGCGTGATTTGTTGTAGCAGATGTAGCCCATATAAGTAGCGTTCTTGATGATGCGCAGCACGCTTGAACATTCCCATTTTACCTTGCCCGACGCATTCTTTCGTTTTGCTTCGGCAAGCATTTTGCAGATTTTAGAGCCGCCCATACCTTTGGCATAAAGCTCGAAAATCATCTTTACAGTTTCAGCCTGTTCGGGATTTATTGTGTAAGTTTCGCCTGGCTTTCTGTCATAACCGAGGATATTTCCGCTGCCGTAGAGAGTTTTGTTCTCACGGCTTATTTTCTGTCCTGCCTTAACACGTTCCGATACTTTTCGGCTTTCTTCCTGAGCAAGTGTCGCCATGAGGGAGAGACGAAGTTCTCCGTCGCCGTCCATAGTCCAGATGTTGTCCTCAACGAAATAAACCTCAACGCCGATGTTCTTCAGCTCACGGGTAAAGTTGAGAGTATCAACAGTATTACGAGCGAAACGACAGACCTCACGGGTTACAATCAAATCGAACTTTCCAGACTTAGCGTCCTCAATCATTCTGAGGAAAGAGGGACGCTTCTTCGCCTGAGTTCCTGTTATACCTTCGTCAATATACTTGTCGATAACATTCCAGTTGGGGTGATATTTCGCCTGGTCGGAATACCACTGCATCTGATTTTCGAGAGCCGAGAGCTGTGCTTCGTGTTCTGTGGAAACTCGTCCATAGAAAACGACAGTGCGCTGACGGTTGCGGTCAAGCTTTGTGTAGTCCATAAAGCTGTTGAATGTTGGTTTTACTCCTGACATTGTTGTGTTAGTCATAAATTTCAAATCCTTTCGTGTTGTGATTTTTCGCAGAAGCGTGAACTTCTGCTATGTAAACGGAAGTTGTTTGTTGCAAGTCAATTTAGCGCTTTAAAGCGATTATACAGATTTGTTATGCGTTTGTCAAGTACCTGGGAGAAATTTTTGGGTGATTTTTAAATGTACTGTGATTTATTTGCCCTGCAATCAGGGTATGTATTGTTATTTCGGGGTGAATGTGGTATAATGTAGGAAATCGGACAGACCGATAAATAAGAATTTGGAGGTGCGTTAATTCTATGGGATATATTATGGATTTGAGAAAGCACATAGGTCACAGTCCTTTGATTGGTGTGGGTGCCACGACATTGGTTTTCAACAACAAAAATGAGTTGTTGCTAAACTTGAGAACGGATACAAATACTTGGGGCATCCCAGTTGGCGCAATGGAACTTTATGAAACCATAGAAGAAACCGCCGTAAGAGAACTGAAAGAAGAAACTGGAATTACGGCAGAAACATTAGAATTGGTCACTGTGTTATCTGGAAAAGACTTTTATTTTGAATATCCAAACGGCGATAAAATGTGTACGGTTATTGTTCTGTTCAAAGTGATGAATTATAGCGGCACATTGAAAGGATTCGATGATGAAAGCAAATCATTACAGTTCTTCCCGTTAACCAATCTGCCTGCAATGGAAAAAAGAGCAGAAATGATTGTCCAGAGAATACTAAATAAAACAATTACAGTGTAATCTTCAAATATCGAGCAGTTCGCCAAATTCCAATTTGTCGAACAGTTCAATATGTACCGCCGTATTCGGAAAAATCCGAGTATGGCTTTTTTTTACATCATCACTCCAATTCACCCGACCGCTTGCGCTGAACATCACGCTGGCGGTCTTTTTCTTTATCCTTCCCAAGAATCATATCCACATTTTTCATCACCATATCAAGCTCCTTGATTTCAGATTTTGCACTGTTATATGAATTATACAGCCTGTCCTTCTCGGCATAAAGTTTCTTCTGTTCAGCACGAAGCTCTTTAATCAAAGGAGTCTTTTCACCGCCAAATCTTTTCTTCAGATACTTCTCGGCAGCAGTAAAAATAATCAGTTCGCTTTCGTGCTCACGCCTGAACTTTTCCTTGAAAACAACCGATTCAAGCTTGTCAGCAATAGGCTTGTGCTTGCGATAATTGTCGATGTTTTTAATGTCCTCGGCAATAACTTTGAGTCGTTGCTCGATTTCTTTTATACGACTTCGGTCAGCGTTATATTTTTCTTTCAAAGCCGTGTGCTTTTCCGATAACGCCGAATAGCTCAGCATATTTTTCTCGGTCAGATAGTTTACCGTATTCGCCATAGTTTTAAGATTCTGCACAGTTGCCCACTGCCTGAATGCTTCGGGATTTCTCTGTTTATCCTTGAAGCAGTTTTCAATGTCGATGATAAGTGAAACAGTCAGATTTGTTCTTGCTCCCGAAATTCTTTCACGGAGCCTTTCCTCGGTGTAATCCATTCCGAGAGTTTTTGAACGGATGAAACGCTCCTGACCCTCAGCTCTGAATGAAATAAATTTTCCTTGTTTTATCTCATAATTCAGCTTCTGCATATACAAAAGAAACTCGTCCCAGGACTGCGTTTTCAGAATAGCCTTATCAATATTCTGACGAAGGAGCGACTTCCAGCTCTTGCCCTTTTTGTCGAGGCTATGCTCATACTGGCTTCTGCCTTTTTCCTTCGGCTCGGTTATGACAGACAAGCCGTTCTCACGACAAAGCTCGTCGCTGAAATTTCTGATGTCATACATCGTATGCCTTTTTGAAAGAAACTTGTCGCCGTTTTCAAAGCTTACAGAGTTTGCAATGATGTGGTTGTGAACGTGCCCTCGGTCGATGTGCGTAGCGCAGACAAACTGAAACCTTCCGTCAAAGATTTTCTCCGCAAGCTCCATTCCGATTTTATGAGCAGTTTCGTAATTTACCTCGCCCGGAGAAAAAGACTGAATGATATGAAAGCCGAGAATGCCTTTCTCCTTCAGAAAATTTTTCTTCGTCAGCTCGAACTGCAAAGCCGCCGTTTCGGGAGAACAGCCGAAGCCGTCCACAAGCAGACGGTCATCGGTTTTCTTCGAATTCATAATGTAGTCAAGCGCCTTGTTCAGAGTAGTGCGGATAGCGTGGATTTCAGTAACTGCCATATCTTTTCAAGCTCCTGTTTTATTGCGATTACATCATCAGCGTAAATATCATTTGTGGAATTGATACGTTTTGCAATCTGGTTGATGTTTTTTGAAACGCCGCTGACCTGTCGGCACAGCTCGTCAAGCCCTGAGGTTTCAACCTTTATAAGCCTTCCGTCAATGGCAATCTTACGAAGATAAGCCGACATATTCTTGATACCGAACAGCTTCATTTTCTTTCGGATAAGTTCTTTTTCATATTCCGAAACAAAGAATTTTATCTGCACAGGGCGAAGTCTTTTTGCCATAAAATTTTCCTTTCTCTTAAAATTTTCCGAAGCAGTATTGCTGATTGCCGAGGGGTTCGGGGAGTATCACCGACAAGCGATTTTAACGGAATGTGTCCACAAAATCATTGCTTGCTATGACACTCCCACGCCCGCAGGCTGATTAGCTTTTTCGAGAATTCTTCACAGCTCTTATAAACTTTTTCGGAACAAAATCTCCGTACCAGAGCTTTGTAAAGTCCTCCATATCTTCGGGAGCGATTACCTTTTCGGGATAGATTGCTTTGAGGAATTCAAGCTTTGCCTTTTCAAAATCCGAAAGATTTTCGTCTTCCTTATGAATTCTGATAACTGCATTTTCATCCACATCAGCGTTTGCCAAAATGAGTCCGAATTCAATTTCCTTTCTGATAGCCGCAAGCTCTTCGGGAGTTCTCTTAATGGGAGACATATTGACAATCATATCCATGATGATATCAATATCCTCAGGCGTCATTTCCTTTCCGACTGGGAAAAAATTGTTGATAGTTTCCATTAAAGGGTCGTTCTTATTCTCGTTTTTATTCTGGTAAATCTTCTGGTTTTTCTTCATAAAAGCCTCCATAAATTCAGTTGTCTTCTTGTCGTTTGCTTCATGCTTGATAATCATTTTCATTTTTCCTTTCGTTTTAAATTTTACATTGGTGTACCACGTACCAGACGGTGCAGATGTACCGGCTGTTACACTTGTTACGTCCGGTACACTTGGTACGTGGTACGTTAACCTTTTTCATTGACTTCAAAAACGGAGACCGTCTTTCCGTTTTCGTTTTCGATTCTGATTTTCCTGAGATAGCCGTGCTCGGTAAGGATAGCAACGGGCTGTGAAAGCTCGTCCATCGTCCTGAACTTTCGGCAAAGATGAAGCAAATCCCTGCCGCTGATCTGCCTGATATTATTGGCTCTCAGCTTTTTGAGAACATACTCCGCCGTTGCCGTTCTGCCGTCGCCGTCCATAAGGCTGTAAGCGTAGCGGGACTGCTGCTTGTAAAAGTCTGCAATGTCGATTGCCTGTCCCAGAGTTTTCATATCAACCTCACGGCTTTCGGGAGAAACGTTCTCACTCAGACACTTGATACAGTGAATTATTCCGCAGAGCCTCAGTATAAGTCCGTGATACTTTCCGCCCCAGTCAGGGCACTCGGCAAAATCCGTCAGCAGAACAGACTCGATAGCGTTGTCGTAATAATCCGCATAAGCTTTCTGTGCTTCCCCGGAAAATTTCAGGGGAGTTTCCTCGCCCTTGTGATTGAATTTCGTTTCAAGAGCGTGGTAGACAAAATTGTTGTATACCTCGGTGATGCGACTGTCGATTGCTTTTGTTGCATAGCTTCTCCTGCCCACAAAGGATTTCGGATAGCAGTAGAGAAAGCGTGCCACGAGTCCGCTTGAAAGAAAAGCCTTGTTGTCCATAAGCTCATCAAGGATATAGGGCTGACCGCAGAGGCAAACTGACAGATACGGTTTTTTCAGAATTACCGTGTCGCTGTTGCATCGGTCTTTCATAAAGCTTTCGCCGCCCCAGCACTTGAGGAACAAGTCAACATTCGGAACGCCGTTTGAATATCGTCCGCCGAAGTTCTTGAAGGCTCCTGCTTCATCGGAAAGCATAAGCAGGGTTTCGTTCTCTTTCAGAAGCTTTACAAGTGCTTCTGGTGTAACATCATCAACGCACACCCGCCTGAAGCTCATACTTTCCATATTGTCAAGCTCGGTGCGTTTTGCGGCAATTTCCTCGGCTGTGCTTTCATTCTTGTTCTGCATTTCAGAAATTTCCGCTTCAAGCTTTTTGTAGGCTTCCTGAGAAGTGTAAATCTCGTCCTTGTGCCGTTTGTTGTAATCCTCGGCAAAGGACAGAAACGGAGATTTTACAAATCTCATTACAGGCGATTTCCTTTCCGCAGGGTTTGCAAGGATAAGGGAATAGAGTGTCAGCGGCTCGCTGTGGTCTGCCTTGCCGAACATTCTGTAAACACCTGAGAAGCAGAATGACAATGCGCTGAGCAGTGCTGTTGCCGACATTGAAATATCGGTTGATGTCGTTTCTGCAACTCCGACCGCCATAGCCTGTGGAACAAGCGGCAGACAGGTCAGCGGAAAATCAGGCAGGGCAGATTTGTCCGTCCTGAGCGGAACGGGACTAATCCAGTTTGAGTTCTCCAGATAATCCTCTCCTTTCGTGTTTTAGTCTGAACATTGGGTTCCTCCTTTCTTTTTATGCGCTTATGAGTGTGCTTTCAGGGTCACAGCTTTCAGCAGAATAACTTGCTAAGGTTTTCATGTAGAAGTTAACCCTTTCACCCATTGCCATTTCTGAGGCGTTTTTATAACCTGTTTTTGAAATTTTCTCAAAATATTTTTTTATTTTCACTTTTGCAGAGTCAATGCTCTTGTGAATCATGACCTGTGAACAGCATTCGATACGGGCGATTTCCTCCTGTTTCATTCCCTTGATTACATATAAGTAAAGTCTTCTGCGCTGTTTCTCGGAAAGGATTGAAAACAATTCCTCAACTCCCTCGCTTAAAGCGATTTCTTCCTCGGTCTTAATCATAACTTTGAGACAATCCTCGGAATAGCCTAAGTCCATTTCTTCAAGGCAATCATAGCTGACGTCTTTTCTTGATGTTCTGCGGGTCTGCTTTTCCTGAGTGTGATAATCATTGTCGGAAAAAGTTTTCCAGGTATTGAAAGCAAGCTCGTCTCCGCCGAAATCTTCAACAGTGATTTCTCTCACTGTTCCGTTTGCGAAGCGATAAACAATAGCCTCGTTGTTTGCGTTGTTGATAGCGTAATCTGTGTACTGATATTCTCTCATTTGAGTATCCTCCTGAAAAATAAATTTTTATTTTTGCAACAAAAAAGGACCTGTGAATTTCACAAGTCCTTGATTGCTGCTATGTAATTGTTTTTGGGTATAAAAAATGCTCCGTAATTTTTTATTACGGAGCGGTCGTTGTCCTGAAAATGATACAGCGACTTTGATATAATGGAAGTATAAAGCTGAAAGGAGCTGATTTTATGAATAATATCAATAGTATCAAACTCAAACGGGGCGATGTTTACATTGTGGATTTCAGAGGTCTGGATTGCGGTCTGTATGGTTATGTGCCTGCAATTATCGTGCAGAGCAACAGGGTTAACCCGAATTCATCGACAACTATCGTTGTACCCGTGTTCACTCTTGCCGAGGAAAGTCCGTATTGCGTACCACTGAAGGGAGAGAAGCTTCGCAAACATTCCAAAGCCCTGTGCGAGAAGATTGTTTGTATCGACAAAAGCAGACTGAAGAATTTGCTTTGTCGCCTTGATGAAGAGGAGATGAGAAAGGTGACGAAAACACTTAAAAGGACGCTTACTATCAGACATTCTCCGCTTCATACATCACAATAATTGCTTTTTGTTACTTTTACAAAAAAACCTGCTGTTTAAGGCAGGTTTTTCTTGTATTTTGCTGAATTTTGTGGTATAATTGAAGATGGTTTATTATACATATTTCAGTCTGGCGACTTATCTGGCGGAAAATCCGCTTCTTTGGGGTGTATATCAGGCTGAGATAGAGTTTCATCCACCGGTATGTCAAGGTTGAGGGAACTCAATCGAAATAGAATGGAGGAAATTAATTTTGGAATTTTCACAAGCAAGGATTAATTTTAATCATGATTATGCTAACAAAAAAACATTGTCAAAATCATTTTGCACTGTAGATGGTAAGTTCGTTGAAAATATTACAATAAAAGATGCTCACGGAGAACCTAATGAGGAGTTTTACAAATGGGAATTCATCTATAGTATGATTCAGTCAGGAAGAATTCCTAGCCGAGATTATATAGGTGCCGAAATTTATTTTCCAAAGGGGAATATTCATTCTGCACCTATAAAGGTAGATTCTGTCGTTTTTTCCGATATTTCATGGATTGATTATTATAGAAAGTACAGGGCCAATCCTAAAGATGTAGAATCATTACAAAAAGTAAGAGAATTAGCTGTCGAAGTTATTGAGTACAAAAGAAATGATAAATCTATAGAGCAAGTATTCAGTTCTCAAGTTAAAGCAGCAATGAAAGAACCGGATAGCCCGTTTGTTCTTGGCATATATTATGATACTGGAAGACTATTCCTTTTTAAAAGAATTAAAGATGAGATTACTCGTTTTGACAACAGTTTGAGTTTTCCTACGAGTCAGAGAGTTCTGGAACAGTATCAGCTTGAAATCACAGATCCGTATTATACAATTCCTACGCTTGATAATTTAGATAAAATCATCAATAAAAGCGAAAAAACAGATAGAAGCCAACTGCATATTGAAGATCTAGATATCGTCTACACGATTCAAGACGACAATATGAAAAATGCACTTAATTCTATAATGCGTGTTCTGGACTCGGTTAGTTTATCCAATGAAGAAGGATACATGATTCTAATTCAGCTTATCGCAATGAAGATTTATGACGAAAAGCAGCGAGAGGAGCACGGTGGCTATATTCAGTTCTACATCAATGAAGATGAATATTATCAAGGCAATCTAAATATTGTTTCTGTTCAAAAATTTATTACCAGAATGAAAAACTTATATAAAGAGGCAAGAGCTTATTATAATAACATTTTGGGCGAAAACAAAATTGTATGGACTCAAGAAAAACATGTAAAGGTTGCAAATGAAATTGTAAGGCAATTTCAGGATTATTCTTTTGTTCGTTCAAGCAATAATGATTTGTATCAGCTCATCTTCTATAACTTTGCAACTAAGTTTCAGAAAGATGAAAAAGCACAGTTTCTTACTCCATTGCCTATCATCGACTTTATTGTAAAGATAGTAAATCCTAAAGCTGGTGAGACTATTTGCGATCCTTGTTGTGGAATTGCAGATTTCCTTTCAAAGAGTTATGTTAATGCAGATATGAAGTTGGATGACTGTCAACTTTTTGGATTTGACAATGATTACAACATGACCGTATTAGCCCAACTTAATATGCTCTTAAATGGTGATGGTAATGCAGTAATTAAATATGTCCCTGAATATGGTACAATCAATCAAAAATACACGATCGATAGAAGAATTGTGACACTGAATAGTGAAATGCACAAGGGCGGTAATTGGGATAATTGGTACGATGAGACAGAGTTAATGCAGTACGATGTGATCTTAACCAATCCCCCGTTCGGGAAAAATAGAAGCCTTGATTTATCCAATGCACATGATTTAGAGGTCTCTAAACTTTATGAGTTATATGACAAATATACGGAGACCAATCCAAAGTCAGGATTGGATAAGGGAGTAGTATTTCTTGAAAATGCAATACGCCAAATTAAAGAGGGCGGTAGATTTGCAATTGTACTTAGTAATGCTATTATGTCAAATAATACATGGCCTTTTGTTCGTCAATGGGTAATGGAAAGAATAAGAATCGTTGCTTTGTTTGACTTACCTGAAAATGTATTTGCAGAAACCGGAGTTAATACAACTATTCTTGTTGGGTATAAACCTTCAGCAGAACGGCTAGCAGCGTTAATTACTGATGATTACTCAGTGTTTACAAGAGATATTTTAAATGTTGGTTATAAAAAGAAAACATCAAAAAGAACGGTTAAGTTTGATAATGATTACGCTCTTAATCCTGATACTTTTGAAACAATAACTAATGTAGAGGGTGAATCTGTACTTAATGAAGATTTCACTCGCATTATTAAAGAGTTCAAAGAATGGTGTGTTAATCAAGAACTCGATCTAAAAAAATTGTTCTTGGAGTAAAGAATATGCATGAATTAATATTACCTACAGAGGTGAAAATCTCTGAAATATTGGCAAACAAATCATTATCGCCAAATAACTACAAAAAGCTTACAATAAATAATCAAAAGAGACACAATGTATCTTTTTATATGGATGAAGAGAAACCATATAAAAAGGGGATTGAACCTGGTAGCGGTGCTTATGTCGTTAATTCATCTCAATCGTTTTTAAGAAATAGCTGTATTAACAATATTCAATTCTCTGTAGATAAAAGCAAATATATTTTTTTAAATCCTAAATACTATAATGATTCCACACTTGTAGATGGAGATGTGTTATTTTGCACTGACGCAAATATTGGAGATTGCTCTTTATTCATTAGCAATGGAGAAAGCGTAAATTTTTCTTCTGGAATAATTAAATTGAATTTCAAAGAAGAGAAATATAAATACTATGTAATGGCATTTATGCGTGACGATTATTTTAGAGAGCAATTAATAGCCAAAACTCCAAAAGGTGCTACGATTAGACATTCAGGAGAATTATTTCTTGAATGTGAAATACCTGATGCGCCAGCTGATTGGGTTTATTCATTGACAGAATCACTTATAAAAAACATCGCAAATTCCGAGTATATTTCTAATTCTAAATTACGAAAAAGTGAAACATTAATCAAAAAAGAAATAATAGTTCGGAAATATGATTATGCCAATCCAACTTTAAAGCAGTTAAAAGATAAGTCTCGATTAGATTCTGGCATATATTCGGATATAGTGTTTCAGTGGAATAAAAATATACAGAATTATAAAAATGGATTTACTAATCTCAATGGATTTGGATTTAAGACTCAAAGAGGACCAAGTCTTCAAGTTCGAGATTTGGGAAGATCTATTCAAACATCGACTTTTAGGAAGGGATATAATATTTTGATATACCCAAGCGATATTTCATCTTCGGGATATATTGAAAAAGTTACTTACCTTGGAGCGAGAAATCCAATTTGGTTTTTAGGAGAAAAGTATATTTTATTTTCTTCTGAAGGTACAATAGGAAAAACATTTATAATTTGTGATGATTCTATGCGATTTACTACAAATATTCATGGTACAATGCTATATCCAAAAGATAAAAAGAAAGATATAAAATATAGTATCTTTTTGGGACTATACCTTAATTGGTTACGCAGCAATGAAGTTTTATTAAAGCTTTCAGTGGGTGCAAATGGTGGTAGTTTTGCTGTTGGTTATTGGGATAACATACTAATTCCGAATGTTGATGAAATCTTTATGGACAGACTTGCATTGATTTATAACAATAGTGTCAAATTAAACCCTGCCGTTTTTAAAAGAGAAGCACTTAATGAAGCTGGAATTTATCAACTTAATAGTTTTCTGATTAAATGCAAGGTACTATTAAATACATTGTGTAATGATATCAAAAACGATCAATTACAAAGTCAAGATTATTATATGCATATGATGGATTAATTAAATTTATCATAATAAGAAGGGAAATATTTATGGTTAATTGTCGAGGTTCTGAGTGGAATCGTTGGGATCTACATGTTCATACAGCATCTTCATATGATTATAAGTATAAAGGTGAGGATGCGGATGATTTGCTTTGCAAAATTCTGGAGCAAAATGCAATAAAAGCGGTAGCAATTACAGACCATTCTAGAATTGATAAAGATAGAATAGAAAATCTTCGTTCAAAAACTTCGGGAATTGTGTTTTTCCCTGGTGTCGAGCTTCGTACAGACAAAGGTGCTAATAACCTACATTTAATTCTTATTTTCTCAGAAAAAATGGATTTGTCTGTTCTTTCTGCTGACTTTGACGCAATAATGGTACGTCAAAAGGCAAAATCAGCAGATTCGGAAGATACTATTTATTGGGAATTTGGGGATATTATTGACTTTGCTAAAAGTCACAATGCGTTGATTTCCATTCATGCTGGTCATAAAACGAACGGCATTGATAAGGAGATTGCAAATTCGCTACCAGTAAAAGAAGCAATAAAGAGTGATATAGCTAAAGAAATACACTTCTTTGAAATTGGGCAAAAGCGAGACATAGATGATTATGAGAAGTTTGTTTTTAAAGAAATTGAGCGTAAACCATTGGTTATGTGTTCTGATTGCCACTCTCCTAAGGAATATGCGCCGAAAGAAATGCTTTGGATTAAAGCTGATTTGACCTTTGATGGACTTAAACAATGTCTTTATCAACCACAAGAGCGTGTGTTTATAGGAAATATTCCTCCTGTCTTGGATAGAGTGAACAAGAATAAGCAGAGCAATATATCCTCTATATCTTGTTCGCGTATAGAAAAGCCTATAAATAAAGATTGTGATTGGTTTGATTTTGACATTCCCCTTAATCCTAGCATGGTTGCAATTATAGGAAACAAAGGAAGCGGAAAAAGTGCATTTTCTGATATAATCGGACACCTTTGCCGTTGTAATACAATGGGAAGTGCATCGTTCTTAAATGATAAACGATTTAGAAAATCGCCAAAGAACTATGCAAATGATTATACCGCAACTTTGACGTGGCTTGATGAAGAAGTGTGTACAAACACTTTGACAACAAATCCAGATGATAGTTCTATTGAAGATGCACAGTATTTGCCGCAAAAATATATCGAAGATGTATGTAATGATTTTGGCGATATTTTTCAACAAGAAATCGACAAGGTTATATTCTCATATGTAGACAAAGCAGAACGCGGTGATGCAAAAAATCTTGATGGGTTGGTGAAACTGAAATCCAAACCGCTGGAAATTAGGTTTCAAGATGAGCGCACAAAACTTGAGGATATCAATGGAAAAATAGTTAATCTCGAAAGAAAAAAGACAAGCGAATACCGTAAAACCATAGCAGATTATCTTGAAAACGCTGAGGAAATACTCAAACGGCACGAGAAATCAAAGCCTGTCGAGGTAGCCAAACCAGAGCAAAAAGATTCTGATGTGGAATACCAAGCTAAACTCGATAAACTTAACCAAGATATTCAAGGACAAAAAGATGCAATAAAAGACGCTACCGATAAAATTGCTGATAGCAATGCTTTTATTGATGATCTGAGAACAGTAGTTGCTAAAGTTTCCTTACTTGAGACACAGTTTGGGGAGGTTAAAGTTCAAATTGCAGAATTAGTTAGCAAATACAAACTTGGGGATGTGGATTTTGCCATTGAATTGACAACTCCGCGAGCATTTTTAGAAGAACTGATAGCTAAAGCCGAAGAAGATAAAAAAGCTCTCCAAAATGCTGTTTCTGCCGAACAAGTTGGTTTTGCTGCTCAACTTACACGCATAGAAGCCGAAAAAGAAATGCTAATTTCTTCTGCTGACGTAGAAGAAAAGAATTACCAAAAATATCTTGCGGATTTGGCGGAGTGGGACGAAAAACGACTTGCGATTATTGGAGATAAGGACATCGAAGGGTCTATTGAGTTTTATAAGTCTGAAATCAATTATATTGACACAAAGCTTGCTACCGAATATAGTACGCTGATTGAGGAGAGATATAGCATAACAAAGCAATTGTACGAAGGAATAAAAGAACTATCTAAGATTTACCAAACCATCTATTCACCTGTTCAAGGGGAAATATCACAGCTACTTGGTGATCTCGAAGACGGTATTCTGTTCCAAGCGGAGGTTTTTTTGAAAGAATACAATATTGCCCAAACCGTCTTGAACTTTATCAATCAGAGATATAACGGCAAGTACGGGCGTTCACAAAATTCACTTCAAGAAATCGAAGGTCGTGTAAAAGAAACAGATTTTAGCAATGAAGATAGTGTTATGTCTTTTGTGCGTGACATGGAAAATGTCATTACAAGCGATTTTGAATCTGCCGACAACAGGGTAGCTAAGCGACAAGAGTTTTATGATTTTATCTTTGGTTTGAAATATATTGGCGTTAATTTCAAATTAAAAATGGGTAGGCGCTCCTTGGATGAACTCTCTCCCGGTGAGCGCGGCATTGTTTTGCTAATTTTCTATCTTGCACTGAGCAAGGAAAGCAAGCCAATAATTATCGATCAGCCAGAGGATAACCTTGACAACCAATCTGTTTACAGCAAACTTGTACCGTGTATATGTAGAGCAAAACAAAAACGGCAAGTAATTATTGTAACGCATAATCCGAATATAGCCGTAGCATGTGATGCAGAACAGATTATTTATTGTGAGAAAAAGGCTGATGCCAGTCAGATTAGATACGAATCTGGTGCCATCGAAAATCCTGTAATCCGCAATCATGTTGTCGACGTTCTCGAAGGCACAATGCCCGCATTTGATTTAAGAAGACTCAAGTATAAACAAAGTGATGATTCTGAAGTGTTATTATAATTCTTGTTCTCGTTAAATAGAAAGGATGGATGATGTATTTAAGTCCTATTTAATAGAACGACCATTGTATAAGGAAGTTTCTAATTACCTTAATACTAAAAACTTTGAAAGCATCAAATGCACAGGATGGTGTAAATATAACTCGGCAACAAAACAGGCATACCAGGTTGCAATTCATCATCATTTTTATATTGAATAGCATTTCAAACTACAAACTATATCTGCTGATTTAAAACTATATAGTTGTTCTAAAATAAGGAAGGAGAATATATGTATACTACCATAAAGGACTACTGTTCAAATGAAATTGAAAACGGGCTTTTATTGCTTGATATGCCAACAGGTTTCGGTAAAACTTATAATGTATTGAAATACATATATGAAGCCGCTATGGATGAGTCTAATTCTGAACGTAAATTCTTCTTTGTTACAACGTTAAAAAAGAATCTTCCAGAAGATGATTTAAAGAAACATTTTATAGAAAATGGTCATTTGAATGAGTTTAAAGAAAAATTTCTTTTTATTGACTCCAACTCTGATTGTGTAATTCAACATTTGACGGAAGATTTAGTCAAAAGTATTCCTATCGAAATTCGAAAAACAGATGAATTCAAATCAATGTTAAATGATGTTCGTTTTTTAAGGGAATCACAAAATAACGGGAATAATAAAGGACTTCGTCTTTATGCTTCGAGCATAAAAGAAAACTTGATGGTAAAGTCAGAGCCTAATTTTAGACGTTATATTCAGACGATTTTAACTCGTGAATTCAAAACTGTAAAAGATAGAATTTATGCAATAAAGACTGATGAAAAATGGCAATGGTTAGGAGATTTGTATCCAGCGGTATTTACAAGTGATAAACAAATCATCTTTATGAGCATGGATAAATTTCTTGCAAGAAACGCTACAATAGTTGAACCATCATATATGTTTTATAACTCGAAAATAATTGATAACGCAATTATCTTCATCGATGAGTTTGATGCAACTAAAGAAACTATTTTGAGAAATATCATCTCTAACGGTTTGAGAGAGAAAATTGATTATATCGAGTTGTTTAATGACATATATTCTGTCTTACATACGATTGAATTTCCTAAAGCCATGACAATGCCCTCTAAAAAATGGACGGAACGTCAGAGGGAAAATAATTATAAAAATTCAAATCTTCAATTTGTTGTTGATAATATAAAAGAAAAAGCTGATGATATCCATGCTCGATATTCATTGCAATTCAGTCATAAAACCATAAACAATGAAGATTCTGAATCAAGGAACTTCTTGTTTCAAGACCATCAGTTTCATGCTATTTTAGATGGAAACAAATCATATATCACAACTATAAGTAATTCATTAGAAAAAATAAATGCAATACAATTTTCTAATGAAAAGCCAAGTACGGAAGATAGAAATATTCAGGTTATGCTTGGTAAACTCAGAGGATTTATAAAATATTTTCAGCGTGGCGTTAATATGCTTGCATACAACTACATGCAGTGCAGAGAAGAACGTAGAAAATCGGGTGAAGACGAATTCTCTTTGGAGTTCGCTATTCGTTCGATTCTTGCGGAATTTCGGTTGAGTGACAAACATATTGACTATATAACTTCACAGATTCTCATATCATCTCATAGCCCTAAGGGCAATATAGAGAATGCAGATTTCGATTTATCTTTTTATGAAAACGGATTCCGCTACTATGCTTTTGAAGATGATTATGTTCATGATATGCAATCAAAAATAATGATGTATTCTTTTCAGACAACTCCTGAAAAAATTCTTCTGCGTTTTTGTGAAAAAGCCAAGGTGATAGGGATATCAGCCACTGCATCTGTTCCTACAGTTGTTGGAAATTTTGATTATAAGTATCTAAAAGCTAAGATGAAAACAAGATACAATATTGTTTCAAAAAAAGATAGATGCAGATTAAGAAAAGAATTTGAAGAGTCGATTTCCGGATACAATAATCAAGATATTTCCATTAATGTTCAACTTTTAGGTGAAGTGTATCATGAAAAAATATGGGAAGAAATATTTGATGAGTCTGAACTTGCTCAACATATCTTTAATAGAATTGAAAGAGCTCAGAGCCAGGATAAAAACAACTACAACAAAGAGCGATATTTCAGAATTGCTATGGCATACAAGCAGTTTATATGTCATGATGATATTCAGTCTTTTCTTTGTGTGTTGACAAAACACCCTCGTTCAGGTGATATGTATCTTGATATGGATGTTCTTTATTATATTTTTGAGCACATTCATAAAGAAAGAGAAGAAAAATTCAATAAAAATACCATCTGTTTATTAGACGGCGAAGAGTTTGATTCGAACAAGGATCAGATTATAAATAGGCTGCAACACGGCGAAAAATTATTTGTAATTTCCGTTTATCAAACGATAGGTGCAGGTCAGAATTTGCAATATCCTATTCCTAAAAATTTGAAGAATAGCTTAATAAGTAGCAATGTTCGTGAAGCTAGAGAAGAAAAGGATTTTGATGCTATTTATCTGGATAAGCCAACAAACATCTTTGTGAATTTAAGCGAAAATCTAACTGATGAAGATTTTATAAAGTATCTTTATTATGTAGAGTTTTTGCAGGAGTCGGCTGAGCTTTCGATGCAAGAAACACGAAAACATGTGAAAAAAGCATTTAAAACTTTTTTGACAGGGCATCCATGTTGGGAAGATGCTAAATCGGTTTATGACATAAAAAGTGTTGTTTTGATGTCTACACGAACTATAATTCAAGCAATCGGTCGTATTTGCAGAACAAATCAAAAAAGAAAGAATATTTATATTTTTGCTGACCATCGTATTTCTGAAAGTATTGATTTTGATATAGATGATGGAAACAGACTTTTAAATCCTGAATTCAAAGCATTGCTTTCATGCATAAGAGATCAAAAAAGAGTTTATGTTGGCGGCGATTTAATGGACGAAGCTTCGCTTTTATCAGTTCGTGTGAATAAGATGATAACCAATATTTTGCGAGATGATTGGACAGACACTCGTATGGAACAATGGAAAGCGCTCAGAGAGTGCACATTGCAACATCCGACTTTATCATCAGAAGAAGAAAGTAACAATTTTATGGCACATAATACATATGTAAGGCTGCCTAAATCTATGAACACAATTTATTATAATCAGGAATCTGATTACAATAAAGTTTCAGTAAGCTTTACAAAATCAAAGGATTATCCCTTAGAAGTTTCGTCAACAGCAGCAAAATTAGATGTTTTAATGAAAAATCAAAATTTAAAAGTCTTTTTCGAGAAAAAAGGATGGGCAACTTCGTTTTCTCTTAACGAATTTATTCTTTCTCCGCCGTTATTCAATAATATATATAAGGGTGCGTTGGGAGAAGTAGCAGGCAGATTTTTACTTTGGGATTATTTAAGATTGAATTTAAAAGAAATTGAAGATCCGGAAGTGTTTGAACTATTTGATTACAAAATCGAAAACACAGATATTTATGTAGATTTTAAAAACTGGCATGATAAAACAAGATTTGATAATGACGCAATGCTTAAAAAGATTCAATCCAAGTCAAGTTGTTGCAATGCAAAATGTATTCTAGTAATCAATGTATTATCAGAACATTTTACTGATCCGATTAAAACAAACTATGGGGGTATAGCGGTTATCCAGATACCTTCTCTGATAGATTCGAATGATCCTAATAAACCTGTATTCAAAGCGTTAGATATAATAAGGAGCTGTTTAAATGACTACGCCGATTAGAACTAATAAAGTTGTTTTCAAAGTCGATATTTCTGCTTTCAATAATGCGTATGATGTGTTCAGAGTAAAAACGGATGATAAGTATTTCAAGAAAGGCGCATATATTATTGATGTTCCTTTCTTGAATGATTCTGTTAGGTCAGTGCTTTTTGAAAAAGGAAACACTTTTCTTATTTTGATGACGCATAATGAAAATAATTTTGAGGCGTTAAAACAAACATTCAATTTGCATGAAGAAGGGAAGAAGATAACTTTTTTAAAAGAAAATGCATCTGATCTTAAAGAAAATGAGATTCTTCAGTTGTTATTAAATAGTATGAGTAGTGAAAAATCTAAGTTTTTTAAATGCAATAATCTTACAGGACACTTTTATTGTTTCAATAATGAATGGCTACGTCATGATAAGAAATCAGAAAAGAATATCATCTGGCAAGTTCCATGTTTGGAATTGCGGATTACAAAGAATATGAATCTGTGCATTTCTATTCATACGTTTACTTCAGAATTGCTTAGAAAACGAATAACTTTTAACGCCAAAAAGTTTGAAGAATATCCTAAGTATGTCTTTTCTCGAAATAATACTTTGAGAAGGAAATTAAAAGACGACGAAGAAATAGCTTTTATTATGCGTCAGATTGATGGAAAGAAAACAGATATCCCTTTTATTGATCTCCAGGATATAAATAAATATCGACATAGTAAAGCAGGAATGCTTGCATCAATTATATCAAATTTCAATATTGAATTTGATGGAATTGCATCTGTTGAATTTGACACGATTAAAGAATATGTGTCCCTTGATTATTCGAGAAAAGTTCAAAGAGAAAATCAACAATCAATAATAAATATGCTTAATGAACAGCCGATTAAAATTGTTGATAGAATCAATGATGAGTATTCAAAAGTATTTTGTCAAGATGTTTCTGATAAACTTTTTGCGAAATATGGGGTGAAGGCATCAATCGGAAAACGTATTTCAAAAGATGCACTAAATATATGTGTTATTCATAATGCAGCATATTATGAGGATGCGGAAGATCCATATAACGAAAAGTATGAGGGAGTTGCTCTCCAACATATTACGTTTGAAGACTTTTTAGGAAAAAGCGAGTTCGCGGTTTCGACTATTGTACATGAATTGCTTATCAAAAAAGATGTTTTGAATGGTCAGATAAGTTTATTTGATTGGAGTAAACTTGGCTATAATGAAGAAGTGTGTTTTGGTTGTGCGTCTTGTATAGATGAAATACATAGATATTTCTTTATGAATATCAAACCAAATGGTAGTTTTAGTTTTACAGAATCTAAATTGGATCTTTTTAATATGGATCAGTACAGTGAATGTGTCGAGATTTTTGAAAATGCTAATACAAAGTCTGAAAATATCCAGGGCGTTTTGAAGAATGCAGATGGAAAGATAAATATCATAAAAGGAACTGAACAGTTTACCCTTCCAGAACTATTTGCTATCGAATCACAACTTTTGTCAGGAAATAATAAGTTGCGTGGTAAAGAAAAACGTGATGAATTATTAACATCATGCTTGGATATCAAATGTTTTGAAAATGATGGTGAAATCTATTATTTTGTAGGTGAAATCGGTGAAGGAATGCGTAGTAGCATTAGCCATTCCGCCAACATTAGAAATATTGTGAGGTATAAAGATGCTCCTGATTTCTTTGAAAAGCTATTACCACTCATGAGCGTTTCGTTTGTGAAAAATGGACAGTTGACAGTAATGCCTTTTCCATTTAAATATCTTAGAGAATATATCAATACATTGCGTTAATAGAGTTTTTATTAAACACAAAACCTCCCCATTCCTTTTGGAATGGGGAGGTCGCTTTATGTGATTTTATCAAGAATTTCTTTCAATATCCCCACATCCGCAGGGCAGAACTCATACTGTGGTATCTCATCAGGCGTAATCCACTTCAAATCGTTATGCTCAATGAGCTTCGGGACACCTTCTGCGATTTTAGCATTGAATACAGTAAGCCTAATAGTGATATCGGGATATTCGTGAGTAGCTTCAGTAAAAACATCGCCAACTTCAAGCGTGATGTCAAGTTCTTCCTTGCATTCACGAATTAAAGCCTGCTCTTTGGTTTCACCTGGTTCAACTTTTCCACCGACAAATTCCCAGAGAAGAGGCCTGGCCTTGTTTGTAGGACGCTGACATATCATAAACTTGTCGTTATCCCATATAAGAGCTGCAACAACTTCCGTCATTATCCCACCACCAGTTTATTCGTTTTCTTGATGAATTTTGCAGGGATTGGTCTCCTGAGCTTCCATACAATATTCATAGGCTTCGAACCTTCATAGCTTACAAAATCAGCTAAGCCAAGGAAAGTATATGAAGAAGTGCCAAGCTTGCACTTTCTGTATTCACGCACAAACAAAAGCTCCATATCGCCGGTTGTTCTGTGCTTCATATAACGCTGACCGGTATTACTTTCCGGCGATGTTGTGCTCTGGCTCTGCCAATGGAAAAGCGTATCGTTGATTGAATAATCATTATACATTGTGGTCGGAGAGTAGTCCTTCTCAGCTTTGTTAAGCGTTACAAAATGAACATCAATTTTTTTATCAGGCAGATATTTTGTACCTTCTCTGACATTATTTGGTTTTAAGAAGTCAAGAGCAACAAGAATCTGGTCTCTTGAATATGTGCAATGAAGGACAAGGGGACATTCGAAGCCTAAGTCAATCTGTTCATCAACAAAGTCGA
>JAZSFL010000004.1:0-59879 GCA_045532185.1 Ruminiclostridium sp.
CCGAAGGGGCTCCAGGACAAGCCGCTGCGCCCCGTCACCTATGTTTTAATTTTCACCGTCCAGTGTAATTATTCCCTTGTCCAGCATTCTCTGTGCCGCAAGAAGCACACCCATTCTGCCTGTATCATAAGTAATACCGCCCTGAAGCCATACGGCATAGGGTTCTCTGAGGGGAGCGTCGGCGGAAAGCTCAATGGAAGCACCCATTGTAAATGCGCCTGCCGCCATTATAACCTGGCTGTCGTATCCGGGCATATCCCAGGGCTCGGGGCTTACAAAGCTGTCGACGGGGCTTCCCGACTGGATGCCCTCGCAGAAAGCGATAAGCGCCTTTCTTGAACCCAGTCTGAGAGCTGTAATAATGTCTGTTCTGTATTCGTTGAAGGCAGGGTAGGCTTCAAAGCCTAAAAGGGAGAAGAAAGCGGAAGCAAAGGTAGCGGTCTTTACCGCGCTTGCAACTACTGTGGGAGCATTGAAAAGACCCATGAACATTCCCCTGTTCTGATTTAATGAACAACCTACCTCCTTGCCTGTGCCTACAGTTGTAAGACGGTAGGAGCAAAGCTCAACCAGTTCCTTTTTACCTGCGATATATCCACCTGTTTCGGCAATACCGCCGCCCAGATTCTTGATAAGAGAGCCGATAATTAAATCTGCACCCACTTCGCAGGGCTCAACCCTTTCCACAAGCTCGCCGTAGCAGTTGTCAACCATAATGATTGCGTCAGGGTTTACAAGACGTACTGCGTCAACCATTTCGCTGATTTCGGAAATTGTAAGGGAAGGGCGAAGGCTGTAACCTCTTGAGCGCTGGATATAAGCTACTTTACATGCTTTTGCGCGCTCGCTGATAAGTCCGAAATTCACTGTTCCGTCAGGCTGTAAATCTATCTGATCATACTTTACGCCGAATTCTGTAAGAGAACCGCCCTTTTCACCGAAAATAACCTCTTCAAGGGTGTCATAGGGCTTGCCTGTCAGGGAAAGCATAAGGTCACCGGGGCGGAGCACTCCGAAAAGTGCTGTGGAGATAGCGTGTGTGCCGTTTACGAAAGTATGGCGCACAAGGGCGTCCTCTGCGCCCAGCACCTGTGCGAAAACTGCATCCAGCTTATCCCTGCCGTCGTCACCGTAGCCGTAGCCTGTTGTGCCCTTGAGGTGAAGCTCGCCTACACGGTTGTCGATAAATGCCTTTAACACCTTTTCACTGTTGCAGCGGGCGGTGTGGTCAATTCTTGCGAATGCCTCAGCGGCAATATTCTCCGCATTGAGGGCGATTTCCTCTAATCTTTTGTCAATGTTAAAATAACAGCTCATTCTTCTGTCCTGCTTTCATATTTGTTATAGCATTCTGCGGTTTTTTCAAAACCGCATTTTTTATAGAACGGCACAAGCTCCTTCTCGCAGATTACAAACACCCTGTTTTCGGGAGAAAGCCTTTCTGCGGCTGCTTCAACAACTCTTCTGCCGTAATTTCCGTTTCTGTGTTCCTTTTTCACCGCAACAAGGGATAATAAGGCTATTCCGTCAATGCTGAACATCCTTGTAGCGGTTGCAATGTCTTCTAGAGTATAGATTTCCGAGATTCCGTGACGGACATTATGACAGGTATCGGTGTACCAGCTGTCAAATTCAATGTCAAATCCGTCCTTCAGAATATCATAAACCTTTTCATAAGGGGTGTCGGTTTTTAAATCAGCACAACTTCCCCCGCCGGCATACTGCAATATATAGCGTATGCTGTCAGGGCTTCCGCCGTGACTTATAAGTAAATCGGTAATCCCCGAAATATTGCAGAATTCAGAAATTTCATCATCCGCCGTTCCGCAGATTACCGCAGAAGCATAGTAAAAGGCAATAACCGCCTTTTCACTTCTGAAAAATTTAAGAAATGGATAGGAAAAGCCGTAGGCTTCGCAGAGTGCCTTTATTTTTCCCGTGAAAACATCGGGAGTAAATGCGCTCAGTGCCTTTTCCAGCTCTTCCTTTTCCGTAATTCGTGTTATCATAATTCGCAGAGCTTCTTATACATTGCCGCTGCAAGTTTTTCCGTAGCGGTAACGTCCTCTAAGTCAACCACACAGGATGCTGTATGGAGATAACGTGTGGGTACGGAAATTGCCGTGGTGCGGATTCCGCCTGCCGCCTTGTGGATTGCGCCGCTGTCGTTGCCGCCTGCAACCTTTGTCTTGGTCTGGCATTTTACGCCGATTTCTTCCGCTGTCTTAAATGCAAGCTTGTAAAGCTCGCGGTCATAGATTGTGCTTTTATCCATAAAGGAAACAACCGCACCTTCGCCGAAACAGCAGACCTTATTTTCATCGTCGGAGCCTGAAATATCGCAGGCTGTTGTGGATTCGAGAACAATTGCATAGTCAGGATTTACGGTAAATGCCGCACAACCTGCGCCTCTTGTTCCGATTTCCTCCTGAACGGTGAATACGCAGGTAAGGTCATATTCCTGCTCAGCGTTCAGCATTTCAATCATCATCATACAACCCAGTCTGTCATCAAGCGCCTTTGCGTGGAGACGGTTGTCGCCGAAAAGGAAGAAATCATTTTCAAAATAACAGTAATCGCCTAAGGATACAAGCTTTCGGGCTTCTTCCTTTGATGTAACGCCGATGTCGATAACCAGCTCGTCAATCTGGGGCTGTTTGTCCTTGTCGTCGCCCTTTACCATATGGACGGGACGTTCAGCAATCACACCCGAAAATTCCCCGAAAGTAACCCTTCTTCCGAAAACAGCTGAGGGGACGATTCCTCCTACAGTTGTAAATTTGAGATAACCGTCATCGGTAATATTTGTGATTATAAAGCCCACCTCGTCCATGTGAGCGCATATCATTACCTTGTTCTTGGGAGCATTTTTGCCCTTTCTGGTGACAATAAGGTTGCCCATATTGTCAACGGTCTTTTCGCAATCCGAAGGGAGCTTTGAGATTATAAAATCACGGACAGCCTGCTCGTCTCCGCTGGTACCGTTCAATGCTGTAAGTCTTTCAAGAAGTGATAAATTCATTATAAAGCACCTCCCATTGCAAATTCCGCCATAAGTCTGCCTACCGCCTTTATATCCTCGGTATCAACTACCTCCACAGGTGTGTGCATATATTTCTGGGGGATAGAAATAAGCCCTGTGCGGACGCCGTTTTTCGCAGTGCTGATTTCGTCTGCATCGGTGCCTGTTTCTCCGCCCATGATTTCGTACTGGACAGGAATTTCCTTTTCAGCAGCAATTTTCTTCATCTTTTCGGTCACTTCGCGGTCGAGGACAGGGGAAATGCCGATCATAGCGCCCTTGCCCATTTCGCCGCACTTCTCCTTTTTACAGCCGGGAGTGTATGCAAAGCTTACATCGGTTGCAAGGCAGAAATCCGCGTCAAGGTTGAACGCGCCGATTTTTGCACCGCGGCTGCCTGTTTCCTCCTGGGAAGCGAAGAGGACTGCAATGTTATAGTCGGTTTCCTTGCCCTCAAGGAGAGAAAGTGCGTATAAAACCGCCGCAACACCGCTTCTGTCGTCAATAGCCCTGCCGCTTACACGTGTGCCGTTAAGGGTTACGAACTTACTGTCGATTGTCACCCTGTCGCCAAGGGAAACCATTTTTGCGAGAGCTTCCTTTGTATAGCCCGTGTCAATCAGGATATCCTCAGCCTTCATGGCCTTTTTGGTATCACTGTTCACATGGGGCGGAAGGGTAGCGATAACGCCTCTTACGGGGCTTTCGCCGTGAACGGTTACAGTCTGTGCCGCATAGAGTCTGCGGTCTGTGCCGCCGCATTCGCCCACCTTTATAAAGCCCTTGTCGTCGATATATGAAACGATAAAGCCGATTTCGTCAATGTGCGCTTCCAGCATAAGTGTCTTTTTGCCGTTGTTCTTGTCGCCGATAAAGGCGGTAACGTTGCCGAACTTGTCTGCCTTTGCATTTGCCGCAAACTTACGCAGATGTTTTTCTGCAACAGCGCAGGCGTTGTCTTCTGCGCCCGAAACGCCGACGGCGGAGCAGAGTTCCTTTAAAATTTCAGTTATTTCCATGGAAAATCTCCCTTTTGATTATATTTTAACAGTCTATACTATTATATCATTCCCCTATAAAGGTTGCAATTATTAAAATAACAGAATTTTGATTTTAGGTTATAAGTTTTTTTGGATAAATAGAGTAAGGCGAGCCGCCTTACAGCGGTTTGTTCTCTTTTTTTGCTTGCCAAAAAAATTGCCGCCTTTCGGCGGTGTATTTACTTTTTTGCTTGCCCAAAAAAGTAACAAAAAAAGGCACTTTTCCGCGGCCTCCTCGGGAACACATTCGTGTTCCGTTCGTCGATAGCGGAAAAGGCTTTTAATTAAATATGCAATGTTTATTCATTTTTTAAATCTATGTTATTTTCTATGCAGTATTTTACACATTTTCTGACAAAAGCAGATAGTTTTAATCCGCTTTTTTCTGCTTCTTTTTCCCACTTTTCCCGTTCGGATATACTGTGCTTTATACCTGTTACTTTCATTTTTTCTGAATCGTATTCCTTCTGCCACTCCAGTTTGCTATTCAGAGTTTTGTTGTCACCTTTTCTCAATTCTTTCATTTCTTCACCTCAATTTGTAGGAAAAGTATATTTTTATGACGTTAAACGTTATCTTTTTAGCTGTTTTGAATATTGAATTTTCACGTTAAACGTGATATAATCGAATAAACACCAAAAGCTGAGCAACGCTCAGCTTTATCTTAATTATTTATTATACCATAATCAAAAAATAACGTCAAGGAGAAACCATGAACACAATAAAAGAATTTTTCAACGGAAATATCTATCCCTTTGAAATGCTGTCCTGCACAAAAGAATCCATTGCCGCTGAAAAAGTACTGAATAACTATCTTGAAATCGTTAATGAAAACTGCCCGCAAAGCGATGAAACAGTCCTTTCCGAAAAAATACGCTTTCAGATTTCTGAGATTCAGAATCTTACTGCCGAACAGGCTTTTGAGCTGGGTTTTACCCTCGCACTTCGGTTTGCAGCTGAAAGCTTCTGCACAAATGAGCTGTAAAAAAAACAGGGTCCTTACGGACCCTGTTTTTTTATCCATTAACAATCTTTGTGAAAGCTTCTGCGTACTTCTTCTGGAGTGCGGCAGCTTCTTCGTTGGTTGCACCAACGGTTGTGTAGTAAATCTTGATCTTGGGTTCTGTGCCCGAGGGACGGATTACAAGGCTTGCACCGCCTTCGAGGTAGAGAGTGATTACGTTGGACTTGGGAAGGTCGATTACAGTTTCTTCTCCTGTAACGATGTCAACCTTTCTGGAAGCCTCGTAGTCAGCCATTGCAATAACCTTTGCACCTGCGATTTCTGCGGGGTAATCGGTACGCATATTGTTCATGATTTCCTGCATCTTTGCCATACCGCTTGCACCTTCGAATGCGAAAGTATCAAGAGTATTGCAGTAGGAGCCGTATTCCTCGTACATCTTCTTTCTTGCTTCGATGAGGGAAATGCCCTGTGCGCGGTAGAAAGCAGCCATTTCGCAGATAAGCATGGAAGCTACAACTGCGTCCTTATCTCTTACATAACCGCCTGCAAGATAGCCGTAGCTTTCTTCAAAGCCGAAAATGTAGCGGTCTTCTTCGCCCTTTTCTTCGAGGAAGCCGATCTGTTCGCCGATAAACTTGAAGCCTGTGAGAACTTCGATAAGCTCAACGCCGTACTTCTTTGCGATTGCTCTTGTGATGTCTGTTGTAACGATTGTCTTTACAGCAATAGGATTCTTGGGCATTGTTCCGAGAGCAATTCTTTCCTTTGCCACATACTCGAGAAGCATTGCGCCTACTTCGTTACCTGTGAATAATGCGTAGTCGTCACCGTCGGGAACTGCAATACCTACACGGTCGCAGTCAGGGTCGGTAGCAAGGAGTAAGTCGGGCTTTTCCTTGTTGCAGAGCTCTAAGCCGAGCTTTAACGCTTCCTTGATTTCGGGGTTCGGATAAGGACAGGTAGAGAATGTACCGTCAGGCATTTCCTGCTCGGGAACAACTACAACGTCCTTGATGCCGATTTCGTCTAAAATACGGCGAACGGGCTTGTTGCCTGTACCGTTGAGGGGAGTGTATACAACCTTTAAGCCTGCTGTGGCGCAGACATCGGGGTGGAGGGACTGCTTCTTCACTTCAGCCATATAAGCGTCGATAATATCATCGCCTATGTAGTTGATAAGGCCGTTTGCAAGACCGTCATCGAACTTTGCGGACTTTATACCTTCAAAAACGTCAATCTTGTTGATTTCGTCAAGCACTCTGTCAGCCGCGTCAATTGTAAGCTGGCAGCCGTCGGAGCCGTAAACCTTGTAGCCGTTGTACTTTGCGGGGTTGTGGGAAGCTGTTACCATAACACCTGCGTCGCACTTGCATGCTCTTACTGCCCATGAAAGCATGGGAGTAGGCATAAGCTCTGTGTATATATATACCTTGATACCGTTTGCGGAAAGTACTTCTGCAACGGACTTTGCAAAATAATCAGACTTGATTCTGCTGTCGTAGGAAACCGCAACCGCAGCACCCTCGGGCTTTACCTGCTTTAAGTAAGCAGCGAGACCCTGTGTAGCCTTGCATACTGTGTAGTAGTTCATGCGGTTTGTACCTGCGCCGATAACACCGCGGAGACCGCCTGTACCGAATTCAAGCTCGCGGTAGAAACGATCGGAAATTTCTTCCTCGTTGCCCTTGATGCTTTCAAGTTCAGCCTTTAAATCAGGATCCTCTGTTGCTTTTTCAAGCCAGAGGTCATAAAGATTATTTGTATCCATAAATAATTCCTTTCTGCGGACAAGCCGCTGTGGCATTAAAAATATCAAATCAGCATTATTGTAGCACAAAATCCGTCAAAATGCAATAACTATAATGAAATTTACTTAATTATCGGTAAAATCATTAAATTATGCCGCTTTTAAACTGAAGGTAATTACAGATTTATGAAAAAAAAGATGTATATTTCACCTGAAAGGTGACCATTATAAAGACACAATCCCATTATTGCAACTATGAAAGGAACGGATATCATGAAAAAAGTAACTTTTAAAAACGGTTTGCACGGCAAAGGTTTTGCGGCGGCGCTGGTACTGAGCATTGCGGCGGTAGGTATTTCAACCTATGCCGCCTATACAAGCACCATAAGCGAAGCCCCAGATGACAGCACGGGCAACGAAGACAATATCTTCATCTACGAAACCCGGGATGTAGGAATCGACCAGACAGGGATCCCCAAAGAAAGCCCCGATGAAACAACAACCTCCGCAGATGACAGCGAAACAGGACTTTTCTTCTCGGATCCCAGGACAATGCCCGTTTCGGGAGAGGTCATCAACCCTTACAGCAACGGCGAGCTTGTAAAAAGCGAGACTCTCGATGTATGGAAGACCCATGACGGTGCGGATATTGCCGCGGAGCAGGGAAGCGCGGTTGCTTCCTGTATGAAGGGTGTTGTCACCGAGATAAAGAATGACCCCCTCTGGGGAGTATGTGTAATTATCGACCACGGCGACGGCATCAACGGTCATTACTACGGACTTGCCGAGACTCTCAACGTCAAGGCGGGACAGGAAGTGAAGATGGGTGAGATTATCGGTCAGGTGGGTGATACCGCTGAAATCGAATGCAAGCTTGATTCACACCTGCATTTCGGAATCACAAAGAACGGAAGCTGGGTTGACCCCATCGCTTTTGTGGAAGAATAAAAACAGGGCGACCGACGGTCGCCCTGTTTTTGATGAATGATTAATTATTCATCATTCACTATTCATTATAAAAACAGGCGGCACAACGTGCCGCCTGTTTTTTCAGTATTTCCATATATACCTTTTCTTATCCTCCCCGAACATTCCGTGGCGGATAAAATCCTCGATAAGGATTGCAGGTAGGGAAAAAAGAAACCATATACACAGAAACAGCAGGCAGACCTGGCCCATTATATTGAATGGCAGGTCACTGTAATCCCAGACCTGCATACCGAAACCGATGTTGACAATAACACCGCAGATAAATTCAGCGGATGTGATTATAATTGCTCCGATAATCATCTGGACGGGAACGGAAATATCCTTTTTGAAAAAGCTGTTCAGCCCTCCTACCCACACAAGGCACAGTCCCCCTGTAATGAACATGGACGGGTGAGTGTGACCGCGGTAGAGAATTTCGATTGCTCCGTAGATGAAGCCTCCCGCCATAAATATGACAAGCTGTCGGAAAAACTCCGTTAAAAAACCCTGATTCTTCAAAATGTGACCTCCTCGGCAACAGGAAAATGTAATAGCATTGTTTGCATTTACCGTAAAAAATATACATATAATCTTATGAACAAGCATTAACGGAGGAAAATATGTTCAGAAGAATCTTATCAGCGGTTTTAACCGTGTTGTTTATTTTCAGAAGCATTCCTTCTGCTTCGGCGGAGGAGCCCTTCGCTCCCGTGGAAGCCTCAGCGGCAATCCTTACAGAACGGGAGACAGGTCAGGTACTGTACGAATACAATGCCGACGCAAGACTTCCCATAGCGTCGGTCACAAAGATAATGACCCTGCTCATAACGGCGCAGGAAATAAGCGAAGGACGGCTCAGCTTCGATGATACGGCGGTATGCTCCGCCTACGCAGGCAGTATGGACGGGTCGGTGATCTGGCTTACCGAGGGGGAAGAGATGACGGTGGGCGATATTGTAAAATCGGTGGTTATCGCTTCGGCAAATGACGCCTGCGTAATGCTGGCGGAGCATATCGGGGGAAGCGAACAGGCATTTGTGGAAAGAATGAACAGGACCGCCGCGGAACTGGGAATGACCAACACAAACTTTGTGAACTGCGTGGGCTACGACAATGAAAATCATTATTCCTCGGCACGGGATATTGCGATTATGGCAGGGGAACTCAGAAAATACGATTATTTCGACGAGTTTCTCATGACCCGCCTTGACAGCGTGCGAACAGGCACAAAAACCGAAACCCAGCTTCTTAACACCAATAAGCTGATTACCTCCTACAGCGGTATAACGGGTCTCAAGACAGGTACAACCGACGGCGCGGGGTGCTGTCTCTGTGCAACGGCGGAAAGAGGGAATATGTCCCTTATCGGGGTTGTACTGGGGTGTGAGACGGACGAAAAGCGGTTCGATGAAGCGGAAAGACTGCTGGATTACGGGTTTGACGGCTTTGAAAAGGTGGTACTGCGACCCGACACCTCGGAGCTTACGGAGATTCAGGTTGACGGCGGAGTGCAGAAAAACGTGGATACGCGGTTTTCGGGGGTAAGCGATGTGGTTCTGCCAAAGGGGAATGTATCGGAAATCGACTTTCATTACAGCCGTACCGAAAAAATTTCCGCCCCCGTGGAAAAGGGGCAGGTTCTGGGCTTTGTGACAATGCTTTCGGGAGATGAAATCATAGGCTCTGCAAGGATTGTGGCGGCGGAAGAGGTGGAGGAGCTGAATTTCGGACGGTGTGCGGGTGAAATTTTCGGAGCATTGTTCTCTTTCTGAAACGATTTTTTCTTATTGTCAGAAGTCTGTATAATACGCATTGTTCAAGCAATAGATACAAATGACAAAAAAATAACATAAATTATGTATACATTCTACAAATTTCGATTATTAACTGATTTTTTTCGTTAAAAACTCTTGATTTTTTACAAGCTTTGTTATATAATCAAACCATAATCCATATTGTAAATTTTTAAGCCCGTTCCTGCGGGCTTCTTTTTTTGTATTGCAAAATCGGAAGAAATGCTGTATAATAAGAAAAAAAGCTTATTTTGGAGAAACCTTGTTATGAAAATACTTGCTATTGAGACCTCCTGCGATGAAACTGCGGCGGCAGTTGTGGAGGACGGCAGAAAAATTCTATCAAATATAGTTGCCACACAGATTGAGGAGCATAAGCTCTACGGCGGAGTTGTTCCCGAAATCGCAAGCCGCAGGCATTGCGAAAGTATTGTTGCGGTGGTAAACGAGGCACTTGAGCAGGCGCAGATGAAGCTTGCCGACGTTGACGCTGTTGCGGTGACTTATGCCCCGGGTCTTATCGGCGCGCTTCTTGTAGGTGTGAACTACGCAAAGGGTCTTGCCCTTGCTTCGGGGAAGCCGCTTATTCCTGTGCACCATATAAAGGGACATATTGCCGCTAACTATATTGCTCACGAGGAGCTGAAGCCCCCGTACCTGTGCCTTGCGGCTTCGGGGGGACATTCCCACATCATGAGAGTAAGCGACTACACCACTTTTGAGACAATCGGCAGAACTCTTGACGACGCGGCAGGCGAAGCCTTCGACAAGGCCGCAAGAGCAATGGGATTTTCCTATCCCGGCGGCGTCCACATCGACAAGGCGGCAAAGAACGGTGACCCGAAAAAGTACAAGCTGCCCCGTCCCAAAACCCAGAATCCTTATGATTTCAGCTTTTCGGGACTTAAAACAAACGTAATAAACCTTGTCCACAATGCAAAGCAGAAGGGCGAGGAGATTGATATTGACAGCCTTGCGGCGTCCTTCCAGTACACGGTGGCGGATATTCTCTCTTCCAGATTTGTTCAGGCGGCAGAGGATTTCGGCTATGAGACAGCGGCACTTGCAGGAGGCGTTGCAGCAAACTCGGCGCTTCGCGAAATGCTGACCGAACGCTGTGAAAAGAAGGGTATAAAGCTTTATATCCCGCCCATTTCACTCTGCGGCGACAACGCGGCAATGATAGGCAGTCAGGCATATTTTGAATATCTTTCGGGCAATATTGCAGACGGAAGTCTCAACGCAATGGCGACATTGCCGCTGTAAGAGAGATACTCATTTAGAAGGTTTATAAGTATTTATCGGGGGAAACCTTTCTGTAGAAAAGTTTCCCCCGAACCCTCTTCCAAAGACTTCAATAATGATTTAAGCCTGACAGGGTTTTTACCCTGTCAGGCTTAAATTATAATTAAAAGTTTTCGGAAAGGAGTCTGAGGAAAAGCCCTTTTACAAAAGGGCTTTTCCTCAGTAATGCCTGTAAAGCTTCTATACGGATATCCGTCTTATACCAGCATCCCCCTGAGTCCGTCAAGTATCCGTTTTTCCCGCCGTGATACCTGAACCTGGGTCATTCCCAGCTGTTTTCCCGTTTCACTCTGGGTAAAGCCCTTCCAGTACCGAAGATAGATAAGCCGTCTGTCGTCTGCTTCAAGGGTGCCGAGGCATTGTCCCAGAGCTATAAGCTCTGTGGCTTTCGCCTGGGGCGGCTCTACGGGCAGGTCATATTCGCTGCCGCTTTCGTCGCTTCCCGTAAGGGACAGAGCAGGCTGTGAAGCGGCAATCGCCTCGGTTATCTGTTCTTCCGATACCCCGAAATACTGTGCAAGCTGTGTGATGGTGGGGTCGTAACCCTCTTTTGAACATTCCTCCCGCCGCCTGGCAATCTTCAGGGACAATTCCTTTATACTGCGGCTTACACGTACTGTTCCTCCGTCGCGGAAAAGCCGTTTTATTTCCCCCATTATCACAGGTACAGCATAGGTTGAGAATTTAAGACCCCTGTCTTCGTCAAAGCCCTTTGCCGCCTTGACAAGTCCCATGCATCCCGCGGAGTACAGTTCCTCGTACTCTATGCCTCTGCCGCGGAAGCGGTTGGCGAGGGAGTGGACAAGTCCTAAGTTTTCGCCTATAAATTCATCTGTCAGTCTGTTCATTTCTCTTCACAAGCCTTTTCGTCATGGTTACAGACGTACCCTTTCCCACCCTGCTGTTTACCTTGAGCTTATCCATAAAGCTTTCCATTACCGAAAATCCTAGACCAGAACGCTCGGTTTCGGGAGATGTGGTGAAAAGCGGTTCCATTGCCTTTTTTACGTCGGGTATTCCGCAGCCTTTGTCCTTTATACGTATGTAAAGAGTGGTGTTTTCCAGAATTTTCATCTCAATTGAAATATCCCCGATAGTGTCCTTGTAGCCGTGGACGATACAGTTTGTGACAGCTTCCGAAACTGCCGCCTTTATATCGTTTATTTCCTCGATTGTGGGGTCAAGCTGGGAAGCGAATGCCGAAACGCACATTCTGGCAAGACCCTCGTTGCGGGAATATCCCGCAATAGTCATTTTCATGGAGTTTGTAACATCTTTCATTCTGAGTATCCTTTCACTTGATAAGCTTTTCAAGACCTGCAAGCTTCAGCATTTTTCTTATGACAGGCCGCGGATTTTCAATTGCCGCTTTGCCGCCCCAGCCCGAAATAACGCGCAGCCGTCCCATTACAAGGCCTATGCCCGAACTGTCCATAAAGTCCACTTCCGAAAAATCAAAGATTATCAGGGACGGAGTTGAACGCTCCAGCTCCCCGTCAATGAAAAACCTCATTTCCGCCGCGCTGTGGTGGTCGATTTCTCCGCTGAGGAAAATCGTAAGCCTGTCGCCGCTGTTCTGCAACCGTACTGACATTTTTTCTGCTCCTTTCCGTTTGTATTCCTGTTCTTTATGCCGATTATAGCACAGGCAGGATGAGAAATTTGTCAGATTCCGTGATTAAAGAAAAAAAGCAGAAACTTCCGAAGTCGGCTCGCCTTTTCAGAAATTCCTGTTTTACACATTCGCAGATATGGGACTGCCGCCCCTGAACCCCGCCAGGCCTTTTATAAAAGGCTTGACCGAAAATTTTTATTATTCGCTTCGCAGATGTCCGCGAGAACAAAAAAAGCGCTGAACCTTACGGTCCAGCTCCTTTCTGATTTTTATTTACCGATTATTAAACCTTTTCGCCGCAGCTCTGGCAGAACTTATCATCTGCGCCAAGCTTTGCGCCGCAGTTTCTGCAGAACACAGCAGCTGCTGTTTTTTCTGCGGGAGCATCTTCCTGTGCAGGTGCTTCTTCCTGTACGGGTGCTTCAGCTGTTGTTTCCTGTGCATAAGCTTCAATTGCTGCTACGGGAACAACTTCGTTGTTCTTCTTTTTCTTGCTGAGGAGGATTGCAACTACTACTGCAACTGCAACTACTGCCGCAATAATCACAACAGCAACAACAGGGAATGTGAAGGGGAGCTTGTATGTAACGGTAAATACCGCTTCGCTCTTTGTGCCTATCATTACATCCATTGTATCCCATGTGATCTTGCCTGTTTCTGCGTCGATAATGCCGTTTGTTTCAACAACATCATAAGGAGCAACTACAGAGTGGGATGTTGTCATCATACCCTGTGCAAGGTATTCGCTGATTTCGCTTACTTCCTCTTCGGAAACTTCGCCGCTGTTTGTATATGTGATTGTCACACTGAGCTTTCCGCCCTTCTTTTCTGCGGAGTATGTAACCTTTACGCCGCTGTCGGCATCCTGTACGTAAGCGTTGAGTTCTTCAAGTGTCATATCCTTGAAATAACGCTGGCCTACGTGAGCCTTTCCGTTTACGGTTGTTTCAACGGATTCTGTTTCAAAACCCGCATATTCTTCCGAAGATTCGCTTTCGTTGATGGAAGATAAGAAGTCTTCCTTTGTCATATCCAAGGATGAGAGCATTTCTTCTTCAACAGTTGTATCGCAGAAGAGTCTCACTGTTCCGTCTTCATTGAAAATAAGACCTGTTTCCATTGCCATACATGAGCTGAGGCATAACATCATTGCCGCTGCTGCAAGAACGCATACAGCCTTTTTGAATTTTCTGAATGTCATAATTTCTTTCCTTTCTGTTTCCCCGATAATTTTACAAATTACAGCAGTATTGCCGTAAATTATAATAAATATAACATATAAGGAATATTTTGTCAATTTTTATTCTTCATTTTTAAGTAAAAAACATAAAAATTACTTGAAATTTATATCAAAATATGATATAATGGCTTATACTATTTAAAAATATATATATTATTTTACTCAGAATATATTACAAGTTAAGGAATGGTTACAGAAATGGACGAAAATACAAAGGTAGTAGACCATGAATACGGTGCCGGCGATATTCAGATTTTAGAAGGTCTTGAGGCGGTAAGAAAACGCCCCGGTATGTATATCGGTTCAACAGGCCCCAGCGGTCTGCACCATCTGGTTTACGAAATCGTGGATAACGCAATCGACGAAGCCCTGGCAGGCTACTGTACGGAAATAGACGTAAAGATTCTCCCCGATAATGTTATCGAGGTTACGGATAACGGCCGTGGTATCCCTACGGGTATCCACCCCAAGGAAGGCATTTCCGCAGCTACCGTAGTTTATACAATCCTCCACGCAGGCGGTAAGTTCGGCGGCGGCGGATACAAGGTTTCGGGCGGTCTCCACGGTGTAGGTGCATCTGTTGTAAACGCACTTTCCGAATGGCTGGAACTTGAGGTATACGACGGAACAGATATCCATTTCCAGCGTTTTGAACGCGGTCATTACGACGAACAGATGAAGGTTATCGGTCAGACTTCAAAGACAGGTACAAAGGTACGTTTCAAGGCTGACGGAGAAATCTTCCACGATACAAACTACGACTACAATATTCTCCTTGACCGACTCCGTGAACAGGCGTTCCTGAACGGCGGTATCCTTATCAACATCACCGATACCCGTGACGAGGACGACCTGAAAGGCGAAAGCCTTAAATACGAGGGCGGTATTATAAGCTATGTTGAATGGCTTCAGAAAATGCGCGGTGCGGAGGTTCTCCACCCCGACGTAATCTATCTGGACGGAGTTATTGACGACGTTACAGTTGAGGTTGCGTTCCAATACAATACCGACTTCAACAGCGAATCTTTCCGCTCCTTCGCCAACAATATCCACACTATCGACGGCGGTACACACGAGGTTTCCTTCAAGAGAGCACTGAACAAGGTCATCAACGACTTTGCGAAGGCATATCAGGAAGCAAATCCTTCCAAGAAGGCAAAGAAAGCCAAGAAGGGCGAAGAGGAAAAGAAGGAATTTGTGGCTTTATCGGGTGAAGCTATCCGTGAGGCTATCAATGCCGTAATTTCCGTAAAGCTTCCCGAGTGTGAATTCGAAGGACAGACAAAGGGTAAGCTGGGTAATCCCGAGATTACTCCCATTGTTTATAAAATCGTAACAGAAAAGCTCACATATTATTTCGAGGAACACCCCGAAACCGCAAATATAGTTGTTACCAAGGCTATCAACGCTCAGGCCGCACGTGACGCCGCAAAGAGAGCTATGGAAGCAAAGCGTAAGTCGGTTGCCGACGGCGCAGGTCTTCCCGGTAAGCTTGCTGACTGCTACGAAAAGGATACAGCCAAGACCGAAATCTACATCGTCGAGGGTGACTCTGCGGGCGGCTCTGCAAAGCAGGGCAGAAACAGTGCATTCCAGGCTATTCTTGCTCTCTGGGGTAAGATGCTGAACGTTGAAAAGGCACGCGTGGACAAGGTTTACAACAACGAAAAGCTGGTGCCCGTTGTAAAGGCTCTGGGTACAGGTGTAGGTGAGGATTTCGATATCACCAAGCTCCGTTACGGCAGAGTCATTATTATGGCCGATGCCGACGTTGCCGGTGAACATATCAGAACTCTTCTGCTTACATTTTTCTTCCGCTTCATGCGCCCCCTTATCGAGCACGGTCACGTTTATCTGGCTCAGCCTCCGCTGTTCAAGGTATTCCGCGGCAAGCAGGTAAGATATGCATTCTCCGATGCTGAGCGCGACGCTTATATTGCGGAACTTGCGGGAGATAATAATGCCAAGGTTGAAGTTCAGCGCTACAAGGGTCTTGGTGAAATGGACCCTGACCAGCTCTGGGAAACAACCATGAACCCCGAAACCCGTACAATGCTCAAGGTAAGCCTTGAGGACGCCATGAAGGCAGATATGATATTCTCCATTCTCATGGGCGATAAGGTTGAACCCAGAAGAGAATTCATCGAAACAAACGCACGTTATGCACAGGATTTAGATATTTAAAACCTGCGGTTTTAAATATTGATGAATGATGAAGGATGAAGGTATCGCCTACGGCGATAAATTTAAAAATATGTGCCCGAAAGGGCACACCGCAATCATTCATCATTAATCTTTCATCATTAACAGAATGGTACTAATTTATGAATTATGAAGACAACAATCAGAAGCAGATAGATAAGCTTGCCCGTATGGAAAAGCTTTATCAGGATGTTGAAAAGCACGAATCCGTTATGGATAAAATCGAAGCAGAGGAAGAAGAGGATATCTGTGCCTTCCCCCGTAAGATTGCCAAATGGCTGATGATTCTTATGTGGGTATTCAGCATTGTGGGTGTTGCCGCAGGGGTTGAGTTCACAATTCTTGTTGTGGGAATGCTTTTCTCCCTCGGACTTTTCTGCGGTCTGAACGTAACCAACTTCCTTAAAAAGGAAAAGCTTGCGGACGCTGTAATCTCCGCAGTTGTGGCAATTGTCTGTATCGCGCTGGCAATACTGCTGCTTGTAAATGATATGCATTAAAGGAAAAATAAAATGGCAAAACTCTTTTCAATTACTTTCGACGCAAATACCGGGGAAATTGCAGAGGCGTACACCGCCTTTCAGAACAAGTACACCCTCAGAAAAAAGATAATCTACACTGTTGTGTACCTTATCGTGGTTGTTCTCGGTGTTGACCTTATTATCAAGAATCCTTCTTCCGTTCCCGGGTATATTGCCACGGGGCTTGCGGCAGGTATCCTGCTTTTCAACTGGATAAAGCCTGTACTGGTAAAGAAAAAGCTTGTTCAGACTCTTTCCGAGCTTGGGGATGAAACCTATGTAATGAGTTTCTTTGATGACAGACTTGAGGTTGAGACAATTATCAACAAGTCTGCCGAAACCGAAACCGTTGCTATTACCACACACGGCGTTTTCACCGTAGAAGAAGGCAGTGAAGCGGAAAAGGAGCTTCTTGAAAACCCCGTTCAGGAAGAAGAAATACAGAAAAGCGTATATAAGCTTTCTGAAACTGATATCTGCTTTGAAGAAAAGAACGGTATCCTTATGGTGTTCTTTGACCGTGCACTTATCCAGACTATCCCTGCGCGCTGCCTTTCCGACGAGGAACAGCAGCAGGTGAGAAATTATTTCTCCGAAAAGGGTCTGGACTGATCTGACATAATACTTTGCACCTGTACAGGTGCAGAACCTGTAAAAATGTAAATAATTAAGATTTTAAATATCAAAGGAATTAAGACAAAATGGAAAATATGGAAATACTCGACAGTATTCACCCCGGCGAAAAGCTTTACGGCGTCGATATTGAAAATGTAATGAGAAAATCATTCCTTCAGTACTCTATGTCGGTTATCGTTTCCCGTGCATTGCCTGATGTACGCGACGGCCTGAAGCCTGTTCACCGCCGTATCATCTATACCATGGACGAAGCAGGAAATACCTCGGATAAGGCTTACCGAAAGTGCGGCTATACCGTAGGTGAAGTGCTGGGTAAGTACCACCCCCACGGTGACGCTTCCGTTTATGACGCTATGGTGCGTCTCGCGCAGGATTTTTCTCTCCGTTATCCCATGGTTGACGGTCACGATAACTTCGGTTCCATTGACGCCGACCCGCCTGCTGCTTACCGATACACAGAAGCACGCCTTGCCAGAATGGCAGGGGAGATGATGCGTGATATCGAGAAGAATACCGTAGATTTCACCACAAACTATGACGATAAATTAAAGGAACCTACCGTTCTGCCTTCCCGTTTCCCGAACCTTCTGGTAAACGGCAGTACAGGTATTGCCGTAGGTATGGCGACGAATATCCCTCCCCACAATTTACGTGAGGTTATCGACGCCATCAACGTACTTATTGACGATCAGGACGCTCCCGTTGAACGACTCATGGACTGCATCAAGGGACCTGACTTCCCCACAGGCGGTATCATCATGGGCCATTCGGGTATCCGCTCCGCTTATTACACAGGACGCGGCAAGATTACCCTCAGAGGCAGAGCCGAAATCGTCGAAGAAAAGACTCATACACGTATTGTCATTACCGAAATTCCCTACATGGTGAATAAGACAAAGCTTCTTGAAAATATCGGTATGCTCATGCGCGACAAGCGTATCGAGGGTATTTCCACACTCCGTGACGAGTCCGACAGAACAGGTATGAAGATTGTTATTGAGCTGAAGCGTGAAGCAAACGCAAACGTTGTACTCAATAAGCTCTATTCCTATACCCAGCTTCAGGATACTGTCGGCGTTATCATGATTGCCATTGTAAACGGCGAGCCTAAGACCCTCAACTTAAAGGATATGCTCACTCATTACCTTGACTTCCAGAAGGAAGTTATCGAGCGCCGTACACGCTACGACCTTGAAAAGGCAAGAAACAGAGCGCACCTTTTACAGGGCTTTATGCTTGCTATCGACAATATTGACGAGGTTATCGCAATTCTCCGCTCCAGTAAGACAATTCCCGAAGGTAAGGAACGTCTTATGGAACGTTTCAAGGAATCCGACCTGTCCCAGCTTCTCACCCGTGCTATGGGCGAAAAGTATGCGGACCTGGAATTTGAACATACTATCGGTCTTTCCGAACAGCAGGCTGACGCTATCGTGCAGATGCGCCTCGGTCAGCTGACAGGACTTGAAAAGGAAAAGATTGAATCCGAACTTGCAGAACTTATGGAAAAAATCCGTGAGTTCATGGAAATCCTCGCAGACAAAAACAAGGCTTACGAAATTATCCGTGACGAGCTTGAAGTTATCAAAAAGAAGTACGGTGATGAAAGACGTACCAGCATTGAGGCAGTAAGCGGTGAAGTGGATATCGAAGACCTTATTCCAGTTGAGGAATCGGTTATCACATACACTAACTTAGGTTATGTAAAGCGTCAGCCCGTTGAGGTATATAACCTCCAGCGCAGAGGCGGACGCGGTGTTTCGGGTATGAAACAGCGTGACGAGGACTTTGTTGAAAATGTATTCATCTCATCCTCCCACGATAATATTCTGTTCGTTACAAACCTGGGTAACATGTATAAGCTCAAGTGTTACGAAATTCCCGAAGGTTCAAAGCAGAGCAGAGGTACGAATATTGTAAACCTCTTACAGCTTGGCGAGGGCGAAAAGGTAACATCTATGATAAAGACAGCTGACTTTGCAGAAAACAAGTTCTTTATCTGTGTTACAAAGTCGGGTAAAATCAAGAGAACTCCTCTCTCTGCCTTCAAGAATATCCGCAGAATGGGTCTCAGATGCATTACTCTTGCAGAGGGCGACGAAATCGCGGCGGCTCATCTCTCCGAAGGCGACAGCGGCGTACTTGTGGCAACCCATAACGGTCAGGCTATCTGCTTCTGGGAAACAAAAATCAGAAGCATGGGCAGAACCGCTGCCGGCGTAAGAGCTATAAAGCTCCGCGAAGGCGACTATGTTGTAGGCGCAACAAAGGCTTATGACGAGAACATGACCATTCTCACCATTACCGAAAAGGGTTACGGCAGAAGAACTGCTCTTACCAACTATCCTATGCGTAACCGTGGCGGCTACGGCGTAATGAACTATAAGGTTGAAAAGAGCGACAGAGGTGCTGTTGCAGGTATCCGCGCACTCGGTCCTGATGATGATGTAATTCTTATCAGCTCCGACGGTATCATTATACGTATCCGTGCAAATGACATCAATCCTTCCAGCCGTTACAGTCTCGGCGTAAGAGTAATGAGACTTACCGAAGAGGGTAAGGTTGTTGCATTCACAAGAACCGAGCATGATGAATCAGAGCAGACCGAAGAAGTTGAAAAGGCTGACGAAGCTGAGCTTCTCGCTGCTGCAGCTGAAGAAGCAAGCGAAGTTGTCGAAGAGGACAATGAGCCTGATGATGAGGACGAAGGTACAGACGAAAACGAAGAATAAGCATAATATTCGGCGGAAATGAACCATTCCGCCGAATTTGCTGATTATACCTTATGATAAATTAATTAGATAATATACTGATTGTTTAAAGGTTCCACGTGGAACCTTTAAAGAAAGGAAATTGAAATGGCTAACACCTTGGATGAACTTGTAGGCAGAACCGTACTGGTAGGTATTGCTCATGTTGACAAACAGGGCAAGCTTCTGGGACGTTCGCAGTACTACGGAACTGTTATAAAGGCAGATACAAAAGACGGCGTTATTGTAAGACGCCACGGTGTAGGCGACCTTGAGGCGCTTCCGCCGTTCCCCGAACATTATCTTCCCGCAAAGAAGGGAACATACACTCTTCAGTCCAATGGTCTGAAGATTACAAATCCCGATTATACCTGCACATGGAAGCTGTTCAGCAAACCTACTGATAAAAAATAACTTGAATCCGGAGGGATTATTATTTATAATATAAGCGATTATGACGTAATCGTTGTAGGGGCAGGTCACGCAGGCTGTGAAGCTGCTCTTGCGGCGGCGCGTCTGGGAAAGAAGACTGCGGTTTTTGTCCTTTCCCTTGATACAATTGCCAATATGCCCTGTAACCCCTGCATCGGCGGCTCCGCAAAGGGTCAGCTGGTGTGTGAGATTGACTCGCTGGGCGGCGAAATGGGTAAAGCGGCGGATGCAACCTTTTTACAGTCACGCATCCTGAACAGGGGAAAAGGTCCCGCTGTTCATTCCTTACGTGTCCAGTCTGACAGAATGAAATATCACAGCTATATGAAATCTGTTCTGGAACGTGAACCGAATCTTGATGTAAAGCAGGGCGAGGTTACTGAAATCTGTGTTGAAAACGGACAGGTTACAGGAATCAGGACCCGTCTTGGTGCTTTTTACGGTGCAAAGGCTGTAATCATCACCACAGGAACATACCTGAACGGAGAAATCCATATAGGTGAGCTGAGCTATTCCTGCGGTCCTGATAATGTTGCGGCGGCAATTCCGCTGACTGAAAGCCTTAAAAAGCTGGGTCTGGACATCCGTCGTTTCAAAACAGGCACTCCTGCACGCGTTCACAAACGTTCAATTGACTTTTCAGTTATGGAAGAGCAGTGCGGCGACGAGGATATCATGCCTTTTGCTTTCGACAATGAATTTCCCCTTGAAAATAAGGTAAAATGCTACGTTACCTATACAAATGCCGAAACGCATAAGGTAATTCTGGATAATCTTGACCGTTCTCCCTTATATTCAGGAAGAATCCACGGTGTAGGACCAAGATACTGCCCCAGTATTGAAGATAAAATTGTCCGTTTCAGCGATAAGGAACGGCATCAGCTGTTTGTTGAGCCGATGGGACTTGACACAGACGAATATTATTTACAGGGTATGTCCACATCACTACCCGAAGATGTGCAGATTAAGTTCTTACGCACAATCAAGGGGCTGGAAAACGTAGAAATCATGCGTCCCGCCTATGCAATCGAATATGACTGCTGTAATCCGCTGGAATTATACGCTTCCCTTGAATTCAAGAAAATCAGGGGACTTTTCGGCGCAGGGCAGTTCAACTGCACCTCGGGTTATGAGGAAGCGGCGGCGCAGGGACTTGTTGCCGGCGTAAATGCTTCCCGTGAAATTGACGGCAAGGAGCCTTTTATCCTCGACCGTGCAAGCTCCTACATCGGTACTCTTATAGATGACCTTGTAACAAAGGGTTGTGTCGAGCCTTACCGCATGATGACCAGCCGGAGCGAGTACCGCCTGATTCTCCGTCAGGATAATGCTCCCGAGCGACTTATGGACTACGGCAGGGAAATCGGACTGGTAAACGAGGAACGCTACGCAAAATATAAGGAAATGATGCAGAAAATAAGCGATGAAACCGCCCGAATCACAAGAACAACAATTCATGTGACTGACGAGCTGAATCAGATGCTTACGGAGAAGGGAACATCACCCCTTACCCACGGCATCAAATTCATTGAACTTCTGAAGCGTCCGCAGATAGGCTACAACGACATAAAGCCTTTTGATAAATTTGCACCCGAATTGAGTGCGGATATTATCAATAAGCTTGAAATCAATATAAAATACGAGGGTTACATCAAAACCCAGCAGGCACAGATTAAAGAAATGCGCAGACTTGAAAACAAGCTTCTTCCTACCGACATTGACTACAAGACAATCAGCGGTCTTCGTCTTGAAGCACAGGAAAAGCTTAACAAGCACAAGCCCCTGAACATCGGTCAGGCGGGACGTATTTCGGGAGTAAATCCTGCAGACGTTTCAGTTCTGCTTATCTGGCTTGCGGCGAAAGGTAACAATAATGATTGATAAATTCAGAGAAGCAGGAATCACCATCAGCGAAAAACAGGCCGTACAGCTTTCTACGCTTATGGATTTTATGCTTGAATACAATAAAAATGTTAATCTTACCCGTATAACAGAGTACGACGAGGTAATTGAGAAACATTATATCGACAGTATTCTGCCCCTTACTATGGTAGATGTTCCATGTGGAACATTATGTGCCGACATCGGAACAGGCGCAGGATTTCCGTCACTTCCTATGAACATATATCGTCCCGACCTTAAATTCACACTTATTGACAGTCTGGGAAAAAGAATCACATATCTTGACCTTGCATGTGAGAAAATAGGCCTCGAATGTAAGACGATTCATGCCAGAAGCGAAGAAGCGGCAAAAAAGCCACAGCTTCGCGAGCAGTTCGGCTTTGTTACCGCAAGAGCAGTTGCAGCACTTAATGTTCTAAGTGAATACTGCCTGCCGTATGTAAAGGTAGGGGGAGTGTTTGCGGCACTGAAGGGTGCTGAAGATGAATGTGATATTGCAGAAAAGGCAATAGAAAAACTGGGCGGTAAGATTGAAAAAGTTGTGAAATACAATCTTCCTTGCGGTGATAACCGTAATCTTGTCATCATAAGAAAAATTAAGGCAACCCCTGAAAACTACCCCAGAGCAGGGGGAGTAATCTCAAAGAGACCATTATGAGGCGAACTAATAAATCACAACATATAGTATAAAAACGTAGAACAAACCACAAAATACTGTGAAAGGAGGGAGTTCTCTGTCAGGCAGTTATAAAAAACTTGTCAAAACCGTCCAACGCAACTGGAAGATATTTTTCGTGGTAATTGTACTCACAACTATCTCAGGATATCTGCTTGCATCCCACGGTCTCACAAAGCATTACCACACAGTTACCGAGCTTTACATAGAAAGCCTCGATGAAGAAACCGACGCAAAGAAAGCAACAACCTGTCAGCTGCTTTTCACAAGTCCCCAGATGTATAATGCAATCAATCTTCAGCTGCAACAGGGCTTCACCTATGCGGAATATGACGAGATGATAACAATTGAACAGGTAAACGGTACGAGAATGCTGAGAATTACCGTTGACTGCAGTACATCCTCTGTTTCCTATCAGCTGAGCGAGATTATACTGAGAGTGATTCCCATTGTTATACAGAATTACGGAGAAGAGGCGGATTTCACAATTATGCGAAGTCCCGTGGAACCTTCCGAGCCTGTGTTCCCTGATGAAAATATGTTCATTATGGGCGGCGCACTTATAGGATTTCTGATTTCACTTATAGGAATTATCATTATATGGAAGCTGGACAATACTATTACAGCTGATGATGAGCTTTCAGAGGTTTATGATATTGACATTCTCGGAGAAATCCCCGATTTTGATACTGAGGTAGACTATCTGGGAAGATAAGTCAATTTTTAAAAATCCACATAGTTTTAAAGTGGTATTCATATAAAGCTTTATATGTATTTATCGGTGGAAACCTTTCTGTAGAAAGGTTATCCCCCGTACCCCCTTCCAAAGACTTTTAGTATTAATTAAAGCCTGACAGGTAATCCTGTCAGGCTTTAATTAATATCAGAAGTTTTAGGAAAGGAGTTTGAGGAAAACCCTTTTTCAAAAGGGTTTTCTTCAATAATATATATAAATTTCTATACGGACGCTACTATAAATTATGTGGATTTTTTAAAAATCAGGCGTCATATCCAGTGTCTCACAGCCTTTAAGTTGGGTGAAGCCTTCAAGTCCCAGCTCTGCACAACGGTCAACAACCTTTTCGTATTCAAAGGTTGTTATTCTGCGTGTAAGCTCTTTATATTTGTCTGCGTCATAACAGGGGGTGTACTGACGCATTATACTCACCATAGGCTTATTTTCAAGTGTACTGAGCCACTCCATAAGCTTAATGCTGTCCTTATAGAGTGTGGGCAGAACAAGATGTCTTACAATTACACCCTTTTTCATTATTCCGTTTTCTATAATACACTCAGGCTGCTGACGGAGCATTTCCTGTATTGATTTACTTGTATAGTCAAAGTAATTATCAGCGTTACTGTACTTTTTTCCGTAGCTGTTATCAAAATATTTAAGGTCAGGCAGATAAATATCCACAAGTCCTTCAAGCCTTTTAATCATTTCAGGTCTTTCATAACCACCTGTATTATAGACTACAGGAATACTTAACCTTTCCTTGCAGATTTCAAGCACGGGAATCAGCAGATGAAGATACTGGGTAGGGGAAACAAGGTTTATATTATGGACACCCTGCTGTTCAAGGTCATAGATTGCATATTCCAGCTGTCTTGCCGTATAGATATCACCTTTAAGTTCATGACTTATGGGATAATTCTGACAGAATGGACATTTCAGAACACAACCTGAAAAAAATATCGTTCCGCTTCCGTTTGTACCTGTGAGGACAGGTTCTTCACCGAAATGCTTCATAACCTTTGCAACATTCAGAAAAAATTCACTGCCACAGAAGCCCATTTTATCCGTGCGGTCAACACCACACATTCTCGGACAATTATTACAGAACTTTTCTTTCATCATTTATATCCCTGACAGCTCTTTCGGCTGCTTCAAAGCTCCTTACTATACTGTTTTCATAATCGTGGTCATCACGGTATTTCTTCAGATCAATATTTGCAACCGAATGACAGAAGGAAACAATATCCCCGTATTTTTTATAAAGCAGGATATTGCAGTAAACTCCCCAGAAACGATCAATCATCTGTCTGCGCATTGCCTGTTTCAGGTGTTCGTGACAGCTGAATGCCTTGTCAAAACGGTGAGCAAGTGCCGCCGCCGCATAAATCAGGGTATAGTTATTGAAAATATCCCCCAGTTTTCCTTCCTGAAGAGAAGGCATTTCCATAGAAGAGAATACCTCAGCCATTTTTACAAGGATATCACAGATTTCTATACCGTTTCCGTTATAGATAATGTTTATAAACTCACTTGCCGCCTCAGAACATAGTTTTTCTTCAGCTGAATCAGGCTGAAATACCTTTTCAACATTGAAAATATCCTTTATATCAATATTTTTGAAAGTGATTGCATAAAGTGCCGACAGATACATTCTCGCGGAAGCATCCGTAAGGTCAATAAGTGTCACATTCTTTCGCTTCTGAAGCAGAATGTTTATATCATTGATGGTGGCAGGGCGGTTATTTATACGGAGTTCCTTACTGAAACGCCTGAGATTTATCTTATCCAAGAATTCCTTTTCATTAATTGCTTTTTTTATATAGTCCTTAACAAGACCCATACTTATAGTATCCATATAATGATTCGCGGATTCATTCAGCTCCCAGGAATGTGCTTCATTCTTTTCAGCCTTTTTTATAAGCTTTTTATTGATATATCCATAATCAATATCTGTATCAATTATATTGAGTCTTACAAGCTGAGGCTCGGAAACTTTTATCTGGCCGTTCTGCTTATAAAGATTTACAAGACGGACAGGCTTACCCCGATACATGGCATTTATAAGCAGACCTGTCATAACAGGGTCTTTTTTATTTTCGGGGAGCATTTCCACTTTTTTATAATATACTTCTTTAAAAGGTTCGCCTTTTATGAATGCAAGAGTGAAAACATCAAGACCCATATCAAAGGCAATACGCAGGGTTTCTCTGCCGAAAATGAATTCCTTCATCTTCTCAATATAATTGAGACAGTTTTCATCGTCGGCAATTACCCAGGTATTGGGAAATAATCTTGTCAGCGGCTTAGGAACAGCCGTTACAGTTATTTTCATATAATGACCATTCCTTTTCGTAGAATTAGAGCTTTACTTTTTAGAAATAATATTATATATCTCAGATTTTGAAAAGCCTGTAAGCTTTGCAATTTCCTTGCAGGCGTCAGATGCCTTTTTTCCGTCGGCAATAAGCTGTCCTGCCATTTCGCAGGCTTTTTCAAGTGTGATTTCTTCCTGCTGTTCCTCTTCCTTTGCACCTTCGATTACAAGAACATACTCACCCTTAGGCGATTTTTCCTTATAGTATTCCAGCATCTCGGAAATTGTACCGCGGAGTACCTCTTCATATATTTTTGTAAGCTCGCGGCACAGGGCAATCCTTCTGTCACCGAAAGCTTCAAGCATATCTTCAAGAGTGTAGACAAGCTTATGGGGTGCTTCGTAGAAAATAAGAGTGCGTCTGAAATATTTTACTTCATCAAGATGTTCACGGCGCTGTTTTTTTGTAACGCTTAAAAATCCTTCAAAGCTGAAACGGGAGGTAGGAAGTCCTGAAATTGCCAGAGCGGACATTGCCGCAGTGGGGGAGGGGACAACGTGCATTTCAATTCCACGTTCAGCGCATAATCTTACAAGATCTTCACCCGGGTCAGATATACATGGCATACCTGCATCAGTAACAATTGCACAACTTTCGCCGTTTTCAATTCTGCTTAGAATATATTCACCACGTTCACGCAGATTATGTTCATGATAACTGATAAGAGGCTTCTGAATACCGAAATGAGTCAGAAGCTTCAGGGATACCCTCGTGTCTTCAGCGGCAATGAAATCTACCTTCTGTAATGTCTCAACCGCTCTGGGACTGAAATCCGAAAGATTACCGATAGGTGTTCCTACTATATATAAAACTGACATTTATATTTCCTTTTCCGTAAAATTTGATAATTTAATAATATCATATATAAAGAGAAACTGCAAGCATTTTTTATTTAAATAGAAAAATAGAATACAAGCTTTTTGTAAAAAGCTTGACCAAAAACTTTTATCTCCTCGCTTCGCTCGGTTTTTAAGAGTGATTTTATTATGCGACGGAACTGCCCGAAGCGGCTCGCTTTATCTGAGGTCAGATAAAGTAGTTATTAAAACCCTGCCGTTCATCTTTTTTTGAAAAAAATATAAGATAAAAAAAGGAAGGAACTGCCTGAAGTGGTTCGCTTCTTTCAACCATGGAAAAGCCCATTCTAAAGCCATTTTTAACATTTTCCACGGAGTTTTCAACAGATTCGGGGCAAAAAAATGGAAAAAAAGCTGAGTTTTCAACAGATTCAACATAAAAACCTGTTGAAAACCCCGTTTTACAGATTGTAAAATCCATTTTTAATCGAAAACTTAACAATTTGTAAAATTAATCATAAAATTTCTTTTTTGTCAAAATCTGCAAAGTCTATTGTTAAAGCCAAAAATCAAGGTATAGAAAAAGCATATATAAATTCACTCTGTTTTGTATATTTTTACTAATTGCCTATGAAACGGATTTTCATAAAAATTGCTTTATTTTTCAACCTGCTTTAGTAAACGAAAAAGGCTGAAAATAGCGGTTTTTTAACCGTTTCCACAGAGTTTTCAACAGAAACAGTATTTTGAAACCCTGAAAAACATTATTTTTCAACACTTTCAACAGGAAAACGTGTTGAAATATATACTTTAATGATTAGGTTACAGTTAGGTGACAATAATACAAACTGTAATTGTTTTGTTCATAATTACGTTCATAAAATTGTTCACACAACCCCCGAAAACGTTCATATCTTTACAGAAAGGATAAAAAATGAAAGGTATAAATAAACTTGTAATGGAAATAAAACCCGACGACGAATATTTTGAAAAAGCTATACTTTTCCTCAAACCCATGAGCACAGAAAAGCCCCAGCATGAAATTTCCGACGGAGCACAGAAGCTTCTTAACAAAGTAAAAGAAAATCAGAACAAAAAAAAGAAACACAGTATTCTTACTGCGCTTCTTATCTGGGCATCAGGTGCCTCTTTCATGTGGCTGCTGTTATTTATAGCTGAGCACGTTTTTTAAGGGTATCACAGCTTACGTTGCTTATATAGACCGTATCCCGTGCAACTATTATACTTTTCGGCATATCAAGGGAAACATAATATATTTGTCCCTTTTTCTGCCAGAAATTGAGATATTCCTTCATATAACGGTCAACAGTTACCTTTTCTATATCAAAGATACCCAGCACCTCGCTGTCGTCAACCACCACATCACTGCCTAAATATAAATACATCAGTTCATAACCTCGAATGTTCCATTTCTTACGTTCCAGATATGTCCGTCGGTAAGATTATTGTCAATAGCATCAGAAATATTACAGGAAGTAATAAAAGTCTGTAATTTATCAATATGATTAATTATAAAGCTTCTTCTGAAGCTGTCCAGTTCGCTTAAAATATCATCAAGAATCATAATCGGATAGTCGCTGCTCTTTTCATATATCATTCTCGCTTCCGCAAGCTTCAGAGAAATAGCAATGCTTCGTATCTGACCCTGAGAAGCATAATCCTTTGCAGGCATATTATTTATCATAAATAAAATATCATCCCTGTGTGCGCCTGCAACAGTATATTTCATTCTCAGTTCTTTTTCTGCGGTCTCCTTGAGCCTGTTCATATATGTTTCATACATGAGCGTAACATCTTCAAGAGTGTAGGGAATATCCTCCATAATGCTACTTTCATATTTTACAGAAAGTTTTTCATTATTATGATTCAACATTCCGTAAAATTCAGAAGCATAATTTTTAAGAAATTCAAAATACTTGAGCCTGCCGCACATTACATTTACGCCAAGACGTGAAAGAGTCTCATTCCAGCTCTCCAGCATTGCCGAAGCGGCAGCAGCATCATAACCGTCCATTTTGAAAAGAAGATTGTTTTTCTGCTTCAGAGCCTTATTATATTCATAAAGCTTTGAATTATGAACGCGGTTAATCATATTTGATACATAATCCAGATAATCGCGTCTTTTTTCAGGATTTCCCTTTACAATATATAAATCTTCTGGTATAAATGAAACATATCTTAACGCACCGTATAATTTTTCAGCACTTTTCATTTCAATTTCATTGAAGGTGAGCTTTACATTTCCGTTTTTCTGAGTATAAAGGATAGTATTATCCTTTTCAAGGTTATCAAATGAAAAAGTAAGCTCAATCAATGTCTCAGTATTTTCATCAGCACCGAACGGTACAATTTCATTAGCTTTCGGATTACGGAAATTCTTACCGAGACAAATTGAAACAGCCTCGCACAGATTAGTTTTCCCCTGAGCATTATTTCCTAAGAAAATATTTACTTTAGGATGAAAACTGAGATCCGCCGAGGCGATATTTCTGAAATTACGGAGTTTAAGAGTTTTTAAAATCATTGCTCGATTACACAGAGATATTCTTCTGTTTCCTCTTCAAAATTTACTGCTACCACGTCATTATTGTAAAGCTTCTTTCCGCGCATCATACATACTTCACCGTTGACTGTGACAATGCCGTCGTTAATCATAAGCTTTGCCATACCGCCTGTTTCGGCGATATTGGCAAACTTTAAAAACTGTTCAAGCTTTATAAAGGGCGGAGCTACGTTTATTTTTTCCATTTTTTTAATTCCTTTATTTATTTCTTACAGGAAGAACGATACCGATATAGCTTTCATCTTCCAGAGGCTTGATTCTGATAGGAGAAAGAGGACCTGTAAAGTCAATCTTTACTTCGTCGCACTCACTATTTCTGAGAGAATCAATCATATATTTTGCATTGAAAGCAATTTCAAGCTTATTACCGCTGTATTTTGCAGGTAAAGTATCGCTCATCTGACCGAGAGCTGTCTTTATATCAATGCTGATTTCATCATTTTCAAGCACGCAGATAACAGGGCACTTGTAACGGTCGGTATTCAAAAGTAATGTTCTTTCAAGGGAGGTTGCAAATTCTCTTGCATTGATAACTGCGGAAGCTGTTGCTTCAAAATTCATGATTCTTTCGTAATCAATGAAGTTACCTTCAAGGATTCTGGAAATAATCATATAGTCTTCCTTTGAGAAGCATATCTGGCTGCGGTCGATACAGATAGCCACCTGCTTTTCATTAGGTTCATCAGATAACATTCTCAGAAGTTCGCCTAAAGTCTTGCTGGGAACAACAAAGTCAATATCATTGTACTGGACAGGTTCTACTCTTTTTGCCATTCTTACGCCGTCAACCGAAACAACACTCATTACATTATCCTTGATATGGAACTTGCTTCCCATGTGGACAGCCTTTATGTCATTTGTGGAAATAGCGTGGAAGGTCTGACGGATCATGCTCTTGAGCATACTTTCATCTACATAGAAAGTGATGTCATTTCTCAGTTCAGGAATATTGGGATAATTGTTGCCTGAAACACCGATAACATTATAAACGATAGTACCTGATTTAAGAGTAACATTCACATCATTTTCAGTGTAGATTTCTACAAGACCTGAAGGCATTTTTCTGATCATTTCACCGAAAATCTTTGCATTTACTACAACTTCGCCTTCTTCGATAGCTTCGGCAGGTTTTATTTTACATTTGATACCCATTTCAAGGTCATAACCTGTAACAGTGATAATTCCGTTTTTAAGATTGATAAGTACACCTTCGAGAGCGGGAATTGAAGAACGTGAAGAACTTGCCTTTGATGCATTCACAAGTGCGTCTGAAAGTGTGTTTCTTTCAATTTTGAATTTCATAATGTAAACCTGTCCTTTGCTTTAGATTTTTAACATTCATTTTTTATCTTATTAAAAAAATGAAATAAAAAATAAAATAATAATTATATTATTTTAGTGGTTGTAGTAGAGTGCGGGAAAGTGTGGAAAACCTGTATTTTCCTTTTGGCTGAGAGAAAAATCATATGTAAAACTCTGTTTACAAATCGAGGAAATAATTTAAACATTTTCAACTTTTATCAACATTAAACTGTTGAGGGAAAAATGTGGAGTTGAAAGTTGAAAGATTGTTGAGAGATTTAAAAGAGTTTTTTGAGAAAAAGAGGGGAGAATGGCTCTGCCCTTAAACCCGCAAGCTTTTTGAAAAATACTTGACCTAAAACTCATTTCTCGCTGCGCTCGGTGTGAGAATTACATATTACCTATATTCTTGATTAAATCCTCAACTGTTGCTCTGTATGCAGAATCCTTCTGCATTACGGTTTTAACCTTATTTGTTGCATAAACGATTGTGGAATGGTCTCTTCCGCCGAATTCTTTACCGATGGAGGTGTAGGAAAGTCCTGTTACCTTGCTGATAACGTAAATTGCAACCTGACGGGCAGTGGATACCTGGGAGTTTCTGTTCTGTGAACGGATTTCCTCGGGTGAAACATTGAAAATATGAGAAACTTCTGTGATAACCTTTTCAACTGTTACGGGAACAGGCTGCTGCTCGGTCATTACATCACGTACAATATTCTGTGCCATCATCATTGTAGGAGTTGATTCGGTAAGCATGGACATTGCGTTCATCTTTATGATTGCTCCCTCAATCTGACGGATATTGTTCTTGAGCTTGTCCGCCATGTATTCCATAACATTGTTGGGAATACGCATATTAAGAAGCTCTGCTTTTCTCTTGATAATAGCAAGTCTTGTTTCAAATTCGGGAGATGAAATATCAACTGTAAGTCCCCATACGAATCTTGTTAAAAGTCTGTCTTCAATGTCGTTGATTTCTTTCTGAGGGCGGTCGGATGTCAGAATTATCTGCTTTCCTGCAGTATGAAGCTCATTGAATGTATGGAAAAGCTCGTTCTGGGATTCCTTCTTGCCTGAGAAGAACTGAACGTCGTCCACTAAAAGCATATCCGCTGTGCGGTATTTCTGCTTGAAATGTTCGGTTGTATTGTTTCTTACGCTGTTTACAAATTCATTTACAAATGTTTCAGCGGAAACCAGTACTATATTATATTCAGGATGAAGAGCTTTTACCTCATTTTTAACAGCACATAAAAGGTGAGTTTTTCCGAGTCCGGGCTCGCTGTAGATATAAAGAGGGTTATAGTTTCTGCCCTGACCCTGTGCAATAGACTTGCAGGCTGCATAAGCAAGGTGATTGTTTTCACCTACTATGAATGTATCGAAAGTATACTTATAGTTGCTGTTATTTTCGGATTCCTGAAGCTTGCTGACAATATAGGGATCGTCCTGAAGCTCGGGGATAGGCTCGCTGAGTCGGAGTTTTTCCTCTGTGGGAATAAAAACACTTTCAGTTTCTCCGTCTGTGATAAATTCTATTTCAACATCAAATCCTAAAATTTCCTTGAACTGCTTCTTGAATATGTCGCTGTAATTTTCTTCTACAATCTTCTTGACGTAACTGTCAGCAAGATATAAAACTACCCTGTTATTGTTCAGCTTCACAGGCTTTATGGGGTCAATCCATAAATGTCTTGCTGTATCGGATACTTCGAGGCTGTTTTTCATAAGCTCAAAAATATCGTTGAACGAGTTCATTTCTGTCATTCCTTCCTATAATCATAAAATATTTGCAATCATATTTAATTTTATCACAAAAAGGCGCAATTTGCAAGTATAAAGCTAATGAAATTTAAGGTTATTATTTGTGTAATATATAAAAAGTTTATTTTTTTATGAAATAATTAACCCTGCTGTTTTAAAAGTGCAGTAATACAGAAAATTTTAAATCCCGCCGTTTCACAACTGCGGGATTTAATAAACATATTAAAAGGCGGAACTGCCTGAGGCGGCTCGCCTCATTCAATATTCTGAATTTGTTCTCTTATTTTTTCTACTTCGCTCTTTGCATCAACAACAATACCTGTGATTCTTAAATCCTGAGCCTTTGAACCGATAGTATTGATTTCACGGTTTATTTCCTGTACTAAGAAATCCAGCTTTCTGCCTGTGGGGTCATCGGTTTCAAGCATTGAACGAAGCTGGGAGAAATGGCTCTTTAAGCGTACAGTTTCTTCATCAATGGCTGTCTTTTCAGCAAAAATACCTGCCTCTAGTAAGATACGCTGTTCAGAAATCTGCTTATCTTCTAAAAGTTCGTTCATCTTTTCGGTAAGTCTTTCACGGTATGTCTTTACTGTTTCGGGGGAGTATTCGCATACCTTTTCAATCATAGCTTCAATATTTGAAAGCTTTTCAAGAACGTCAGCCTTCATCTTTGCACCTTCGGTTTCACGCATTTCAATGAAATTATCCAGTGCAGCTTCGGTAACTGTCCTTACGGAATTCCAGAGCTCTTCTTCATCAATATCGGGGCGGACAATATTGAATGCATCAGCCATGCTGAAAATACTGTTAAGGGATAAGTCATCCTTCAGGCTGAATTTTTCACCCACTTCACGTAATGCGTTTACATAATTTTCTACAACAAGGGAATTTACGGTAACTGCGGTTTCCTTACCCTGGATATTGTAGACTGTGAGGGAATATTCAACCTTACCGCGGCTGATCTTTTCCTTGAGAATTCCCTTTATCTTGTCTTCAAGGAACTGGAAAGAACGGGGGATCTTTGCGTTGAATTCAAAATATCTGCTGTTTACCGAGCGGATTTCAACGAGAATTTCTCTTTCGCCCATAACCCTGCGGTCACGGCCGAAACCTGTCATACTTTTAATCATATATTAACTTCCTTTCTGTAAAAACTGTTGTTGAAGTTATTACACATTCATTATATATGAGAAAAAGAATGTTGTCAATAAAAAATATGACTGCATTTATATAATAAGGTATATTTTACCGGCATTCAAGGACATTTTTAAAAAAAATGCTGGACAAAGAGGCAAAATAGTGCTATTATTATAAAGGTATATAAAAACGATTACACGAAAGGAAGAAAAGATATGACAGAAGCAGAAATCCAGAAGGTAAAAGAAGAAATCTGCGAGGTCGGCCATAATCTCTGGCAGCTTGGCTTCGTAGCGGCAAATGACGGAAATATTTCGGTAAAGGTTGATGAGGATACATTTATCACAACTCCCACAGGTACAAGCAAGCGCATTTTAAAACCTGAAATGCTTATTACAATGAATAGCAAGAATGAGGTTATCTACTGTCCCGAAGGTTACAGACCCTCGTCTGAATTCAAGATGCATTTAAGATGCTACAAGGAAAGACCTGACATAAATGCTGTGGTTCATGCTCATCCCCCGACAGCAACAGGCTTTGCAATCGCAAGAATTCCTCTTGATGAATACACAATGCCCGAGGCAATTATTTTCCTCGGCTCTGTTCCGATTGCACCCTACGGAACACCCGGTACAGACGAAGTTCCCGAAAGTCTTGTGCCTTACTTACCTCATCATGATACTATCTTACTTATGAATCACGGTGCGGTGACAGTAGGTGTGGATCTTACCCAGGCTTATTACAGAATGGAAACCCTGGAACATTTCGCAAAGGTAAGCCTGGTTGCACATCAGCTTGGCGGTGCAGTTGAACTTGAGAGAAACAAGATTGATGAATGCTGCGAAATCGCAAAGGCATTTCCTATCAGACATCCGGGATACAAGAAATACAGATGAGGCGAGCCGCCTCGGGCAATTCCGCCTTTTAATATGATGATAAAACCTCGCAGTTGAAAAACGGCGGGGTTAAATATTTATTTTCTTTTAATTTTTATTTTAACTCTGCGTTTATTTTTTATATTATTTTTATTATTATGTTTATCACAATAAAATGATAATAAAAGATAATATTTTAAGTCTGACATATACCTTAAAACAGTAGGCGGTATTCTTTCATTATAAATATTTACTTTTAATTCTCTTATTATGCTTATAACACCTTTTGATAAAATTCTGTATTTTTTCTTATAATTCTTTCTCATATTATCACCTTCTAAAATTACTATATTCATAGTAACATTTAATATGTATATTGTCAAGACGTAACTTTAATAATAGAATTAAAGTTGAGGAAGTGATAAAATGAGCGAGAATAAATCCGTTGTAAGCATGAATGATTACGGAAAAATAAAACTTCATCTGAATGAACTGATAAAAGAAAAGGGAATGAATAGAAATTCTCTTGCAAAAGCGGTAAATACACGTTTTGAGGTTATTGATAAATGGTGTAAAAACAGAGTAGAAAAGCTGGATATGGATATTCTTGCGAGAATTTGTTTTGTACTTGAATGTAAGGTTTCTGATATAATTGAATATGAAGAAAAGAGGTGAACTGAGGCGAGCCGCCTCGGGCAATTCCGCCTTTTAATATGCTGATAAAACCCCGCAGTTGCAAAACGGCGGGGTTAATTATTTCTATATGGCGGAAATTGCAAGGGTGTATTTTAAAAAACAAAAGTTTTCGGTCAAGCCTTTTACAAAAGGCTTGAAATCTGTTTAATTGTCTATAAACTCTTTGATCTTATCAATTATCTTCTCCGTATCCTTATAGCCTTCCTCAAAATAGGGAATCAGGATTTCGGGTCTGCGTTCGGTTCTGCTGATATCGTGGGTGTCAGAGGGGGCAATCACCATGACTTTTCCTTGCTTTTCGAGCTCGTAAAGCTTTTCAAGCTGATTATTATACATGATATGTCGGTTTTCAAGTGCCTTTATCAGGTTGGGATATTTCTTGTATAATATTTTTATAAGCGGCAACAGACTTTCCTTCTTTTTTACAAAGCCCCGTTCTCTTGTAAGCACCACAATAACTTTGTCACAGCCGTCCTGAAATGCCTTTTCAAAGGGAATCGAGTCGGTAATTCCGCCGTCCATATATTTTTTTCCTTTTATTTCAACGGGCGGAAAAAGTACGGGCAGGGAAGAGGAAGCCTTCAGAAGAGTCCATTTTCTGTCTTCGCAGGTTACAGGGTAATATTCAGGGAGACCTGTCTCTATATTTGTAATAACGGCATTTGCATTTTCGCCGTAGTTTTTATAACCCTCCCAGTCGTAGGGGAGGTAGCGTTCGGGCATCTCTTCAAAAGCAAAATCGAAGTTGTAGTAGGATTTTTTCTTTCCGAGAAAATACTTTATTCCCATATAACGGGGGTCATGCATGAATTCAGCGAAAATACGCTTGTTACGTCCTGTCTGACGGGAAGAATAGGAAATCCCGAAGGCTATTCCTGCTGAAACGCCTATAACATAATCCATATATATTTCATTATCCAGAAGAGCATCCATAACACCGCAGGAATATGCAGTGCGACTGGCTCCTCCTTCAAATACAATACCTGTTTTCATTAATTTCTCTCCTTTTTTATATGTAGCAATAAAAATATATCACATTAAAAAAAATAAGTCAATTTCATATGGCAATTTTACATATAAAAATCAACACAAAAATTTTTTTGTTTATTAAAAAGAAAATTAAGTTTATATTACCTAAAAAAGTAAACTACATATTGTATATGAATAAAAAAATATGTCTATATATTTGAAAAAATAGCGGAATTTCTGTTTGGATAACATTAAATGCCAGGTTTGGTGAAAACGTTATATTCCGCATAAAAACAGGAAAATCTTTTTATAATTATTGACAAAAGGGTTACAATTTGTTATAATATATCTGTGCCGATAGTTGTATTGCGGACAATTAAAAAGTATTTAATCAATCAAATTATATTTATAGGGTTACTTTTATGGAAACAATATTAAAGGCCGAACACATTTCCAGAGATTTCAAAATCGGTGACGGAAGTGTTGTAAATGCGCTTACGGACATAAATCTGGAAGTAAGCGAGGGACAGCTTGTATGCTTACGCGGACGTTCAGGTTCGGGTAAGACGACGCTTATAAATATTCTCGGCGCACTTGACCGTCAGACGGGCGGCGACGTATTCTTCGCAGGTAAGAATATCGGAAAGTTATCCGACCCCGAAAGGGACAGCCTCAGAAGAAAGGAACTTGCTTTCGTTTTTCAGTCGGTAGCTCTTATTTCTACAATGACTGCTTACGAAAATGTGGAATTTGCCCTGAGACTTGCGGGATATCCTTTAAAAGACCGTAAGAAAAGAGCAAAAGAATGTCTGGCACGAGTTGGTCTTGAAAAAAGAATGACTCACAGACCCGGTGAACTTTCGGGTGGTGAACAGCAGAGAGTTGCAATTGCAAGAGCGGTTGCACATAAGCCGAAGATTATTTTCGCAGACGAGCCTACTGCAGCGCTGGATACACAGACAGGCATTGCAGTTGTGCGACTGTTCAGGGAGCTTGTACGTGATGACGGCATTACCGTGGTAATGACCACTCACGATGAGATGATGATGGAGCTGGCTGACATCGTTTACACACTTGACGACGGAAAAGTTTCGGATATTACCAAAAATGAAATAAACTGACTATACCATATATAATATATAATACAATTCAAGTATTACATATTTGACAGTTATGATAAGCAGATAGCAGATATTTACGCTGAAAGGCTGTATAATATCTGTCCGGCAGAACAGGCACATTATTCAGGAGGATTTATGCCGCAGAAAGTTTTGCTTGCACCTCCCGAAAATGTAATGGTGCGGTGCGATAACTTAGTAAAAATCTATAAGACAACAGATGTTGAGGTTATGGCGCTTCAGGGTCTCGATCTTACCGTTGAGCGCGGTGAGATAATGGGTATCGTGGGTGCGTCGGGTTCAGGTAAATCCACCTTGCTGAATATGCTGGGCGGACTGGATAAGCCCTCCGCAGGCAGTCTTTTCATTGACGGAAAGGATATGCTCAAGATGGGGGATAAGGAGCTTATCGAATACAAGCGTAAAACTGTCGGATTTGTCTGGCAGAAGAACGCAAGAAACCTGATTCCATACCTTACAGCACTTGAAAACGTGGAAATGCCGATGCTGCTCAGCGGTTACAACAACCGCAGGCAGAGAGCTCTTGAGCTTCTGGATATGGTCGGACTTTCCCCCAGAAAAAATTCAATGCTCGGTCAGATGTCGGGTGGTGAGCAGCAGAGATGTGCAATCGCCATTGCCCTCGCGAATAATCCGAAGCTTCTGCTTGCGGACGAACCTACGGGTGCAGTTGACACAAAGACCGCCAACAACGTTTTAGACGTTTTCAAACGTTTAAATAAAGAAACGGGAGTTACTATCATCATTGTAACACATGATACTAACCTCTCGAAATCCATCGACAGAGTCGTTGCTATCCGCGACGGCAAAACCTCAAGCGAGCTTATACGCAGAAAGCCTGCAATGTACGAAAATGTTTCATTTGCAGAGCTCAGCGAAAAGCAGCAGCTGGAAATCAGGGCGATGCAGGAAAATCAGGGACATGAAGAACTTACAGTCCTTGACCGTGCAGGAAGACTCCAGATTCCCAGAGAGTATCTTGAAGCTCTCGGCATAAAAGGCGGCGACAAGGTACGTGTTGAACTTGAGGACGACAAAATTTCTATTTACAAGCAGTAATGCTTTTTGAATCATTTATTCAATGAGAAAGGTGGAGCTTATTTTGGGCAACAACAAGAAAAGAATACTGGCTGCTGTTCTTTCGGCTGCGATGATACTTACCATGCAGCCTGTCGTTTATGCAGAGGAAGAAGCGACAGAGACAGCTGACAGTAACGCAGTAACTGTTCCGGCAGCTGATGATGAAGGTGAAGAAGAGGTTTCCACAATCACCAACATCATGAGTACAGGCGACAGGGAAAATGCTTATACCGCTTACTATGAAAGGCATAAGGATAAGACCGCACCCGATAAGGAAATAGTTATTGATGCTTCGACAGGTGTTACAGGAGCAGATATTGAAGGCGAGGTTCCTGAGTACACAATCGAAGAATACGAAAAGGTAGAAAACTGTTTCGTCTGGACAAACAACAGAGGTACGGTAACATACAACTTTACCGTTGAAGAAGCAGGTATCTACAATATGGAATTCTTATACTACACAATTGCGGGCGCAAGCACAACAATTGACGTAGGTATCAGAATTGACGGCGAATATCCCTTCACAGCATGTAAGGATATTACACTTGACCGTTACTGGAAGGACGCTTCCGCTATACGTAAGGACAGTAAGGATAACGAACTGAAGCCTACCCAGATTGAAAAGGACAAGTGGGTAACCTACATAGTAAAGGATAAGGAAGGTCTTTTCAATGACCCCTATATCTTCTATCTTGAAGCAGGTGACCATACTCTTACACTTGAAGGTATCCGTACAAATATTGCTCTGAAAAGCATTACCTTTAAGAATTACGAAGATTTACCCGCATATGTAAAGGCTTCCGACGCAGATATTTCTTCAACCCCCGCTCTCACAAACGAGAACGATATCGGTTCCAAGACAATTCTGATTCAGGCGGAAACACCTTTGGAGAAGACAGCCTCTACTCTCTATGCTACATATGACAGAACATCATACATGACAAATCCCTCTCACCCCACAAAGCAGAGATACAACACTCTGGGCAGCGGAACATGGGACCAGGCTACACAGGCTGTAACATGGACATTCACAATTCCCGCTGACGGTTATTACAACTTTGCTTTCAAGGCAAGACAGAATACCATGAGAGGTTTCTATTCCAACCGCCGTATCTATATTGACGGTGTAGTTCCCAACGAACTTATGGATATCGTATCCTTCCCTTACGATCCCAACTGGTACGTTCAGAACCTGAAGGACAGCGAAGGACGCGACATGTATATCTACCTGACAGCAGGTGAGCATACAATCACAATGGAAGTTGTTCCCGGATCCATCGGTGAAATCATGAGAAGACTTGATGATCTTGTATACACTCTCAACTACTACTACAGACGTATACTTATGATTACAGGTCCTGACCCCGATGAATATAACGACTACCTTGTTGATATCCAGATTCCCGAACTTATCCCCACTTTTGAAAGTGCAATAGAAACACTTTACGCAGAAAAGGCTAACATCGAAAAACTCGGTCATGGTTCAGAAGCTTCCTCACTTGAATCATTGGCGGTTATTCTCCAGCGCTGCTGCGACGAAAGAGATGAAATTCCTCAGATGGTAGGTACCTTAAAGGACTACATCTCCTCCGTTTCCGCATGGATGAGAGACTACCGTGACCAGCCTCTCGAACTTGACTACATTGAAGTACGCACAGTAAATGAAAAGGCAAGCTCCGCAAAGGGCAACTTCTTTGAAGACTTTGCATTCGGCTTCCAGGCATTTATCGGCTCCTTCTTTGAAGACTATACACAGCTCTCCGATACAACTGAAAAGTCCATCAACACATGGGTTGCTCTCGGCCGTGACCAGGCAACAGTAGTTAAGGACCTTGTAGATAACGACTTCAACCAGAACAACAGCGGTATCAACGTTTCCATCAACCTTGTACCCGGCGGTATTCTTGAAGCTACCCTCGCAGGTAAGGGTCCTGACGTTGCACTGTTCCTCGGTGGTGACTTCCCCATTCAGTGTGCGGCACGTGACCTTCTCGTTGATATTTCCAAGTTCAACGACTATGAAGACATTGTAAGCCAGAGATTCACTGAAAGCATCACAACTCTCTACACATACAGAGACGGTGTTTACGGTCTCCCCGTATCACAGTCCTTCCCCATGATGTTCTATCGTACAGACATCCTGGAGGAACTCGGTGTGAAAGAAATCCCCGAAACATGGGAAGAACTTATCGACATCATTCCTGTGTTACAGCGTTCTTACCTTACAGTAGGTCTCTTATCACCTGCGTCAAACCTCTCCAGCTCAATCTTTGAATCCGGTGATACATTCTCCATGCTTGTACTCCAGACAGGCAACAACATGTATAATGAAGACCTTACAAAGACAACATACGACCAGAAGATAATCGTAGACGCATTCAAGCAGTGGACAGACTTCTACACAATCTACGACTTTGAACAGACATACGACGCATTCTCCAGATTCAGAACAGGTGAAATGCCTATCGTAATCCAGAACTATACTTTCTTTAACCAGCTTACAGTTTCCGCACCTGAAATCAAGGGTCTCTGGGACTTCACACTTGTTCCCGGTACAGAAGTTGTTGACGCAGACGGCAACAAGACAGGCGAAATCAGTCATGCGGCAAACTCCGGCAGTGCAGGTGCAGTTATCTTTACAAAGTGTGCTGACGTAAACGCAGCATGGGAATTCATCAAGTGGTTCACCTCCGACGAGGTTCAGACTCAGTACGGACGTACAATCGAAGGTCAGATGGGTCAGATGGGACGTTTCGATACAGCTAACGTAAACGCTCTCGCTCAGATCCCCTGGTCCAGTTCCGAATATGAAAAGATTTCCGCACAGATGAACCAGACAGTCGAAATTCCGATTATCCCTGCTTCCTACGCTACAACCCGTCACGTAAAGAACGCTTTCCGTGCAGTTGTCAACGATACATGGAATCCGAGATATGCTCTCTCTTCTTACAACAGAGATATCAATTCGGAAATCGAAAGAAAGAATCAGGACCTTGCAACTTTCGGTAAGTAAATGGTCTGAAAAATAATTAGGAGGAATCGAGTTTTGGCTAATAACGAGCAGCAGACATTGTATCTTGAAGATAATAAATTCAAATATACAATGCTCCAGATGAAAAAGAATGTCGGAGTATATGGTCTTTTAGCTCCGTACTTTATACTGTTCACCATATTTACCATAGTTCCCGTACTGCTCTCACTTCCTATGGGCTTTACAAACTTCAATATGGCGCAGTTCCCTCAGTGGGTAGGCTTAAGTAACTTCTACTCACTGTTCCTTGAGGATGAAGTTTTCCTGAAGGCTATCGAAAACACTCTGGTTTTCGCAGTTGTAACAGGACCTTTAAGCTACTTCCTCTGCTTTATCCTTGCATGGCTCATCAATGAGCTTCCCGGCGCACTTAAGACAATCTTTACCTTTGTCTTCTATGCACCTACTCTTGCAGGTAACATCTTTACAACATGGCAGTTAATCTTCTCCGGTGATACATACGGTATTGCAAACGCTTACCTTATCGACCTCGGCATCACAAACGGCGCAATCCAGTGGCTCACAGACGCCAACTACATCATGGGTGTTCTTATTGTGGTTCAGCTCTGGATGGCTCTCGGTGCAGGCTTCCTTGCTATCCGTGCAGGTCTTCAGGGTATTCCCCGTGACCGTTACGAGGCAGGCGCTATCGAAGGCATCAAGAACAGAGCGCAGGAACTTATCTACGTTACAATCCCCGCAATGGGTCCTCAGCTTTTATTCGCTGCCGTAATGCAGATTACAAGCTCCTTCACCGCAGGTGACATCGGAAGATCGCTGACAGCATTCCCGACAACTGACTATGCAGGTCATACGATCATGACACACGCATTTGACTATGGCTCCATCAGATTTGAAATGGGTTACTCTTCTGCAATATGCTTCGTGCTCTTTGCAACAATGCTTATAGCTAACTGGGGCATCAAGAAGATACTCAACAAGTATCTCGATACTTAAAAATAAAATATCAATTATTTAAATTTCTGAAAGGACGGTAGTCATGAGGATAAAAAAATCCAGAAAAAAATATGGCGGAAGCCTTGGCGGCGATATTGCCATATTTATACTCTTAACAATAATCGGACTGTTCATGCTTTTCCCGATCTATCTTTCAATTGTTCAGTCCATCAAGCCCCCGGAAGAACTCTTCCTCTTCCCCCCGAAGCTTTACGCTATGTCGCCTACAAACCAGAACTTTGTAGACCTTATCAATACAGCTTCCAACATGTGGGTGCCCTTCTCCCGTTACATCTTCAACTCTGTTTTCGTAGCGGTAGTTGTTACAGCAACTCAGTTAATCTTCGCTTCTTCCGCAGCTTATGCACTTGCAAAGGTTAACTTCCCCGGAAAACGCGCACTCAACAAGATTATCGAAATCGCCCTTCTGTTTACAAGTACCGTAACATTTATCATGCAGTACATGGTTATGGCAACAATCGGCCTTATCGATACATATCTCGCAATCACACTCCCCTTTATCGCAACTCCTATGGGTCTGTTCCTCATGCGTCAGTTCATGGGTCAGATTCCCGACGCTATGATTGAAGCCGCTCACCTTGACGGCGCAGGTCATACAAGAATCTGCTGGCAGATCGTAATGCCCAACGTTAAGCCCGCATGGCTTACACTTATGATCTTCGCATTCAACGGTGCTTGGCAGATTACAGGTTATTCATTCATCTATAATGAAGCATTAAAACCTATTCCGACTGTTTTATCGCAGATTACAGCTTCCGGTATCGCCCGTGCGGGTGTTGCTGCGGCAGCAGTTGTAATCCTTATGATACCGCCTATGGTACTGTTCGTACTCTGCCAGAGTTCCGTAGTTGAAACAATGGCATCCAGCGGTCTGAAAGACTAAACTAATTGAGAAAGGAATGATTTTAATGCGGTTTATCAAAAAACTTACCGCTTTTATCTGTGTTGCGGCAGTCGCAGCTTCCTCTCTTGTTGTGAATGCGTCGGCTGATGAACCGTACATCGGATACAACTACGACTGGTGGGGCGACCCCATTCCCTCACAGAACGGTTTCGTAGTTGAGGACGTTGTATCGGGAGCAGAAATGGGTGCAGAAACCCTTGCGGAACCCAACGACTTATTCGTTCACAACGAAACAGGAAAGTTCTACATCGTTGATACAAAGAACAACAGAATCGTTATTACAGATGAAAGCTTCAACCCCGATAATGTAAAGATTATCGACACTCTTACATACAGCGAAAGCTTCTCCGAAGCAGACAGCAAGATCAAGAAGACAACCTTCAACGTTCCTATGGGCGTTTATGTCAGAACCGACAAGGACGGTCACACTCTTATCTATGTTGCTGACTCCGCAAACGAAAGAGTAGTTGCTTTCAACGAAGACCTTGAGATTGAAATGGAATATGTAAGACCTTCAGGCGACGTTTACGACGCACAGGTTACTTTCAATCCAAACAAGGTTATCGTTGACTCGGCATTCAACGTTTACGTTGTAATCCCCTCCATCACACAGGGTACAGTTCAGTTCTCCGCTGACGGTACATTCAACGGCTACTACGGTGCAAACCGAGTAAACGCTACCGCAGAGGTTATCGCTCAGCAGTTCTGGAAGCTTATCTACACACGTGAACAGATTATCGCGATGCGCCGTAACGTATCAATCGAAATCTCCAACGTTGATATCGACCAGGAAGGCTTTATCTACACAGTAACAGAAACAAGAACATCTGATACTGATATTTTAAAGAAGCTGAACCCCGCAGGTACAAACATCTTCACTAACTTAGGTTACGACCAGTATACCTACGGCGACTACGCAACCCGTTACTACAAGGGTAAGAACTACGCAAACGCAATCTGCGACGTTGACATAGACGAAGAAGGAAATATCTACCTCCTCGACTTCGCAACAGGCAGAGTTTTCCAGTACACAAACGAATGTGACCTGCTGTTCATTTTCGGCGGCAAGGGCACTCAGAAGGGTACATTCACCTCCGTTGCAGCGGTTGAATCCTACAAAGGAAAGGTTTATGTACTTGACTCCCGTAAGAACAGCGTAACAATCTTCGGTCAGACAGAATTCGGCGGTATCGTACAGAACGCTATCTATCTCTTCAACGAAGGTCTTTACGATGAAGCAAAGGGTCCTTGGGAAGAAGTTCTCCGCCGTGACGCAAACTACTGGCTTGCATACATCGGTCTCGGTAACGCATATCTCAACCAGGGTGACTATGAAACAGCACTTGAGTACTTCTACCGCAACTCCAGAGCAGGTTACAACAGAGCATTCAAGAGCTACAGAATCGAAGTTATCAGAGCAAACTTCACATGGGTAATGTGTGTAATTATTGTGCTTATTCTTGCACTGATAATTTTAAGCTATGTGAAAAAACGCATGGCCAAGAAAAAAGGTAAAGCAAAGACAGGAGGTACGAATTAATGAATTTTGATTTGGATATGCCTGCATGGAAATGGCCTTTTTATGTAGCAAAGCACCCGTTTGAAGGCTTTGACGACCTGAGATGGAAAAAAGCCTACAGCATGAAGGTTGCATGGGTAATCGTACTTGCGTTCTTCCTTATAAGTGTTGCTGACGCACAGCTTACCGGCTTCCTTTTCAACGAAACATATGTTAAGGTATTCAATATCGTACCTTACTTCTCCTCATCAGTTATCCTCTTCCTTACATGGGTAATCGGTAACTGGTCACTGTGTACATTATTCGACGGCGAAGGCACCGTGAAGAATATCTTCTGCGTTTCCGCCTACGCTCTCGTTCCTTACCTGATTACACAGGTTATCTGCATTATCGCAAGTAACTTCCTTTTAAGAACAGAATCCGGCTTTATGTTCTTCTTTGAATATTTAGGTCTGGCATGGTCCGTGGTACTTATGATTTCCGCTATGAAGACAGTTCATCAGTACTCTATCCCCAAGACTCTTGCAGCTATGTTCTTTACAGTAGTTGCTATGGCAATTATCCTCTTCCTCGCAGTTTTATTACTTACCCTGTTCCAGCAGGTGTTCGTATTCGGATACTCAATCTATACAGAGCTTCTCTACAGATTCAGTATTTAGTCGGCGCAGAAAAGTCAAACTCAGAAAAATGGTGGTGTAAAAATGATAAAATTAAGGAAAAAGCTCTTATCCGCTGCATTAGCAGCTGCTATCGCCGTTTCTGCCGCTCAGGTGCCCGCATGGTCCGAAGACGAACCCGCAGGTGCAACAGAGGAAGCTTCTGCTGAAGTAACAGAGGTTGCTGAAGAAGAGGAAGTAGACATTGCTACAAAGGACGAAGCCTTTGCCGCAATGACACTCATGGCAGAAAACAACAAGCTTGCTCTCTATGTAAACGAAGATGACTACACCTTCGCAGTAGAGAACAAGGCTAACGGCTACAAGTGGTGGTCGAGCTTCTATGATACAGCTGCTAAGGAAAAGGTGCAGCTGAGCAGAAGAAACACTCTGCTGACAATCGAAGTTGTCGGCACAGAAAGCAAGGCTATTGAAACAGCCAGAGCTTATGACAGCAATGTCAAGAAAAAGCTTGAAAAAATCGACAACGGTATCAAGATTACCTTTACATTCAACAAGTACGAAATCGTTGTTCCTCTCGAAATCACTCTTGAGGACGACCACTTCGTTGCAACCGTACCCGGTGATGAAATTGTTGAAAACCGTCCCCAGAACACAGAAGACGGTCTTACAGGCTATCAGATTCTCGGCGTAAACATTCTTGAAAACCTCGGTGCAACCGACAGGGAAGACGAAGGTATGATTATCGTTCCCGACGGCTCCGGTGCAGTTATCAACTATAACAACAACTCTGCAGCAGGTGACGTAAACACCTACGAGGGTAAGGTTTACGGCAGAGACCTGGCAGTTGGTCTTCTTCAGGCTACAGCTGTAATGGAACAGGTTACAATGCCTGTAATCGGCCGTATCACGGAAGGCAATGAAGATAACGCTCTTGTTGCAATCGCTTCCGACGGCGAAGAATACGCAAGTGTTCACGCAATGGTAACAGGTCAGAACGTTACAGACCTCAACAACGCATGGTTTGAATTCGCACTCCGTACAACAGACAAGTACTTCATGGGCAGCAGCAACGACCCGCTGACAGTTTATGAAAACAAGGGTATCAAGACAGGCGACGTTTCCGTTTCCTACTATCCCGTAAACGGTGCCGAACTCAGCTATATCGACGTTGCAGACGTATACAGAAACTATCTCATCAATGATATCGGCGTAGAAAAGAGCACAAAGTCCAACGACGCTCCCTTCTATCTCACACTTTACGGCGGTACCGTAAAGGAACAGTCTATTCTCGGTTTCCCCGTTCAGATTCAGACAACAGCTACAACCTATGAAGAGGCTCTCACAATTCTCGGCGAACTTGAAAACCGCGGTATCAGCAATATCAAGATTATCTACGAGGATTTCAACACAGCAGGTATCAAGGGTCAGGTTTCCGCTAAATTTGATTATTCCTCAAAGCTTGGCGGCAAGGCAGCTTACGACAAATTTGCAGCTCACGTTGCTGAAAAGGGTTATGAACTTTTCCCCAGCTGTGATATCATGGAATTTGAAAGGAGCGGTAACGGCTACAGCTTCATGCTGAACGCTTCCAAGCAGATTACAAATTCCTACGCTACACAGACTCCCTTTGAACTTGCGTTCGGTTTACCCAGCGAAACAAAGGACAGCTGGACAATTCTCTCTCCCTTCTACTACACAGATATCTTTACAAAGCTTGTTGATTCCTTCAAGAAGGAAGGCGCAACAGGTATCTCCCTCAATCAGGCTTCCTACACACTTTACAGTGACTTCAGCCGTCAGAACTCCGAGGGAAGAGCTTATATCACAAGAACCGATGCTAAGAATATTCTTACAGAAGGTTACCAGAAGCTCAGAGACAACGGTCTTGCAATTATGACCGAAAATGCTAATCAGTACGTACTCAAGTACGCTGATTACATCAAGGACGTTCCGCTTTACTCCTCAAACTACGACATTTTTGATTATGACATTCCCTTTGCACAGATGGTTCTTCACGGACTCGTTCCTTTCTCTTCAAAGGCTGTCAACAAGAGTGCCGACGCAAAGGAACTCAGACTCCTCTCCCTTGTGACAGGTACACCTGTTCACTACGAGATGATGTATAAGAATCCCAACAAGTTTGCAGACAGCATCTATGATGACCTCTACTATTCCAACTACATCGGCTGGACAGATATAGCAGCAGGCGAATACAAGCTGTTCAATGATGTTGTTGCAGGTGTTTCCGATTCCTATATCACAAAGTATGAGCGAATCAGCGAAAATGAGTACCAGTCCACATTTGAGAACGGTACAACAATTTATGTAAATATCGACACAGAAGAAGTAAAGGTAAACGGTACTTCTTATGACATGTCGGCTTACGGATTGGGGGTTAGTGAATAATGAACGATTTTGAAAAAGACAGAAGCGAAGAACTGGAAACAGAAGAAATCGCTGCTGTTACATCTGAATCGGAAGCTGAAGAAGTAACAGAAGAAGTTGTTTCCGACGCATCCGAAACAGCCGAAACCGTAGAAGAAACCCCTGAAACGGAAGAAGCACCCAAAAGACAGTATGCAGGTCATATGACAGCTTCCGCAGCTGCGCTCAATGCAGAAGGCGAAGTTGACATCAGACGCAGAAGACCCCGCGAAGAAAAGGTAATCAAGGAAAGCAAGATTTCCTACGAACGTAAAAAGGGTCTTTACGGATATGGATTTATCGCCCTCTGGATTGTCGGCGTAATCTATATGTTCCTCATTCCGCTGGTACAGTCCCTCTGGTACTCCTTAAGCTACACTGAGCTTGTAAGCCAGCCTGCAGTTATGGAGCAGTACGGAATGGACGGCCCCGGTATCTATACCGAGTGGAATGATTTCGGAAACTACAAGAAGGCATTTACAGAAAACGCAGACTACCCCCAGAACTTAGTTGACTCCCTTGCGGAAACAGCTTATACAGTTCCGCTGGTTCTCGTATTCTCCCTCTTCGTAGCTCTCCTCTTAAATGATAATTTCAAGGGAAGAGGCTTTGCACGAGCAATCTTCTTCCTGCCTGTACTTATCGCTACCGGTCCTGTACTTCAGGTTATCAACGGTGATATGATGGCGCAGGGTGTAGGTGAAGCTGCACAGTTCAGCTCACTGTTCAAGGCTGACTTCGTTGATGAGTTCTTAAAGTTCATGGGACTTACAAACATCAACCAGTCCTTTACAGAAATGATTACAACAATTACTGAAACAATCCTGAACCTTATCTGGGATTCAGGTATCCAGATTCTTATCTTCATTTCTGCTCTTCAGCAGATTCCTGTTTCCGCTAAGGAAGCAGCTTCCATGGAAGGTGCTACTGGCTGGGAATTCTTCTGGAAGATAACATTCCCCACAATCTCGCCCATGATTTTCGTAAACCTCATCTACACGGTTATCGACGCCTTCGTAAAGTCTGACAACCCTGTAATGCAGCAGGTTATGAGCTATGCGAGAGCATGGGAATACGGCTTCTCGTCAGCTATGGCGTGGGCATACTTTGCAATCGTTGCGATAATCCTCGGTATTATCTCGGCAATTGTATCGAAATTCATTTTCTATCAGGTAGATTAATCAAGGAGGAACTTCAGTGGATAACAACGAATTTGAAAAAGAAACAGTTGTATCAGGCACAGATGTTACTCCTGATATAACCGAAACAGCTGAAGCAGCGGAAGAAGTTATTTCCGCTGTGGAAGGCGAAACTGCAGAAGCAACCGAAAAGGTTGAAGAAGCAGTTGAAGCCGCCCCCAAGGCAGAAGCTGCCCCCAAGGCGCACAAGGTTGAGCTTTACGACGAAAACGGCAAGAAGAAGTCCAAGCGTCAGCTCAAGAAGGAAGAAAAGAAGCGTCTCAGCCAGTATCACATCAGCAGCTGGGAAATTATCAAGAACTTCCGCACATATAACGAGGGCGAAAAGGCACACTACAAGGGAATTCTCAGCAGACGAATTTCCGAAAGAGTATGGCCTGTATTCCGCTTCCTTATTCTCTTCGGTCTTGCATTCGTAATTCTTTACCCTATGCTTTACATGATTTCCTGTGCAATCAGACCTCAGGCTGAAATGACTGACCCCTCGATTCTCTGGATTCCTAAGACTGTAATGATCGATAACCTTGTTGAAACATGGATGGCTATCGACTACCCTGACCTCGTCTGGGATACAGTAAGCGTAAACGTAGTCTGCTCGCTGATTCAGGTTCTTACCTGTTCTATCGCAGGTTACGGTTTCGCAAGATTCAAGTTCAAGGGCAAGGGCCTTTGCTTCGCAATTGTAATCATGCAGATTATCGTTCCTACACAGGTAATCTTAATCCCCCAGTTCATGCAGTTCAGATACTTCGATCCCTTCGGAATTATTTCCTTTTTCTCGGGCGAAGCTCTTAACCTGGCTGACTCACCCTGGGCACTCTACTTACAGGCATTCTTCTGTAACGGTATCCGTGCAGGTCTGTTCATCTTCTTATTCCGTCAGTTCTTCAGAGGACTTCCCAAGGAACTCGAAGATGCTGCATACCTTGACGGCTGTGGACCGTTCGAGACTTTCGTAAAGGTAATGGTTCCCAACGCAAGCAACTCCTTCTTAACTGTATTTATCTTCTCGGTAGTATGGTACTGGAATGACTCTTACGTTTCGGGTATGTTCTTTACAAAGTCCAACACAATTGCACTTCAGGTAAGCAACCTCTATACAACAATTTCGTCCTACTTCAACGGCGGTACACCCACAGGTATTCCTTCCGACTGGCTGGTATGGATCGAAAGCGGATGCTTACTCTCGATTCTCCCGATTTTAATTATGTACATCTTCCTTCAGAAAAACTTCATCGAAGGTGTTGAACGTTCAGGTATCGTAGGCTAAGTCGACAGCGTCGGCGGGCGGTTCCGCCTTTTATCCACTCTGATTTATTTCGGGTGTTGAGCGACGGCGGATAGCACAATAGCAAAACATTAACGGCGGATACCGAAAGGTATCCGCCGTTATTCTTTATGTAGTCTTAAAAACCGAGCGAAGCGAGAATTGAAAGTCTTTGGAAAGGGGTACGCGGAAAACCTTACTACAGAAAGGTTTTCCCCGTTAAAACTTATGTACTATTTCTTTCTCAAGGCTCACCTCATACAGCCTGAGCTGTATAAAGCTTATAATAATCACCCTTCTTCGCCATAAGCTCATCATGTGAGCCGGCTTCGGTGATGCCCTTATTATTGATATACATGATACGGTCACAGCTTCTGATAGTGGAAAGTCTGTGGGCGATAATAAAGGAAGTTCTGCCCTTGAGCAGGTGGTTGATACCGTTCTGGAGGTAACGTTCTGTCTTTGCGTCAATGGAAGATGTCGCTTCGTCAAGTACAAGAATCTTGGGGTCGGAAAGAATAGTTCTCGCAAGAGCGATAAGCTGCTTCTGACCCTGTGAAAGACCTGCACCGCGCTCACTTACAACAGTGTCATAGCCGTCCTTCAGGGACATTATATAATCGTGAACACCGACAACCTTGCAGGCTTCCTGTGCCTCTTCAAGAGTTGCGTCAAGTCTGCCGTAACGGAGATTGTCTAAAATAGTACCGCTGAAAATGAAGCTGTCCTGAAGCATAATGCCCATCTGGCTTCTGAGGGAGTGAAGGGTTACATCAGCGATATTGCTATCATCAATAAGGATTTCACCGCCGTTTATATTGTAGAAACGGGAGAGTAAGCTTACAATAGTGGTTTTACCTGCGCCGGTTGGTCCTACAAGGGCAATACTTTCGCCTGCCTTGACGTCAAAACTTACATCCTGTAAAATATCAATGCCTTCTTCATAGCGGAAGGTAACATTTTTAAAGTGAACATCACCCTTGATTTTAGGAAGCTCGGAGGCGTCCAGCTTGTTGCAGACCGTAACAGGCTCGTCAAGCATTTCAAAGATACGTTCGAGGTAAGCCACCGCATTGATAAAGGTGTTCATCAGGTTGGAAAGGTTCATGAGAGGCTGCCAGAAGCGTGCGCAGTAATCACCCATAGCAAGGATTGTACCAAGGGATAAGCCGGGCATTGCCAGTAAGCCGACGCCATAGATTGCACCTCTTGTAATAATGGAAACTATGTCAGTAGAGGGCCAGATAAGGTTGTTGCAGGCAACCGCTTTCATCCAGCTCTTACGGTATGCTTTTGCAAGCTTGTCGTTGATTTCGGCGTTTACCTCTTCACGGGTAAAAATCTGTGAAATCTGAACGCCCACAATGCTTTCGTGGAGATAAGCATTAAGGTTTGAACTCTTGTTGGAAACTGCCTGCCATGCCTTACGCTGTCTGTTCTTGATAGCGAAGATAATAGCCGCGTAAATGGGAAGTCCCGCAAGAACAACCAGAGCCAGCTGCCAGCACACAAAGAACATGAAAATGATAATAAACATCAGATTGAAGATTTCCAGCACAAAGTTTATGATACCATTTGTCATAAGGTCGGAAATTGCGTTTATGTAGTTTACAACACGTACAAGGATTTTTCCGTGGGGTCTGCTGTCATAATATTCGAAGGGTAAATCCTGCATATGCTTGAAAAGGTCGCGGCGTATATCGTAAATAATATCCTGACCCACCTGAGTCATCATCTTTGCACGGATTTTCGTAAAAATTACGCTGAGAACGATACAGAGGAGAAATGCCGCCGCACAGACTATAAGCATAGGAATATCGTCGGTGCTTTTCATACAGTTATCAATAGCGTACTGGGTAATAAGAGGGGAGATAAGACCGATTATTACCGCAACTGCGCTGAGCAGAAGCGCTTTTACAATTTTTCCCTTATATTTTCCCGCATAGACAAGGGCACGTTTTAAATGACGTATGTCAAATGGGGTTTCAAGGGTTTCGTCAATATCAAATTTATTTCTTGCCATTTCAGTCTCCTCCTTTACTTCTGTAATTCGTAGACTTCGCTGTAATAGCCGCCTGTCTTTATAAGCTCATCATGGGTACCCATTTCCGCAATCTTACCGTCCTTAAGGATAATGATACGGTCGGCGTCCTTAGCGGAGGAAATACGCTGAGCAATAATAATCTTTGTGCAGGGGAAGTCCAGATTTGCGAGAGCTTCCTGAATATTTCTCTCGGTTTCAAGGTCAACCGCGGAGGTTGTATCGTCGAGAATAAGGATCGAAGGTTTTACAGCAAGGGCGCGAGCAAGAGAAATTCTCTGCTTCTGTCCGCCTGAAAGACCGACGCCGCGTTCACCGATAATGGTGTCGTAGCCGTCAGCAGTTCTCAGGATAAAGTTATGTGCGTCAGCTGCCTCTGCATACTTCTGCACCTCTTCCTCAGGCAGGTCAACATTACCGAAGCAGATATTTCCGTCAATGGTATCGGAATAAAGGAGAACGTCCTGGGTAGCAATACCGATACTGCCGCGAAGCTCCTTAAGCTTCATCATTCTTACATTTGTATCATCCACAAGGATTTCGCCCCCTGTAACATCGTAAATACGGGGGATAAGGTTAATAAGCGTAGTTTTTCCCGAGCCTGTAGCGCCCATAATAGCAACCTTTTCGCCGGGATTTACGGTAAAGCTTATATCCTTGAGAACCTCGTTCTTTCCGTAAGCGAAGGAAACGTTCCTGAATTCAATCTTACCCTTTACTCTGCCGCCCATTTCAACCGCGTCGGCACGGTCGATAATGGCAGGGTGTGCGTAGTAAAGCTCGATAATCTTGTTTGCGGAGGCTGTAAAACGCTGATAGTCGTTTACGATATTACCGAGAGTACGCATGGGGTTGGAAATTGTCCAGATAAGACCTGCGAATGCGGCATATTCACCGAGAGAAATTCTTCCTGTGATTACGAAGAGACCGCCGCAGATAAGGCATACAACCGCCAGCGACTGAGCTGTGATTTCAAGATAGGGGAAGAAATCCAGCCAGGTAAAGGCGGATTTCTTATTTGCATCGTTATAGTCCTTGTTTCTCTTATCGAACTTGTTTATTTCGAATTCTTCTCTTGCAAAAGCCTTTACAACTCTGTTACCCGAGATGTTTTCCTCGGCGCAGGTGTTGAGGTCGGAGAACTTTTCACGAAGGTCAACATAGAAAGGTCCTACCACGTTCTTGAATTTCTTTGTGATAATCAGAATGAGGGGAGTGAGAATCAGCATACATATTGCCATCAGCCAGTCTATGGAGAAGAAATATATAACCGAAACCGAGAAAAGAACAACACATTCAAGGGTTGTCTTTATAATCCACGCTACTGAGTGACGAATCATATCAAGGTCACTGGTTACACGGGTCATTATATCACCTGTGCGGTAGCGGTTATAAAAGGTAGCGTCCTGAGCTTCGATTTTATCAAACAGCACTTTTCTTATACGGTAGATAAGCCCCTGAGAGGTTTTTTCATAGGACATATTGGCGCTGTACTGAATCACACCGCGGAGCAGGGTAAATCCCACCATTGCAAATATCATTTTAAGCAGCAGGTCAGAGCCGGTACGGAGATTTTCGGCAGCCTGTTCGCCTACCAAGAAGGTGTCCACAATCTGTTGGGTGAAATAAGGGGTGATGATATACATGGACTGGGAGATTATTGTCAGAAACAGGGCGAATATGTAAAGAGCGCGGTTGCCTTCCATATTCTTCCACAGCCAGCGTAAGATAAACATCAGAATCACTATCCTTTCTGTCATATTGCCGATTTGGCATGCATAGGTGATGATATCACAATCTTAATTATAAGTCAAGGGTTTTTTTAAAAAAGTTTCAAATTTCTGTAAACGATTTCTGCTTTTTGAAATGAATAGCTGAAATCTGTTATATACTATTTAAATATATAAGGGGGCATTGATACATAGGGGGTGCGGCGTGCCGTGCACGTTTTGTGCCGAAGGCACAAGACACCCGCCTGCGGCGGCTCTTCTGCGGTTTACCGCAGAAGGCGCACGGCACGCCGCACCCGTTCTTGACAAAACCAACCTGCGATAGTATAATTAAAGGCAAGCCGCCTTGGGCAATTCCTGCCTTTTGCAGTATTCTGCTTTACCGAAGCAAGCGAAACGGCAGGATTCGCAAATCTGCTTTGCATTAAGGATATTAAGGCGATAATCCTTAACAGAAAGGTAAAACCTATGATTATATATAACGCTAAGGATGTTGAGCTTTATTTCGGAGCTGAGCTTCTTTTTAAAAATGTAACCTTTGAAGTGGATAAGGTTGATAAAATCGGACTTGTAGGCGTAAACGGCTGCGGCAAGACCACCCTTTTCAAGCTTATGCGCGGAGAGCTACCCACAGACGGAGGAGAATTCGTAAAATCTCAGGATACCGTACTCGGCTATATGGAACAGCACGTTGTCCGTGACAGCAGTGTAAGCATGTACGATGAGGTTCTGTCCGTGTTTCAGCCGCTTATTGAGCTGGAAGCGGAGATAGAGCGGCTTCACGAGGAAATTGACAGCGGGCTTACAGACAATGACCGCCTTGAAAGGCAGATGAGATTACAGGAAAAGTTTGAAGCAGAGGGCGGACTTACCTTCAGGGCAAGGGCAATGAGCAGTCTTTTAGGACTCGGCTTCACTCAGGAGGAGCAGGAAAAGCCTGTTTCGGTGCTGAGCGGCGGCGAGAAGGCAAAGGTTCAGCTTGCGAAGCTTCTTTTGTCGGGCGCAAACCTGCTTTTACTTGACGAGCCTACCAACCATCTTGATTTATCCGCACTTTCATGGCTTGAAAAATTCCTGCTGGAATACAAGGGCGCATACATTATAATTTCCCATGACCGTTATTTTCTGGACAAGGTCACAACACGCACCTTTGAACTGGAAAACAAGCGGCTTACTGCCTACAAGGGCGGTTACACCGCTTACCGCAAGAAAAAAGAGGAAGACCTTGAAATTGCGTGGAAGCATTATGAGCACCAGCTGGAAGAAATCAACCGCATAAAGGGCATTATCGAACAGCAGAAGCGCTTCAATCAGGCGCACAACTATATCACAATCGCCAGCAAGGAAAAGCAGATAGAAAGGCTTGAAAAAGATCTGATAAAGCCACAGACCCTGCCGAAGAAATTACGTTTCAAGTTCCATTGCAGCGAGCCAATTACCGAGGAAATACTGTCTGCAAAGAACCTGTCCATTTCCTTTGATGGAGAGAATTTATTTAAAAATGTAAGCTTTGATGTTCGCAAAAAGGAACGTGTATTTATAATGGGCGGCAACGGCTGCGGAAAGACTACACTTTTCAAAATGCTTATCAAGGAATACACAGGCGACAGCGGCAGTGTAACCTACGGCCCCGGAGTAAAGGTCGGCTACTACGATCAGCTTATGACAGGTCTTTCCGACAGAAAGACCGTCATGGACGAAATCTGGGACGCATATCCCAAAATGGACCAGACGGGGGTACGAACAGCTTTAGGCAGTTTTCTTTTCAGCGGCGAGGATGTATTCAAGAAAATCGGTACACTCAGCGGCGGTGAAAAGGCACGAGTTGCAATTTTAAAGCTTATGCTAAGCGGCTGCAACCTGCTCTTGCTGGACGAGCCGACAAACCATCTTGATATAACCTCCAGAGAAGCCCTGGAAGCGGCAATCGACAGCTTCGATGGCACAGCGCTTATCGTTTCCCACGACCGTTATCTCATTCAGCAGACCGCAACGCGCGTTTATAAGCTTGCAGCTTACGGAATGGACGAGGTTACGGACGAAATCGAGGAAACAATCACCGAAGCCGAGGAGCAGAAGCTTGCGCCCGTGAAAAAGGAAACCTCCGACAGCGCAAACAAGACTGATTACCTTCGCAGAAAAGAGCTTCAGAGCGAAATCCGAAAGCTTAACACCCGTATTTCCCGTGCGGAGGAGCGTATTTCTCAGCTTGAAGAGGAAATAGCGGCAATAAACGAGGAGATGGCCTCTCCCGAAGCGGCAGCGGACTATGAAAGAATCGGAGAGCTTTCCGAAAAGCTGGGACAATTACAGGCCGAGCTTGACGCGCAGACGGACGAATGGGCAGAAGCAAGCGAAAGGCTGGAAGAAATAGGGGAAGTATAAAATGAACTTACCTATATACAGAGGAAAATGCATGAACTGCGGAAAAGAAGCCCTTACAGGCTATCTTGAACGTCAATGGTCTTATGGCTCCCCTGTAAAACAGTGCAAGAAATGCGGCTGCACCTATCTGGACAAGCGCTACCACGAAATCGAGACTGACGGCTGTGAGCCTGACGCCCTTTCGGCAAAAAGGTCGGGACTTTCGATTTTGATGGGATTGGGTGCTGTGATAGTCGGCATACTTTTTATTATGGGCGAAATATATTTATCGGGCAGCTACCATACAGGTATGGTTGTTATTGCGTTCATGGGAGTTATTTTAACAGGCTGGGGCGTTATTGATTTTATAAGAATCAGGACAGGGTTAAAAGCGAAAAAGCTGGAAAAGCTCCGCCTCGAATCAGCCATTCGGCTTTCTGATAAAAATTATGCCCGCCTTCTCGCAGAGCAGGGGTATAATGTACCGCAGAAGTATCTCGAATAACAAAAAGCTGACATCGTAAGATGTCAGCTTTTTAAATATTAGCAGTATTGTATCCGATAATATTTATAAACCTCAAATCCCCGTTCCACATAAGGCTTACGGGCTTGTTTTTGAGTTTATCGGTGCAGACTATGAAATCCACGGCGTTTCCGTCATTGTCATAAATTATATCCGTCACAATACACTGAAGTACAGGCTCGTCCTGCTTCATCAGCTGAACAATATCGCCCCTTCTTACGGTATCCGAGCATTCCGCTACCATACCGAAGCCTGTGTTTTCCACGGCATATACCCAGAATTTGTTGCGGTTGTACCAGGTGAGGGTGCAGCCCTCCTTTGTGCGGGTGTTGTTTATCTCGTAGCCGTACCATTTCCATTGGGTCAGGGAATTGCCCTGGTCGTCCATGGGTATACCCCCTGCGGCAACACACTGGGAGCAGAAATTTGTATCGTTTTCGTCATAAGTGCCGTATTCCGGGGAATGACCCGACGAGTTCATTGCATAAATGCAGGCATTGTCACTGTTATAAGGATATTCCGACTCAAAGGAAGGAGTGTATTCTTTTGCAAGGGCAGCGGCAATTGTGCCGTAGAATTCCTTGCGGCTCATATCCAGCAGCTCTGCAGACCTGTCCAGATAATTATAATAGTATGTATAGGAAAGGTCGTCTCTTGTAAATCCGTCCTGAGCGGCGGCAACATCAAATACATATTCCGCAAACTGCCTGGAGGGACGGTCGGTTCTGTGGTTGCTGATAACGGCTTCGTTATCCTCTTCGGTTACTGTAAAAGTGTGGATTTCGCCTGAGTCTTCCGTGAGAACAGCAGAAAAACCGTACTGCATTTCCGAGCTGACGCGGAGGGTTATTTCCATTTCGCCGTAATCGTTCCTGCTGCGGCTTAATATATAAAGGTATACCTTGCAGCTGTCGAATGAGCAGTCAACATACGAATTTTTTGCTGCTCCGATTTCAAAATCAAGGGCAAGGTTGTCGATATGCTCGTCAACAGCCTGAAAAGCGAAGAAGCGGGAGATATTCTCGTGATAAAAGCTGCCCAGAGAGGCATAATAGCAGGTGAAATAGTTTTCGATGACCTGAAGCTCACCCTCGGGAAGGGAATCACGATTGGATGTGGAAAGCTCAACTACTGTACCTGAACGGCAGAGGGGTTCTTCCACAGCATAGGGGTTCCAGTTGAACAGCTCGTCCAGCCTGCTTCGGAAATCAAAAGCATCCCATGCAAGAACAAAGCCGACAACAACGATTGCGGTAACAGTCAGCACAATCAGCGTTGTCAGCAGGGTCTGGAGTTTTCTGTTCATATCAGGACCAACCGCATTCGTCGTAGTCGGACCACTTTTCGGCAGCTTCACGCTCAGCAATCTTATATACTATATAAAGAGCGCAGCCGATAATAAGTGCAACTGCACCAAGAATGGGAATAAGAAATCCCGAAGAATGTTCTTTGTTATTCATAAGTACTCTCCTTTTGTTTTTTACCATTATACTATATAAAGGGTAAAATGTCAATCGTTAATTGAAAATATACAAAATCCGACAAATCTGGAATAATTTTAAAGGCAGTTTAAACAAAAGTAAAAAAATTCAAAAAAACGCTTGACAAAAAGGGACAAGCGTGATATAATAAACAAGCTACCCCAAAGGGAAGCAAAAAAATCACAAAAACTTTTTTAAAAAAGTTTAAAAAAGGTATTGACAACAGGTCAAGGTTGTGATATAATAATTAAGCTGTCTCGCGAGGGGCGGCGATGAGTACCTTGAAAATTGAACAATCTAAGTACGAATTAACAACCCTTGAAAATTTCAAGTAAGTAATAATTCTGGATGAACAAGAATGACGATATAAAATCGTTAGCGTTCAAGAACAGAGCTAAACAAACTGATATTAATGTAAGTTAATATACAATTAATGAAGAGTTTGATCCTGGCTCAGGACGAACGCTGGCGGCGCGCCTAACACATGCAAGTCGAACGGTGACGGAGGTGCTTGCACCTCCTGATCAGTGGCGGACGGGTGAGTAACACGTGAGCAACCTGCCTATCAGAGGGGGACAACAGTTGGAAACGACTGCTAATACCGCATAACGTGCACGGAAGGCATCTTCTGTGCACCAAAGATTTATCGCTGATAGATGGGCTCGCGTCTGATTAGATAGTTGGCGGGGTAACGGCCCACCAAGTCGACGATCAGTAGCCGGACTGAGAGGTTGAACGGCCACATTGGGACTGAGACACGGCCCAGACTCCTACGGGAGGCAGCAGTGGGGGATATTGGACAATGGGGGCAACCCTGATCCAGCGACGCCGCGTGAGGGAAGAAGGTTTTCGGATTGTAAACCTCTGTCAACAGGGAAAATGATGATGGTACCTGTGGAGGAAGCCACGGCTAACTACGTGCCAGCAGCCGCGGTAATACGTAGGTGGCAAGCGTTGTCCGGAATTACTGGGTGTAAAGGGAGTGTAGGCGGGACGGTAAGTCAGAAGTGAAAATTATGGGCTCAACTCATAACCTGCTTTTGAAACTGTTGTTCTTGAGTGAAGTAGAGGCAAGCGGAATTCCTAGTGTAGCGGTGAAATGCGTAGATATTAGGAGGAACACCAGTGGCGAAGGCGGCTTGCTGGGCTTTTACTGACGCTGAGGCTCGAAAGCGTGGGGAGCAAACAGGATTAGATACCCTGGTAGTCCACGCCGTAAACGATGATTACTAGGTGTGGGGGGATTGACCCCTTCCGTGCCGCAGTTAACACAATAAGTAATCCACCTGGGGAGTACGACCGCAAGGTTGAAACTCAAAGGAATTGACGGGGGCCCGCACAAGCAGTGGAGTATGTGGATTAATTCGAAGCAACGCGAAGAACCTTACCAGGTCTTGACATCAAGTGACCGGCACAGAGATGTGCTCTTCTCTTCGGAGACACGAAGACAGGTGGTGCATGGTTGTCGTCAGCTCGTGTCGTGAGATGTTGGGTTAAGTCCCGCAACGAGCGCAACCCTTA
>JAZSFL010000005.1:0-118243 GCA_045532185.1 Ruminiclostridium sp.
TCATTCATTTGACTGTCCTCCTTTTCATAGTGATGTGGTTGCCAAACCCACTTTCATTATATCACAGGAGGACTTTCTTGTATCTGAAGATTTTTACTCTCACCGCTTCAAGCGGTGGTTAACTTGCGCTTAAGCGAACAACAGAAAAAACGGCGGATTCTGCAATAGTGCGAATCCGCCGTTTTTTATTTCAATGTATTTATAATCTGCTTCAGCAAAGCCGCGAATTTTTTCCGGCTTTTGGGAGATAAATCGTTCAGCATAGCAATAAGCTCCGTCTCTTCCTTTGTAAGTCTGGGAGCGTCAAGAGAGGTCTTCTTGTTGGTAAGGCCTGCAATGTAGTCGAGACTTACGTTATAGTATTTCGCAAGCATTATTGCGCGCTCGAAGGAGATTTCGCTTGTGCCTTTTTCGTATACACCGTAATATTGTGCTGATGTCCCCAGATATTCGGCAATCTCAATCTGTGTTTTATCACTGTCCTCTCTGAGGTCACGGATACGCTGATAGTAAGCCATATATGATTAATCCCCTTTCATATTTTTCAGGATTATATCATATTTTATTACTTTTCACTTGACAAATTCATATATTTCATTGTATAATCACAAGTAAATAACTATATATAATTATATAATATTAAATAATCAACTGTTTCCAGTTGATAGGAGGTCGAAAATGAAGAATAATATTAAAAAAATAAGTGTTATTTTATCATTTGCTATTTTGTTATCTTCATGTAGCACAAGCGAACGCGCACGACAAACAACAACTAATGATTATTGGGATGCCATCATGAGTGAATACGAAGAAGAAATGGAAACAATATACAATACTTCATATGATTACTATGATCCATTTGCCGATATAGATGATGAAGAAAAAATCAAGAGTTGGCAGGAAGCGCACGGTAATACCACAAATTATTCCGACACCGACGAAGAAATAATGTATATTGCAGACACAAGTGATTTTTTAGGGACTAATATTATCTTAAAAGTTTTCAACAATCAAAAAAGAAATTATAAATATTATTCATATAATGTTATAACTCAAGAGTACAGTGAACTTGGTATAGATAATTTCCCTAGCGCTTGTTCTGAAAACACAGCTATATTAGGAGAATATATTGTAAATATATCACCAGGCGACAAAACAGGAAAAAAAATTTATAGCCCTGAAAATGATAATGCAATTTTCATGACTGGCACTTATAGATATGATGATGATAATAATAAAAACAGTAATTACAACTCATATTACATCGATGGATATATTTTAATATTCAAAGAAGAAAGTTCGTTTTCTGGAAACACATACTATATGGGGGTTCTTGACGATTTAGGAAATTGGGTAGTGCCTCTTTCCTCAGAACTGGAAATTTTCAAATATGTTGATTTCAATAACACTGATCCTGAATACTACTATATGGGAAATGGAATTATTGAAATTGATAGGTTTTTTTATTCTTTTTTAGAAGATAAAATTGTATTTGACAGTTGGTCTGAGTACCCACAATACGCAAGTAGTGACACAATTTTTTTCTACAACAACAGCATCCTACGCAAACAGCTTATATATAATTTCGAAACACAAATAAAAATTAAAGATGATAATATAGAAATCTTGGATATTAATAATGATTATGTATATGCTGTTTACGAAGGCGGCAAAAAAATACTCGATCACAGCTTTAATGTATTATTTGATTTAAGCGAATATAACGTTGCAGAAATACTTTCAGTAACAAATGAAAAAATAGCAATCTGTGCAATAAACGAAAGTGACGATTATTATCTATGCTTAATTAATAATGATGGCTCCTTTGTTTTTGAACCAATAAAAATTGAATATAATCAAATTAGAGATAAAACTTTCATAAGTAAAAACGCACTTGTAAGAATAAGTGATCACAAAACTAGTTCAGTTTATACTTTTGAAAACAACGAATGGTCATATTATGATAATATAAAAGGATATGAACCTGAATCTGAAATTTTCCTGAAAAAAACTGAAGAATATTATTTTTTTGAAGATCTCACAGGAAAGGAATTCTCACCAATCAAACAAATTATTCAAGAAAGTAACTAATTTTAATTTTTTATAAAATTAAAATCCGCCCCGTATCTTACGATACGGGGCGGAACGCTTATTATTCAATAAACTTACGCCTTGTTTACGGAACCGAATAATTCCATCTTTTCCTTAACAGTAGCCTTGATAGCTTCGAAGCCGGGTGCGAGGAGCTTTCTGGGGTCGAAGCCCTTGCCCTGGAGGTCCTTGCCTTCTTCAACATACTTTCTTGTAGCTTCCTGGAAAGCAAGCTGGCATTCTGTGTTAACGTTGATCTTAGCTACGCCGAGTGAGATTGCCTTCTTGATCATGTCAGCGGGGATACCTGTACCGCCGTGGAGTACGAGAGGCATATCGCCTACCTTTTCCTTGATAGCTGCAAGTGTGTCGAAGCTGAGGCCTGCCCAGTTTTCGGGATACTTACCGTGGATGTTACCGATACCTGCTGCGAGCATTGTTACGCCGAGGTCAGCAACCATCTTGCATTCGTCGGGATCAGCACATTCGCCTGCGCCTACAACGCCGTCTTCTTCGCCGCCGATAGAACCTACTTCAGCTTCGAGAGAGAGACCGAGAACGTTACAAGCATTAACGAGTTCTGTTGTCTTTGCAATGTTTTCTTCGATTGCGTAGTGGGAACCGTCGAACATTACAGAGGAGAAGCCTGCGTTGATGCAAGCCTTTGCGCCTTCAAAGGAGCCGTGGTCGAGGTGAAGAGCAACAGGAACTGTGATACCGAGTTCGTTGATCATGCCCTTAACCATGCCTACGATTGTTGTATAACCGCACATGTACTTGCCTGCGCCTTCGGAAACACCGAGGATAACAGGGGAGTTGCATTCCTGAGCTGTGAGAAGGATAGCCTTTGTCCATTCAAGGTTGTTGATGTTGAACTGGCCAACTGCGTACTTGCCCTCACGAGCCTTGTTTAACATTTCTTTTGCTGAAACTAACATTGGATTTTACTTCCTTTCATAAAATACTGTTATTATTTTATCATATATTGCCGGAAAAAGCAATACAATTTCCTAAATTTTAAGCTTGCACCTTACGAACGATGGAAATAGGTGTCTGCTGTGAACACTGGTCATGGGGATTATCGCGGAACACCTGTTCGCCGAAAGCTATAGGCATATCCTGACGGCTTCTGCCCAGAACTGTTGCAGCAATATCATTTGCGTCGATGATGATAACGTCGCACCCGCAGTGCTTTGCAAGCTCGGCAGCCGCCTCATCAGGCTTATCGGGTGCCATTTTTGCGTAATTGTTATAAGGCGGGATTGTATAGTCACAGGGACCGTCAATTGCACGGGCCTTCATACCGCAGATATTGTAGAAAACACCCTTCTTGCCGAAAAGCTTACCCACAGCGGCACAGGCAGCTGCAAAAAGCACCTTGGGTCTGCCTACTTCACGGATACAGAGCTCCATTGTTTCAGGCATACCGAGACCGATACCGTAGTTTGTCTTTACAACGAACTTGCTGAGAAACTTTGCAAGGCGCGAAACCTTGATTTCATCGAGCTTGAATGCTCTGCCCTGAGTAATTGCAATAATCTTTTCGGAAATAATAACCGTGTCGCCCTCCTGAAGATAAGGACATACGTACTTGTCAAGAACGTCGGTCATTACATCCTCACGCATGATAACGTGTGTTCTTACAGGATAACGGGCATAGGTGCCGAAATCCGTATCTATTGTTAAGTTTTTTCCCTCGTTGGGAACAAATGGCATTTCCATGTTAAAACTTCCTTTTACATTAATACTTAATCATTATAGCACTTTGAATAGGTTAAGTCAATAAAATTATTGCAAAAATTAACCTGTTGTGGTATTATTGAAATATGTTAAAAACTACAAATGATACTGGTACAAGGTGAGATATGAACACTCCTATACACGATTTTTTAATAAATTATGCTGAAAAAGACAATGTGCGCTGTCATATGCCCGGCGGAAAGGGACTTAACAATCCCCTTGACATTACGGAAATTGACGGCGCGGACAGCCTTTTTGAAGCCAACGGAATCATAAGCGAAAGCGAAAGCATTGCCGCTTCCCTTTTCGGCTCAGGCGCAACCCTTTATTCCTGCGACGGCAGTACCCTTGCTATTCAGGGAATGCTGGGTACGCTGAGGCAGATTACAGAGAAAAACACAATCATTGCAGGAAGGTACAGCCACAAGAGCCTGCTTACATCATGTATACTGCTTGGCTTTGATATAAAATGGACATATCCTGACAAATACCTCAGCGCAGTTATTGACCCCGCGGAAATCGAAAGCCTGATTGATGAAGATACAGCGGCAGTTTTCATAAGCTCGGTGGACTATTACGGCGGAGAAGCTGATATTGCCGCAATTTCAGAAATATGCAGGAAGCACGGCGTTTATCTCCTGGTTGATAACGCCCACGGAGCATATAAAGTATTTACAGGAAATCACCCTATAACCCTTGGCGCGGATATGACCGCCGACAGCGCTCACAAGACCCTGCCTGCCCTTACAGGAGCGGCTTATCTTCACCTGAAGAACAGTACCCTTTACCACACAGCCAAGGAGGCAATGTCCCTTTTCGGCTCATCAAGTCCATCCTACCTTATTATGGACAGCCTGGATTTATGCAATCAGTATATATCAGAAAAGAAGAATGAAGCGCTCTCCTCTATTGAGCGCATAAGTACGCTGAAAAAACAGCTTGCAGACGCAGGATATTCCCTTAAAGACAGCGATGATATGCGTATAACTATCGATGGGACAGCTTACGGCTACAGCGGAAATGAGCTGGCACAGCTGATGAGGGAAAAGGGTGCGGAATGCGAAATGAGCGATGAAAAATATGTTGTTCTTCTGTTTTCGGTCTCGCAGCCCGAAGAGGATTTTGCACGGCTCAATGAAATACTGAAAAGTATTCCAGAAAGGGACAGCAAGACAGAGGATAAGCATATTGTTCTGAAGCCTGTACGTGTTGTTTCTCCAAGGGAAGCTTATTTCAGCAGAAAGAAGACTGTAAAAACTGAAGAAGCGGAAGGTCTTGTCTGCGGAGGAGTACATTGCCCCTGTCCTCCCTGTGTGCCGCTTGTAATACCGGGAGAAAGGATTGACAAGGAATGCATCCGGGAGCTTCTGCAATATGGAGTTTCTTCTGTTCATATATGTGACAACTGATATTATAAAACCCTCTGTTAAAGAAATTAACAGAGGGTTCTGATTTTAAACGAGGAGGCTTTTAAGATAATTCCCCATAAAAATCTCAACCCCGCCGTCATAAAAGACAGCGGGGCTGGTTGGTTCACATAAAATACAGTTGACTATTTCAATTTTTTATGTATAATATTATTTGGTAATCCTGTACAATCAAAGAATTTTCAGGAAATCAAGAACTGTGATAATGATACCTGCAAGGCAGTAGATGTCAATAAGTCCGCACACGATTTTAACAATCAGGCCTATTAACGGAATACCGCCGAAGAATCCGATAACAGCACCGAATACAAAACCTGCTACAAGATAAATAAGAATCTTGATAATAAGGCCTGCAACATCACCTGCGCCGAATGATAAGGGGAAAATTTTTTTAAGCATATCCATGACGAAAAGCTCCTTTCATATTTTACTGATTCAATTATACTCCGTTAAAATGAAAATGTCAATATTTTCATCACTATAAAATCAAAGGAAAGGAAATTAAAAATGAAAAAAATCCTGACAAGCTTTATTCTCGCCGCCGCACTTACCGTTACTGCATGCAGCTGCGAAAATAACAACACCTCAGACACAACCACCACAACTGCCTCAGCAGCAGAATCGGAAACTACCACGGAAGCACCCGTAACAGAAGCAATCACCACAACTACCGAGGCTGTAACCACCGTAACGGAAACCGAAACGACTACTGAAACAGAAATTGCTACGGGAGAAGACACCGACCCTGTTTCTGCGGAAATTATCGGCACAGGCCTTATTCAGAGCGGAAGAAAGGGCGACGGATTCTTAACCTATGACAGAAGTTTAATCTCAGAGGATATTGCCGCTTCTGGAATGAATGAAAAAGCCCTTACAAAGGAAGCTGTTCTGGCAGACTTTGAGCTTTACGGCAACAATACCGACAACATCTATACCTTCGCCATGATAAGCAAGGATGGGGTTCAGGAATATCCTTCCAACGATTCCACTGTATTCATGTCTGTACTTATTCTTAATGATGTGGGATATACTATCAGCTTCGGCACAGGCGACAAAACAACCCTTGAAGAGGTACAGCCCTACTGTTCCGCAGGTAAATATATTGAATACTGGGCTTACGCAACTGTAAGCGGGGGCAATCAGATCGTACTGATTCCCTTTATCGCGGGAAGTGAAAACAGCGGATATTATCTCATAAAGCCTGTTCTACACATGCTTAATGCCGATGTGTCGGAAATGACGCTTCCGGAGCCTGTCGGTGATGATTGCTACGAAACCGAACCTGCAGAAACAGAATCCTACGGAACGGGAACACCCGAAACCGCTGATGGCTCTGCTGTTCTCAACATAACAAATATTGAAACCTATGATGGCTTCAACACTGCATCCATTACAATGGAAAACAAATATAACGTCCCCCTGTATTTCACAGGACGGAGCATTCTGATAAACGGTGTTGATTACTCCGATGAATTTGTTGCATTCTTCAATGTTGATGCAGGCGGCACTGCTGAGGATTATTTATATATCAGCGGCGTCAATCTTGCCGAAGGTGATAATGTGGAAATCACATTTGAACTTGAAAATGCCGAAAGCTATGAGTATTTCGGAGAAATCACCTTTACAATGACTCTTGAGAGCACATACCTGAATGCCTGACAGGTAATAAAACAGCCGCCTTCAACGGCCGGCTGTTTTTTTATAACAAAAATATTGCTTTTATATCAGAAATGTGGTATATTATAGTTATAACTCATTTTCGGAGAGGACAACTAATTATGGGCACAAATCAGGAACTTAATTACCGTCTTTACGTCCAGAAGACCCACGGATTTACAAGGACTCCCTTTCACAGCGAGTTTGAAAAATATATGATTATCCGCTCAGGGGATGTGGAAGCAGTAAAACGCAATTTCGAAACAATAAAGTCAGATTATCTGGGAGGAAAAGGAATTCTTTCCGATGACCCTGTGCGGAATGTAATGTACCATTTTGTTACGGCGATTGCACTCACATCAAGAATATGCGTGGAAGGCGGAATGAACCACGATACCGCTTACACGCTCAGCGATATTTATATACAAAGAGCAGACAAATGCCGTACTGCTGAAGAAATCATTGACATCCTGGGTGAAATGCAGATTGATTTCGCCGTAAGAATGAGAGAACTTAAAAAGGAAAATATAATATCCCTGCACATACGGAAATGCATCGACTATATTTACGAAAATCTTGACCGCAATCTGTCCATAAAAGACATGGCGGAGTTTTTTGACCTTAACCCGTCCTATCTTTCAAAACTGTTTTTAAAGGAAACAGGCATAACCATAAAGGATTTCGTCACAAATGCAAAAGTAAGAACCGCAGAAAATATGCTGAAATATTCTGACTTTTCATATCTGGATATTTCTCTTACACTCGGCTTCTCTTCCCAGAGCGCATTCATAAGCGTATTCAAGAAAATTACGGGTATAACTCCAAAAAGATACAGGGAACAATATTATATGTGTGATGTTCTGACAACCAATATCAAGCAATAACAGCCGCGCCCCGAAGTAAACTTCGGGGCGCTTCTTTATTTATGTCAACCGTAAGTTGTGTTCAAAAATATGACACGGATGGCAAAAGGTTTACAACCCACTGCAGAAAAATATTATAAAATGTAATCACAAGCTACAATACAATCCGAGAAAGGAATATGTTATGAAAAATAAAAAGTTGATATCATCTGCTATGGCGCTGGTCACCTTAATCGGTACAACCTCCTGCTCGCAGACAGGCGAAAGAAGCGAAACCACACAGCCTGCACTCACAGCGGCTTCAACAACTACCACAACCGCTGCAGCCACACTTGCCGAAGAAGACAAGCAGGCTCTTGCGGAAGTTGAAACAACCTACGAAAAGCTTGAAAACGGAACCGTAAAGTTCCTGTCCTCATGGGATATAAATCCCGCAGACGGTAAGCCGAAGCAGGTTTCCCTTGAAATGTTTGAAACAAACTACGGCGGAAAAATCGAATATATCTCCTGCACATGGGAAACACGCTATGAAGCACTGGGTAAAATGATTGCCGCAGGTGACTCGCCCGATATGTTCAGCGCAGGTGAACATGACTGCTTCCCTCAGGGTGCGGTAAGCAAGATGTTCCTGCCACTTGACGATTATGTTGATTTCGACTCTGAGCTGTGGGCACCCATGAAGGAAGTAAATGACCAGTTCGTATTCAACGGCAAGCACTATGTAGGCGCTACCAGCACAGACGCAGGCGTTGTAATGATCTACAACCAGAAGACCATCGAAGAAAACGGTCTTGCAGATCCTGCAGAGCTTCTTGAAGAAGGCAACTGGAACTGGGATACCTTCTACGATATGATGATCGCCTTCTGTGACAGAACAAATGAAAAGTACGCTGTTGACGGCTGGTGGTTTGAAGGCGCGATCTCGCTTACAACAGGCGTTCCTTATGTAGGAATGAAGGATGGTAAGATTGTCCAGAACCTTGACGACCCCATGATCGAACAGGTACAGCGTTTCATGTATAACATGAAGAAGCAGGATTTACCCTTCCCGAAATCCGAATACGGCTGGCAGATTCACCCCGAAAATATCGGACTCGGAAAGACCCTCTTCTACCCCTGCGGTATCTGGGCATTATATGTAACCGACCTCTCCGACTTCGGCGAAATGGAAGATATCAGATTCGTTCCCATGCCCGCTTGCCCTTACACTGATGCACACTATCTCCCCACAGCAATCAACGGATTCACTCTCTGTTCGGGCGCAAAGAACCCCGAAGGCGTTGCAGCTTATCTTGACTGCCTTATGATCTGCCGCGACAATGAAGTTGCCACAAAGATTGAACAGGAACAGATTTTCGAAGACTACAAGTGGACAGACACAATGTACGATATGCTCTTAAAGACAAGAGAAATGACCGAACAGCACCCCGTAATCGAATTCTACACAGCAGTAAATGATACAGTAAACGACCTCGTAAACAACCCCATCAAGGAAACCTATAACGCAGGTATTGCCTGGTCCGAAACCAAGGAATCCATCAAGATTGCTCTCCAGGCAGAACTTGATTCCGTCAACACCAAGCTCGAATAACTTTTGAGTTTCTTCATATCTCTCCCTTTGCGGCTCAGCGTTGCTGAGCCGCTTTTTTCTGCCATAAAGCAGACAGAAAAACTGCGGAATATAAGTTTTGCGACTCTTGTTGCGTTGACTTCTGGCAGTATGTTTGTTATAATGAATTCAGCGATAAATAAGAATTTACTGTATTATCATAGCTTACTGGGGAAAACCTTTCTGAAGAAAGGTTTTCCCCAGTCCCCTTTCCAAAGACTTCTATTGAGAAAATTTGAGTAAAAGTTTTAGGGAGGGAGTTTGAGGGATGACCCTTTTTCAAAAGGGTCTCCCTCAATATGTTACAAAAATAAATACAGTAAATTCCAATTTATCTGCAAGATAACAAAAATCCGGAGAAGATTCATATCTTCTCCGGATTTGATTTTACGATAATTCAGCTTTTATATTGTCTTACTTTCTTTTCTTTGTAACTGCTACCGCTACAGCGCTTAATGCAAAGCCGAGACCGCTCAGTGCAACACCTGTTGAGGGGTTGTCAGAACCGCCCTTGGGTGCTTCGGGCGCCGCTTCGGGGAGGGTTTCATCATTGGAAACTGTAAGTTCTCCCAATGTTACACCGTGTCCCATGAAAGCAATACCTGCAATTTTGATATGCTCGATTGTGTCAGCAGGGAAACAGAACTTGACTTCAGTTCCGTCAACGGGAACTTCATAGGAACTTCCATCTTCGGAAGGTGTAAGCCCTTTAATGTTTTCAACGAGAGGCCAGCCTGTATCGTTTACCATGGGCTTGATAACCCAATATTCGTGACCGGGCATGTCAGCCAGCGAAGGGTCAGCAGTGTAAGTAAGTGTGATTACGGAATCTTCGGTGATATCTGCAAATTCACTGCCGGGGATTGTGGTGCTGATGCTCCAGCCTGTCTTTAAATCCTTGTTCAGCTCGTAAGCGGACGCGCTTACTGTAAGAGCCGACACTGCAACTACTGCTGCTGCGATTACTGATAAAATTTTTGTGATTTTCATAATGAATAATTCCTTTCTGAATTGTTTTCGGTATATTAAGAATAACATAATTATGACATCGGTTATAACATTTATTTGCTATTTTTATAATCGGCTTGAATAGAATGAAATAATATAGGAAACCCCTGCAGTTTTACACTGCAGGGGTTCCGGCTTATCCATTTTAAAGATACTTCACAAGTTCATCACGTACACCGTCAAGACGTTCATCGTTTAAACCGAAGTCCATTTCCTTATAGCTCCATGAGCATCTCGCAATACCGTATTTTTCAAAAACGCTGTTGATGCACTTATACCACTTTACGGTGTCGTCAGGAGTGGTTATGTCAATTACACCGTATTCGCCGCAGTAGAGCACTGTGTTGTTTTCCTTTGCCTTTTTAATGGCAGAAAGGAACAGCTTTTCAAAATATGCGGGAGTTATATCTGATTCATCAAAGGTATATCGTTCATCGATATTTATAACGCTTGTTGCCCAGTATGCACCCTGATGAGTAAATTTAACAGGTTCATAGCAGTGCATATTATATATTACCTTATCGTCATAGGGAGCGGAAAGATCCTTTACTGCTTCTGCGCTGTTGTTCCAGTAGCTTCCGACCAGAATGAGGGTATCGGGAGCATAGACACGTATTCTCTTTATGCATTCATTTGAGATACGGTTCCATTCATCTATGAAATCCTTGTCTGTAACTTCATTCAGAAGCTCAAAGGCAACATTTTCGTAAAGATTTCCGAAGCGCTTTGCAAATTCCTCCCAGAGGCGGTAGAAGCGTTCCTGAAGCTCCTCGCTCTCAAAGAATCCGCTTTCGTTTTCGCCGTAGCTGTCAAAAGAGAAGCCTGCGGTTTTGTGGAGATCGAGAACTGTGTTCAGACCGTATTTTCTGCAAAGCTCAAATGCTTTTTCTACCCTTGCAAAGCCATCCTCATTATAGGTTCCGTCTTCGTTTTCAAAAATGTTGTAATCCACAGGAATGCGGATATGGTCAATGCCCCAGCCTGCGGCATTCTTGAAATCTGCTTCAGTTATAAAATTATTGAGTCTGTCCTCGCTGTAATCGCACTGTGACAGCCAGCCGCCGAAGTTTATACCTTTATAGAATCCTTTTTCTTTAAGCATGATATTGCCTGCCTTTCATTGTTTTCGTGATGATAACAATATACCACAGCACGGGAACAGATTATATCATAATTATGCTGTTTATATCAGATTTGCGACATATAATAACAACAAAATACTGGTATAATTTACAAAATTGTGATATAATATTCTTGTCTCTGATGATATAATTTTGTTAAAGAGCAAATATACGGAGGTAACCCTTATGAAACCATTAAAAAAAATTATACCATTAATGATTACAGCGGCATTTTTATCTTCCTGTGCGGCAGCAGAAACCCCCGATATTACTACAACTGCAGAAACAACCCCTGCCGCAGAAACAACTACCACAGCAGCTGAAACAGAGCCTGCCGAAGTAATTCCCGAAGGTCATGCATATGCGGAATTTACAGATGGCATGCCCGACGGATGGGAATGTGCTGATGGCTGGTGCAACGGCAGTATGTTCAATGTAACATGGAGAAAGAAGAATGTTACTTTCAACGACGGAAAAATGCAGCTTATAATTGACAAGGACACCGTTCCCAAGGATGGCGTACCCTATTCGGGCGGCGAATTCAGAAGCAGGGAATTCTACGGCTACGGTCGATATGAGGTAAGTATGAAGGCTATAAAGAATGACGGTGTTGTTTCCTCTTTCTTTACCTACACAGGCCCCTCCAACAACAATCCCTGGGATGAAATCGACGTTGAAATTCTCGGCAAGGATACCACAAAGGTACAGTTCAATTACTTCACCGACAGCAGAGGCAACCACGAATACATGCACGACCTGGGATTTGACGCTTCCGAAGATTTTCACACCTATGCCTTTGAATGGTACGAGGATAAGATTATCTGGTATGTTGACGGTGTTGAAGTCCACAAAGCAACCGAAAATATCCCCGTAACCGAAAGCAAGATTATGATGAACGCATGGTGCGGAAAAGGCGTGGACGGCTGGCTCAACGCCTTTGACGACAGCACTGTTCCCCTTACTGCCGAATACGAATGGATAAGGTTTACTCCCTTTGAATAACAGTCTGCCCTGTTACAGAAATTATGCAAGGAGATGATATGATGAATGTAAATAAGAAGCTGTCACATCTTGAATTCATAAACAGGGAATACAATATTTCCCATTTATCCTACGAGCGAGAAATGGCCTTTTTCAACAGTATCAAGGAAGGCAGACCCGAGGATGTCAGAAAGCTTTTCAAGCCGTTTGACTGCGAACAGATGGGCAGACTCAGCCCCGATGGCCTCAGAAATCTCAAGTATCATCTGATAATTTCCGTTGCCCTTATTACGCGCTACTGCATAGAGGGAGGAATGGAAATGGAGGCGGCTTATAATCTCAGCGATATTTATATCCAGAGCATCGACAAGTGCAGAACAGAAGATGAAATCAATCTTCTTCACCATGAGGTCGTGGAAGATTACGCCCAGAGAATGCAGATTATTCACAAGACAAACATTTACCCCAAACCTGTGATACTTTGTCTCGACTACATCTACAACAATCTCCATACCAGAATCACCCTCGACAAACTGGCAGAGATCTCCTCCATGAGTCCTACCTATATATCCAAGCTTTTCCACAAGGAAGTCGGAATCACAATTTCCGATTACATAACCAAAAAGCGTATCGAAGCCGCAAAGAATATGCTTAAATATTCTGACCATTCCTGTATCGAAATTACGGAATGTCTGTGCTTCAGCTCTGAAAGTCATTTTATTCAGGTTTTCAAGAAGCATACGGGATACACCCCAAAATGCTACCGCGAAAAGTTTTTCAGAACAAGGAAATCGGAAGACTGACAAACACAAACCCGCCGTTGATTTAAAAATCAACGGCGGCTTTTTTGTTTAAATAAACTGCCAGCTGTCAAGGCTCATATCCTTATCAGAGAACACAATGTAAATGTCGTGAATACCTGTGATTTTTTCTTCTGTTCTGTCCAGATAACCCTGATATTCCGTGCTGTCTGCTTCTATTGCAGCCGCGCACCCGGCTTCGGGATTTCCAAGCCGTATTTCAATTCTTCCTTTACCCTTTACCTTTGCAGTGAATGCGGCTGCACCTTCCTCGCCGAAATCAACACCCCTGACGCAGATAACAGTTCCCTTTTCGGTACTCTTCACTGCCGTTATTCCTGTGCCGTCATACTCGAAATCAACCCCTGTGGTTGTGCAGAAGGTCTCGCCCGTATTTTCCGCATAGGGGTCAACGTTCTTTATCTGGGAAACGCCTGTGGAATTACTGCCTGTGGGAGTGATTTCCAGCGTCTCCTCGTTTACGGGTATCTCAACTACGCAAAGGCTTCTGAAACCGCCTGTGGTTGTACCCGCCCATGTCTGACGGAGCATTGTGTGATGGAACATATAGTATCTGCCCATATATTTGTGCAGATGTGAGTGATTGTTGCTGTAACCGAGACCGCTTTCGCCCGGGTTGCAGAAATAGTCGTCAACATAAACCCAGCTGTCCGTGTCAAGCGGAGTTTTTGTTGTCATATACGACATACTGCAGGCTTTGGGGAGATCTGCTCCCTCTATGCCCCATTCAATGCGCTTTTCCCAGCTGTTGTTATAGGTGTAGACATAAGTGCCGTTTATGTAGTTAAGCTCGCTGGCTTCAAAGAAATAGGGAGCCTTGATTTCCACAAATTCACTGTCAAAGGAAATCATATCCTTACCAAGCTTTGCAATACGCGCAACGCCGGGCATAAAATCAGTGCCGCCCTTTTTTCTGCCGCCGCCGAAGGCTATCCAGCCGTCGCCGTTATCATCAATGCATACTCCCGGATCAAAGGGATTGGGACAACCGTCAAGACCTTCTGTATCATAGTTGATAAGCGGCTTACCCAGCGGGTCGGTCCAGGGACCGAGAGGGTCGGTAGCTGTTATTACACCCACACCACAGCCGTTATTGGAGAAGTAAAGATAAAAATGCGTGAGACCGTCCTCTTCAACCCTTGATACGATTGAGGGCGCCCATGAGTTCATTATCCAGGGTGCAACCGACTCAACGTCAATCGTGCCGTGATGAGTCCAGTTCACCATATCATCAGTGGAGAAAACCTGGAAGGATTTTATCCTGTCATAGGTGTTGCTTCCTTCGTCTCCTACCGCCTCATACTGCTGGTGGTCGTTTGTGCCATAGACATAGAGTCTGCCATTGTATTCCACTGCCGTAGGGTCGGCACAGTAGAACTCGCTGGAAACAGGGTTGCCGTTCTGAAGCTTTTTAACATATGTGTCGCTGACACCGTTGATTGTTGTTACGTCTTCCATTGTTTCAATATACCCCTCGCTTATTTTTTCTTCTATCAGCGCCTCTGTATGTGAAGCGCAGGAAGAAAAGAGAACAGTTGCCGCTAAAAGTGCAATCACGAATTTTTTCATAGTGTACTCCTCGGTAATAATTTATTGGCTTTATTCAATTCTACCACGGCCATCAGATATCCGCAATGGCTGATACAGTCAGAACAGCTGTCATATTGTGCAAATTTCGCAGACTTCTGTTCACTTGACAAACAAATCAAAAAGATGTAGAATTATTTAAAACAGGCTGTATCTAAGAAAGGAGCTGGCATTATGCGGGTAGGTGCCGTAGGCTATAACTACCGTCACGAGGACGGTTTTGTAATGAATAACCCGGACGGTTGCGGCTGTTATGTTATTCTTCTCATCAAGGAGCCTTCTGTTTTTGTAATAGACGGCACTGAAACCGAGGTGAAGAAGAATTCCTTCGTGCTTCTTTCACCTCACATCCAAAACAGTTACCACGCAAAAGGCAAGGTATATGCGGACGACTGGATATATCTTGACATGGAGGATGAAAGCGAAGACAGATTTGCACAGCTTGGCATACCTGTCAATAAAATAGTGGCTCTCGGAAATATTGACCAGTTGTCACAGACCGTCAAGCATATCGCCTTTGAGCACTATTCATCGGAAGAGAACCACGAGCTGATTGAACAGCACTACTTTGAAATACTGCTTATAAGACTCAGCAGAATGATCAGGAACGGAGCCCTGAATCATGACGCAGTAAGCGATAAACACGGCAGGATAATGGTACTGCGCAATATGATTTACGGTACACCCGACGAGGTGGGGAATATCGATAATCTGGCATCTTTTATGGGTATGAGCCGTTCCGGCTTTCAGCATCTCTATAAAAAGACCTTCGGCGTAAACGTCATGACCGATATAATAAACGGAAGAATGAAATACGCAAAGAATTTACTTGTTTCCACAAATCTCAATATAAAGGACATTGCTCTCAGGTGCGGTTATACAAACGAATACGGATTTATGAAAAGGTTCAAGCTTTATTTCGGCGTAACTCCCACACAGATGAGAGAGAGAATATAAAAACGGGCGGCTATAAGCCGCCCGTTTTATTCAGACATATTTTTATGACGCAAGGCTTTCCTGAATATCATTACGGTATTCATCAAGATTTGCTTCAATTGTGTTGTAGTATTCATTCAGCAGATAGCTGTAGCTTTCGCCTGTGCTGATAGGTCCGTCAACAACATCAATCATATACTGAATCATATCATCACCAAAACCACGGTGACAATCAAATACATAAGTAAACTTTGTGGGGTCAAGAACATCATCAAAAATCTGCTGCTGTTCTTCGGTGTAAGTCATCTTGTGCTTTGCCTTTCGGGGAGTGTTGCACTCAGGACATACAGCATCAATGTCATCACGTTCACTTTCAAACTTGTACTTGCACTCTGCACACTTGATGTAGAAGTAACCGCCGTCGTAAAGTCTTTCTTCGCGTTCAGCATTTACAACATCAGGGTCAGTTGCCCAGATTCTGGATGCAAGGATAAATGCTGCCGCACCCTGAACGTTGTCAGAGCCTGCAGGAACAACATAACCTGAAGTTGCGCCGCTCATATAGTAGGTATCGGAGTTGGGGTCACGGGGCATGGGAACTGTTTTGATTTCACCTTCAAGCTGATTCTTGAAGAAGATTTCCTGTCCGCAGGGATGCGCCCAGTCAAGAGGCATGATAAAGAACAGTGTTCCAAGCCATGAATCAAGTCCGTCGGGACCGTGCCAGCCTTCCCAGAAGCATTCCTCACGCTTGAGCTTTTCAATGAATTCCATAGTTCTCATCACGTTGGCATCTTTCATATTGTTCTTGATTTCGGTGCCGGTAAATTCAAGTATGGGTGTGCCGGTTGTTGCTGCAAGCTGTACGCCAAAACTTCCCGGCCATGAAATGGGGTACTTTTCAGGATTGCTTGTCTTCCACTGGAGACAGATTTCTTCAAGCTCGTTCCATGTCCAGTTGCCGTCAAAGTACAATTCCATGGGGTCGGGCGCGCCGATTTCTTCAAGCTCCAGAGCGTTATATGTAACACCGTACTGTGTAGCTGTCAGAGAATAGGGATAGTAGTAATGTTCGCCGTTGTAACCGAACTGCTGGATAATTCCCTTCATATCAGACCAGACGGGAGAATCCATGTCCAGCCAGTCATCCATAGGTGTAAATCTGTTCTGGATATAGAAGCTGGGATAAAATTCAGGAGCATATCTCATGATATCAGGTGACTGACCTGCTGCCATAAGAACACCTAAACGGTTGTTTGTTTCGAGAGAACTTACAACCTCAGTTTCCACAGTTCCGCCGAAGCGTTCAGCGAAAAGCTCTGCAATATCCTTTTCGGGGGCAATATTGTGGAAATCGAACCAGCTTAATACATGTACCGTACCTGCTGTTTTTCCGCTTTCCCAGAGTTCACCTGTTCCTTCCTCATTAGCGGCGTCAACCTCGCCGATATCTGCCATTTCATCGTAGTCAACCACGATATCAATTTCCTTGTTGGGGTCTTCGGTGGTGACTGCGGCCATTGTTGTGGTATCGGCACTCTGTCCGGTATTTCTGCCGCCCTCCTGATTACAGGAACCTGCTGATACAACCATTGACATACACAGTGTAAGGGATGTGATTCTTCTGAGTTTTTTCATCGAAAAACCTCCTTTTTGAATTTCTTGTTTTAATCTGCAATAAAATCCGATACTTATTATTCTTTATTTTAATATACAGTAAATCGACAGTTGTTACAATGTTCAATAATGTTCATTCAAGTGGTAAATTGTGCATTTTTCCACGTATCTGTTTGGCTTCAACCATGGCTGACAATTCAATAGTCAAAAACAGCTTATACTTGACTTATATCGTTTTACATGGTATAATTCAAGCAATACAAATTCAGATAAAAACCACGGAAGGGATGAAAGCTATGAAAAAAATGAGAAAAGTAACCGTTTCCTTTCTTGCTGTTGCCACACTGCTGGGAACAACCTCCTGCAGCGGTAACAGAGAAGCACCTTCAGCAGACAACGGTGCAGCTTCCACAACCACGGCAGCCACTACCGCTGACAGCAACAAGGAACTTGACACGGAAGTGAACTACGATGAAATGGCAGATATCGAAGAAGTTGATACTGTCAACGAAGAGGGTACAGGTCCCGCCTATACTCCCGGACAGAAAGCAGGGCACATAAAGGCTCTCTGCTACTACGACATAGCTGCCGACCAGCCCGAAATCACACAGATTTTTGCAGAACGTTACGGCGGAACAATCGAAACCGAAATAACAACGAGTATGGAGTATTTCGAAAAAATCGGAACTCTCATTGCTGCCGGAAGTTCTCCTGACCTGGTCCGCTACGACTGGGCAGCTTATCCTGACGGTGTTTCAAAGAATATCTATACACCTCTTGATGACTGGCTCAATATCGAATCTCCTCTCTGGTCCGATATGGCGAGCGTAATTGAATCCTTCAGCTATAAGGGCAAGCATTACTATTTCCCGCAGAATACACAGGCGAACTTTGCTATCATCTACAACCGTGCTCTTATTGAAGAAGCTGACCTTCCCGACCCTATGGATTTATATTTCGCAGGTGAATGGGACTGGAACGCTTTTGAGGACATTATAAAAAGATGGTCACAGCAGGGCGAGGATTACATAGGATTTTCGGGCGGCTCCTGGTCATCGCTCATGTTCATTAACACAACAGGAACTCAGGTTATTGAGGTTACTGACAATGATATTTTAAACAACCTGCGCAACAAGGACCTTACACGTTGTATGGAATGGCTTGAAGGACTGAATCGTCAGGGCCTTTTCGGAAAAGGATATATTCCCCCCGGAGAAGCATTCACCGACGGAAAGCTTCTCTTCCTTGGACAGTTATTCACATGGGGGCTTGAAAGCGCACAGGAAAGCCTCTTCAAGAACAATATTGACGGCGAAATCGTTGCCGTACCCTTCCCTCGCGACCCTCAGGCAGATAAGCACTACATAGCAGGCGATACTCTCGGATTCATGGTTCCCTCAGGAGCTAAAAATGTTCAGGGCGGCGTCCAGTGGATTTTAAGCAGCCGTATCTATGAAACTGACCCCGAGGTTGTTGCAGCTACACGTGCTGATATGACGGACACCAGAACGCACTACTATCCCAAATGCCCAGAATGCAAATTCAATTGCAGTGAAGCAGGCTTTGATGATTCGCCCACCTGCCCTGAATGCAACGCTGCACGAAAAGTAAGATTCAAGCCTGTTTACAGCGAAGAACAGATGCTGATTCTTGAAGACATGAACAATCCTCAGAAAATGGGTCTTATTTTCGACAGCCTGGTAGGCTTTAACACCGATTTCACAAATATCTTCGTAAACAGCGAAACAGCTATGCTTGACGGACCTCTCTACGGTGATGTTACTTTTGTAAATGAGCTTGAGGCAAATTACAACACTGTTGAAGCATATCTTGATACATACCGCGCAAATCTTAAAAGCTGATAACTGTTATATATAACATAAAAAAAGCTTCCCTACGGGAAGCTTTTTTTATATCCCTTATCACAGCTTCAGCCTTACGCGAATACCCCCACCGAAAAATACGGAAATCATAATTCCGCCCATAAATTACCACATGATTTTCAGAATACAGAACTGCCGATTGTCAATACTTTTTCTGTAACGTTTTTACAGGAGAGTGGCGGCAATGTACTATGGACGGGTTGAAATAAGCGGAATCGACACATCAAAACTGAAGGTGCTGAACGAAGAAGAAAAGACTGAACTTCTCAAGAAAATCCGAAATGGCGACGAAAAAGCACGCGAAACACTTATAAAAGGTAATCTGCGCCTTGTCTTAAGCGTAATCCAGCGTTTCACAGGGCGCGGCGAGCCGCCGGACGACTTATTTCAAGTGGGATGCATCGGGCTTATAAAGGCTATTGATAACTTTTCTCTGGAGTTCGGAGTAAAGTTCTCAACGTATGCAGTTCCTATGATTTTAGGCGAGATAAAGCGTTACATCCGTGACAACGGCCAGCTTCGGGTCAGCCGTTCCCTCCGTGACCTTGCCTATCGGGCCATGCAGGCTAAGGAACAGCTTACAAATGAGAAAAAACGCGACCCTACAATTGAGGAGATTGCCGAGCGTATCGAAAGCAAACGGGAGGATGTTGTGATTGCCCTTGAAGCGGTGACTGAGCCTGTTTCGCTTTATGAGCCTGTGTTCTCCGAGGGCGGGGATACAATTTATGTAATGGATCAGATCGGCGACAATAATGATGACAAGAACTGGCTGGAGGAAATCGCGCTCAAGGAGGCTATTGCCTCTCTCGGCAACCGCGAAAAGCGCATCCTTAGTCTCCGTTTCTTTCAGGGTAAGACACAGGTTGAGGTTGCCAACGAAATCGGCATAAGTCAGGCGCAGGTTTCGCGGCTTGAAAAAGGCGCACTGAATAAAATCAAAAGTCAGATATGATGCGCCACCGCAAATTTCTGCCTTTTTCATAACAGAAAACGCCGCCGTACATTTCTGTACGGCGGCGATGTGCGTGTCATTGTTCTAATGAAATAGTATCGTCAATACAAATCAGCGAAAATATATCCCCTAAACCAATGATTTGCGACAATTATTCACCCTTCTGCTTTGCGAAACATTCACTGCATAATACAGGTCTGTCCTCGCGGGGCTTGAAAGGCACTCTTGCTTCCTGTCCGCATTCTGCACAAGTAGCAGTGAACATCTCTCTGTTTCTTGTTGCATTCTTCTTTGCGTCACGGCAGCTCTTGCAGCGCTGGGGTTCGTTTGTGAAGCCCTTTTCTGCGTAGAATTCCTGCTCGCCTGCTGTAAAAACGAATTCGTTTCCGCAGTCCTTGCATACAAGTGTCTTGTCTGTGTACATACGATATACCTCGCCAATTAAATAATATTTCGGCCGCTGACGGAGTTGCACCGTCCGTGACTGTTGCGGTCATAAGGCTGTTTTACAGCCATTTTTTCAACTTCTGTTTAGCACGTGACAAAGAATTATCAACAGATTTGACGGAAACAGAAAGCTTATCGGCAATCTGTCTGTAGGAAAAGCCCTCAAGATACAGATTAAGCACCTCGAATTCCCTTCGGGAAAGGAGCTTTGACAGCTTTTCGGAAAATTCCGCACTCTGCTCGCTTAAAATCAGATTTTCCTCTGTAGTTGCGCCATTATCGCTGAGCTGTTCAAAATCATAGTCTTCGGCAACTGTCAACCCTCTTGCAGACTTACTGAGAGCGTTTTTCATACGGTTAATAATGCAGACCTCGGCAAAAGGCTGGAACCTGCCCTTGTCGTTGTCATACTGCCGCACAGCCTCAAGAAGACCCAGAACGCCCTCCTGAAAAAGGTCATCGCTGTCAACATCAGCGTTTTTCTTCAGTTTGGATGCCTTAAGCCTGATAATACGCGAATAACGGTAAATAAGTGATGAAATCTCTGTACTTTCCATAGGTTCGGAACAATTCTGTATTGAAAGAACCAGTTCTTCATCGGTAAGTGCCACGAGAATCACCCCTTTACCATGAGGCCTTGCCTAAATTATATCATTAAATTATCACATTGTCAACAAGAATAATTCATATTCGACAATATTTTTTTCTACCCTCGTCAAAAATATTGCCTCCGTTACAATCTATTGCAACAGTCAGAGGAAAGTCTTCGATATACAGCTTTTTTACGCTTTCACAGCCTAAATCCTCAAAAGCAATTACCTCGCAGCTCTTTATGCACTTGCAGGCAAGTGCACCCGCACCGCCGATTGCACAGAAATAAACTGCCTTATTACGGATTATTGCATCAATTACTGCCTGATTTCTTTCGCCCTTGCCTATCATTGCTGCAAGACCCTTATCGAGAAAATCAGGTGCGAACTTATCCATTCTGCTGGAGGTAGTGGGGCCGCATGAGCCTATTGCCATACCTTCCTTTGTACCTGTGGGGCCGGCGTAATAGATAACCGCACCATCAAGGTCGTAGGGGATTTTTTCACCATTCTCCATAAGCTCGGTAATACGTTTGTGTGCCGCATCACGGGAGGTATATATGTACCCCGAAAGGCTGACTTTGTCCCCTGCTTTAAGTGCAGAGGACATAGTCTTGAGTTCAGTTGTTGTAAGTTTTATCATAAGAGTAAATCCGAAAGGTCGGAATCTGCAGACATATCTGTATCATCCATACCGCCGTCCATACCGAAATTGAAGGGGTCATCACTCTGACCTGCCTGTCTGAATGCGGCAGGCTTCTTCTTTTCAGCAGGAGCACTTGTTTCTGCGGAACCTGCAGCAAAGAGGTCAGCGAATTCGCCGAAGTCATCGTTTGCACCGAAAGCGGGAGAACTGGGCTTGTATTCATCCTTGATTTCAGCAGGCTTCAACTCAAAGTCGCCCATTTCATCGGCAACCTTCTTTTCAGCCATCATCTTGCCAAGTGTATCATCATTTGCATCAACAGGATTGATTGCCATATCGAAGATATCTTCACCAAGATCCATACCCTTATCGGGAGCAGCTGTAAGATCATTGGGTGCAAGATCAAAGTCTGCGCCTAAATCTTCGGGAGCAGCATCAAGTGTAAAGTCATCAACTGCGCCTACACCCTTGGTATTGATAAGAGGCATACCTGAAGACATATCGTCATCATCTGTTGTGGGTGTGATCATAAAGTCGCTGAGATCATCGTCAACCTTCTTGACCTTCTTTTCCTCCTTGGGAGCTTCTGCCTTCTTTTCTTCAGCAGGAACAGGTTCAAGATCGGGAAGATCCGCCATAAGCTCATCATCTGTAGGAGCGGGAGCCGCGGGAACATCATCAATTTCGATTGATGTGAGAATATCATCATCGTCATCATCATCATCGTCAAAGGTTTCTCCGCCTTCATATGTAGTTTCAATCTTAAGCTTATTCTTGAGTTCGTCAAGCTTTGCCTTGTCAAAGGACGCCTTGAATTCAGGAAGTGAAAGTTCGGCAGTAATTGCGCCTGTTGCCGCTGTGATTGCTTCACCTACGGAAGTAAGGGCAGCTGCATCAGCACCGCCTGCGGAAGCACCGTCTGCTGTAAGCTTTTCAGCTTCATCTGCGCTTGTCTTGATGCCGTCAATACCGCTCTTTGTATCTGCAACAGTCTTTGTGACATCAGCAAAGGAAGTCTTTGCCTTTTCAAGAGTATCAGAAACGGAAGTGAAGGAATCCTTTGCACCTGTAAGCTTGCCTGATACGTCAGCAAACTGCTGTGTAACGCCGCTGATGGATTCTGCGGCTGTTGTCATTGTCTTTGTAATACCACCGATAGATTCAACAGCTGTGTTCATCTGCTTTGATACATCATCAAACTGCTTTGAAACACCATCGATAGCTGCAGTAGCATCGTTGATCTGCTGTGTAACTGTACCGAACTGACCTGTAACTGCATCAATCTGGCCTGTAACAGCGGTAATCTGTGTATTTACAGCGTCGAAGCTTGCTGCGAAAGTGCCCAGCTGTCCTGTAACTGCAGCAATCTTTTCAGCGATTTCCTTCATGCTGTTCTTTGCTGTTTCGTTTTCGGCAGCTGCCTTTGCAGTCTGCTCGTCAAGCTGCTTCTTTGCAGCTTCAAGCTTTTCGCTGCGTGCCTTGAGCTCAGCCTCAACCTTTGCCTTGTATGCATTTACGCTTTCAATGGAAGCCTTTGCGTAAGCGTTTGCGGATTCCATAACCTCTTCGGCCATCTTGCATGCTTCTGCAAGTACTTCATCGGCATTGGAAGTAACAACAGCCTTTCCGCCGCCTGCGGACTTCTTGACATTGTTATACTTTTCCTTAAGCTTTGCGTACTCTTCGCGCACCTTCTTCTCGGACATCTGTGCCATTGCACAGTCCTTATCCAGCTTCGCTACGTTTCTTCTTTCATCAAGAACCTGCTTGCGAAGGTCCATAATCTTTGCGTTCGCTTCCTTTACAGCTTCGTCAACTGCCTTCTTTACGTCAGCATCAGTGTTGCCGATAACTGTGGGAGCTGCCTGCGCTGCATCACGTGCTGCAGCCTTTGCGGCATTGTTTTCATCATGAGCATCCTCGAGGTTCTTGCGCATATTGTTGATGCGTTCCTCGTATTCCTGCTGCTGCTCTTTCATCTGCTTCTTGAGCTTGTTTATGTAGAGATTAACTTCGTTCTTGTCAAATCCGAGAGGGGACTGCTTAAAACCAAAGCCTTCACTGGAAGCGTTGCCCTTTTCCTGTTTTTCTTTTTTTGCATCTGCCATAACGCATTTTACCTCCATCGTAATTCAGATGTAAATATTATAGCAAAATTTATACTCAAATTCAATAGTGAAAATTGATAAATTTGCACAATTATTTTTGATATATTGAAAGAAATCAGCCTCCTGACAAAAAAACTATGAAAAGGACTTGTATTTTTTCAAAAAATGTGTATAATTATATTAATATGTATTTTTCAGAAGGAGTTGAATTATAATGCATGATAAAACCATGACCTTCTCCGTAAAGGATGAACGCGATAACGAAATGAAGGAAATTCTTTCCACTGTATATCAGGCTCTCAGCGAAAAGGGCTATAATCCTATCAATCAGCTTGTAGGATATATCCTTTCCGAGGACCCCACCTACATAACAACCTACAATAATGCAAGAAGCCTTATCCGCCGTATTGACCGCGATGAGCTTCTTCAGGCACTTGTAAGAAATTATCTGGGTACAGAATAAGAAAAAGGTCACGGCTCAGAGCCGTGACCTTTTTTGATGAATAATGAAAGATGAAAGGTAAAGTGCGCCCTTCGAACGGATTGTTTTAAAATTATCGCCGTATTGCGATTCCTGAATCATTCATCATTAATTATTCATCCTTCATCAAAAAATCGGCTAAGGTAAACCTTAGCCGATTTTTTCTATAACATATTCATATTCGGGAAAATCCGTGCGTATGCGCCTGCGGCATTTTTCAAGAAATTCCCTGCGATATTCCTCGTTATCGCGGAGTGCCTGCTTTGCGCCCCATAAATGAGTGTAATCGTCCTGTGCCACAAAAAGCCTGTCCTTATCCAGAAGAGCTTCAATGGGTGTTTTTGTGAATTCACAAAGCATTGCCAGAAGCCTCTGCTCCGCAAAGACCATATGACAAAGATAATCGGAGCAGTCCTGCGACGATTTCATAAAAGCGATGGACTGATTCACATACAGCTCACGGAGAGACTTGTCAGGTATATAAAGAAATGCGGTATTACAGGGGAGAACAGACTTATCCAGTCTGTCAAGCAGAGGGAAATCCGCCCCGAAGCAGTACGGGTCGGGATACACATCCGGCATTAAATCCTCCCTGTGGGCGCAGGTTACAGCCGCTTGCGACAGCTCCAGTTTCTTCCATACAATAAAATCCTCATCAACAAGGGCGCAGTCCTTATCAAACTCGCGGAGCGCAATAAGCTTCCCAGCCGCCCAGAACATTTCAGGATTTATCCCCTCCATATCGTCGGGGATTATGGGAAGTATCCCGTTCCAGACCTTTTCAAGACCCAGCTTTTTATAATACGCCGCGCCGACGCTGTCGGTGCACATGAAAATATCACCGTTGAGCTTACGCCACTGCAGGGCGGAAATTACAGTGTTGTAAAGAGTGAAGTCTTCTATAAAATAATCGCCGTTCTTATGTTTTACAAAGAACGGCTTTGTTGAATTTACATGAATTGCGTTCATAAATACTCCTCAGATGCGGTGTATTCCGTAGCCGTAGGCATTGAGCGGGCAGGAAGAAAGATTTATCTTAGTGCGCTTGTACTCTTCCTTTGTAAGCTCGATTTCTCCAAGATAGAAACGGAAACTGCCGCCTGAGCCCTGTCTGAAGGAGCCTGAAAAGCTGCCTGAAAATGATGTTTTCACAAGCCTGAAAGAGCTTGCTGAGAAAGAGCCTGTCCTGAATGAGCCCATGGCAAAAGAGCCGCCTCTCCATGAGCCTTTAGCAAAAGAATAACCCTTGAAAGAGCCGATATTAAATGAACCGGACTTCAGCGAAGCGGTTCTGAATGAGCCTGCAGCGAATGAACTGCCTGTCTTAAAGGAACTGCCTGCTGTAAAAGAATTTCCTGAAACAAAGGAGCTTCTAAAAGAGCCGCCTGTAAAGCTGCCGTTACAGCTTACGCCTGTCTTGGTTGCTGTAAGGGCAAGTCTTACCTCTCTAGGATAATCAGGGAGAATAACCTTAGGTCCGTTCTCCTTTTCAGGGGGATTAACACCGAACGCCCATTTAAGCTGTCCGCCGATGTCACCGTTACGGTCGATTTCACGCACACGCTCCAGAACTGCATTTTCACCTGCATCAGAAAGCCAGCGTTCAAGCCCTCCGCCAAGATAATAACCCACAAGTACGGGAGTATCGAAGTGTTCACGAAGCTGTCTTATATTGAATATCTTATGATTTTCCAGCCATAAGCACCAGCTGCAGTTTCTCATATACACTTCTCACTCCTTTGAGGGTCAATTTTAACTCACAGTGTAATGATTATAGCATAAATTTCGGTTCATTTCAAGGGTTTTTTGAAAAATAAAATATATTTTGTACTTCAAAAACACTGCCTTTTGTGCACTATTTACAGTTTTCAATATGTATTACTATACATATCGTCAGCCAGAGGTATCATTCGTTCGGAACGAACGGGAGTAATCGTACAAGCTTATCGTTCGGAACAATATCCTTAAGAAGATTTGCCGTCTGGGCAAGCTCAGCTTCATTTTCAGGCAATGAATGTGTAAAGAGGATATCAATATTATCCGTATCAATCTTCACTGCCGACATTGTGTTAAGAGCATTTGCCATCATTTTAAGCCTGAGCCTGAGTCCTTCGGCAAAATAACGCTCCTTGATTTTTGTCATCTGCTCAAAGGCAAGAAGCTTATAGCGCATTGCAACACCCGAAGCGTTGCCCGAAAAGCTTTCATCATTCATGCAGGGAACACCGCTGAACTTATGGATATCGTTTTCGATTGCCCTGCGGAGAATATCAACGGACGCTTCGTCAAACTGACGGGTAAGCCACTTGGCATCACCGCAGTCGTCCATGGTCATGATTCCGAATTCCTTTATCGCCTTGTAGGCTTCGCTTTCCTCGGTGCTGTTGTCTCCGAGGATCTGTCCCTTTATAAGAAGTATTGCGTCAACAAACTGCTCCTTGTCATTGACACGGTCGGACTGAAGTACATTATAAGCATCAATCAGGGAGGCAACCTGCTGGAAATCCCCCTGACGGTCGCCGTTGTTATAGTACTCAATGATCGGCACATCCCCGAAATAATGCGGTATCGGCTGCGATTTCTCCACCATTGCAAAAGAAGCGCTGATAATGAATTCCGTCTTGTATTCTCTGTCACAGAGGTAGCAGCGGTAACCCTTTATTATATCATTGTCCGTATACACAGGCATATAGTACACGCCGAAAAGCGGCTTCTGCTCCACGGTATCATCATACACTACAAAGGCATTGCGCGGATCAAGGCTCGCAAGCTTAATCTGCGGATTATTTCCCGAAATATACAGCATTTCATAAGCTGTACCGAAAACTGAGCCGATGCGTGCAAGGTCAATATCCTGTGTTTCACTGTCAGCTTTTCTGAGAGCATCCTTTACAGCGGAAATGTCAGCGTCCTTTCTCGCTGTATACTGAACGGGAGTACCCATAAAGTACCCTGTGGTACAGTCTGTGATGTATTTGGCATGATTGCAGACAAGACGGTTGTTCGCTGCACCCTTTTCCTTTACACGGGAGAGAATAGCGTGATTTCCTGTGTAGTAGTCGTTCAGTCTTTCGTATACATCCGTTCCCCTGTTATGCTTGATGATGTATTTCAGGGCAAGCTCAGGGGTGATTTTTACATTTTCACTTATCTGAAACATAAATTTTCCTTTCTTTGTTTTTTTGCAGATAGTCTTGCGGAAAAGAACGGGGTGCGACAGCACGCTTTGCCTTTGGCAAAGCTGCCCTGCGCCGCCGAAGGCGGCGCAGGGCGCGGAAAGTCCCGAAGGGACTTTCAGCGGTGCTGCCGCACCCCTGCTCTGTCAGTAGATACCCAGTCTGCGCCTGTCAGCGGCGATGACATTTTTTCTTCCTGCGTCATCTTCAAGGGCATATCTGACTGCATCAATGGAATGGTTGTCTCTGTCGGGAAATTCACTTCGGAATCCGCCGTGACCGTCAGGCAGAAAGCTGTAACTGCAGAACTCCCGCCGTGTATTCGGACAGCGGACAGGGTCTATGACAATTTCATCAAGATTCTGCAGCCACCTTATACCGAATTCCACCGAGCCGCTTCCCTTTTTAGTCGCTCTTATGCGAAGCCCGCGGGCGCGGAGCTCGTCGTTTGAGCGAGGCTCGGCACTTTCGGCGATAATTGTATGGTTAAGCGCATTTTCCGCCTTTATAGCTTCCGAAATCTCATCATACTTTGCGCCGTAACGGTAAAACTCGTAATAAATCAGCAGCCGCCTTGCACCCTTGTCGTAGATTGTTCCCACATACACAAAAGGGTCTGCACCGTAACCCCAGTCAAGACCGCGGCAGTACCGCTCTCCCGAAGCAATTTCTTCGTCACTGATTTCCCTGACAACTACGTTCGGAAAAACCTCTGCACCTGTCCCGGTGGCAATACCCAGATACTCGTTTTCGTAACGCGAAGGATTTCTTTCTCTCAGGTATTCCGCCTCTGCTATGAACTGAGGACCCAACCAGATCTTCGGAACAGTACGGTAGTCGCTTCGGTGAACAAACCTGTCGGCCCGTGGATCACTACACATAGAATTAACCCAGTTGTTCTTTTCACGGGGCGGATTGAAGCTGTAGAAGCAGCAGAATACATCTCCGCCGCGCATCAGGGACTGATTGATTGTATCAATCTCTTCCTGGCCAGAAAACTCGTCCAATTCCTCATACCAGATGTATCTGATATACCCTTTTGCAACCTTTGTGGATTTGAGTTTTCTCGGCTTGTCTGCGCCACGGAAAAGTATTTTCTGACCTGTGGGTTTATAGATAAGCTCGGGAGTTGTCACCCTTGTTTCCCAGAGATGGGAAACGCCAAGTTTTTCTATGGCCCACAGAAGCTGCTCGAAAACGCTGTCGCGCAGGTATTGTCCCACCTTGCGGATTACTGCGGCGTTGGCATTTTCATCGCTCATTATCCCAAGAATGACCTCTATACTTACAAATGACGATTTACAGCTTCCTCTGCCACCGCTCAGAACATAATGGGTGTAGCGGTTTTCCTGAATATGACGGTGAACATCATAAAATGACGGTGCAATCAGCTCCGACAGCAGGATTTTATTTTCCGCTGATGTCATCACAGATTGTCACCGTCATTTTTTCTTCGGTTTTGCTTCTTGCCGTATCCATGCCCAGATATTTTCCAAGCTGCTCCGACGCTTTCATACGGGTCTTCTCGTCAACTCCCGCGTCGCGCATTACATTGGTGAGATATTCCAGAACTTCTTCCTTTCTTGCAATTTTTTCTTCCATTGTTTCATTCCTTTCCGCCTTATTTGCCGCAAGGTGTAACGCATACGGGCGTTCTGCGCTTTTACCTGCCCCGGCATTTTTTATGTTACCACAATATCCGCGGACAAACAAGGACAACTTTCAGCGCAGTGAGGCGGCACATCGTCTGCCCTTATGCCTTTTCCGCTTTCACTCCGAAAATAAGGCGGAACAGCCACGCAAATGCCTTCGGACTTCTCATAACGATAATCTTCATAATATGTACCCTCCGTCAACATTTTCTGATAAGGATAATTCCGATTATAATGAAAACCGCGGCAATAAGAAAAAGCATGAATCTCCATGAAACAAAGCACAGGAACACCATTCCGAAAAGCAGCAATGCCGCAGCAAAAGCGCATCTGCAGTTGTTTCTCCTGTTTCTCATGCCGTCACCTCCTCGGATATTCCTTTCATAATTCATTGTATTCCGAAAAGAAAAATGTGTTACCGCAATTAATTTTCAAAAATACCATAAATTTACATATACTCATACGTATATATAACAGAAGCAAACCACGTAGAAAGGAAAAATCATGAAAAAACTGCGTTTTTTATCACTTATCTGCCCAATTATCGCTCTGATTGCAGAAATCACACCCTATGGTGCAGTACTGAATTTCTGGAACCCCGAAGGAGAACCCTTCAGACAGACTTGTTCGTATTTTGACCTTACCCCTTTCGGCTATGCGAACTTTTCGCCTCTTATTACTGCGGTGCTTACCTGCATAATTCTGCTTATGACAATAATTTTTGTTGCAAAACCAAAAAAGACAGCCGCAAAAGGAATTGCTGTGCTGTCATTGATTGCTTTTGTAATATCCCTTGCACCGCTGCTTTTCGGAATCTCTTTCTTTTCTGCTGTGGGAACAATGATTTCTGCGGCACTGCTGACAAATTCTGTGATAATGCTTCTTATGAACCATCGTTTTTAATTCGAGGTCTGAATATCATCTCCAATCAAAAAATACCAAGGCTCACGCCCTGGTATTTTTTTAGTATTTCTGATTCGCCATGATTTCACCGTACATTCTCTCATAGCTTTCGTAGCGACTTTTTGCAATTTCGCCTGCGGCAAGCCTTTCGCGAACGGTACAGCCTGCCTCTTTCAGATGCACGCAGTTGGCAAAACGGCACTCTGAACCCTCGAATTCACGGAAGCAGTACTTCAGTTCTTCCTTGGGAATATCAATATAGCGGTTTACCTCAACCGTTGAAAATCCCGGGGTGTCGGCAATATACCCGTCGCCGAAACGATAAAGGGTTACCTCTCTGGTAGTATGTCTGCCTCTGCCCAGCTTTTTGCTGATTTCACCCGTTGCACGCGCAAGCTCGGGGAAAATACAGTTGATAAGACTGGACTTTCCTACTCCTGAATTTCCTATAAGAGCTACGGTTTTGCCATTTATATATTCCTTGATTTCACCACTGCCCTGTCCTGTGGTGTTATCCACTCTGAAACAGCGATAACCGAGGCTTTCATATACACTTATAAGCTCCCCGCTGTCGGACTTGTCCTGCTTTGTGAACACGGGTACCGTTTCAATACCCTTGCTTTCAAAAACAGCTATAAGCTTATCAATTACGTAAGCATTGGGATAGGGCTCGCAGGCGGAAATAACCAGCAGAACTATATCCAGATTCGCCATAGGCGGACGGATAAGCTCATTTTTCCGCTCATATATTTCTTCAATTACAGGCTCAGCATTATCCTTGGCACTGATACGGACAAAGTCACCTGTATAAGGTGAAATGCCCTTGCTTCGGAAAATGCCGCGTGCCTTGCACTGATAATTTCCGTCGGCGGTTTCTACTTCGTAGATACCGCCGACAGACTTTATAATTCTTCCTTTAAGTTCCAACTTTTACCTCTTATCCGGTAATTTCTGCAGCAGGTTCTTCCGGTGTTTCACCGGAAGGCTGTTCAAGCTCTGCACCGCCGTCCTGCGTTGTATCATCAGCAGGAACTTCTTCAGTTGATCCGGGTTCGCTTCCGTCGCCTTCATCAGCAGTGGTAGTATGTGCTACACCAGTCTGGGTCGAAGGAATACCGCCTTCCTGCCATTCTGTATCTCCGACAGGCTCAGCGCTGAGAAGCTGCTTGAATACCTTTGAATTGAAGGTGTCGTGATGATCCTTTGTGGGAGGGTCGGTTGTAAAGTCTACCTCCATATTGTAAAGGAGACCTGTAGCGCCTGTATCAATGGAAGTTACCTGAATTGCGTATTCATGAACGCCGCTGTTTTCGAATGTCCACTCAATCTTGTCAATAAGGGATATATCCTTTGTTTCGGTCATATCCTCCTGAAGTGTGCCGTCGATATAGTACTTGAACATGAATTCGCCCGATGCGCCTTCATAGATGTTTATTACAACGCTGGCTTCACGAACAGGCTCACTGCCGTCGCTTACCACGATTTCAACCATTGTATTCTTTTCGACAAGGGTTGTGGGCTCGATATTCTGACGGATTACCCTGCCTTCGTCAACCTCGGTACTGGGTTCGTAAATGATCGTGAGAAGAATATCGTATTCTTCTGCTCTGGCCTGTGCGCTGGCCAGGGAGAGATTCACCATATTGGGAACAGCTGTGGATTCATTGCTCTGTCCGAGACTTACGTAGCAGGTTACTGTATCGCCTACCTCAACGAATTCACGTGCAGGAGGATTTGTCTTTACAACAAAGTCCTGAGCAACTTCATCGTCCTCGGTTCTGATAATCTTGTACTGTAAATCCTGCTTCTGGAGCATTGCCACAACATCGTCGATATGCTTATTGGTATAATCATCAATTTCCACAAGCTTAGGACCGCTGCTTACAACTACCTCGACAACCTGATTCTTTCTTATGCCTCTGCCGGGCATTACGCTTTGTTCCATAACTATATTCTTTTCATATTCCGAGGAATATTCAAGAGTAGGAATGAAGTTATAGTCGTTGTACTCCGCAAGCACCTCGTCCCATGTCTTACCCACAAGATAGGGCATGGTTACTTCCTCGCCGCTCTGGCTTTCAATAACCTCGAAGTTTTCGGTAACTATTGTGTGGATGAGCCACGCAGTCATAATTACGAAAGCTGTTGCAAGTGCAAAAAGTATGGGAAGAATGGGAGAACGTCTGCGGCGCTGATAATATTCTTCATCATCGTAATATCCGTCATCATCATCCTCGTCGTCTTCATCCTCATCGTCCACTTCAACCAGCGGGACCTTGCGCTTTCCGGGCGCCTTGTTCTGCTGCTCGGGTGTAACCTTGTCAAAGTACTTTGTAGAGCCGTCTGTGGAGAAATACTTGTATTCAAATACAATACTGGGATTCTTCTTGAATTCCTCGATATCCTTTATCATTTCCCCTGCTGTCTGGTAGCGCTTTGAAGGCTCCTTCTGCATAGCCTTGATTGTGATTTCTTCAAGGCCCTCGGGGATAGAGCTGTTGATTTCAGTAATTTTCTTGGGTGTCATCTGCATATGCTTTATGGCGATTGAAACAGGGTTTTCACCGTCAAAGGGCTTTTCGCCTGTCAGCATTTCGTAAAGCATTACGCCCACAGAATAGATATCGCTCTTTTCGTCGGTCATCTCGCCTCTTGCCTGCTCAGGGCTTATGTAGTGAACCGAGCCGATTGCCTTTTCGGACATGGTCTTGTCGGTTTCACGGTTGAAGCGTGCAATACCGAAGTCCATGACCTTTATTGTACCGTCAGACAGAAGCATTACATTCTGGGACTTTACGTCACGGTGGACAATTCCCCTGTCATGTGCGTGCTGAAGGGCGCGGAGCACCTGAGTGGTGAAGTGAACAGCGTCACGCCATTTTAAGACGCCCTGTCTTGCAATGTATTCGGTAAGAGTGATACCGTCAATATATTCCATTACGATATACTGAATCTTATCCGTAAATCCAACGTCAAAAATCTTGACGATATTGGGGTGGGATAAAAGGGCGATAGCCTTTGATTCATTGCGGAAACGGCGGAGAAAATCCTCGCTTGCCGCAAATTCATTCTTCAGTATCTTTACCGCAACGGTTCTGTCGTCGGTTATATCCTTTGCCTTGTAAATATCAGCCATGCCGCCGACGCCGATAAGCTCTAAAAGCTCATAGCGTCCGTCAAGCTTCTTTCCTATATTCTTATCCATTTCAACAAATCCTTTCCTCAGCCGAGGCAGTAATTTCTGTGTTCTACACCTGTGCAACCGCTACGGATACATTGTCTCTGCCGCCGTTGGCAAGAGCGTAGTCAACCAGCAGGTCGCATACCTTTCCGATAGGATTGTTCACAACAATCCCCGCAATCTCCACATCCTGACCGTAGGCGTGAAGGCCGTCGGAACAGAAAAGCAGTACATTTCCGTCTTCAAGGTCTATTTCAAAGTAGTCGGGAGTAATATTCTTCTCTGCTCCCACCGCTCTGGTTATCTGATTTCTCTTGGGGTGTTCACGGCTTTCCTCTTCAGTAATTTCGCCGCGTTCAACCAGCCTTCTTACATAGGTATGATCCTTTGTAATCTGCTGCATACTGTCGTCAAAGATGAGATATGCACGGCTGTCGCCTACGTTTATGATATAGGCGCGGTTGTTGTAGATAATTCCCGCTACGCAGGTAGTACCCATACCGTACTTGTCCGTTTCGCTTGTTGCCTTGTCGTAAACGAGACTGTTTGCCGCAGTTACGGAAGTAATCAGCAGATTTCTTATGTAGTTCCTGTTTATATTTGAACGGAAGCCCTTACGGATTCTGTCCGACATAAAATCAATCGTCATCTGACTTGCAACACTACCTGCGTTTTCGCCGCCCATACCGTCGCAGAGAATTATTGCAACAGCGTCCTCATCAAGATTACCTGTCCATACCCTGTCCTGGTTTTCGCTTCTTACAAGTCCGATGTCTGTTTTAGAAAAGCATTTCAAATCAAATTCACCACCATATATCAGTATACCTTAATAAAGGTTACAAATCAACTGTTATTTTATTACAAATTGTTTACAGATTTCTTCGGAATATTACAAAATGTAATATTTTTACTATATATTATCTCGTCTTAATTGTCCGCAGGCCGCACTTATATCTGCGCCGAGAGTGCGCCTTACGGTAGCGTTAAGTCCGCCCTCAACAAGGAATTTCTGGAAGCTCTTTACATTTGGGCTCTTTTTAAAACCGCCCTCTCTTATTTCATTTACGGGAATAAGGTTCACATGACAAGGACTGAGAGGTTTTAAAAGCTTTATAAGCTCCATAGCCGTCTCACGGTTGTCATTCACGTCAGCAATCAGCGAAAACTCAAAGCTTATGCGCCTGCCTGTCTTTTCAAAGTAATTTTTACAGGCGGCAATAACCTCCGCCACTGGATATTTTTTGTTTACGGGCATTATAGCACTGCGCTTTTCGTCTGTGGGCGCGTGCAGGGACAGGGACAATGTCAGTCCCAGCTTCAGCTCTGCAAGTTCATTGATCTTATCCACAAGGCCGCAGGTTGACAGGGAGACATGGCGAAGACTCATGTTCCTGCCCTCGGGAGCGGATAAAAGCTGTAAGAATTTCAGCACATTATCGTAATTATCCAGCGGCTCACCGATACCCATAAGTACAAGACTTTCAACAGGTCTGCCGCTGTCACGCTCGGTTTCGTAAATCTGTAAAAGCATCTCCGCAGGAGTAAGGTTTCTCACAAAACCCGCCTTTGTGGAAGCGCAGAACGCACAACCCATTTTACAGCCTACCTGAGTGGAAATACAAAGGCTGTTGCCATGGGAATAGCTCATAAGAACCGTCTCCACACGCTCTCCGTCGGAAAGCTCATAGAGATATTTTACAGTATTATCTATGGAAGATACAAGTCTTTTTTTGATTTTTAGGTTATTCAGACAAAATTTTTCGTCGAGAGCCGCAATAAATTGTGCAGAAAGATTAGTGCACTCTGAAAACTCTGTTACTTTTTTCTTGTGCAGCCACTCATAAAGCTGTTTTGCCCTGAATTTTTTCTCGCCCATTGCAAGAATTTCCACTTCAAGCTCAGAGAAACTCAGAGAAAGTATGTCGATTTTTTTCATATTAATCCATTCTGCGCAGGGTTGCCACGAAGAAGCCGTCTCCGCCCGTCACATCGGGGAAGAAATTACGGCAGTAGTCTGCGCCTTCTTTTTCTATTTCAATCGGCACCGCCACGGGTGCAAAATTCTTGTTTTCCTTTAAGAATTCCTCCACAACCGCTTCATTTTCATCGAAATTCAGCGTACAGGTAGAATAAATCAGCGTTCCGCCTACCTTTACATATCGGCTTGCCGTTTTCAGAATCTGCTTCTGAATGGGAGGAATATCGGAAAGTGCCGCTTTGGGTTTGTATTTTATTTCAGGCTTTCTGCGGATTACGCCAAGTCCCGAACACACCACATCACACAGCACCCTGTCCGCCATGGGAATGTTTTCATTGTAAACGGAAGCGTCATTCACATCAGCGGTGATAATATTAATACCCAGCCTCTTTGCCCCGTCACGAAGCATTGAAATTTTACCGTCATAAAGGTCGAAGCTGTAAAGCTCACCCTTGTTGCCCATGGCCTCGGCTATGGAAAAGGACTTTCCGCCGGGTGCGGCGCACATATCCAGCACCGTTTCACCCATTACCGGCTTTACGATTTTACAGCATAACTGCGAGGAAATATCCTGAACATGGAAAAGTCCCGCACGATAAGCACGGCAGGCTTCGATTCCCCCGATACGGTCAACCTCCACACAGTCGGGAAGCAACTTGTTGCGTCTTGCGGTAATACCGTCCTTCTGAAATTCCGCAATAAGAGTATCCGCGTCGCATTTAAGGGTGTTCACCTTTACAAAAAGAGGCGGTCTTCCAAAGGTGGATTTAAGAATATTCACCGTTTTTTCTTCACCGAAGCGGTTGCGCCACATTTTTACCAGCCATTTCGGGCAGGAATACTCCACCGAAAGTCTTGCCTCGCCTTCCAGAGTGCCGTAGTCGATTTTTAGTCCGTCACGCTGAAAGCTTCGCAGAATTGCGTTAATAAAGCCTTTCTGCTTCTGGGAAGCCAGCTTCACCGTTTCGTTTACTGCGGCATTGTCGGGCACACTGTCCATGTATAGAAGCTGATAAAGTCCCATTCTGAGAAGCTGTACAGCGGTTATATCTATTTTGTCAAATTCGGTTTTCGAATAGGCTCTTATAACATAATCAAGAGTCATTCTCCGTTCAAGAACACCATAGAAAAGCACAGTAGCAAAACCCTTGTCCCGTGGGGAAAGAGCATTCTTTTCCAGCGCGCTGTCCAGTACAATATTGGAATATGCGCCCTTTTCAGCTGTCTTTACAAGTAAGTCAAGAACTATGCTTCGTGCTGTCGCCATAAATCAGTGTCCTTTCGGTTCAGATAAGGGCTTGCCCCGTTTTTAACGCGGCAAGGCGCGGTGAAACCGCACTGAAATCAGCAGAAAATTACATTTCTGCTGATTTTAAAACATCCCAGTACCTCTGGGTCGGGGATATCCTGACTGAGTTATCTTCTTCTGCTGTTTGCTCTGAAAATCAGTCTTAAAAGCTGCATAATGGATGTGAGAAGCGCAGAAACGTAGGTCATTGCCGCCGCTTTAAGCACCTTTCTCGCTCCCGCAACCTCAGTTCCGTAAAGAATCCTTGTCTTCACAAGGGTATCAATTGCCCTGCGGCTTGCATTGAACTCAACAGGCAGGGTTATAAGCTGGAAAATCACGATTGTACTGAAAAACACAATGCCCGCTTCAATAAGCAGCAGTGATTTCATCGCCATACCTATCATAAATACCCAGAACCATGAATTTGAAAAAATATTCACAACAGGCACAAACATGGTGCGGAGCTTTATGGGTGTGTAGCCTGTTGCATGCTGGATAGCGTGGCCGCATTCGTGTGCGGCAACGCCCACAGCGGAAACTGTCGCACTGCCGTAAACAGTTTCAGAAAGGGAAACTGTCTTTGTTTTCGGATTGTAGTTATCGGTAAGATGCCCCTTTATTTTTACAACCTGCACATCATGAAGTCCGTGCATGTCAAGAATCTGTCTTGCCGCATCACAGGCAGGCACTTTCGAATCCACGTAATCGGCACTGTATTTTTTAAAGGTTGCGTCAACCTCAAGAGAAGCTACAATTGAAAAAATAAGCACACCGATGATTCCGAACGCCAGAGGCCAGTAGTCGCTGAACAGCATATAAAAAAGTTCCATTTTTCTCTCCTTTTAACCGAGTTTTGTATCTTTTTCGATTTTTCTTCCTCTTAAAAAGTCGGTCACATTCATTCTCTTTGAACCTTCAAGCTGAATATCGCTGAAACGGATAACTCCTCCGTCGCCGCAGGCAACAGAGAAGATGTCGTCAACGGTAGTTCCCGCTTCAGCTGTTGTCTTCATATCTGTCTTTTCCGCAAAGTATACCTTTAAACGCTTATCGCCCAGCATTGTGAACGCACAGGGGCTTGCAGACATACCGCGGATAAAGTTGTATACAGTCTCAGCAGGTTTTGTAAAGTCAATCCTGCACATTTCCTTTGAAATCATGGAAGCGTAGCAGGTATTCTCGTCTGTCTGGGGAATACGCTGTGCAGTGCCGTTTTCAAGCTGGGAAAGAGCTCTCAGTAAAAGCGGACCGCTGATTTCAGTGAATCTGTCGTGAAGCTCGGAAGCAGTCATTCTGTCGTGAATTTCAACCTCTTCCTTTAAAATCATATCACCTGTATCAAGACCCTCTGCCATATACATAATGGTAATACCAGTCACCTTTTCACCGTCGATGATGCAGTGCTGGATAGGCGCTGCGCCTCTGTAACGGGGTAAAAGAGAAGCGTGAACGTTGATACAGCCGAACTCCGGTAAATCAAGTACGGATTTCGGTAAAATCTGACCGTAAGCCGCAACCACGATACAATCGGGATTAAGCTCATTCAGTATTTCCATACTTTTTTCAGCGTCCTCGCCCTTTCTCAGGGAAAGAGGCTGATACACGGGGATATCGTATTTCAACGCACATTCCTTCACGGGCGAAAATTGCATTTTCTGCCCTCTGTTCTTAGGCTTGTCAGGCTGTGTGAATACGCCGCATACCTTATGCTCCGACTTTACGAGTTCCTCAAGACAGGGAACCGCAAAATCGGGAGTACCCATAAATACTATGTTCATTTTAAAAATCCTTTCAGCATTTTTGAGATGAATAATGAATGATGAAAGATGAAAAATCAAGGAGTGCCTTCGGCACGATTTTAAATATATCGGCAAAGCCGATACCACAATCCTTCATCATTCATTTTTCATTCTTCATCAGAAATAAGCTTCCGCTTATTCCTCCTCAGGCTCAACCATTTCATCTGCAAGGTCTGTGAATACAACACCGTTCAGGTGGTCAATCTCGTGGCAGAGTGCACGGGCGAGAAGTTCTGTACCTTCGATTTTGAATTCCTTGCCGTAACGGTTCAGAGCTGTGACCTTTACCTTTGCAGGACGTACAACATAACCCCACTGACCGGGCGCGGAAAGACAGCCTTCCACTTCTCTCTGCTTGCCTTTCATAGAGGTGACTACAGGATTGATAAGTTCAATGGGACCCTCGCCTACATCAATTACCGCAACCCTGCGTAAAATTCCCACCTGTGGCGCTGCAAGACCGACACCGTTTGCCGCAGTCATTGTTTCATACATATCGTCGAGAAGCACCCACAGTTTATCGTCAAAAACCGTTACCTCGCGGCACTTCTTCTTAAGTACATCCTCGCCGAATTTTACAATATTTCTTAATGCCATTTTCTGTCCTTCCTTTCTGTATATCAGAATATTTCGCCGTTGAAATCGGCGAAGAAATTAACCTCTTTAAAAGTTGTATCCTTATATGCCGCGCCCATTACCCTTCTTAAAATATCGCGGAAGGGTCTTGAATTGCGGCATTTTATTATTATTTTTGCACGATAGCTGTTATTTATCCTGCCGTTCATTGTGGGACCAAGCATAATTACGGGAATATCTCTTGCCCTGTCCGCTTCCGCTTTCAGCATTGCGAAAAATTTATCCGCCGCTGTCTTTATGGATGCTTCGTTATGAGAGGAAAATCCCACCATGCATATATCACAGTAAGGCGGAAAGATAAGTGCCTTGCGTACTTCGCTTTCCTGCTCGTAGAATTCCTTGTAGTTCTGCTGTGCCGCAAGTTCCAGCACATAATGGTCGGGGGTAAAGGTCTGTATAAAGGCTCTGCCCGGCTTTGCACCTCTGCCGCAGCGGCCCACGACCTGAGTTACCAGTGAAAAGGTCTTTTCGTAGCCCAGATAATCCCCCGCATAAAGAGAACGGTCAATAAGCAGTACTCCAACTAAAGTCACATTCTCAAAATCCAGCCCCTTGGCTATCATCTGCGTGCCTACCATGATGTCGTATTCGTTGTTGCGGAACTCCTTGAAACGTTTTTCGTATGAAAACTTGGACATTGTGGTATCCGCGTCCATACGCAGTACCCTTGCGTTGGGGAAATACTCCTTGATTTCGTCCTCAATGCGCTGAGTGCCTGTTCCGCTCTGATATATATAATTGCTTCCGCATTTTTCGCAGGCTTTCGGCATTGCCTTATGAAAACCGCAGATGTGACAGATTACACTGTCGTTGATTTTGTGATAGGTAAGGGGCACTGAACAGTTGGGACATTCCACCACCGCACCGCAGCTTATGCAGTTTGCATAGGTGTGATAACCGCGGCGGTTCAGAAGCAGCATGGACTGCTCACCCTTGTCAAGATTGTATTTCAGCTCGCAGAGAAGCTCTTCGCTGAAATTGCCTCGGTTGCCGTTTTCCGCCTCAATACGCATATCCGTCATGGTTACAGGCGGAAGCTTTGCGTCACTGTAACGCTGGTTCATCTCGAAAAGATGGTATTTCCCGTTCAGTGCGTTGTTGTAGCTGTCAAAGGACGGAGTTGCCGACGCAAGAAGCAGTAATGCATTATGATGAAAACACCTCTGCTTTGCCACATCGCGGGCATGATAACGAGGAGACATTTCCGATTTGTAGGTATGCTCTCCCTCTTCGTCCATAACTATGATTCCTATATTTTCAAGGGGAGCAAAAACTGCGCTTCGTGTACCGATAACGATTTTTGCTTCACCCCGTCGTATTCTCTTGTATTCGTCCGCACGCTGACCGAGAGACAGACCGCTGTGGATAATAGCAACCGTATTCCCGAAAAGACTCTGGAACTTTCCGACCGTCTGGGGGGTAAGGGAAATTTCGGGTATCATCAGTATTGCGGTTTTACCGCTGTCACGTGCGTATTCTATAAGCTTTATGAAAACCGAGGTCTTGCCGCTGCCCGTAATGCCGTGAAGCAGTGCGCACTGAGGCTTGCCCGTTTCCATAAGCGCCTTTATGCCGTCATAGGTTTTCTGCTGCAAGGGCGAAAAAACTATGTCGGACAGCTTCGCAGTTGAAACCGCATCCTTTGAAACAGCCCTTGAAGTCTCCTCATCATGGATTTCAGCAATCCCCTTTGCGGCAAGATTCTTCACCACCGATTCGGTAACTGCGCACAGGTAGCAAAGCTCCTTCACCGATGCCGCACCCGATTCGGACAAGGTTTCAATCACCGCTTTCTGCTTGGGTGAAAGCTTCATCTCCGTGATATCCGCACCCGAAAGAGTCACGATACGCTCGGTACTGTCTCCTACGCGGCGCTTTATAAGCTCGGTTTTTACGAGTATTCCCTTTTCCGTAAGGCCTTCCGCCGTCTTCTTGTTTTCGGGCTGTGAAAGAAGCGTCTGAAATTCCTTTCTTCCCGCAAGCTTCAGCTGTGTAACAAGTGAATTTTCGCTGTCGGAAAGGTTTTCGGCGCTGTATTTGTCAGCAAAGGCATATTTTTCTTCCGCCTTTATTGAAAGCCCCGCAGGAAGCATTGTCCTGACAGCGTCATAGTAGGTACAGAAAGTGGTTTCTTTAAGCCATTCGCACAGCTTCAGCATTTCCCCGTCAAGGATAATGCCGTCATCTGCCGCTGAAATTATGCTTTTCAGCTTTCCGTCGTATTCGCCCTCAGAGAGTGTGAAAATCACACCTGCACGGGTCTTGTTGCTGCGTCCGAAAGGTACCGCAACGCGCATACCCGCGCAGACTGTCCCGCAAAGCTCAGGAGGCACAAGATAGCTGAATAAATCATCAAAGGAAGCGGCGGTTTTCTCAACCGCAACTCCTGCTATAAGCGTTTTCATTCGCTGAGTAAATCATCAATGAGTCCGCCGCATACGGTGGTTTTCATCTTTTCCGCCGCAACAACAGCAAGAAAATCATCAACCGCCTTTTCAAGAGCGCCGTTTACAACCAGAAAGTCGTAATTTCTTGCGTATGTAAGCTCTTCCTTTGCGGTTCTGAGTCTGCGCTGGATTGTCTCCTCGTCCTCAGTGCCTCTCTTATGAAGTCTGCGGTCAAGTTCCGCAAATGAGGGAGGAAGAATGAAAATCATTGTGCAGTCTGGGAACATCTTTTTAACATTTCCTGCACCCTCAACTTCGATTTTGAGGATTACATCCTTTCCTGCCGCAAGCATATCCTCTACTGCTTTTCCGGGAGTACCGTAGTAATTTCCACAGTACTCTGTATACTCCAGAAGCTCGCCGTTATTTATCATATCCTGAAACTGTTCTCTTGTTCTGAAGTGATAGCTTACTCCGTCGGTTTCGCCGGGGCGCATAGCTCTTGATGTGACTGAAACGGAGTAGAAAAGGTTGTCATTGCGGCTTAAAGCCTGCTCAAGTATAGTGTCCTTTCCGCAGCCTGCAGGTGCGGATACTACAATTAAAATTCCCTTGCTCATTTATATATCCTTCTTTCGTTTAATTTTCCGCTGAAGCGATGCTTTCAGGCTCCTTTGCCGACATTACTATATGACCGCTGTCCATAACGATTACGGTCTTGGTCTTCTTGCCGCAGGTAGCGTCAATTGCCGTGAATTTTTCCTTTGCCGCGGCAATAAGCCTTTTCGCAGGCGCGGAATCAGCACCGATTACTGCTACAATGCGCTCTCCGCTCACTCTGTTGCCATAGCCCACATCTACCAGCTTCATATCAAAAACCTCCTGAAAGCAGAATTTTCGCATAATAATTTATTATACCATTAAACATAATAAAAATCAATAGTGTAAAAAATTTTTAGCTCAGTTTATGTATAATTAACAAATAAATCAAAGAGGATTGATTTTTTTGAAAGATTGTGATATACTAAATAATGTATAAATGTATATTATTATCTTTTACTTATGAAAGGCACCCCTGATGGCAGTATATATCGGGCTTTTTGCCCTTGCACTCATTCTCGGCATTCCTCTTGCGGGACGGAAATCCTCAAAAACAGGTAAAATCATTTATCTTGCAGTAATGTTTGTACTCATGTTCCTTCTGAACACATTCAGATACGGCATGGGTAACGACTATTTCAGTTATATAAGAATTTTTGATATTATACGCTCTACTCCGTGGAGCGAAATTCCGTCTCTTGTATACGAACCTTTGTTCACTCTTGTGACAAAGCTTATCAGTATGGTCAGCACAAATCCCGAAGTGATGTATTCCGTCTACTCCGTATTGATACTTGTACCTGTGGCATTTGTAATCTACCGCCACAGCGACAATGTATGGCTTTCAGTCACTGTTTATCTCTGTCTCACCTTCTTCTATGCATCCATGAACTTCATCCGTCAGAGTATAGCGGTTTCTATTCTTCTTCTGGCATACGGCTTCATAAAGCAGCGGAAGATAATACCTGTGCTGATACTTGCGGTAACTGCAGTCCTCTTCCATTACACCGCAGCGGTATTCATTCCGTTCTACCTGCTTGCATTCTTCCTGAAACCCACGAAGAAAGCGATTATCATATACAGTTCCGTGTCTCTGGGAGCGCTTATTATCTGTCTTGTCATGAAGGCTGTGGGTGCAAATCCCCTTAATATCATGGCAAATATCATGACCACGCTCACAGGCAGGGATTACACAGTTTATATCGACAGCAAATGGTTTGTTGAAGGCTTCGGCTTTGAATATCTGATTATGCCGCTTGCGGTTCTGGCTCTTGTGATGATATGCTACTTCCTGGGCTGGCGCGAAAAGGAAGAAGCCGATCCCCATCTCTGGTTCATGCTTATAAATGCTTCGATATGGAGCTTTATAACCTTTGCATTTATTGTTGAACGTTTCTCGATGTTCATCTTCATCTTCTCGATTTTCGCAATTCCTTCCGCATTGAATTATTTCAGCGAAAAGGCAGAAAAGGCAGCGGAAGCCGAAAAGGCAAGGAAATCCGTTTCGAAGAAAATGCCCGGCTACTCACATGTGAAATCTGAAGAAAAGAGCGATAATGCATTTCTCCTCACCATTGTTACAACAGCAGGTATGTTTATCTACAACTGCTGGGGTATGTATATGAATTTCCACGGGGTATTCCCCTATATGACAGGTATACCTGCACTTCAGGATGCAATTGACGGATATAACACATCCGAAGAAAACCTGATGGTCATGTATACAAACGCAGATATCTACACCTATCTGATTCAGCTGAAAAACGCTGACTGCGGATACGCAATCCTGTCAACCGCCACTGATTACGACGGCTTAACACCGGGTATAAGGCGCGCCGCAGACTATGCAGACACGGGACTTAACCGTCCTCAGGATGCCGACCCCTATTACGCCGAATTCAATGACCGCAACGGCGAAACTTTCAATAGCGCTTCCGACGGCGAAGTAATTTCCTATACTGCCGAAAACGGAATTGTTATAACCAACGATGGAGACACTGCTTCCGTAACCGACTCCGAAGGCAATACAGCGGAAATCGGAAATGAAAAGCTCATGTTTGTACTTTTCGACGATAACGGAGTAATCTTTGACGCAATGGAATATGAAATCGACCAGGCACAGCGTACAGCCGCAAAGGTCGTAATTAACTGAACGGACTCTAAAAACCTGTAAAGGAATATAAAGATATGAACAAGATTAAATCAATTTTATCGAAAATACTCGCGGGATTAAAAAGTGTGGGGTACAATGTCGGCTACTTCTTCAGCGATATATACGACAAAACCCTCGGAAAGCTTATAGGCAAATTCAGGAAGAAAAAGCCTGAAAAATCCTCCAAAAAGGAAGATGTTGAGTACTTCAGCGACGAAGAAGGCATGAAGCGCATAACACGTAAGGCAAAGAAGAAGACAAAGAAGACTCTCGGCCTTGTAATTATGGTTGCGGGTTGTTCCGTACTGTTTGCTCTTTCTGTAATTATGTGCGTTGTTAACTGCATGCTCAGCTACAACCTTGCAGAACAGTACATCAACGAGGAAATCGGAGCATCACTTACCACATATCAGTCCGTTATCAACCAGAAGCTGGACATTATCCGTCTTGAGGTTGAGGCTGTTGCCGCAAACGATTCAATTTATACAGGAAATCTGCAGATGGCTGCGCGTAAGAAGCTTCTTGAAAAGGAAGTGGACGGAACAAGCTTCAAGGATTTCTCCATTGCTTACGACGACGGTACAACCTACAACAATACAGATATCTCCCAGCGTGAGTATTTCAAGCAGGCGGCTGAAGGCGTAACCTACATATCCAGCCCTCTCGTACGTCAGACTGACAGCTCCATTACAATCATGGCAGCTGCAAAGATAAGCAGTCTTTCCTTCTCGGGTGTGGCTTACGGCGGTATCGACTACACCCTCTTCTCAAATGTTCTCGATTCCATGAAGATCAACGAAGACAGCTCCGCTTTCATTATCGACAGCAAGGGTGCTATTGTAGCTCACCCCAATGATGGTTATGTACGTGATATGAAGACCTTTGCAATGCTCGCACAGGAAGAAGGCGGCTATTACAAGGGTGCTGCAGGAATTGCAGAAAAAATGCTCGCAGGTGAAAGCGCAGTTGAACAGATCAACTACCTTGGCGAAAACTGCTATATCGGCTATATTCCCGTAGGAAACCTCGAAGGCTGGTCTCTTGCGATAATCATTCCTTCCGCTTCCGCCTTTGACGCTCTTTCAAATTCAATTCTCAGTAATATTCTTATTATTGTTGCACTTCTCTTTTTAGGCGCTATCATATTCGTATTCATTGCAAGAGGTATCACAAAGCCTATCAACCTCATCAGTGACCGTCTTGGTCTTCTTGCAGAAGGCGATATTTACTCTCCCCTTCCTGATATCAAGTCCAGTGTTCATGAGACAAAGGCTCTTATGGATGCACTTTCAGGCGTAACAGGAAGCTTAAGCTCCATCGCAACTGATATCGACCGAGTACTCGGCGGTCTTGCAAGCAAGAATCTCTCCGTAAAACCTGAAACAGAATATGTAGGCGACTACCGTTCAATCAGAACATCACTTATTACAATCTGCAACAGTCTTAACTCAATTGTACGTTCCCTTGAAAAGGTATCGGGTGACGTAAGTAACGGTTCAAGCCAGATTCTTTCCAGCTCCGAAAACCTTGCAAACAGTACAATCCAGCAGAGCTCCAGCCTTGAAGCTCTCAATACCAATATCGGTCAGATTTCCGAACGTATTGAAGCCAACGTAGGTGTTACAAACAAGGCAAGCAAGCTTGTAAACGAAACAGTTCAGAGTGCAAACGAAAGCACACAGAAGATGGCCCAGATGATGGCGTCCATGAACGAAATCACAAAGACAAGCGAACAGATTGACACCATTATCCAGACTATCGACGACATCGCATTCCAGACAAATATCCTTGCTCTTAACGCGGCTGTTGAAGCTGCTAAGGCAGGCGAAGCAGGTAAGGGCTTCGCGGTTGTTGCTGACGAAGTACGTAACCTTGCAAGCCGCTCCGCAGATGCTGCAAACATAACAGCAAAGCTTATCTCCGAATCCATCAACGCTGTACGCAAGGGTGAAGAAATTGCAGATGAAACTGCGATCGCCCTTAACGAAATCGTACGCAATATCGGTCAGATCAACGACTTCATGACTCAGATCGCTTCCGCGTCCGATGAACAGGCCGAAAGAATTTCGGGCATCAACGAAAGCATGCTTGTTATCAGCGACCTTACACAGAACACAAGTGCTACATCCGAAGAATGTGCCGCTGCCAGCCACGAGTTCAGCAGCCACTCCGATGTACTCCGTGGTATTGTTGAAGATTTCAAGTTCAATGATTGATAAGCAAAGATAATTAAAACTCAAAACCCGATTGCGAAAAACAATCGGGTTTTTCTTTACAGCAGCCATTTCACAACAAGACCGCTCAACACGCATACTGCCACATCTCCGCATAATGCCGCAGGCAGGGCATAACGGGTCTTTTTTACCTTTGTAGCGGCGAAATAAACCGATAATGTGTAGAACGTAGTTTCACTGCTTCCCAGAATTACCGAGGCTACCCGCCCTGCAAAGCTGTCAGCGCCGTACTGTGACATTACGTCCTCAAAAAGCGCAATCGAGCCGCTTCCCGAAAACGGACGAAGTATCGCAAGAGGGGCGCATTCCGCAGGAAAACCCATTGCCGAAAATACAGGAGAAAGAACCTCCGTCAATATTTCCATTCCTCCTGAGGCCCTGAACACCGCAATTGTCAGCACAAGACAGAAAAGAGAGGGGAAAATCCCGTAAATTGTTGAAAGCCCCTCTTTTACACCCGCTGTAAATTCAGCAAAAATATCTACTTTTCGTATAACTCCGTATATCAGCACTGCCGCAATAAATACGGGAATAATAAAATCTGTAAAGCTCATTTCCCTCTCCTTTTCCATATACTGCGTAACAGTTTTGTGCCCAGAAGTGCCGCTGTCAGCGCGCAGACCGATACAATCCAGACACAGGGCAGGATTTCCATGGGATTTCCCGAACCTGCCTGAAGCCGCAGTGCCGCTACTGTTGTGGGAATAAGCTGTAAGCTTGCGGTATTCATAACCGTCAGAACTATCATGTTGTGTGAAGCTTTTTCGGGTTCTAAGCTTTGCTCCTCCGTTTCAATTTCACGCATGGCCGCTATTCCGAAGGGGGTTGAAGCATTGCCCAGCCCAAGTATGTTTGCGGTAAGATTAAGGGTTATGTACTGCATTGCCTTTCCGCCTTTTTCAAGTCCTTTGAACAGCTTTCCCAGCACGGGCGAAAACAGCTTTGCCAGCTGTTCAGTGACACCCGATTTCTGCGCTACCCGCATAACTCCGCTCCACAGACAGATTATTCCGATTAAGGAGATGCAGAGCTCCACCGCCGAGGTGCATTCGCTTAAAAATGCTTCGGATACACTATCCATGCGCCCTGTAACAGCGGCAAAAATCACTGCCGCGGTTATCATAACCACCATTACCCATTTCATCATAAAATCAACTCCTTATGGAGATTTTATGATTTTTTCAGAGGGAATATGAAATCGTATGTTTTATTCTACCAATAATAAATTTTTCTTTTACATTTTTTCAAAAACCCCTTGCTTTTTGCACGAATATATGCTAATATTATAGTAGCATGCAAACGATTACACGCCGTTTTAAATCGTTAATACGGCAATTCAATAAATTCTTGAAAGGAATGGTATCCGACTATGAAGTATGCAGACGGATTATGGCTTAACAAGCCCGGCTACGGCGTAAATTACGCTACACAGATGTACGAGGTTACAGCAGACGAAAAGTCTATCAGCGTGCTGGCTACAAACCAGTGGATCGGCAACAGAGGTATGACTCTCGGCGGTCCTAACCTTGAAATCACATTCACATCCACTCTCGAAAACTCTATCAAGGTTTGCGTTGAGCACTACAAGGGTGCTCTTAAGAAGGCTCCTTCCTTTGAGCTTTACGAAGATGAAAATTTCAAGCCCGTTGTAAACGAAACAGAAAAGACCTTTGAACTTGTTTCCGGCAAGACAAGAGTTGTTGTTGCAAAGCAGGGCGCATGGGATATCAAGTACTACTACGGCGATAAGCTTCTTACAAAGCAGGGCTGGAGAACAACCTCCTATATCCTTGAAGAAGGCTGGAAGACAAAGGAACGTATGGCTGAAGATGCTATGAAGCCTTTCTTTGCTCAGGATCAGACTGCTGAAAGCGGCGTTATCCGTGAAATGATGAACATAGGTGTCGGCGAAAACATCTACGGCTTCGGCGAAAAGTTCTCTACCTTCGTAAAGAACGGTCAGACTGTTGAAATCTGGAACAATGACGGCGGTACATCCTCCGAACAGTCCTACAAGTCTATTCCTTTCTATGTAACATCCAACAACTACGGTTTATTTGTAAACCACCCCGAAAAGGTGACATTTGAAGTTGCCAGCGAAACAGTTTCCAAGGTTGCTTTCTCCGTACAGGGCGAAAGAATGGAATATTTCGTATTCGGCGGCGAGACAATCGCAGATGTAATCAAGACATATACAACTCTTACAGGTAAGCCTGCCCTCCCCCCTGCATACACATTCGGCTTATGGCTTACAACCTCCTTCACAACCAGCTACGACGAAGCAACCGTTACAAGCTTTATCGACGGTATGGCTGAAAGAAATATCCCTCTAGAGGTATTCCACTTTGACTGCTTCTGGATGAAGGAATTCTGCTGGTGTGACTTCGAATGGGACAAGAGAATGTTCCCCGACCCCAAGGCTATGTTACAGCGTCTCAAGGCAAAGGGTCTTGAAATCTGCGTATGGATCAACTCCTACATCGGCCAGCGTTCCGCACTCTTTGAAGAAGGCGCAAAGAACGGCTACTTCATCAAGAACAAGGACGGCAGCGTATGGCAGGGCGATATGTGGCAGCCCGGTATGGCAATCGTTGACTTTACAAATCCCGCAGCCTGCGAATGGTACAAGAGCAAGCTCCGCGTGCTCTGCGAAATGGGCGTTGACGCGTTCAAGACAGACTTCGGCGAAAGAATTCCTACCGATGTTGTCTACTATGACGGCTCCGACCCCTACAAGATGCACAACTACTATACTTACCTCTACAACAAGACTGTTTTCGAGGTTCTGGAAGAATACTACGGCAAGGATAAGGCTTGTCTCTTCGCTCGTTCCGCAACTGTCGGCGGTCAGAAGTTCCCTGTTCACTGGGGCGGCGACTGCTTCAGCAACTATGAATCCATGTGGGAAACAGTACGCGGCGGTCTTTCTCTCTGCTTAAGCGGCTTCGGCTACTTCAGCCACGATATTTCAGGCTTTGAGGCTCAGGGTACTCCCGACCTCTACAAGAGATGGTGTGCATTCGGTCTTATGTCCTCTCACTCCAGACTCCACGGCAACAGCTCCTACCGTGTACCGTGGAACTTTGACGAGGAATCCTCCGATGTTCTCCGCCACTGGACAGTCCTCAAGGGCAAGCTGATGCCCTACCTCTTCGCTAATGCTGTTAAGGCTCACACAGAGGGTATTCCTATGATGAGAGCTATGGTTATGGAATATTCCGCTGACCCTGCTGTTCTGCCTCTTGACAGACAGTATATGTTCGGCGACAACCTTTTAGTTGCTCCCGTATTCAACGAGGAAGGCACAGCTCAGTTCTACCTCCCCGCTATCAGCGGCGAATGGACAGATATCCAGACAGGCGAAACTCTCGCAGGCGGCAAGTGGTATGAAAAGAAGTACGATTACTACGGAATGCCCCTTTACGCAAAGCCCAACTCCATTATCGCATACGGCAACTTTGAAAAGGCATTCACATATGATTATGTTGAAGGCGCAAAGCTTGTTGTATACGGCCTTGAAGACGGCAAGACAGCTGAGTGCAAGCTTTACGACAACGAAGCTAACCTTGTTACAACTGTAACAGCTACAAGAAACGGCGATATAATCAAGGTTTCCTCCACAGCTACCGACAAGAAGTTCACAGTTGAAAGCGCACAGGGTCTCAAGATTGAGATGTAATTTAATAAACAAAAATGCGACGCTCGATGAGCGTCGCATTTTTTTATTTATTTGTATTTACCACAATCCTTGCAGTAATCCTGATTTATTTTATTAAGGCTTCCGCAATGAATACACTCCCAGTCGGAATTTTCAATTTCAGGTTCCGATTCGCATGGCGTAAATGTCGGTGTAGACATACATACTTTTTCTTTTATCTGTGCTATGTTATCAAAATATTCAAGTAACATACCCCACGCCGAAAAAGAAATTAATAATAACAAAATTGAACCTATAGCCAACCACACACCATAAGGCACATAAGCAATCAAAAGAATAATTAAAGGCACACATCCGAATACTGCAAGACCCAGCGCAAGCGCAAAAACTATTTTATTGAATTTCCGCCAACTTGTTCCGATTTTTAAAAAATCCTTAAAAAAATCACTCATAGTAACACCTCATTAACAACAATTATATTCCATCAAGGAATAAACATATTATACCACGAATCTCCCTGAAAGTATATCTGCAATTATTCCAAAATTGAATAATATATTTTAGTGAATATGATATAATAGCCTTAAATCAAGAGAAATGAGGACAGGCTATGTTTAGGGAAAACCTTTGCAGAAATCTCCGTGCGGCGCGGCGGAAAAAGAAAATAACCCAGCAGGTTGCCGCTGATTTTCTCGGCATACAGCAGGGCACACTGTCAAAATACGAAAACGGAAGGCTTGAGCCTGATGTTGAAACTATCTGTAAATTCGCAGTTTTCTACGAGGTTTCAACAGACTGGCTGTTCGGACTTGAAAAATAAACGGTTGAAGATGCAAAAATCTTTGACCGTTTTTATTTTTTCCTAAACTTTTTAAAATTCCTGCCGATATAACTATCAGAAAAGGTTTAACCTTAAGAAAGGACGGATTGCTTATGTATAACATAAACGGCTACGGAAACTATACAAATCATGGTAAAAATTACGGCGTCGGCAAAAATTTTGAAAAGACACCTGGTAAGGTAAACGAAAAAGCAGCTGAAAATAATGATTTTCAGGCTCAGCTTGATGCTAAAGCAGAAGAAGCAAAAAGAAAAGACAGCCTTTACATAAGCTCCGCTAATGAAAAGGCTGACAAACTGAGCCAGACCGCTCAGGATTATCTTGCAAAACTTAAAAAGGAAAACCCCAACCTTGATTTCATTATCTCAGACTACTCTACTGATGAGGAAGCTGACGCGCTCTTAGCACAGGGCAAGGGCGAATACAACGTGCTTATCACTCCCGACCTGCTCGAAAAGATGGCAGCAGATGAGGAAGTTGCGGCAGAATACGAAGGCATCATCCACAGCAGCATCGCTGATATCAAGGGTGCCAAAGAAGAACTTGCCGAAGATGCCGATATGGTTGAAAAATTCGGCGTCAGCGTAAATTCAGACGGCGAAATCACATATCACGCAAGCCTTATCGAAGGTCTTACAGGCGATGACGACACAAACACGGTAAAGGCTTCAACAATCGAAGAATTGCTGGAAAAGCTTAATAAAGTAAAGGAATCTCAGGCTGAAAAGCTTGCAGAAATACGCGCGAAGAAGGCTGAAGAGGCTGATAAAGCAGAAAAGGCCACCGCGGAAGAAGAGACTACTGAAGCGGAGGCTGCGGCAAAAGCTGCGGCTGAGGTTACAAAGCTTGCAACCTCTATCATTGAAAGCGCAGAAGAAATTATCGGAACAACAAAATTCGCAGATTTCAGCACAAACGCATAAAAAATACAAGAGCGGCGGATACCTTACGGTATCCGGCTCTTATTATTTTAGTCAAGTTCAACCGCCTTGGAGAAGGAGCTGTAATAGTATTCGTCGTCCGCCTCTGTGCGTGCACGTACTCTGAATATGAGGTCATCATCAGCATCAAGCTTTGTGGTGCTGTAACTTGTCTTGGAAGTTGTAACAAGCTTCTTGTACTTACCACCGTTTACGGAATAGTAAATCTGATACTTTTCAGCACCGTCGATTTCATTCCACTTGATTGTGATTTTTCCGTTCTTTTCGCTTACCTTGATAGTGGGCTTCTTGGGAACAATATCAAACTTGATTGTCTTGCTGCCTGTGTATTTTCCCTTACCCTTTATTGTAACGGAAGCAGTACCGATTTCCTTGTTGTTCTTATAGGTCAGAGTGTAGTCTGTACCCTTTACAAGCTTATAATCGCCGTCATAAATCTTTACGGAAGGCTTACGGGCCTCGCCTGTATATGTATAGTCGCTTACATCGTCAATTTCAAGGGAAGAAATCTTCTTTGTTGCCTTGGTGGAAGAACTGCCCATGCTTATTTCGGGAATTACAAGTTCAGGATTCTCCTTTCCCTTGTATGCATCATAAATTTCCGTTTTAACACCGTCAAATAAACCGAACATAACTACAGCATATGATAAATCATCCTTATTTATTCTGGCCATATGCTTCTTGGCATTGCTGTTGGATTTGGGCATACGGAAATAGAAACTGTATGTCTTGGAGCTTGAGTTATATTTGTAATAACCCTTGAGTCCTACATCAACATCCTTATCATTTACCTGCATCAGGGATACGCTTACAGTGGATGCCTGCATATTGCCGAAACCGTACACATCGTCACCAATAGAATAGCCGACAAAAATATACGGAAGAATTTTAGAAGTGCTGTTCTTGAAGGCTGCGTCGTATTCCTTCTCAGCAATGTTGCTGACTCTTATGTAGTAATAACTGTCATCTGTATAGAACTTCAGATCATAGTCACTTGCCGCCGAAGCAGTTACTGTACCCACGCACATTGTTGTGACAAGGATTACCGCTGTCAGAAAGCATGACAGTATTTTTTTGAGCATTTTCATTATAATTTCCTCCTTAATGCATTATGATATTTAATGTGCTACCATGGGAAAGTATACCATAGAATAAAAAGATTGTCAATAGAAAACCGCTGTACCTTTTCTGATACAGCGGTTAATTACAGTGGTTAATTTTTAATACTGATATAATTTCTTATGATGCGACTTATGTACAAGAACAGGAACAACACCTACAAGAATAAACGCCGCAGCAGCACAGATAAGCGCAAGAATTACAGGGGGAAATCCGCCATTGTCGTCATTTCCTTCTACAGGCGCAGCCGCTTCAGGTGATTCTGTTGCAGTAGTTGTTTTCGTTGAATCAACAGGAGCATCGGTTTGTGCGGGAGTTGTATCCTCTTCAGCGGAGGAGGAATCATCTTCAATTTCTGCATCGCCCTCACCGTCATCCTCAGCAGGAGGAGTTGTTGTATCGGTTTCGGGAGCAGTAGTAGTGGTTGTGGTCTGACCTGAATCCTCCGGAACTTCCTGAAGAAGTGATGAAAGAAGATAACCGTCAGCTCCGTAGTAGTCGAACACATACCATTCGCCGCTGATACCGATAATGGAAATAACATTGTTTGCGTAAACCTGACCCAGCTTGTCATAATCGGTGCCGGGGCCGCCTCTTACGTTAAGAACCTCAGGGACATACATTTCAAAAGGCTCTACTGCCTGATATGAATCGGGGGCAGCTGTATTGGAAGGTGCGGCTGTGGCAGCTGCAGTAGTTGTTGCAGGAGCCTGTGTTTCTTCCGGAACTTCCTCAGGAGCTTCTGTTTCCTCTTCTTCCTCCTCGGGTTCGATATCTTCAGCGGAAATATCCTCATCATCCTCTTCCGCAACTATATCATCTTCCAGAACAGCGTCAGGCTCTTCTGTTGTAGTCGCTTCTGTGGTGTCCCATACCTGGTTTTCCCATTCATCTGCTGTCGTGGTAACTTCGGGAGCCGAGGTCTGAGCTGCAGTTGTTTCCTCCGATTCGCCCGGGTTTTCGCTCCATGCGCCTGCGGTAATTGTCATGGATGCCGCAAGTGCAAGGGAAACAATACCCGCCATAGTTTTGTATAAAAATCTGTTTTTAATCAAGATTATCATTCCTTTTTAATATTATACACATATATTATATTACATTTTTGTCGATTTGTAAATGGTTTTTAAAAAATTTAACGAATTTTCTGCGTTGACTTTTTATTTTAATAGTGATATACTATATAAGTCCTTAATTTGTAACAGAAAGGAGAAAAAGCTATGGAAAAGCAGAAAAGGGTTGCCGCAATACACGACCTTTCAGGCTACGGCAGATGTGCGCTTACAGTTATCCTGCCCGTAATTTCCGCAATGGGCATTCAGTGCGTTACTGTACCCACAGCGGTTTTGTCCACCCATACAGGCGGATTCAGCAATTTCATACTCCGCGATACCACAGACTTTATCTCCCCCTGCTGTAAGCACTATAAAGAGCTTCAGGTACATTTTGACGCAATTTACAGCGGTTTTCTCGCCTCCGAGGAGCAGGCGGACTGCTGTCTTGAATTCTTTGAAAGTTTCCCCGATGCCCTGAAAATTGTCGACCCTGTAATGGGCGACGACGGCACGGCATACCAGACCTATACAAAGGGGCTTATCGAGCGCACAAAAGAACTTATTAACCATGCCGATATAATTACTCCGAATCTGACGGAAGCGGCTATCCTTTTAGAAGAGGATTATCCCGAATTTCTCACGGAATCACAGCTGCGCGACTGGACGGAAAGACTATGCCGAAAGGCAAAATCCGCAGTTATTACAGGAGTTCCCACAGAAAAGGGCAGTTTTGTAAATGCGTCCCTTGACACAAACGGCGAATTCAGAATATACAACTGGGACAGGATTCCTGTTTCCTACCCCGGTACAGGCGATATTTTCGCCGCAGTACTCACAGGCAGTATCTTAAAGGGTAAATCCCTTTCGGAATCTGTTGAAGCGGCAGCGCATTTCTGCACCCTCGCCATAAAGGCTACATACGGAAACGGCGAGCCTGTCCGTAATGGTGTGGAATTTGAACGTGTGCTGGGATATTTGTGCGGAGGTGCGGCGTTATGATGAACATAAAAGGCGCAATCTTCGACCTTGACGGAACGCTTCTCGACTCAATGTGGGTGTGGAAGCAGATAGACCACGATTTTCTTGCTAAAAGAGGCATTCCTGTGCCTGATGATTATATGCTTGCGGTTGCTCATTTAGGCGCATACCAGACCGCAGTCTATACAGCTGAACGCTTCAATCTCCCCGAAACCCCCGAACAGCTTATTGATGAATGGGTAGAAATGGCGGTTGATTATTACACAAATAAGGTTGAATTGAAAAAAGGCGCTTATGAATATCTGGAAATGCTGTATAACAGCGGTGTAAAGCTTGCGGTTGCCACAGCAAACGACGAAAGCCTTTATATGCCCGCCTTAAAGCATACGGGAATTGAAAAATTCTTCAGTGCAATTGTCAATGTAAATGATGTGCAGCGCAAAAAGGGATTCCCCGACATCTACTGGCTTGCCTGCGAAAAAATGGGGTTAAAGCCTGAAGATTCTGCGGTTTTTGAAGATATTTATATGGGTATCTGCGGCGCAAAGGACGGCGGATTTATTGCCGTGGGTGTTTTTGATGAAACCTCTGCCCCCGATGAACAGAAAATCCGTGAAAAAGCTGACCGTTACATATATGATTTTGAAGAACTTCTTGACTGAGAAAGGGATTTAAATGCGAAAAAGACTTATAATCCTGCTTTTAAGCACTGTAATGCTGATTTGTTCCTGCACTGCCCCTGCGGAAAAGATAAAATACAGCGAAAATATACTGGTTTCCATAGACTACGGCGGTGTCGGCTTCGGAACAATGGCGGACTGTGCCGATGCAGAAATATATTTCCACACCGACAGGTCCGTGCATATATTTATGCCCGATTCGGATTACAGCAAGGATATTGAAATAGGAAATTTTGAGCTTTCCGAAAGTGATTTTGAAAAGGTGAAAGAGCTTTCCGACCCTGAAAAAATCACAAGAATCAAAACCCAAGAGATGGATGCCGATGACGGCACCTCATATTTCATTACTCTTTACGGCGAGGACGATGAAGAGATTTTCCGCACAGGCGGATATATGCCTGACGGAAAGGAATTCTGGGAGACCCGTGATGCGATTACAGAAATTGCCGAAGGCTACGGCCTGGAGAATATTGTCGAGGAATACCGCGATACCCTTGAATAAAGCAAAAAGCCCTGAGATTCAGTTCTCAGGGTTTTCGTATATATTTATGACTGTAACATCATTCTTTTCACACATTCTCACTGTCTGACCCGTACCGCTTGATACATCGTCGGGGTTGTAGTAGCAGATGCAGAAATCCGCGTTTTTTACAAGCTCTTCGTTCCGCTTTTTCATACAGCCGGGATAATACTTTTCCGAAAGCACTATACAGCTATCAGCATGTGACTGTATATCACAGAAAAGCTGCTTCTGCTCACTGCTCCACTTGCCTGTCTGGCTTTCGGGATTACAGGGCAGGATAAGATGAAGCTTTACATCAGGATATTCCTTTTTAAGGGCAAGCACTGCCCTTTCGCACAGCATATCAAAGCCTACCGCGCCGCCCGCATAGAAATCGGTGACGTCGTATTCTTCAACCAGACGGTGAAGCGCTTCCCACAGTCTGCCCTTAAGGGCGGTATTTACTATTACATTACGGTGTCCCGTAAAACAGCATCTTTTTTTCTGCATAAATTTTCTCTCCTTAATAGTTTATACCACTATTTTAAGACAAATAGTCCTTTTTGTCAATAGGACATATATTCCTGAGATATAATATCTACGGGTGATAAAAATGCGTCTTAGAATAAGAGACTTACGTGAGGACAACGACCTTACACAAAAGCAGATATGCGCTTATCTTATATGTGATCAGTCGCTCTATTCAAAATATGAACGGGGCGAGCGCGAAATTCCTCTGAACCTGATTATAAAGCTTGCTGATTATTATAATGTAAGCCTTGATTATATAACAGGCAGAAGCGATAAGAAGGACAGAACATGAACATCGGAAACAGACTTAAAGAAGTCCGCAAGGGCAAGGCAAACCAGAAGCAGATTGCCGACCTTCTGAACACCACTCAGCAGCAGATAAGCAAATACGAACAGAATATACAGGAAATTCCCTGCCGCCATATTATCACTCTTGCAAAATTCTTTGACGTATCGACAGACTATCTTCTCTGCCTTACAGACAGCAAGGAAAAATACTGGTAAATAAAGGACAGAACGAGCGAAAGCTCCGCCTGTCCTTTTTTGTTTTATATTTTGCTGATTACCTTCTTATACGCCATGATAAGGAAAACTGCACAGCATACAACCGACATGCATTCCGCCAGGGGGAATGCCCACCATACAGCATTTACGCCGCCGAAATGAGCAAGTATATATGCCGCAGGCACAAGTACCACCAGCTGTCTTGCGACAGATACAACAAGGCTTAAAAAGCCGTTGCCGAGTGCCTGAAAAACCGAACAGCTGACAATGCAGAAGCCTGCAAAAATAAAGTTCAGGGAAATAATCCTGAGAGCGGGTATGCCCATCTGCATCAGTTCAGCACTTGACTGTCCCTCAGTAGCAAACATCATCAGAAGCTGCTCAGGTAAGAACTGGAACACCAGCATACAGGCGATTGTGATTGATAAAGCGAAAATAATACTGTAACGTATGGTTTTCATAATACGGTCTTTTCTTTTTGCGCCGTAGTTATATGAAATAATCGGCACCATACCGTTGTTAAGACCCACGACAGGCATTACCGCAAAGCTCTGAAGCTTGAAATAAATGCCGAAAACGTTGGTTGCAACAGTGGAAAAGCCGTCAAGAAGCTTGTTCATTGCAAAGGTCATAATCGAAGAAATCGCCATCATTATAATTGACGGGACGCCTACCGCATAGATGCGCTTTATAATGCCGAAGTCGGGTCTGAATCCCTTAAAGGAGAAATTCAGTTCCTTGTTTATTTTAAGATTGAAGAGAATGCCAAGGATTGCCGCTACGGTCTGACCGATAACGGTAGCCACCGCCGCACCCGCAATACCCATCTTAGGCAATCCGAAATAGCCGAAAATAAGTATCGGGTCAAGAATAATGTTGATAACCGCACCTGTTGCCTGAGTAATCATCGTGTATACGGTTTTTCCTGTGGACTGGAGCAGTCGCTCCAGGGTCATCTGCCCGAAAAGACCGAAAGACAGCACCGAGCAAAGGGTAAGATACTCCGTACCAAAGTCAATTACTGCCTGGCTGGTTGTCTGTGAAGCGATAAAGGGCTTCACCAGAAAAATGCCGATAAGAGTGAACAATATCCAGCTGAAGCCTGCCAGCAGAAGACCTGTCTTTGCTACCTTTGAAGCCAGCTCACGCTTGCCTTCACCAAGGCTTTTGGATAAAAACGCGCTGATACCTACGCCTGTACCCGATCCTACCGCAATCATAAGATTCTGCATAGGGAAAGCCACGGTAACGCCTGTAAGGGCGTCCTGGCTGAACTGGGCAACGAAAATGCTGTCAACGATATTGTAAAGCGCCTGAATAATCATGGAAATCATCAGGGGCAGCGACATGGAAAGCAGAAGCTTTCCCTCGGACATTACGCCCATTTTGTTTTCCTGTAAATTTTCTTTTGTTTCTACCATTTTTTATTCCTTTATTTTTATATCTTTATTGTTCTATCGCTTTTGCGGAGTTAATTATGCCGTAAGCTTCTTCGAGGGAATTCGTGCGGATTTGTATTACCGTTCTTACGTCCAGGTCATTTGTTGTGAAAATCCTTAATGATAAGGTATAATTTCCGTTTTCATCGGGGTTGCCATAATCACGGATATCGATAAAGCCACGGATATCGTCACGTTCATATATAAGAGTTGTTCCGTCTGTAAAGGAGCGTGCCTTATAGTCTCCTGCGAAAAGGAAGGTCTTTGCGGCGTCAAGGTCAAAGAAATTATAATTTTCATTTTCTAAGAGATATATCGCCTTGAACAGGTCGTAAGCCTTTTCGGGATAACCGAGACCGAAGCTTTCAAAAGCTTCCTTTACCGCTTCCTGCTTCGGCGAGGAGATTTTATTCGAGTATTTTCCCGTAGCAAAGAAAAAACGGGTGTTCTGTACTGTTGGCTTTACCACCCACAGCCATTCATTTTCCCCTCTTTTATATTCTGCACTGTCACCGCTGAATTTGACGGGCTCAACCTCTGTGAAATCCGCAGGAAGCTCTACGGAAATATGTCCGTCTTCAAAAGTAAAGGTGTTGTCATTTTTAATGGAAAAATCAGTAAAATACTCAAAAGGCTCGCCTACATCGGGAATTGCATCCTGTACCGCGTTATAAACCTCCAGACGGGGCGAAAGCCAGTTTCTGTAAAATACCTCCCCTGCACCAAGAAGAGCCAGCACGATTACTGCAATGATTATAATTTTCTTTTTCATTTTCCCTCTCATTTGCATATGGGGCGGCTGATAGCCGCCCCTGTTATATTTTCAGTTCCGTGCCTGAAAGGCACACCTCAATCATTCATTATTCATTCAGACAGGAAATGCTCCATCAGAGTATGACCCACTTCTACATATCTGCCTGTCTTTTCAGCAGCCTCCTCTGTGAAGCAGTCTACGCCCTGTTCAGCCTTTGTACTGTTCCAGATAAGGTAAGGTACAGGAGCGTTTGTGTGTGTCTTGAGAGAGAGGGGGGTGGGGTGGTCAGGGCAGATTAATACCTTTAATTCTTCACCCTCAAATGCCTTTAACACAGGTCCTAAAATAAGCTCGTCAATAAGCTCGATAGCCTTGATCTTGTTCTGTACTTCAAAACGGTGACCGCATTCGTCGGGAGCTTCCACGTGAATGTATACAAAGTCACGACCATCCTTGAGTGCCTTGATTGCCGCTTCAGCCTTACCGCTGAAGTTTGTATCTATGTAGCCTGTTGCGCCTTCAACGTTGATAACGTCCATTTCTGTGAACTTGCCGATACCCTTTAAAAGGTCAACCGCACTTATCATAGCACCTGTCTTGCCGTACTTTTCGGTGAAAGGCATAAGGCTCTTGCGAACGCCCTCGCCCCAGAACCAGAGGCTGTTTGCAGGGCGGAGACCCTTAGCTTCTCTTGCCTTGTTAACAGGGTGATCCTTAAGTAAATCGTAGGACTTCTTCATCATTTCAAGTAAAGGAGCGCTGTTTTCGTTGAAGCCTAAATATTCCTTGATAGGACTGCCTGTAATGTCGTGGGGAGGTGTAAGTGTGCCTACATCGAGAGTACCGTTGTTCCAGATAAGACAGTGACGGTAGCTTACACCGCTGTAATAATGGAAAACGTCGGTGTCAAGCTTTTCGGCAATGAACTTCATTAGCTCAGCAGCTTCCTCTGTGGAAATATCGTCAGCACAGTAGTCAAGAATTGTCTTGTCTTCGTAAACTGCTTCATCGGATAATGTAACAAGATTAGCTCTGAAGGAAACATCAGTAGGCTTCATGTCAATACCGATACTGCCTGCCTCAAGGGGAGAGCGTCCCGAATAGTAAATCGCAGGGTCATAGCCTAAAACGGAAAGGTTCGCAACGTCACTGCCGGGCTTGATACCGTCAACTACCGTCTTTACAAGACCGATTTCCGCTGTTTTTGCGAGAGTGTCCATATTGGGCTTCTTTGCGCAGCCCATAGGGGTATTGTCTCCTAAATCCTCACGTTTTAAGTCTGCCATACCGTCGCAGAGTAAAACTACATACTTCATTTTGTTGTCCTTCTTTCTTTGAATTTCTCTGAAAACCATATATTACGGGCGGTGAATTCCTTGCCGTTCAGATAATTAAGAATTCCGCCGTCTGTACTGAAATTGAAAATCAGCTTATAGCTGTAAAGAGCCTGATAAGGATAGCCCTTTTCCTTGTTTATTTTGTTTACACCGTACTTTCCGTCGCCTAAGAGAAAATGCCCGACATATGCCATGTGTGCACGTATCTGATGAGTGCGCCCCGTGATTAAATCCACTTCTAAAAGGCTGTCACCGTTACAGACTTCAAGCACTCTGTATGCTGTGACAATGGTTCTGTTCTGCGGGGTTTTCTTATCGGAAATTACAACGCGGTTTTCCTTTTCATTTTTATAAAGATATGCTGTAAGCCTTGCACTTTTTGCTTTAGGAACACCGTTTACCGCACATAAATAAAGCTTTGTAAGCTCCCTGTCTTTTACCTTCTGATTCAGAATACGCAGACTTTCAGCATTTTTCGCCGCTATGACAATGCCTCCCGTATTACGGTCAATACGGTTGCACAGCGCGGGAGCAAAGGAAAACTCTTCCGCAGGGTTGTATTCACCCTTTTTGTAAAGATAGTTCTTTATACGATTTATAAGTGTATCAGCGGTGTTGTCGTTGTCCTCGTGAACTACAAGCCCCGGCTGCTTATCTACCAGAATGATATTTTCGTCTTCGTAGATAATATCAATCTCCCCGTCAGTACGGAGAAAATCATCGTCAGCCGTTTTCTGCTTTTCAAAGAACTCATCCTTTATATAAAGGGTGACAATATCGCCTTCACAAAGCTTGTAATTTGCTTCGGTGCGCTTTCCGTTTACCTTGATGTCCTTTTTTCTGATAGTCTTGCAGATAAGACTCTGAGGAAGTTCGGGATAGGTCTTGCTTAAAAAGCGGTCAATACGCTGTCCCGCCGCATTCTTATTTACAGTAATCTGCTTCATCTCTGGATACGTGTAAAGCCGTATTTTTCAAAATGTTCGCAGGCTTCTTCGATGAATTCATTGGGATTTGCACAGCACTGTCCCACTTCCGCAAGCCCGTCAACTGCTTCCTTCCACTTTGCGGCTGTTTCATCGTTGTCCTCGCCCGAGAACCACACTTCACTATGCCATGTACCGAATTTCAAACCGATAATGTAGGGTTTTGTCATTGTTTTCTCCTTTACATTTTAGAGCCTTTTGCGCCCTTGGCACCGCCGAGGGTGATATTTTCAAGAATGTTTGTGTCAAATGAAAAGCTGATTGATTTATTTTCACGCTCACGCTTGAACGCCAGCATTATCATTCTGTCAAGAAGCTGTGAGTACTTCACACCCATAGGCTCCCACAGATAGAAGGAAAGGCTTCCGGGAATAGTGTTGATTTCGTTGAGATAGATTTTATTTTCTGCCATATCCAGCATAAAGTCGATTCTCGCAACACCGCTGCAGCCGAGGCACTTGAACGCCTTTACGGCTAAGATGCGGATTTCTTCTCTCATTTCGGGAGAAATATCAGCGGGAATCTTACGCTTCAGAGAAGCCATACCGCTTTTTCCGCCGCCGCTCTTGCTGCCGCTTACATATTTGTCCTGATAGCTGAGAATTTCATCGTTTGCCACAGGCTCTTCACATTCACTGGCTTCTGCGTCTTCGTAGTCGCCCAGAACGGAACAGTTAATTTCCTTGAGCTGTGTAACTGCGTTTTCAACCAGCACACGGATTGCAAAGGTGAAGCCGTATTCCAGAGCTTCGATAAGTTCTTCCCTGTTCTTTGCCTTGCGGATACCTACGCTTGAGCCTAAGTTTACAGGCTTTATGATAACGGGATAGGTTGTCTTCGCCTCGATTTTTGCCACAATTTCATCGGGATTCTTTGTGTATTCCTTGATATTTGTAACCACGCAGGGCAGTACGGGAATATCGTTGTCCCTGAACACTGTCTTCATCACGTACTTATCCATGCCCACAGCAGAGGAAAGCACATCGCATGACGCATAGGGCACACCAAGAGTCTGCAAGAAGCCCTGGAAAGCGCCGTCTTCAACGTTTGTACCGTGCACCGCAGGAAGAGCAACATCAATCTGCGCCATAACGTTGTCCCCGAATTTCTTCATGGGATATCTGAGGAATTTACATCCGCCGTCATTTATAGGAATAACCTGGGTGCTGTCTTTCAGCAACGCAGGAATGTTTCTGTAATTTTCTATAACACCGATTTTTTCGCCGATATAGAACTTTCCGTCCTTGGTGATGTAAATCGGTATAGGCTCGTACTTTTCACGGTCAATATGGTTGTATGCCTGAAGTCCCGTAATTACCGAAACCTCGTGCTCAACGCTCTTTCCACCGAAAAATACTCCGACTCTTATTTTCATAAGTCTGCTTCCTTTCGTTCTTAAATAATATTGTTAAGTAACATGACAGCCGCTTCCTCGCTGCCGGAAGATGCCGCCAGTATAGGAATTATAATAATAGCCATAACAAGTACAGCAAAAACAACACATCCTATCTTGACCTTTTTCACCTGTCCGTCAAGTTCTTTTTGCCTTTCTTCAAATTCCTGCAGTTTCTGAGCCTTCATCTGTATCTGCTCCTGAAGGAACTGATCCTCCTTATAGCTGTCAGCCAGTCCTTTCATTTCAGCGTCATTGCCGAAGCCGCCTCCGCACTTGGGACAGCTACTGTTATTGTCTGCATCAAATGATGCTCCGCAATAATCACAAGTAATTCTCATTTTATTTCTCCTTTTTATTCCTGAGTCCAGTTATAGTCTTCAATATCCGCAACGGATGTGTAAATCACCACATCATCTCCGTAATAGATATCAAATAAAGCCGCTTCTTCAGGCACCTTGAAAACAACGGAGCTTTCATAACACTCTCCTGCGTCAAGCCTTCCGGGGAGGAACAGCCCTGCATATGTGGTCATTTCCGCCGCTGCACCGTCAGCAAGACAAGTAATGCTTTCGTAGTAATAACGCTCAGAATTTGTTGTATTCTCCAGAGAGAGTTTAAAGGATATGTATTTATAGCCCTCTTCTGCGCCGATAAGTAAGTTTTCGTACTCTGAAACCTCTGTACAGGTAATTGAGTATTTATCGGTATATGCCGTTTCACCTGCAATAATAAAATGAGAGGGATAATTTACCTCTTCTTCAATGTAATCCTCTTCTATGTTCTGAAGATATTCGGGAATTTCTATATAAATATCCGCAGGAAGGGTATATGCGCTTGTCTGCGAAGCGGTACCGAATTCTTCGTTTAAAAACTCATCAATATCAAAGTCTGCTTCTTCAAAAATTCCGCTTAAAACACCAAGACCGAAAATTAAAAGCACAATAGCTCCTGCGCAACCTGAACAGCCGTTCTTTTTACCCTGCGCCTGATTTGCCTGGTTTTTGAGTCTGCGCTGGGTTTCCTTCTTTGTAGCCTGCTTTGTATCGTTCATGCGGTTTTCAACCGCCGCACGCTGCTGCTCCGCCATACGGCGTTCATATTCCTCGTAATCGGCAGTGTGATTTGTTACCTTAAGGTTGTCACCATAGTTGAAGTTTGAGCCGCACTTGGGACAAAAATCGTGTTTGTCTGTGTCTATAAGCTTTTTACAGCTTTTACAAATTATAAGCATTTTTTATTCCTCTCATATTTCTTCCGCAAACGTCGGTGACCGCCGTTTTGCTTCGCTTTTATTTCATGAAACTTATTAAAAGGCGGAACTATCCGCCGCGATTCGAGGCTTAATAATTGTCAGGCAAATCGTTCTCTAAAAGAATTACTCTCTTTCTGCCTGCATTTAATCCATATGCAATCTTAATGCCCTCATTAAGATTCTTTACGACATATATCCTGTCCTCGGGATAGCCCTTTTTAAGTAAGCCCTCCTTGATAGGCGGAGCCTGTCGTTCACCGACCAAAATTGCCGCATCGCAGCATTCCGCCGCAAATTCGCCAAGCTCACGGTTAAGATCATATTCCCGCTCGCCCAGTTCAACCATACCGGGAGTTACAAGAATTCGCTCACAGTCCTCCATCATGGCAAGTGTGCCGAGAGCGGCTCTTGCACCTGCAGGGTTGGAATTGAATGCGTCATCTATTACGGTGACACCGTTACCCTTATCGAGAATCTCCATTCTGTGGGGTACACATTCAAGACGCTTTACAGGGAAAATAAGATCCTTCATAGGCACTCCCATAAAATGCGCCATAGCAATTGCACCTGTGATATTCTGAACATTATGAGAGCCTAAAAGCTTGGTTGAAAAATCATAGCTTTCGCCCTTATGAATAACGGTAAAGCTTGTACCCTTGGGGGAAACCTTTATATTTGTTGCCTTGTAATCATAATCGCCGTCGCCGATACCGTAGGTAAGCTTATTTCTGTCTGTGCCGTGGTTTCTGATAAGGTCGTTGTCATAGTTCAGGACAACCGTACCGTCAGTAATGCAATCAGCAATTTCAAACTTTGTCTTTATGATATTATCAATGCTCTTGAAGGTTTCAAGGTGCTGTTCGCCGATTGAGGTAATCATACTGTGCTTCGGATGGACAATATCACAGATTTCCTTGATTTCACCCACACCCTTTGCACCCATTTCGCAGATAAAGATTTCATGAGTAGCGTTGAGCATTCCTCTTACCGTTTTTACAACACCCATGGTTGTATTGAAGCTTGCAGGAGTCATAAGAACATTGTATTTTGCGGAAAGGAGCGTGTTTAAGTAATATTTTGTAGAGGTCTTGCCGAAGCTTCCTGTAATACCGATTACGGTAGTGTTCGGAAGCTCGTTTATGATACGTTTTGCGTCATTGATGTAGTGGTTGTTTACTCCTTTTTCGATGGGCTTGTTGATGAAGTTTGCAAACATAGGCATAAACAGAGAGAAAATCTGCCAGAGACAGAGTATGGGCAGATACCAGCCGCTATAATAGCCGAAAATCATGGATAAAGCACATACCGCACCGTAAACTATGGTGCTTGTGACGCACATACGGATAACACGGGGGGTAAAGACAAGCTTTTTCTTGGCAGGCTTACGTCTGCAGAAAATTAAACCTACTGCAAGAATTGCGGAGCAGATAAAAAGGATTTCGGGAAAATCCATAATCACTAATTCGTCAGGAATAGACGTTTCGTCAGGTATACAGGAATACGTTCTTATAGCAGTACAGAAAATCAGCAGAAATGCAACAGCAATCACCGCCCATACATGACGGAGCAAAATATTCCCCACATTCTTTTTCATCCACTGTCCCTGTTCCCACGCACTGTAGGAGTTCAGCTGGAACATATGCATATAGTGGACGAAATTCACTGTGAAGCTTACAAGAAGTATGATAAAAAATATAACGTGTGCTAAAATGTCCATATATATAAATCCTTTTCAGAGAGTAACAGATTTTATAATGGGGCTGCCGCCCCATACCCCGCCAAGCTTTTTGTAAAAACCTTGACCAAAAACTTTTATTTCTCGCTTCGCTCGGTATTCTGAGAGAAGTGTTATTCTATGCCTAAAAAAGAGTCAACAATCCGTAAGAACAGGTACTGCTGTTCAATGAAAGCATAATGCCCTGCGTTTTCGATTACCGCAAGTCCTGCGTCGGGCATTTCCTTTTCCATACGCTGACCATCAGTAATTGGCGTTGCATCATCATTTCTGCCCCAGATCAAAAGGACTTCCTGCTTAATTTTCGGGAGCAGATGGGATAAATCCTCGTTTACGGTTTTTACCAGCACCTGACGCATCATGGGACTCGCCGCACGGTAATCGGCAGAGCCGTGCTTTGTGCGGAGTTTCTCGAGAGCGCCCGGGAATAGCTTTTTCATAATGGGAGTGCTTAAAAATTTCTTGCCACGCTGGTAAGCAGAGGCTTTTTTCTTTGCTGTTTCCGACTGCTGAGGCTTTATACCTGCCGCACCAGTCAGAATAACCTTTTCAACTTCTATGGGGCAATCCTCACGGGATAAAAGCTTTATAATCACACGGCATCCGAAGCTGTGCCCCACCAGAATTGTCTTTGTAATGCCCATCTCCTTGCAGAAGGAAATCACAAAATCTGCATAATTATCGACACTCCAGGCTTCCGAAGGCTCGTCCGATTTGCCGAAGCCGGGAAAATCAGGAGCGTAAACGGTGTATTTTTTTGCTATTTCGGAAATTACCGTGCCGTAAAGGGTAACTTCAGTACCCCACCCCTGTAAAAGAAGGACATTTTCACCGCTTCCCTCGCAGATATAATTTATATTCAGGCTATCAATTTTCGCATTCACGGCGTTCACTCCTTTTCAGGGCATATTTCCCCATTTTTATACCATAATATTATACTCTTTTTATATGTGTTTGTCAAGGCAAGCGTACCGCCTGTAGCAATTCCTGCCTTTTACTGTTCGCCGGCTTGTCAGTCGGGTAAAACGAATGGTTTCAAAGCATGTTTTTACTGCAAAGCAAGGCGGCGGCACGCATTTTACGGCTTTGCCGTAAAATCGCCACGTGGGGCGGCTAAGCCGCCCCACGCAGCGCGCCTGCGCGGAGCGCAGGCGGCGTGCCGCCGCCTCATTATCCGGCACTTATCATAACAAGGAGCAAACCCATAGCAATAAGCACCGATTTATCGCACCTGTTCTGGTAAAGCACAGCCATAACCGCCAGCACAAGCAGCACATCCTTATCCGGGAGACTGAGCGTCTGATTCATTCCCGCACCCCCGACAATTGCTGTTATGCCTGTTTATAAAACCGTTAAGCCCGTAATTTTCGCCGCTGTCGAAAATATCCTCGTCATTTTCCTGCTCTTCTACCAGCTTTCGCATTGTTTCGGTCTTTCGGGTCATTTCCTCAAGAATTTCTGCCGCCTGTTTTAGCCCTTCACTGCTTACCTCGCCGTTCTCTATGGCTGTTACAAGTTCATCTGTGTTGAATACGCCGAATTTTTCGTCTTTGCCGTCCTTGTCCTCAATCTCTTCGGTGATTTCCCCGGTGATCCTCTCCGTTTCCTCTGCCGTTTCTTCTACGGCTTCTTCTGCTTTTTCCCTGATTTCCTCAATTACGCCTGTAAGATCATCGATTTCTTCAACGATTTCTTCCACAATCTCCGCCTTTGTAACAGGCTCGGGTGCGGCATTCACATTCTGAGCTGCATTACCTGCCCTTTTTGCCATATTCATTGCCGCTTCCATGTATTCGCGCTGCTTTTTTTCAAGTTCCGCCTTGCTTATTGTGTTCTTGATCCACTCCATAGCGTTTTCCTTTCATATTCAGTTAAATAAATTGTTGTCATTTAATGCGCCCATAATCGTTATGAGCTTCATAATCTGTAAGGCGCTGTCAACTTTGGGTCGGTTTTCTTTCCTGAGATGAGGTTTCAGGGCAAGCAGCAGATCTGTATTCTTATCCCGCTCGTTAAGCTGCGAGAAAACAGATATGAGCCGTATCAGCATTTCAGGGTCTATATCTCCGAAAATACCGCCGCCCTCTCCACCGTTATCACCTGCACCGCTGTCATTTTCCTTCTCTTCTTCATTGCCTGAAGTCAGAAGTCCGAGAATTGCCGAAATATCACCCATATCAGCCATGACCGAACCTCCCTTCAGAACACAGAATTACCCCTTGTACTGCTTCTTGAATTTCTCTGCAAGCTCAGGATTGTTCATTACCTTTTCAACCTTTTCACGGTCGCTCTTGCTTAAGTTTGAGGTAATGGCGTTCACGTTCCCCGTCCTGAGCATCTCACGAAGCCCGTCTTTGGTAAGTCCCAGTTTTTCGCTTGCTATTTCAATAAGTTTTTCTTTATCAAATTCTGCCATAATGCATACCTCCGCTTATATTTGCTCAATTCTATGCCGAAAAAGGCGGAAATATACCCGGAACGAACCTTAGTTATTGAAACATAACTAAAAAAACGTACTAAATTTTATATAATATTGTGGTTTGACTTGACGAAATATGTATGGTATAATACTTGTATACGAATATTTTTTCTATACGTAAATTCATTCACAGGAGATTTGGTTATGAAAATTATTGTAGTTGCAGATACCCACAAGGATTATAAGAAATACAAGGCTATCGTTGAAAAAAACATCGACGCTGATTTATTTATACATTTAGGCGACGGCGAACACGAATTCGTTGACGTCAGAAATGAATTCCCCGAAAAGAATTTCATTTTCGTTCAGGGCAACTGCGATTTCGGCAGCCATAAGCTTTTAGAAGTAGTTGAAGCACAGGGCTACCGTATTCTCTGCGTACACGGTCACGAATACAACGTTCAGGGTGGTCTTGACGCACTTATCAGCGAAGCAAAGGCTCACAACTGCACTATCGCTCTTTACGGTCACACACATATGTACCGCAGCGAGCATACAGACGGTGTATATCTCCTGAACCCCGGCGCTGTTGACTCCCCCAGAGGCAAGAACAAGCCCTCCTACGGCGTTATCAACATCAACGACGCAGGCAAGCTTACAATGAATATTGTTGCTATCAAGTAATTTAAGTATATGTAAAGTCTCCCTTATCTGTTACAGGGAGACTTTTTTGATGAATATAACAAATTAGTGCTGGAGTGCTTGTTATATTTGCACAAAAATGAAAAAATGACAAAAAGTACTTGATTTTTCTACCATAAATGTTTATAATAAGTTATAGCGTTTAGCACTCAAAGAGATAGAGTGCTAACACAGCATAAAAGGAGGTAACTAAAATGAACATCAGACCTTTAGCAGACAGAGTTGTTATTAAATTCCTCGAAGCCGAAGAAACAACAAAGGGCGGTATTATTCTTACATCCGCTGCTCAGGAAAAGCCCCAGGTGGCTGAAATCCTCGCAGTAGGCCCCGGCGGACTCGTTGACGGCAAGGAAGTTAAAATGGAAGTAAAAATCGGCGATAAGGTACTTATCGGCAAATATGCAGGCACAGAAGTAAAGGTTGACGGCGAAAAGTATACAATCGTTCGTCAGAATGATATTCTTGCAATTGTAGACTAAAAAGAACACAGAAAGGATTTTGATTTATTATGGCAAAGCAGATTATTTACGGTGAAGAAGCTCGTAAGTCCTTACAGGCCGGTATCGACAAGCTTGCTGATACCGTTAAAATCACACTCGGACCCAAGGGCAGAAACGTAGTTCTTGATAAGAAGTTCGGCGCTCCCCTTATTACAAACGACGGCGTTACAATCGCAAAGGAAATTGACCTTGACGACCCCTTTGAAAATATGGGCGCTCAGCTTGTTAAGGAAGTTTCCACAAAGACAAACGATGCAGCAGGCGACGGTACAACCACAGCTACTCTCTTAGCTCAGGCTCTTATCCGTGAGGGTATGAAGAACGTCACAGCAGGTGCTAACCCCATGATTGTAAAGAGAGGTATTGAAAAGGCCGTTGCTGTTTCCGTTGAGGAAATCAAGAAGAACTCCAAGGCTGTTGAAAGCAACGAGGAAATCGCTCGTGTTGCTACTGTTTCCAGCGGCAGCGAAATTGTAGGCGACCTTATTGCCGACGCTATGGCTAAGGTTTCCGCAGACGGTGTTATCACTATCGAAGAAAGCAAGACAGCTGAAACATACAGCGAAGTTGTTGAAGGTATGCAGTTTGACAGAGGCTACATCTCCCCCTATATGGCAACCGACGGTGACAAGATGATTGCTGAGCTCGACGACGCATTCATCCTTATCACAGACAAGAAGATTTCCGTTATCCAGGACCTTCTCCCTCTCCTCGAACAGATTGTAAAGACAGGCGCAAAGCTTCTCATCATTGCAGAAGACATCGAAGGCGAAGCACTTACAACTCTCATTCTCAACAAGCTCCGCGGCACATTCAACTGCGTTGCTGTAAAGGCTCCCGGCTTCGGCGACAGACGTAAGGAAATGCTCAAGGATATCGCTGTTCTCACAGGCGGTCAGGTTATCACTTCCGAACTCGGTCTTGAACTTGCCGACACAACAATCGATATGCTTGGCCGCGCTAAGCAGGTTAAGGTTTCCAAGGAAAACACAATTATAGTTGACGGTATGGGCGACAGCGCAGCTATCGCTGAAAGAGTCGGTCAGATCCGTGCAGCTCTTGAAGAAACAACAAGCGAATTCGACAAGGAAAAGCTTCAGGAAAGACTTGCAAAGCTTGCAGGCGGCGTAGCAGTCATCAAGGTTGGTGCAGCTACCGAAATCGAAATGAAGGAAAAGAAGCTCAGAAACGAAGACGCTCTCGCAGCTACAATGGCAGCTGTTGAAGAAGGTATCGTTGCAGGCGGTGGTACAGCATTAATCAACGCTATGGGCGCTGTTGATGCACTTATCGCTACTCTTGAAGGTGACGAAAAGACAGGTGCTAAGATTGTTCTCCGTGCTCTTGAAGAACCCGTTCGTCAGATCGCTGCAAACGCAGGTCTTGAAGGCTCTGTAATCATCGACAATATCAGACGTAACGGCACAAACGGCTACGGCTTCGACGCATACAAGGAAGAATATGTTGACATGATCACAGCAGGTATTGTTGACCCTGCAAAGGTAACACGTTCCGCACTCCAGAATGCTGCTTCCGTTGCTGCAATGGTTCTTACAACAGAGAGCCTTGTAACAGACATCAAGGAAGAAGCTCCTGCAGCTCCCGCAGCAGGCATGGGCGGTATGGGCGGCATGTATTAAGCCGTGAGCCACGGCAGGCGGTTCCGCCTTTTGTGAACCTGATATGACTCAATAAAAAGATTAACGGCGGAGTCGTAAGTTTGTACGATTCCGCCGTAATTTTTATATTTTATTTCTTTTAAAGCTTTTATTGATTAAAAGCTTTGTGCAGATAATTACGGGGCGGCATAGCCGCCCCGTAATTCGCATTTTCTGCCGTTGGCAGAAAATGCGGCTGCGCTCGCTCCGCTCGCGCCTTATTTCAGATCAAATCTTGTTCCCTGCACCTCTATTGCAATAACACTTTCAGGGTCGATAGGGTCATTAATGCTGTATATAAGCTGTTCCTCATAGCTTCCGTCGGCGTGAGTCTGCCTGCCCTTGCTTCCATAACCTGTTGTGATTGCATCATTCTCAGTTATAATCGTAATCGGCAGCCAATCGCTTCCTACAACCTTATTTTCACTTCCAAACCATACAGAAATAGGTGAAACAGAGATTTTTACATCATCAATCTCGTATTCAAGACTTTCACCGTATGCTGTGAACTTAACCTGCCACTGTTTATCCGTTTCACGGTCAGTCCTTTCAGTCACCTGATATTCACCCAAAGTAAAAATAATTTCTCTGTCTGTTATATCATCTGTACAGTTCATCCACAGCATAACCCTTGCACTGTTTTCATCTCCCTCTACAAGCGACACACTACCGCCGCCACTGCTTTGTGCATCTATATTATACCAGAAATCAGCTCTTGCATCACCGATATGGTTTTCACCCAGCTTAAAGCCGTTCTTTGCGGTAACATCCACAACCGCAAGCACCCTGTGCTTATCCGCTGCCGCCGCAACCAGTTCAAAATCCATTTTTTCGGTATCATTTCTGATAATCTCGGCTTCTTCCAGAATGTTGTGTGTAAGATTTTCAGCCTTTTCTCCGAAAAGATTGCTGAAAACATCAAAATAACCAAGACTGCTTGCCACCGCAGTAACACCTAAGGTCATAACTGCTGCAGCCGCTGCAACAACACCTATGAATTTAGACGAAAACCGCTTTTTCGACTTCTCTGTTTTTGAAATTACCCTTTCTGTAATCTCCTCCGCAGTAATGGAGGGGGTTATTTTTTCGTAATACTTTTCAAGTTCTTTCATAATTAACCGCCTTTCTGTTCATCAGTAAGAAATTCCCGCAGTGCGTCCCTGCCGCGCTTCAGCCTTATTTTGGCATTGGATTCGGAAATCCCCATAATCTTTGCCGTTTCCTTTACGCTGTAACCCATGTAGTAATGCAGATACACCGCAATGCGGTAATCGGGCTTCAGCTTCGCCATTGCCTCATCAAGAGAACGCTCCCGTTCATCCTCATAGCTCATACTTTCCTCAAGCTCGTCACGCTTATGAAGCCACGAGGATTTGAGATAATCCTTTGAAACATTTATGGCAACACGCAGAAGCCATGCCTTTACATTTTCATCGGAGACAAAAGTCCTGTCACACCTGTAAAGCCGCAGAAATGTTTCCTGCATTATATCCTCGCTATCGGCATGATTGCGCACATAGCTGTATGCCGCACGGAATACGTCCTTGCCGTATTTTTCAACATATACTGCAAGCTGTTCCCTGTCCATTTTCTCACTCCTTTGCTTCTTAAAAGCGCTTTCATTAATAATACGAGTCGGGAAGGCGATTGGTTACATAAAATATTACAAAACCAAAAAATAATGGCGGTTCCCGAAAAATCGGATTCCGCCGTTTTGCTATTCTTTAATTTTTTCAAGCCTGTAAAAAGGCGGATAGTGGTCAAGCGGTACGCTTGTTAATTTATTGTACCGCCGTCAACACCTAAAACAGTGCCGGAAACATAGCTTGCCATATCGGAAGCCAAGAAAAGGAATGCGTTTGCAACCTCTTCAGGCTCGCCTACTCTGCCCATAGGGATTCCTGCTGCAACACGTGCAACCATTTCCTCGGGGAGTGCCGCTACCATATCGGTTCTTGTAACCCCGGGAGCTACAGCATTTACACGGATATTGAACTTGCCCAGCTCTCTTGCAAGGCTTACAGTCATACCGTTTACCGCATACTTTGATGTGGGATAGCCTACACCGCTCACCTGTCCTGCCTTTGCAACCATGGAGCTTGTGTTGATAATAGAGCCGCCGCCGTTTTCCTTCATAATCGGAACAACCGCCTTACAACCGTTGAACACAGCGGTAACGTTAAGATCCATAATACCCTTGAAAGCGTCGGGGGCATAGGCTTCAATAGGTTCTCTTGCAGAGATACCTGCGTTGTTTACTAAAATATCAATCTTACCGAACTTAGCCTTTATTTCAGCGAATGCCGCTTCAACCGCGCTGTAATCCGTAAGATCGGGATAAAGGCCGATTACGTCGCCGCTGAGCTTTTCCAGTGCCTTGTCAACTGTTTCCTTACGTGAACCGAGAACTGCAACCTTTGCACCGTTCTTTAAAAACAGCTCTGCAATAGCAAAACCTATTCCTCTTGTTCCGCCTGTGATAACTGCAACCTTGTTCTTGAGCATGATTTTTTACCGTCCCTCTTTTATTTTCTGCGGTTATTCCGCAATATTCAATATAATTATATATTATTTTTCAGTCTACGTCAAGGTTTAACAAAATTTTAAGGGCGGTAAAAACCGCCCTTTTTATAACCTATTTCATTACATGCCGAAAATTTCGCGATATAACCCTGCCGTTTCACATGTTACGATAAAATGCAAGGCAGCTAAAGGCAGGAACCGCCCGAGGCGGCTCGCCTCAACCCCACTGCTTATTGAGCCACGCAATACGTCTTTCAACAAATTGGCATATTTCATTTGCGCTGTCGATTTTCCACCATTCGTCGCCCAGATCATTTCTGAGTCCCTCAACACCTGCTCTTACATCTCTGACAACTGCGGTAAGCGTACCCTTGCTGTCAAGCTCCTTCCACTTTGCTACGACAATTTCGCTGAACCATTCAGCTTTCATCGCCGTGATGTACCAGGGATTTGAGCGGTCCTGCTCACCTATGATAGGCTGGAAAGTGCAGGCGAAGAATTTACGGCTGGGGTTATCATTATAAGCCCAGTTGAAATCCCAGGGTGCTGTAAAGGTAAGACGCTTCATTGTGCTGTCCTTGCTGAAATCCACCGCCATATAGAAGCTGCCCTCGCCTACGTCATAATCGTGGATAAGCTCGTCGTGAATCAGCAGGAATGCAAGGGATTCAAGGTCAATTACCGCTTCAGCTGCTTCCTTTGCGGTCATACCCGACGCAGGAACTACGTTGTAATCCTCATCGAACATCATGGGGTTGTTATTTTCCGCAGCTTCATAGAGAATTTTAAATGCACCGTTTATATATTTGTCAATAAACGCACGCTGTTCATCGGAATATGTATCGCTCTTTATGGAATAATCTGCAGGTACAAAGGTGTTGGTCTTACCGCTTATATCGGTAAGCTCTGCACCAAGGTAATCCACATTGAAGAACGGGTCTTCGCCATCGTATGCGTAGTTGTCAAGCTCTACGAGATAACCTATATCTGTCTGCGTTTCGTCCTTTTTCGGCTCGTATATATCAACTCGTCCGTCTGCTACCTGATTCTGCTCACAAAGGAGATATATACCCTTGAAACGGCCGTTTACATATACATTTACATAAGTGCAGTCAGAACTGTAATATCTATCCTCTAGTATGGCATCTGCGAGACTGAATCCCATATAATCCATTGCAAGATTCCACTGGGATTTCAGAAGCACCCAGCTTTTATATTCCTTGCCCTCGTGAAGCCCCAGCATATTCTGCTTCTTGTCAAACTTTATACGATAAGGCTTTTCATTGCCGTCAGCGGTGGAATTTCCGCGCACTCTTACACCTGCTGCCGCGGAAAAAGCGAATTCCTCGTCACAGTTCAGCACATCTACCACCGAAGTAACATACTCTTCCTTTGAAAGAATCTCCTTCTTGTCAAGGGTGATAATGCTTACCATAGGCAGGTCAAGCTGAGCGGCAAGCTTTTCATATCGGCTGAGATACTTCCCGCGCTGCTCGGTATACTGACCGTACATTTTTTCTGTGTCTTCATCTGCATTTTCAGCAAGAACATAAGGCCTTCCTTCCAGAACCTTTGCCGAAGCAGGTGCAGCCTCAGAAGTTGTTGTTTCAGCTGCGGAGGTTTCAGCAGATGTGGTTACAGCGGTTGTTGCTTCTTCCTCTGAAGCAGCTGATGAAGCTGCAGTTGTGGTCTCTGCAGCAGTAGTTGTCTCAGTTATTGTCGTTGTAACAGCTTCAGTTGTTGTTTCAGAAACGGTTGTATTCTCTGTTGTTTCGGAAACGGTTGTTATCTCCGTCGTCCCGGAGTCAGTTGTATTTTCTGCAGATGTATCAGATGTCGTGTCGGAAGCGGGAATTTCTGAAACGGCAGAAGTTGTAGTTTCAGTTAACGGAACATCCTGAACGGAGTTGCCTGAACATCCGCAGAATGATAATATTACAGCTGAAAGCGTAATTGACGCAATAATTCTTTTTAACATAGTTCCTCCTGCATTGTAAATATTTGCTGGTTCAATTATATAATATATTTTAATTTCCGTCAATAAACAAACGGGGCAGAAATCAATTTCTGCCCCGTTTTTGAAATTTATTATGCTTTTCTGTTATAATATTCCGCCAGTCAGACTTTCAGTCATGTGCGCTTACAGGTAGGATATAGTACCGAAAAACAATCACTTATAATACTGCGCCTGTGCAGCAAACATTTCAGCATACACACCACCATCAATTAAAACCAGTTCATCATGAGTGCCGTACTCTTTTATTGTACCCTCTGAAAACACTGCTATCCTATCACAGAATTTACAGCTTGAAAGCCTGTGGGAAATATAGATTGCCGTTTTTCCGCCCACAAGGGTATCAAACTGGCGGTATATTTCATACTCAGCAACAGGGTCAAGTGCCGCTGTAGGCTCGTCCAGAATTACTACGGGAGATTTTCTGAATAAGGCACGGGCAATGGCTATTTTCTGCTGTTCGCCACCTGAGAATTCAACACCGTTTTCGTCGAATGCCTTGAAAAGCATAGTGTCTGTTCCCTTTTCAAAGGAGGAAATCTTTTCCTTAAGCCCAACCTGTTCAATAAGCAGGTCAAGTTCCTTTTCATCAGCCCCGTTATCAAGAAGAATATTATCCTTTACCGAAAAACTGAACAGCTTGAAATCCTGGAACACAGGCGAAAACAGTGCCATATATTCAGCATAGTCATATTCCTTTATGTTTACTCCATCAAGAAGAATTTCACCGTAAGTTGTGTCATATAAGCGGCAGAGAAGCTTTACAAAGGTTGTCTTTCCTGCGCCGTTAAGACCTACGACCGATAAATGCTCACCCTGTCGCAGTGTGACGGAAACATTATCAAGCACCTTAACGTCTGTATTGGGATAAGTAAAGGATACATTCCGGAATTCGATTGTATGTGGCATATCCTCTACCTTACGTGTACCTTTTTCGATTGCAGCAGGATAATTCATAAACTTTACATACTCATACGCATAATTTGTGCGCTTTATTATCTCCTGCATATTCCACATAAGGTTCTGCAAAGAGCTGTGAAAGGTACTGCCTGCCGACAGCATCTGAGAAAAGGTACCGATTGTAATTTTCTGTGTGATCGCCAGTACGCCAAGATACAGGTATGTGCCTGTATCCCTCATTACATCCGAAATCACCATCAGCATATTAAGCGGAAGGTGCTTATCTGCCTGCCATTTCCACTCATTAAGCATAAGATTATTGTAGGTTTCCCACTTTTCAGTCATCATATCTGCCGCACCGTAAAGGCGTATATCCTTGCCATAGCGGAAGTCTGTCAGATTCCAGCCCAGATAACCGAAAACACGATTGAGCTTTGAAAGATTACTGTGGGATTCAATCTCAATTTTGTTGCTCTTGGCTCTTATAAAAGTGTTGAACGCAAGAAGAACTGTCGTAAGCAGGAACAGTATGGGTGCGTAAATTGCAATCAGCACAACCACGCCGACTATTTTAATTATATTGGCTATTGCGTTGAAAAACTCGTTGGAAATACCATGAACACCGCCCGAGTACCAGCTCATACCTGTTCTTGCGGCTTCCGCCTGATCAAGCGCCTTCTTGTCCTCAGTATGCTGAAAATCCATTTGCATAACCCTGCGGCTCATTTCCTCAGTAAAGAAATTCTGCATTTTCTCATCATATTTTGCCATTGTAATATCGAGAACACTTACAACCAGGTTTAATAACCCTGCACCCAGGACAATAACCGCCGCATACATGATCAGCTTTTCCACGTCCCTGTCACCAAGCAGTTCATCAATAATCAGCGGCATCGCCATAATGCTTATAAAGGGAGTGACTGCGTCTGCTATCACCTTTGCAAAGCCGCAGAAGAAATAACCCTTGAAGTGCTTAAAAGCAACAGGAAAGAAATATTTAAGCACTGCCTTTACCGTAACAAAAGCACTGATTTCCTTTTTCTTATCCTTCAACGCAGGTCACCTCCTCATCCTTGTAATACTGTGCCTGTATCTCAAACATTTCCGCATAAGCTCCGCCGTCAGAAAGGAGCTGTTCGTGAGTACCGTATTCCACCATTTCTCCGGCCTTGAACATTGCGATACCGTCACAGAAACGTGTGGAGGAAAGACGGTGGGAAATGTAAACCGCAGTTTTGTTTCCGATTATTTCGTCAAAGCTCTTGTAAAGCTGATATTCCGCCAGCGCGTCAAGTGCCGCTGTGGGTTCATCCAGTACAATTACAGGCGCGTCCTTGTAAAGCGCACGGGCAAGAGCCAGTTTCTGCTTTTCTCCGCCCGAAAGGTCAACACCATCGTCATATATCACCTTTAAAAGCTCGGTATTGACACCGTCTGTAAGGCTGTCCAGCTTTTCACCCATTCCAGCTTTTCTAAGGCATTCCTCTGATAATGCGGTATCCGTTTCTTCAGGACATTTCATAGAAACATTCTCACTCATAGGGAATGCGAAAACCTCCACATTCTGAAAGACAGGAGCAAATATTCTGTAGTATTCCTCACGTCTGAACTTACGGACATCAATTCCGTTCAGCAGTATTTCACCCTCGCTTGCATCGTAAAGGCGAAGCAGCAGCTTTATAAATGTTGTCTTTCCCGCGCCGTTAAGTCCCACTACCGCAAGACGTTTTCCTGCTTCTAAAGTAAGGTTCAGATTTTTCAGTGCGTAATTCTCTGCGCCCGCATATTTAAAGGAAACATTACGGAACTCAAAGGTATACTTGTCGCTTTCGGGCACAGGAAGAAAATCGCCCTCTTCCTCAACCTTAAGGTCAATAAAGGAGCGGAAATCATCTACCTCCATTGACTTGTGCTTGAACTGGCCAAGAGAATTCAGAAAAGCTGAGAGGGCACCAGTAAAGGTTCCCGCCAAGCCTAAGAACAGAGTAAAATCACCGATTGACATATCCGTTTTAAGCACCGAATAAATAAGAAAACCGTAAGTAAGCCCGGAGCAGATGATGAAAAGAGTGTTGGATACAAACGTGTTTCTTATCCACAGATTGCGGCTATACATCATTCTTGACTGTTTTTCATCAAGAATTTCGTGCTGCTTTCCCGAAAGCCAGTTTTTCATACCAAAAAGACGGATGTCCTTGGCATAATCGAAATCCTGTGTGGCACGCTCCATATAGTTTATCTTACGCCACGTGGGTGCTAAAACATCCCATACCTCTTTTTTATCCTTTTTAACAGTATAGCGGAAGAACAGAAACTGTAAAAAGCTGATTACGGCAAGTCCTATCAGAAGCCTCCAGTCTAAAACAACAACTGCCGTAAGAGTAACAATAACCAACACAAGCTGAACCATAAAATAATATGTACTGTGCATAAGACCTTCTACACCGTCGTTATTGCCGCCTGTGGCATTGGCTGCCTTCTGCGCCATATCAAGAATGTCAGGTTTCTCCAGCATCTGATAGTTCATGGACAGTACCTTGCGTATGCGTTCTGTCATAATCTGCACACGGACGTTTATAAAAAGATACCAGCGCTTGTTATCCGTAAAGGTATTGAGCCCCATGCTGATAAATTCAACCAATGTTGTTATAATCAGCAGAGTTATCAATGGTGATATATCCTTTTCGGGTGTTTCGGCCTGTGCCTGGACAATATCAATTACAAACTTTCCGATAAAGCTCCACATATACTGCATAAGAGAATTTGTCACAACGCCTACCGCCATAAGTATAAGCAGTACAGGTTTATACTGCTTGATCTTTTTCAACACATAAAAGACGTTGCTCAGTATTCCGTATTCAGTATGGAGCAGATTTTCTTCCTTTTCTTTTTTCTTGAACAACTTAATTCCCCCTTTACATATATAGTGTCTTATTTTTTGTTTTGGTTAGTATTTTTATATGTGTCATTCTTAAGATACGGATCATCCCTGCTGTTTGTCTGATAATTATAGCTGTAGGGACGGTTCAGCAGTGTTCTTGTAAAGGTAAGAAAGGAAACAAAGTTACAGCCAGAAAGGTACTGATATATTTTTTCGTTTTCGTTCCCTGCGTTGAAATCCGCCTCCCATATAAACTTGAATTTCAGCATTCCCTGTATTATTTCCCTTGCCCGTTCAGGATTTATGCCAAGCTCACAGGCAAGTGTCTTATCGTTAAAGAACATTGTTGTCTTTCTGCCCGCAACATAATACATTGCCCGCAGAGCGTCGGGAGTACCGAAAAACTTAAACAGCTCCACCGCCTGTTCATCATAGGCAAGTATCTTATCATATCCACATTCGGGTTCGGGCATAAAGAGAAAATACTGTAAATTACCGTTAAGACGGGCCTGGAATATGCTTTTTTCGTTTTCAATCTCACTGTGCTGTTCCCAATCCTCTGCATTATATACCATTTCCTCAAGAGGAATATGCTTGCTGCACCCAATTATTCCCATAATCATTGCACGGCAGATTTCAAAACAAACAGATGTTCTGTCATCAAATTCGGAGATCGCTTTGAGGCTTTCCATAACTCTGTCATAGATGTTTATTTCTTCCTTGCCTCTGCCGTAAAGTTCATCTATGGTAACCCCAAGAGCGTCAGCAATAGCCGGCAGCAGCTGTGCATCCGGAAAGCTTGAAATCTCCCACTTTGATACAGCCTGAGGAGATACCCCCACCTTGTCGGCAAGCTGTTCCTGTGTAATACCCTTTAATTTTCTTAATCGTTTTAATTCGGTGTTGAAATTGCAGTCCATTTTTTATCCTCCCCTGTGATTTGTTTATATCATACCACAAATCACAGTTGAATTCAAGGTATAGAAAGTTTAATATTTCAACCGCAGGTTGAGAAAAAACAAAACTCCGCAGAACAGGTTGCCCTGCTCTGCGGAGTTTATTAGTGATATAGGACAGTGCACGTCAAAAAGAGAGAAATTTTATTTGGTTCGTGCAGCTGCTATGTTGTAAATAGTCTATATATTAAGTTTCGCAACAAAGCGGAAACATTCCGCTTCGCCTACATATATGCATCGCTTACTTATGGCGGTGAGACCATCCATATAGTCAGCGGGATTTTCTAATTCATAAATCTTCTCACTTGTAAGATCGTATTCCTGCCAGTTATGATTTGTCGGAGCGCAGGAAGATTCCGGACAATCTATAAGTTCTACAATTATTTCTGTATTTGCAAGTATCTCCATGCAGGTATCAATACAAGCGTTGTTGTTTTTTTGCTGTCAATGCCGTTGCCATTACGAGAGTAAATGCAACGAGCATAGCTATAATTTTGTTTTTCAAGTCGCATTCCTCCTTAAGCCGTATATGTACGCGCTTTTTCTTCATTGAGTGCGATTTCCTTCAGCTCATCACTGAGCAGTGAATTCAGAAAAATGTAATGCATATTATTCTTGAACACTGAAACAGCCTTAACCGTACCGGGAAATTCGCAGAGTACAATTCTAATGTTTTCAACATCCATGGGCTCATCACTCTCCTTTCTATAAGATTTTATCAATCCTTATTCCTTAATCATTATTCTTTTTGTCAAGGAAAAAAGTTTCTACCATAGTCATAGTTTTTTCAATATCATCTGCTTTGATATCTTCTTCATTATCAACAAGCATATTTACAAAAGCTAATATATCTTTTCGTTTACTTAATACAGTCATTATTTTGTTATTTTCACCTTCTTGTTCTGATTTTATAAGAAAACTCGCTGCCGAAACGCCGAAATATCCTGATAAAGTTTTTATTACTTTTCTTTTAAGATTTTTGGTTGCTCCACTTTCCCATTTCTGTACTGCGGCTTTTTGTACACCTACGATTTCACCAAGCTGTTCTTGTGTTAAACCCTTTTCTTCTCTTAAACTTTTTATGTATGCACCAACATCTTTAGCTGTTTTCATCAGCGATCACCTCTTTTCTTTGATAACATTGTATCTTATTTGGAAACATTTGTCAAGATCTTTTTGAAAAAAATATCTAAAAAAGAAACTTTTTTGAAAAACCTATTGACAAATAAAAGAATTTGTGATAATATCTCAGTATCGAAAAAAGATACCGAAGACAGGGAAGAAAATTCGATAAAAAGTAAAGTAACTATGAGCGATAATAATCCGAATATTCTTGAAACAATAAGAATGCAGGGTTAAAAATGTCTGATATTACGCAAAATCAAGCAATCGCAGAAAAGTCAGCCATCTTTTTAACCGTCTTAAAATTCTGAAGATGGCGAAACATTCTATTTTGCTGAGTACTGAATTAATCAGATTTCTCATCCTTTAAGTATCTTTTTAAGATACCTCATGTTAAAAACACGAGGTAGAACAGAGGAAAACGAAAAGCAGATTATATGCAATAACAGAGTTTTCAACTAATAAAAACTCGGATGCATTATTATGCAAGCGCGGCAAATTCCCGCAATGAAAAGAATTAAAACGGAGGATTACTAAAATGAATGAAAAAACACAGCAGATTAAGGTACTTATCGGTGATGACAGTGCTGAAGACGGCCTTGCGTGGGCAAATCTTCTCAAGGATGAAGGGATGTTCGCAGTCACAAGACAAAGAAACGGAAAAGTAATTCTTGACTGCGTAAAGGCAGAAATTCCCAATTTTCTCATTATCGAGGCAAAAATGCCTGAAATGGACGCAGCCGAGCTTATTTCCCGGATCAGGGATTTTACCCCTTGTCCGCCCATGATTATTGTAGTTTCAAATTATTCAACTCCCCAGCTTGAGAAGGAAGTTATGGACGCAGGCGCCAGCTACTTTATGGTGAAATCCTTTGAACCAACCTTAATGGTTAAAAAGGTGTTGTCTCTTTATAACTTCAAGGCGGGCAACGTGATATCCATGGTAAAGAACGAGCTGACTAATATTGAATATGTAGTAACCGATATAATTCATCAGATTGGAATCCCCGCTCACATAAAAGGTTATCATTACTTACGCACTGCAATTATTTTTTCAATAAATGATGGGGAAATGATAAACTCCGTTACAAAACTGCTTTATCCTACTGTTGCAAAGCGGTACAATACCACTTCATCCCGTGTAGAAAGAGCAATTCGCCATGCCATTGAAACTGCATGGGACAGAGGAAACGTTGATGTACTGAACAGTATTTTCGGCTATACTGTTCATAATCTCAAAGGCAAGCCGACAAACTCCGAATTTGTGGCTCTTATTGCCGATAAACTCAGGCTTCAGTATTTTCCGCATATTGAAATTTAATTACACCGGAGGTATATGTGCCGAGTAGGTGTTTCATCTACTCGGCTATGTGTAAAAACAAGACCTGACACGATGTTTTGTCGTATCAGGTCTTTATGTTTTGTTAAGCGACGTATCTTCCAGATCATATGGACCAATACGAAAACGTCCCAGGACTGCACCCCGGAATTCGCCATCAATCAATAAATATTGCAACGTTTCATATTCAGGATGGAAGAAATCCCACAAACCGCTTGGTTGTGGGATTTCGTGGCTCCTGTTACTGGACCCCCACCAGTGATATCAGACTCTAGTCATGCACTCTGTAGATGTCATTGCCGGGCATTATCCTTACACACTCAAGGCAACGCAAGATAAATGTCCGCCTGTTTCGCTGGAGGAACAGGCAGACCACGCCGGGTATTTCATTGTGTTCATTTATTCCCTTCATAATTCTTTTTTTGATACAAATCAATACCTTTTCTGTGTAATAAAACATTAATCAGGAAGAAAGTCAGCGTAATCACAAACAACGCAGGATATCTTAATGTTCCGATTATGCCGATATTATATGTAATATCGTATGTGAAAAAATACGAAAACGGTGCAGGGTCAACGAAATCAAACATAATATTGAACGAAAGGTAATGCCAGAAAGCATTGCTGACTGCTGCCAGTAAAGTAACTACAAAAGAATTTAACACGCCTGCAAATATATAGTGTCCTGTTTTTTCCTTTTTTAAAATATTCTTTTTCATAATACTGCTTGCAAAATATGCAACAAATATGAAACACATAACCTTTGATACTTTTATCAGTGTATCAGGATATTCAAATACACCTGTAAACAAATATATAAGAGCGGAGAAAACCAGAACATCTATAGCAAGTGCATATATATGTAAATCAAATGTGCTGATTGTACTCTTTCTAAATGAAAGAATGACAACTTTGACAGCATAACCCGCCAGTAATCCTAAACCGACCAAAATAATCATCATTAATATTTTGTGAATGGAAAAATACAGTTTCGTGTCTCTGATAATATATTCTTCAATGTACGAAAAAGTAACAAACACAAATAGGATAACAGGAGCAATGTAATTTATTATATCGAATACTTTTTTGTTTTTCATAAAATTAACTCCTAAAGCTTTATTACATCGTCAATAAGAATATGGAATTTATCCTTTTGAGCATTGATATGAAAATGGCCGGAGAACCACTGCTTAAAATCAAGCCTATCATAGAGCCAATCAAAATAACCGTTCAATTCTCTCTCATGAATATCAGGCAGACATCCTAATGAACGAAGAAGATAGAGCGGGCCTGTATGAGTTAACACATAATCAATGCTGTAATTGTACTTTTCCAGATTTTCCGATGCAGTTCCGTACTCTTCACTGTCAGGCATCTCTTCCTTCCACCAGCTTTGGTGCTCAACTCGCCTAGCTTTATCCGATGAATAACCGCCTCCGAAAGTAAAAAAGGTTTTGTTATCAATCGTGAAAATCTGCCCGCGCATCAGATGAATTATGTTAGGTGCTATCATATGTACCTTACCACCGTTCCATTCGCATACAGGAAAGGTATTTATAAGGTCGAAGTCTTCGTGGTTGCCATCCGTAAACGCAAAAGTGCAATTCTTCTGTGTAAGGAGTTTAAAGTTTTCTGCCTGCGTTGAATTATTCCATACAAATCCAAAGTCACCCAGCACAATAATAGTATCGTCCGAAGATAGCTTCAAGCTATCTAAACGTTCCATAAATTGGTTGTAATATCCATGTGTGTCACCGGTTATAAAAATACTCATATATTCACCACCTTGTTTTTTTCTAAAAGAAAAGTTATTTCATTATATAACATCTTGCAGTCAATGTCAAGAATAACTTTTCTGAACAGCAGACAAATATATGACATTATCTAAAAGCGTTTCACATCAGTGTTATTTGCAGAAACCACCTCATCGTTATCAATTGTCACGATTTCATAATCGGAAAATTTTTCAGCACAGCTACGGTAATAACTGTATCCATATACATCGTAGTGACAAATAATAAGCTTATTAAAAAGTCCGAGAGCACTAAAATCATCATTTATATAATCATTATCTTCAAGTTGCATTACATATTCAATACTATTGCAAGCTATATACGCGCCTGCTGATGAACCTATATAAACTGCACCGTCAGCTACTGTCTTTGCTATAATATCCAAAAAATCAAGTTCTTTCAGAGTTGCCAACAGTTTAAATGGATTTCCGCCCGGAACATAGATATACTCAAAGGCATTTTCCTTTATATTCGCAATATTGTTTTCATCAGCAACGAAAATGTTCTTTTCACAAAATCCGAATTTTATTGCCGCTTCTCTTTCTTTTAAACCTGTTACTGTACTGTCAAAACCCGCAAAGGGAACAATCAGCATCTTTGATTCTGATATATCAGAAATTATTTGTTTCAGCTTATCGCAAACACAAGGTATTCTGAAACCATATGATGTAAAAACAAGATTCATTTTATAAACACCTCAGTTATCCGATGCTGAACAATCAACAAAAACAGTAAAAATTACATATCGCAAGTCCGAAATGTTATTCTATCTCACTGCAATTGAAATGCACAGTTATTTTTTTCAAATTTTCTTTTAATCTGTCACTTTTAGATATCTTTTCCCAATCATTTTCATTACCTTCATAATAAATATCAGTAATATATGTGGGATGCCCCATATTATCACCAGAAATCCTCTCTATGCTCAATGGCAGAAACAGTTTGCGAATGCTTTTACATCTATCTACAATATCGGCATTATAAAAATTTGTATTGCGTGGGACTGAAACACTTTCAAGTGATTCACAGCCAATAAAACATTCTGATTGAATTGTAATCAATGAATCCGGCAATATAACATTATATGTGTTTTCTGAAACACCTGCCTGATCAAAAGGAGGTTTCTTAGAAAATTCAGGCAGATTTACCTTTTTCAGCGCGGTACAATATCCGAACGCTTCGTGCTCTATAGTTACAATACCCGAACCAAATGAAAATTCTTCAAGAGAGCTGCAGTATTGAAAAGCATATCTACCAATAGAAAGCAGCTGCTCTGTGTTTTCAATTTTACGTAAATTACTGCAGCCGGCAAACACACCGCTTGCAATAGAGCGTTCTTTTTTCGGAACAACAAATTCTTCAAGACCTGAGTACGCAAAAGCATATCGGGAAATTCCTTCAATGCTATCCGGCAATTCTATATGCCTAAGAGAACTGCAGCCTTTGAATGCGTCATTATATATCCAGGTGACTTTGTCGTGAAGAACAACACTTTCAAGACTTTTCAAATCTTGAAAAGCACCGAAAGATATTTCTGTCATTGTTTCAGGTATTGTTATTTTCTTAAGTGCTTTAACATTACGGAATGCTTTTGCTGTAATTCCTTTTACAAATTCAGGAATCACATACTCAGAATCCAACTTTTCTGATGGATACAAAACAAGGTAATCGGTTTCTTTATCAAAAACAACACCGTCTATCTCGTAATGACGGCTTCCCTCACCTATGTATACGTAATTTCTGAAGGAATAACCCACAACCGCACTTCTTTCAATTTCACAATTTACAGGAACACGCAACACTTCAAGTGAGTCGCACTCATAAAACGCGAACTCGCATATTTTTTTCAAAGTAGACGGTAGAATTACTTTTTTCAAATAACTGCATTCAGCAAAAGCACTACGACAAATTTTTTCTACACCTTCAGGAATCACAATCTGCTTTACACTGCAATGAAAAAAAGCATCCTCACCTATTACACGTACACTGTGTCCGTTTATTTCAGCGGGTATTTCGATAAACGTATCGCTAATATTTTCATATCCCGTTATTGTTGCACAGCCGTCCTCCAGCGAGTAACTGAATTCACCGGATTTTGAATACATATTCATAATAAACACCTCTCGATTTTTAAATCCATATATACATTTTGCATGATTACTTCAATTCAGAATACATAATTGAATATATAATGCGTTTTTACAAAGCAATTTAGCTTTCGTTAACTCTGAGTATTCCCTTACTCGTTTGCTATTTTCATAAACCTTGCAGCTGTACATACAACGCGTTCAATTTCGCCCTCTTTTTTGAACCGATGGTCCGCATTGTTTATTACAACCAAAGAGGTGTTTTTGCGGTTATCACAAAACCTTACAACGTCATCAATCGGCACTACATCATCCTTATTTCCATGAATAACAAGAATAGGGGTATCGTAATTTTTATCATAGGGGTCATAACAAACCAGATCCTCATAAAAAGAATACGGAATCCTAATTTTTCTTTCAAAGCCGCATTCAATAACGCCTGCTTCTTTGAATTGATTTGCTGTCACATTAAGTACCGCCTCTAATAAAACTTTAGGCATTGTCACAGCAGGAACTCTCAACACCATTTTATATCCAACTAAACTATCAGAAGCCAATAACGAGATATATCCTCCAAAACTTGTAGCAAGAACAAATTTCTCAGCAATAGGACAAGCATTCTCAGCCCACTTTGCTACTGCCAAAAGATCACTTTTGCAATTTTCAACCGTCAGCTTACTTTCATCTGTGGGACTGTCACCATGTGCAGGAAAATCAAAGCATATCACAGCTCCGCCTTCAGGCACTACAGCCTTTGCGAGTTCAAAAAGCATTGAACTCTCTTTATCTCCGGCAAAACCATGCACACCCAAAATAAACATTTTAATACCATCGTTATCCGGAAGAAAGGCTTTGCATTTAATTGGATATTCTCTTTTTAAATCAAAATACTTAATCTTCATCACACTATATACTAACCACATTTCGTTTTTTAGAATTTGGACGAGTGAATTTCAAGATGAGAACTTTAAACGTATATCATAATTATAGCACTATTTTCCAAAAATATCAATGTATTACACTATAATACTAAAAACATAAGTGTTCAGTTGTCGATGATAGTTGACACTTACCCTCAAAAAATATAGTGTTAAGCATAATAACGCAATTTTTCATTTTCCGTCGCCTACGTCTCCTACAAAATGAAAAATTACAGTCGGCTTACATTGCCGCAAACAGCCTTTGTTATCACCGCCTTTCTCAAATTAGATTATTCTCTTCATTTTAATTGCATATCATTTTCATTTTTGTATCCCAACTGGAATAAAAAAAGAACGACAGGCGATGTAGAAATTCTACAAAACCTGTCGTTTTACTTTTTAATCGTGTTTATTATTTATGATGTTGTCTATAAACATTTTAGTATGTATAAGTGCTTTAGATTTGCTTTCAACCACATATAGCTCTCACTTTTGGTTGTGATATATTTATTCTACCATACAAGTTTGAAATATGCTTAGATAAAATACAATCAAGATGCCGTTTTGTATCTTGATTATAAAATTAGTATCTTGAGTAATTTGCTCCCAAGTTTTGCAAACGAGCTACACGATCATCACTATGTGGGTGAGTAGAGTAAAGAGCTTTTAACAATCCGTTCTCAGGAGCAGAACACATATGTCTATCTAATACACTTGCTAATATTGCACCATAACCCAATTTGTGGGCATACTCGTCTGCAACAAATTCATTTTGTCGCATTGACCACATTAAGAAAAGCATACAAAATTTAGTCCAAAGCCAGATAAGTACAGCAGACAAACTTCCGAAGAGCGTCATAAATAATCCGCTCCAAAAACTTTTTGTGCTTATTCCGACAAGAGCAAATATTCCCGTGATAATCCAACAAACAATTTTAATTATAAGTAAGAAACCTGATATGAAAAGATTACCTCCACCTATTAGTAGTTGGATAGCAGAATGTTGATATGCAAGGTGTCCGACTTCGTGGGCAAATACCGCCATTATTTCTTCATCAGAAAGATTAAGCAATCCATCTGTAACACATATAGTTTTTCTACCTATTGCAAAAGCATTAGGTGATTGGTCGTGAATAATCTTAAGACGTATAGAATTTATCATTGATGGCGTTCTTTCTTTAGCCTGTTCAAAGACAATTTCCAACAGCGGAATCAAACGAATCTTAATGTCTTTACGCTTAATTTCTTTTGCACCTGCTAAAGCTGCAAGCGTCCATTCTCCAATGGGAGATAAACTTATTAAAACTGTAACCATGTAACATACAACCAAAGGAGCTGCCGCTTCAAAGGTAACGCCATAAGGACAGAATATTGATAATATAAGTCCGATGTTTAATAAGAAGAATATTAACGTACCTAAGTTTGAAAGTCTGAATATTCTCCCTAATCTATGCCATATGTCCATTATGCCACCTTCTTTTTATGTTATATATCAATCTACAAAATTAAATTCATCTTTTGCTCGCTCTTTGAATAGCTCAAATATCGCTTGTAAAGTTAATTCATTATCAACACTGATATAACTCTCTGTTTCATCATCTGCTTCTTCAAGTTGCAGGATTACAACTTCGTCTGCTTCATCGGAAACGGGGAGCAAAACTACATATTCATTTCCACGATAAGGCATGAGATCTAAAAACTCAAATTCAACCTCATTGCCGTCATCATCGTTCAGAATAATTATGTTATCGTTCCCCATTTGTTTCTCCTTTTAGTACAAATACTCATCATTCAGTTCAACACCGAGTAATTCAAGCAAAGTATCTTTCTTGTTTTCTATACAAGTTCTCATAGCGGATTTGATACTGTCCATAGAAATACTGTCAGGCAGCATAGCTCTTGGAACAGTATGACCGAACAATGCTTTGTATTGGTCCTCTATTTGATAATATTCATGATCCACACTCGGTTCAGGCGTATCAAGAAAAGCGTTCATAAAATCTGAAACCTTTTTATCTATACTCATATTCATTATCTGCTCCTTTCTAACACCCGAACATATTGGTCGGGTTGGATTGATTCAATAAGTGTTGAAAACACGCCAAACGCAGTTGGGAAGAAATTTGCTAGCAATTCAAGTTTATTCCCACCACCCATAGACGCCTCAAAAAAATGCGCAAAAGCCTCTGCCTGCAGATTACCAGAACGAGTCCAATACTCTCTTGAATGTCCATAACTTCCATGTAACTGCCCGTTTGTTGTGGCATCGATTAAATCTGAAAATGAATGTGCAGAATCTGAACGTATTCGTGTCAAAAACGCGTTTTGTTGTTCTGGTGATAGTCCATTGTAAAGCTGCAAAACACGATGCCCATCTTCCATCAACGCATTTCCAAACTCGGCAGTGTCTGATAAACAGCCTTGATATCCTGTAGATGCGTGATCGACCATATGTGCCAACTCATGAAAATATGTTGTTCCTGCACCTCTCGGATTAGTCATATCCTCTGTTGCATTATAATATACACCCCTCTGATGCCCTTCATAGCTCATGGGAGAATAATGCGCTGTTTGATTTGGCGGATAATTAGCATCTTGTATTGTCATCTGATTGGTAAAACTGTCAAATACACGTCGCACCCCTGTTTCACCGTTTTGATATCTTTCAGAAATTACATTCAGATAACCTTCGGGAATATCACCTTTTGTCAATACTCCAAGACAATATTGACGTGATGGCACTTCACCTGCGGAATATGTCATGCTTCTCAACCCTTGAATGAAAGAGCTATCAGCAGACATATTTCCTTCCAAATTAACGTTTTCATACTCTTGCAAATTTCTGGCGAGCGAACTAACAAATTTTTCGCCTTTAGATAAAATTCTCAAGATTTCGTTCATTGCCTTGTTGCACTCTTGAATTACATCGCCCAACTCGGCATATTTTTTATCTTTCCAGACATTATTTAATTGTTGATAACTTTTATTTATGGATTTTTTTGTGCTATCAACACTTACAATAGCACTTTTTATATCATTCAGTGATTTAAGAAGTTCAACAATATCTGCGTTAACTACGCTCAAATACAACACTTCCTTGCATTTTTAATTTCGTGTATATCTTGTTGTAATCAAGACTGGAATATACGCATCGAGAGTTTGAGCTGCAATTATTCGATGCCTGCCATCGCTTTGAAAAACATAAAATGAGTCAAGACTCGCCACTTGTACCGGCGTTCTATAATAACTCCCTATAGTTTCATCCAATTCAGGATTTTGCGACAATTCCTCTAAACTAACTCCATTTTCAATGTTTTGGCGGACATCTTCAATATGCGAAGCTCTGCGCATAATATTTTCTCTTGACCACCCCTGTGTTCCATTTCGTGTCCAAAATCTTTGAGGATTTTCTCTTTCGCTATCCCAAATATATACACCTTCTATATCTCTTGCTCGCACATAAACAAGTTCCGGAGCTTCACATTGAGTATATGAATAATTACCATTTTCCCACAAATCACGATATTCTTCAAAATGATCACCACGAGAAAAATATCGTTCATTTGATAACCTGTCTTGTACTAACTGTATTTGGGAACCAAAAGTATCTGAAGGGTATATATTTCCTTCTGTAAATGCTGAAACAACAATGTTTGCGCCAGATGAATTTGATACTACAGAACTATTTGAATTTTCAAATTGTATGCTCTCATACTCTTGCAAGCTTTTGGCTAGTAGGGCAACGTACTTTTGTCCCATCAAAAGTGTTTTTAGAATGTCGTTAAATGATTTACTACATTCTTGAACAACGTCACCTAATTCTTTATATTTCTTATCATTCCAACTATTTCCAAGTTGCTGATATTTTTTGGATATTGAAGTTTTTGTTGCTTCAATACTATATATTGCATTTTGTATGTTCATTACCACCTGCAACAAAGTGTTTACATCAGAATTAACAACGCTCAATATATCACCCTAAACCTTTCCTTCAAACAAACTTAATTTCCAAATATTCTTGATACACTATGATGTACTTTTCTGTTTCTTTTATCGCTTCATGGAGTTTATGTAATGCTTCTTCGATATTTCTAATGCCATCAACAGTAAGCCCTAAAAGAACATCAACGTGACTATTATCATTAAGTTCAGAAAGTTTCGAGTATCTTTCTCGCAGGCGAGAATATATTTCTTCTAACTGCTCAATATCTCTAATGTAGTTGTATCTAAGTTTTTGTAACTCATCTATGGCTTTGTGCCCGTCAATAATCATTGTTTTTACCTCCGGAAGCCTTACCGCATTCAGAGCAATAGAGCATATCGTGTTCATTTTCCGTTCCACAAGTTGAACATATCCATTTGGAGTATTCTTGCTGCAACCGACTTTCGCCACATTCAGAACAGAACTGCATCTCTTCTGCGTTTATTGCACCGCATTTGCAAACCCAACTCTTTTTTAGATCATGCGTATGATTACATTGGTTGCCACAATTTTCACAGAACTGATACTCATAGGGATTTAATTTTCCGCATTCACACTGCCACTTTTCAGAAAAAAACGCACCTTGTCTGCTTACCTTAACTGCCTTTAATCTGCTCCTTTGAACACAAAAACCGATTATACCTAAAACAATCGTTCCTAAAAATATGTGGCCGCTTGCTTCTTCATTCATTATTGCTCCAAAGAGTACATTTGCAATACTATTGGGTTTTTCTGCAAGCCCATAAATTCCCAAAGAAGCTATAAATGCTCCTGTAAATGCAGTCTCAAGCATAAAAGCTATGTCATGAATCTTGCAACATATATATCCTACAACAAACGCAACAACCAAAGCAATCATTGCCACTGCTGACATTTGAAGACCATGTTCGGAAATTGTATTAGACATCATTAAAATGCATATAATGAAAAAGGTTGGTATAAAGCTATTTAAGAATACACATATTTTTTCATATATTACAGAAAACATCGCAAAGACAATTGCACCAACTGCAATCCATATTAAATTGCTTTCAAAATCTATTCTCCAAATAGAATCAGCTGTTAATATAACAATTATAACAGAAAGGAAGGCTCCCCATACCAAACCCATTAAAGAAGAACATAATTTTCTGATGTAAATACCACCGAAACAAACGATTAACCCAAAAACGGTTAATAACAAACATACTAATTCCATAATGCTTACCTCTGTGTACTATTTGACTTTTTTGTTGACATAGAATTATACGCCAATGAAGCACCGATAATTGCACCAAGTATAGAAATAGCACTTGTAATGATATTCCAACCGGTGAAACTTGCATATCCGCCAAATATAATTTTTATGAGTATATAATAAAGAAATCGGAAAACAAGACACCCTGTCCCCGTTGAAATAGCCGCAACTATTATGGTTGATTCTAATGAGTTGTCTTTTCCGATTTGTGTATTTCTGAAAGCTATAATAACTGCCATAGAAATGATTATTTCTAAAAATTCAAATACAGAATAGACAATGCTTACTATATATCCAAGGTTGCTAATAAGGTAATAACCGCAAACCACAACATAAGGAATCAAATATACCCACTTGAAATTCTTTGAGCAATTATTTATTGCAATAACCAATCCGCCGCTTACTGCACCAAAAAGGATACATCCTACAATAGTAGCGATGTAAGAGTAAGAAATACTCATAATAAAATACGCATTGAGAAAACTTCTAACAATCTGCCATACGAGATAAATTACAGGCAATGCAAATAATACTTCATTCTGACTTATTTCTGTTTTTATATCAGTATTCTGCTTAGCAGAAACTGTACCAGTTGTTGTTTTAACCTCTTGTTTCATCCAAGGCGGCGTATAATTTACATTTTCACTAATTTTCAGCGACTGTTCGCTAATGGTAGGTTCATTTACTGAACCACAATAACCGCAGAACTTAGCGGTAGCTTTTATCTCTTTTCCGCACTTCTTACAAATCATTTTCCCTCACTCTTTCTTTTTGGAATTAGCCATATACACAAATGTGTAACCTTCTGTGTATATGGCATATCCATCTATTTAATCAAACAGTTTGTTCAGTTCACTTGCAGAAGGCGTAATATACGGTTTCATTTGAAATGTGTTTTTAACTCCATCTGTGAAGTAAACCGTATTATCTCTTAAGCCCGCAACAGAAACATTTTCAATAAGGTTATCAGCATCATTAGATCCGAGCGAGAAGATGATGCGTTCAGGGAATTTTGTGAGGATGTTTTCACCGTAGTACATACACTCTCTTACAGATTGATATTCAAGCGAAGTAACCACAAAGTGAATACCAAATCCCGAACCATCTTCTATCATCTTAATTAGTTTTTCACCGACTGACATATTATCGTCACTACCTCTACTTGATGAGAAGTTGGCAATAGCATTTAATGCTGCAATAGGATCAACTGCAACCTCGTCTACAGCTTCTTCACTGATAAACTCGCTTTCGTCAATCATATCTCCTTTGAACATTGATTTAACAATATCCAAGAATTGAAGATTTTTGATTACTACGAAAATAACATCATCACTTTTCTGCTTCTTCCAAGACTGATAGTTTTGATAAATCTCATTGATGAACTTGATAATATCAGCACGATCTTGAGCCACTTTGAACTGAGTGCTGCACTCTCCAAGAGCATCATAGAAATCTGCTGAGCCGTCATCTCCAACGAGCTTATCACCATCAATGCAATAAACGGTCGCATTGCGATTAAGCAATGCCGAAATCATATAGTTATTAGAAATGGTGTTTGCCATTCTTTCGTTAGAACCACAGACCAAAAGATTGTGTTTCTTCTTCTTGTCAATACAAATTGAGAATGGCGGAGCAACTTTTATGAGTGTACCCATATAAATTTGTACAGGAAGCTCAGATGTTGCTTCAATATTTGCATCCGCAAAATAATCAAACAAGTTAGTTGTTCTGCTACCTTCAAAGGTCTGCAATGTAGACGGAAGTTCTGCATAAGTCTTACTGATTAAATCAAGATAATACTTCTGTGTAGCATCGTCACAGTATGCAGCTCTAAAACCGATATTAGACTGTTCGGTATAGTCTAAGTTCATAACGGCAGTTCCGATAGGTCCCTTCATCATAGCCAAAGCCTTCGTGTCGTTTTGATCTGAGAACAAATATCTTGTATCATTCTCACCACATTTTAAGCCGATACGAATACGCATTTGCTCGATTGTACCGTGTGACAGAGTAAGGTCGGAAATAACCTTTGTAGACTGTGTTGCCATCAGCAAATGAATACCAAAAGCGCGACCTTCCGTTACAATTCTCTTTGTTAGCTCGGCACAGTTCATTGCAACTTTACGGTTGGTAGAGTCGTTGAACAAGATTTGGAACTCGTCCATAATAACTAAAATCCTCGGCAATGGCTTTCCGGTAGCCTGAGTGTATCCCTTAAGGCTTGTCTGTCCTGCCTCTTTGAACTGAGAACCTCTATGCTCCATTTCAGCAACAAGATTTTCAAGAATACTCTCACCGAACTCCTGCATGGCATCCAATGCAAGAAGCTGGATGTGAGGGAGTTTTACCGACTCGTATATCTTAAATTCAGTACCACTTTTAAAGTCCATAAGATACAAATGGAGTTGGTCAGGACTGTAATGAAGCATACTGCTCATAATAAGGGTATGAAGCAGAGTAGATTTACCTGAACCCGTAGCACCTGCAATAAGACCGTGATGAGAAGAACCCTCTCCAATGGTAATGTTGATAATACTATCTCCGTCACCAACACCAACGGGTATCTTCATTGACTTGGATGAATCAAGCGAGAATAAGTCCTTAGAAATAATATCCTTAAAGGAAAGTCCTTGTTTCTTGATCGTTTCGCTATTTTCAATGTAATCTGCGATAAACGCATCTGTCGCATTATAAGAAAGCAACTCAGGTGTGTTAATCTGCAAATTGTAAGGCAACAGACTATAATGACCATCTTTATAGTCGATAGATGCACAGTATCTGGAAATCTGTTCCAATCGCTCATCAATGCTTTCGTAACGAGAGAACGTGATGTTAGGATTGTAGCAGATCATAGTGAATACTCCGCACTTGTTACCATTTCTCAAGATGTTTGTAAGCAAGTCAATACTTCTTCCGTCCATACCACTTGGGAAATCATATAAAACTAAGAGTGTAACGGGTTCTGCTCTGTTCGGTGTGTTCAAGTTATAGTCAAGAATATCTTTATATCTATTGCCTAATTTTTCTTGTATGAACTCGTCAATCTGAGCATTAATTTTTTGCAAACGATCATACATTTGCTCCTGACTTGTATAAATCTTTTGGTCGAAAGTCTCAGGAGAGCGTTTGCGGAAATCAAGGAACGGAATAATACTGTTCCCTCGTTGTTCACTATCAAATACACATACATTTACCTTTGTAACAGGCATAAAGGAAAGGAAACTCCAAATAACGTGATGTGTAAAGTTAAGCATACCCTTACTACTTGCTTCAGGACAATTTAAAAACAAGTTGAAAGAATTTCTCAAATCAAACGTAAGCGGCAATTCGACAAATGAAGTATTCTCTGTATCGGTATTTCGCTCTGTTCCAAATTTATCAACAATATGCTGATAGCCAACGCTATCAGAGAACACATCTGCAGGATAAAGAACATTTCCTAATGTAACCGATGAAGGGAATACAGAGTTGATTCCCGGTACTTTTGCATAAGTCTTTTCATAATTCTTCATCATCTCACAAATTTGCTCGATATGAGAATCAAGTTCCATAGAGTCTTTAGCTTCTATAAGTTTTCTGATAAGCGGCGAGAACGCTATGCCGCGGTTTTTAATGCCTTCAAAAATGAGCATATATTTACTAAAGAACTTAGCAAACTCAATCTTTTCAGGCATAGTGTAATATACGAGAGGAAGCCCGCGCAATACAAAGTTTTCACCATTTTGATTTATTACGGTCGAAAGATCAATAATGGACTGTAAGCTCTGCTGATATTCTCTTGAACGAGTATTATCAGGATCAGGCAGATACGAAATCACTGTATAAATTCCGCATTTACTACCATTACGCAAAACGTTTCTAAGTTCTGCAAGGGTTCTTTCGTCAAAACCTCTTGGGAAGTCGTAGAGCATAATGAACTCGACGCTTAAGTTGTAATCGGGTGTATTCTTTGCATAATCAAAGATGTTATCGTACTGATTTCCAAGTCTATCCTGAAGAATATTCTCTATCTTTTCATTCAACTTACTAACCTTTGCTGCGACTTCATCTTTACTAATGTAAATTCTTTCGCCAAACAATTCAGGCAACTTTTTTTTAGCATCAAAGAAAGGTGATATACTATTGCCACGATTCTCAGGATCAACAATGGTATATGTGAGCTTTTCTACCGGGCAAGAAGAAAGTAAGCCATACATAATAGAATGCGTAAACGCCTGAACAGCGGTACTATTGCTATTATCGTTTGTAATCATCCAAACGGGTGCATTTCTTGTAGACATCATTATCGGCAGTCTTATCGCACCACCAACCAAAAGTTTAGAACATTTTTCCTTTATAATGGATGCAACAATTTTAGACTGAACGAAAAAGTCAACGGGATAATCAACATAGCACATATTCAAGACTTCATCTTGAATATCACTTGAAGCGTTTACTTTATGTACTAATTTTGAGTAGTTCGCCATTATCGCAAACAGATACTCAACAAATTCATCAGGTAAAATATTGTCAAGATCTGTGCAAATTTTATCTGCTACTTTATCTAAGGTTGCCAAGTGATTATTTTCAAAAGTAGCGAGTTCGTTTTTCTGTCTTTCAGCAGCGCTACTACGTTGGGTAAAATATTCTTCCTTAAGAGTTGCAAGATTTTCCTCTGTAAGAGGTGGTAACATTTCTTCAATTTCTTTTACAAAGGCTGCAACTGTGTTTCTAAGGATAATAAGTTCCTCGTAATCTTTTTTGCGTTGGCTTGAAAACAAATAGTTCAAGCCATTGATAAGACCGGGAAGAATATCCTCTGAATACTTTTTGAATAACACCTTGAAACTCTCTTTGATTTTTCCAAGAGTCTTGAAGTAGTCCGTTGCATCCTCATAAGCATCGCTTGTGGTATCGGATAAGAGTTCTTCTTTCTTCTTTTTCGTTTTTACATAATACTTGTCAACATTAGACAGTTTTTCGTCCAATTTAGTAATTTCAGCAAGTATTTTCTTTGCATCGGAAATAGTTTGCTTCGATTTGTTTTGAACAGATGCACAATTCGCCTTGTATGCACTGTCCAATGTTGATAAAGCGCTACTATGCCTATTTAAGAGTAGCCTTTTATCTTTATCATAATTCGTTTGTGTAGTATTGATAAGGGTTTCAGCACTATCTGCAAATGCATTTAAGTCGGTAATCAAAGCAATAATTTCACTTTGAGCTAAAGCCTTCATAACCGCCTTCCTTTCTCCTAAATAGGGTATTTTTACTTTCCTTCTAACTCAAAATTGCACTTACCGTCACACTCTTTGCCAAACCCGACAACCAACGATGTTGTAACCTGCAACGGATAACTGAATATTTCCACCATTTCGCCGCCAATAGCAGGATTACTTGTATTACAGATAAGAGTGTACTGTTTCAGGTTGTTCAGCAAACGAGGAATATAACTCTCATTTGTAGAGTTTAAAATATCAATGATTAGCTTTATACCAATGCTTGTAATAAAGTTAATGTCAACAGAAATGCCGGGTTCAAACTTAACACTCTCGACATTTTCTTGATTTGAATATACATGGTGATTTGCTTCAACACGACCGGAAAGATCTCCGCTACCTAATGCACACTTATAGCAAGGCATATTTTTATGTGGTAAATGATAGAAAATTTCTCCTGCATAAGCTCTTTCCCAAAATCCGATAGAAATAAAAGCTGCATCAAAATAAATTGCAATCTTATTCGCATAAACATCAGCCGTTCTGTTGTCACCACATCCAACAAATATAGTTTCAAACGGGACACACATTTCATCAAGAATATCTTTAGGAATATTCTGAATGATACCTCCGAAAGTTTTTATGTTTGCTTTAGGATTGATGTTCAAAATTTTTCTTTTAAGAGCATTTACTTTCAAATCGCCAACATCTTCAATACCGCATTGATGGCGACATACATTGTGATATTCAAGCGTATCAGCATCACACAGTACGTACTTTTCAACGCCTGCTCTTGCCAACTCCATAGCGACTAAGCTACCAACAGAGCCGCAACCGATGATAACTGCACATTTTTTCTTCATAACATCGGTTTCAAGAATGCCCTTGTTTCTCGAAAAAATGCTCTGATATAAACCGTATGACTCGGTTACAATCTTCTCTCCACTCCAGTAGAACTCAATTCCTTCATTAGTAATTACACCGCAGAAACCTTCAACAGAAGGTGTGCTGTCTTTAGGAAGAACCTCTCCAAGGCATTCACCCTTATCAGACAATTCAGCAGGCAAAATATTGAAAATACCTGTATCTTCAAAGTATTTACCATATAATTTTACGCACTCTTTATTTTGCAACTGTTCTTCGGAAATAAAAACTGTAAGAGGTATATCCTCTCCGAAGAAATTTTTAGGTCTTTTAATTTCCATATTCTTATTCCTCGTTTCTATTGAACCCAATTATTTTTATAACGGAGTCAATAACTCCAGCTTGTTTTCTCGGTTTAACGCTATTCTCTGAATCGCTTTTTTTTCTCTCAGCTTTTGCTTTACCAAATGCTTCAGTAAATAAGCCTTTGCGATATGTATAACATTTATCATCGTACGAAAGCACGACTGCATGCTTTGCAACCGAAAGCATAAAGCAAATTTTTGCTACCTTATCAATCGCTTCCTGATAGACGGTGAGATAGTTGTTGTCAAGTGAAATAGCAGTTTCAATTCCAAGCGTATCTGCCATAAAGGTTAAATCATCAACTATCTCGTCAATGAGCTGTTCTTGTATAGTCTCATCTCCAAGTAGATTATTTGTTTCAACATCAGTACATTCTTCGTCTTTCATTTGCGGTAAAATAAATTTCATAAAAGATTCCAAACTAACTGACTTACGGTATCCATAAGTTGATGTTCTGTTTGTTACAGATGGATACAAAATATTATCCATAATAGAATAAAATCTTTCCGGTGTTTTGAATTTCAAGAGTTCATCCGGAATGAGTTTGTCCCCAACATCGTACGCAATCTTTTTATAACGACAAGGTCTTTCAACCTGATACATAGTAATTCTAAAATTAGGATCAATGTTGACTAAAGCCGAAATAGCTCCTTCTGCTCTCATTGAAGCATACTTTGCATTTGTGCTATCATCAGTAGACGAAAATTGGTCAAAAGATCCAGGATGACGATGCCATAAACCGATTAAAGTTAGTTGCTTATCATACAGATTGGCAATTTTGTTGATTAAATGTTGTGTGTATTTTTGATCATATTCAAAATATGCAACCTCAAAAATTGACTTCGGACCGGGGTCTATGGCTTCAACAATGTACCAGGTATCATCTTGTACGGTTCCTAAAAACAAACCACCGGTTTCCGTTTTAATCTTTTCAGTTGTTTCAGCTAAAACAGAAGCGTATGCTCTGTTTGAAAAAACTACTCTCATATGTTAAACCTCCAGCCTAAAATAAAACCTCCAAACTCTCATTGCATTCTGCAAGAGAGTTTGGAGGTTTGGACATTTAATAATTGCCTTCCATAGCGACATCGTCGCCAATCTCACCGTTTAACCACATCTCGCAAAGAATAATCCATTTGCAAGCCCAGCTCAACGCTGATGCAGCAGAAGTGGACTGTGTCATATCTCCCTTGAAATACTTAGGATCAGCGGTACAAATAAAGTATTCTTCATTACGACCAAACTGATCTCTGTAAATATGCGGCAGACCAAGACCAAAACCTCTACGACAAACCTCATCATAGTTGTTGTTATAGGTAGCCATAACGCTCGGCATCACTTTGTCTGCAACATCTTTAAGTCTTGGACTCAAAGGAAGAATTTGTACTGTTCCGCCATATTCATTAGCACTTCCCACGTGCGGATGGGTGTTTTTGTAGATGAGCATAATATCCCAAACCATTCCGCCTTCACCTGTAGGTTGAACCTTGCCGCGCCAATATAATCTACCTGAACCATCCTGAAGCTGATTAATTGTGAAGGAAGGGAAGAATTTCTGCATCGCAGCCACTTCCATCTGATAAAGCTGAGGGTCGCTTTGGTACCAATAGTAAGCCATGTTATCTCCCCCTTACGCTAGTTTGCCATCAGGCACCTGAATGCCTGATAAACCCTGCTCAACTGCTTCGTCTTTCTTTTCAACTTCGCCACTTGCCGTTACTACCACAGGCTCACCGGAACGCAAAGCTTCAGCTAGTGCTCTTCTTCTTGCAGCTACAGCATCGTTGTTAATATTGTTATCCATTATAAATTCCTCCTTATGAATTAAGCAGCAAAGCTTCTGATAATCTCACCATTTTCATTGATAGAGGCAACACATCCTCTAAGCATTGCTTCAGCACCTTCCTCACCACGTTCCTGTACCATACGCGCATATGAGTTATCAGCAAGCTCGCTTTTCTGATTAAGCAACGTTGAAATATCGACACCTCTGTTCTGATTACGAATCATAGTGTATTCCATATAATCTGCCATCTGCTGCAATGCAGCTGTGTCGGATTCTATAAAACCAGATGTTTCCTTAAGATATTTTATGTAGTCAATGGTGTTCCTTATAGTATAATAGATACTCTTAAACGCTTCTATTACTATTGCAAATGTAATTCCTATGAATACTCCTATTACTCCCCAAATTCCACCGCCTTCAAGCAGAGTTTTGAAAGACGCCTTTATACCTTCCCAAAGGCATCTGAAATAATACTTGATAAATGAAAAGAACACGCCACCAATTCCAGCGTATATAAGACCTGTAATAAAAGAAACTCCTAAAACTTCTCCGGAAAAACCGCCAGAGCTAATGGCTGCAGCGACCGGCATAAAAAAGCCTAATATAAAGCCTATACTCATACCGACAATAGATAAAATAAAATGAAACTTTATTGTTTTTTTATTTTTAGTCAATTCGTCTACGTTTTGAGCTACTATTTGCTGACAGCAATCATAACACAAAGCTTGTCCGGCAAATTCACCACCTGTAACACCATAATTGTCGAAACAGTCTTGACAAATATGCTTTCCGCATCTTGCACATCTGGCAACTGAAGGTTCATCCCTGTGGTAATGACATGTGGGGCCGCTATATTTTGGTGGTTCAAATGTTTGCACCGGTGGTGTAAACGTCGGGATTCCATTATTCATTTAATTTTCCTCCGTAATTAAAATTTAACCCTATTATATTGGTCTAAAGATTGAGCCAATTTTTCCAACTTTGGCAAAGCAGCGTTCAGCGTATCAATAGGCGTTGCTGTTAATCGTGCGATCTGTTGCATTAACATATTGAACTGAGCTGCCTGAGCATCATCCCAGTTGGATGTTGCAGACATTCCTGATTTAATACCGCTACTGATTCGCTCAATGTCACGAATGGTATTGGAAATATCTTTCTTCATCTCCCTGATGGTTTCGGGAGAAGCTTTTACTGCCATAATTTTTTACCTCCCTTACAGATTGACTTGCTCGTACTCGCTAACAGCCTTAAGCAAATCATTAAGTTTAACCATACATTCCTGCAATTCGGAAATGGGTTTTGTTAAAGCACTACAACATTCTTCAACAATGCCGCCCAAAGCAGCATACTTTTGGTCTTTCCAACCTCCTGAACCGGCTTGCTGATAGCTTCTTTGCAGGCTTCTCGATGCACTTTCAAGTTCATGAATAGATGTTTTGCAACAACCAATACCACCCTGAATAGCTGCACTTTCAACAGATACACCGCTTGCCATTTTTTAGACCTCCTAACTTTTTGGTTTATTGTTAAAGCCTCAGCCTTAAAACAATCATAGTGATGTGGATAAGTATTGTTCTATACTCTCCATACATTTATCAATAGCGCTTGAGTTGCTTTGGGTTCTTTCAGATGCATTACCTTCAAATTTTTTCGTTGCAGCAACATAAGCATTCAAATCAGCTTCAACTCGGCTATATGTCGTATTTAAGCGTTCAAATTTGTCTTTCATTTTGTTGCATCTGTTCTTTTGAACAGATAACTCACTCTCGCATTGAGCCTTTTGAGATTTAGCCGAGTTTATCATTTGTTGAAATTCAGCCTTTTTCTGTTCTGAGTTTTGCAACTCAGTTTCTAATTGACTTCGCTCCAATTCACATTGAGAAACTTGACGACTCAATGCATTTATCTGTTCTTGAATTTGCTGTCGCTCGTCATCATTTTCTGTGTTCGAAAGTTGTGAACGAAGTGAGGCAATTTGTGAATTCAACTCCGAAATCCTCAAATTTAGAGAACGTATATTATTCTCTAATTGTGGAATCCGTGCAAGGAGAGCATTATATTGATTTGTCGCTTGTTCGATCTTCGCTTCCAAATTAGCTATTTGTTTATTCAATGTGGCGATTTGTGCTTCAACCTGAGCAATTTCCGCTTTTGTTCGTTTTATCTGATTTTCACATTCTTCAGCAATGTCATCAGCGTTATTAGTTGCTCGCATTGATATACCATTTATATCGGATTTGAAGGTCGCTAAAGCGCTTTTTACTGTTTGTAATGCTTCTATTGTTACATCTACCACACTACGACCTCCTAATATTTTTCCGCCGCTATCTTGTTAAATTTATCTACCGATGAACAACAACGGTCGCCGGCAACAATAACATTTTTTGAGTTGTTGGCAACTTCTCCAATGAAGGCCGAGAGTTCAGAAAACTTTTCATCTTTCCATAAAGACGATGCTCGGTTTATTCCGGCACTTAAATTTTTAATAGAGGACTGGAAAATTTGTATTTCTTTTCTTATGTTTTCATTTCCCATAGGTTACTCTCCATTTGCTTGGTCCATTTTACCTGACAGCCAACACTCGTCTAAACGATAAGGGAAAGCATCAAGCTGTCGTATGGTGTAATGTGTATTGGGATTATAGTCAAAAAACAAAATTAAAGACATATATGTATTCCATGTCATCTTTCTTTTTTGTATTTCAATTGCATTATACGTTTGCCTTGAAACACCAATAGCATTCGCAATTTCATCTTGCGTGGCTTTAGCCGCCCCTCTCAAAGCAGGAAGTTCTTTTGTTAAACGAGCAATTAATTGTTCCTTTTCTTCAGAAGTGAAATTCCAGTAATTCATATAATTCTTTCTACCCGCCGAACTCATTTAATACTTCCTTTTTCTTGCACTTGTATTTTTCGTATAGTATTCTCCTTGACAAAACAAGTGTATTCGCTTTCTTATGATATAATTATACATAATGTTGTTAGATTTGTCAATGTGCAAACGATTAAATGAGATTTTTTATTCAATTTCAACAAATAATGTTGATGATATCTGTAAGTTCTGAATATAAAAAATCTTTCTCCATCAACAAAAATCAGAAAGGAAGGTTTCTTATTACCTCTACGTTAAAACATATTATTTATAACCGACGATTATGAGTATAGCAAGCAATATTTCGACAGCAAGAAATATAAAATAAAGCTACGTGAGCTTAACCCAGCTGAACGCGAACGTCTTGATCAATTATATAACAGCGGATATCACAATCACGAAGAATTACTGCTGGGGATAATAGCAGAAGATTTAGGATTGCCGCAGGATTTTGACTGGACAAAGGACATACCCGATAAATACAAGAATTTTCTGAGGCACGATTTCCCGAATATTTTTGAATGGTATCTTTCTGAAACCTGTACTTATCAAGGAAGAAAACCTATGGAGTTTACCGGCTGTGATCTCAGTACAGAGAGCTTTTCTATATTTGCATTTGCAGAGGGTATGTATCAGATTATGTTTGAAACTTATTGTTCTACTGAATTATTCGCATACAATTCATTTGGCGAAAAGCATGCACAGATAAAAAAATTCTTCAGTGATAAATTTATCGGTGAATTTATGGGGTCAGATGAATATAAACGCTGTGAGCTTTCATACCGCTTTTTGCTTTCGGCGATAGAGTGCCTCGGTTTTACCTTTGTTGGTAAAGAAAATGTTGTAATAATACCAAGAAAAGCCCCCTCCCTTATACTGCCGAACAAGTTATAAAGCTACGAGAGCTTAACGAACAGGAAAAGAGCAGAGTACAATCAATCAGTGAATTTTACGAAAAGAATAAAAACCAGCGTTCTTATGTAAGTAATTTTATAAGGTCGGCGATAATGCGTGACCTTGTGGTTGTAACCAATAAGAAATACAAGGAATATTATAACCCTCTTGCCTTTTCATATAACAATAATGAGGGTGCAATAAAAAAGTGGCTTAATTGCGATAGTATAGAACCCACGGAAACAGATTATCTGAATATAAATATATTTGAAACATGGCTTTTGGAAACAGCGAGCTACGGCGGAAAAAGGCTTATTGACATGAGCAGTGAGGAATATCTCTCCGACGAGGTTCAGTACGCTGTGGGCGGCTATGTATTAAGCGTGTGCTATCTGCATTTGTTTAAATCAAAAGGCTTTGCTGACGCATTGAGACGCAAATATGGAGACGCATTTTTTTGCATATATGAGGAATATATCTTACCCATTATGGCAGCAAAAAGCTATTCCGAAAGATGTACAATGGCCTATCGCTTTATACTTACATTATATGATTATTTTGGCTTTACAAAGGTTGGCTTAAAACCTGAAACCGAAAAGGAACGAAGAATCAAAGCGAAAAAAGCCCGTGATGAACAGGCAAAACGGGATAAGCTCCCGAAGCTTGGAGGACATCATGAATCCCTTTCACCGTGTAGGTTTGAAACAGATAATGTGCATTTTGCGATAAATTACGGCGGTGTTTCAAAAGGTCTCGGCATTGCCATTTCGGTATATGAGCTTGAAAATGACGAGATATATTTTACCGACATACAGCTTGAATATGCATTGAATGAACCCAAGCGAAAGACTATTCCATTAAATATGGAAAAGCGAAGAAAAGCCGATGGAGGCTGGGAGCTTTACTGGGAGGACAGGGATTTTGTATTGCCCGAAAAAATAGACCCAAATCTTCCGATAGTCTCGCCAAAACATTATGGCGAGATAAATAAAAGAATTTTCGGAGTGAGGTTTACCCCTCATGGTAATTCGGGCAAACGGCTTGATATTTCGGTTACCTTTATTCCGCTTGAATATCCGGAAGGAAAATATGAGTGGTGCGTATGGAAAAAATACGGCTCAAAGGAAAACTATTTTAAGAAAAAATAAATATTTCAAGAATATAAAATCCCACAAACCGCTTGGTTGTGGGATTTTGTGGATCCGACACCCGCTGATTCATGTTACTGGACTAAATCCGTTTTTACATATATAAACCAGACAAAAAACTTTATGCGCCTACCGTATCACCCGATGGAAAATAATAAAATGGGCGATTTCCGCTGTATTCGCCCAGTAATTCTGGCAAAAGAAAAAAGCCTTTAAACCGAATGGTTAAAGGCTTTTCCATGGCTCCCGCTACTGGACTTGAACCAGTGGCATCATGATTAACAGTCATGCGCTCTTGCGAGTGGGATATAATACCGAAAATTTAATGACCATTATTTATTTGTTTTTTTGCACTTACAAAACCACTTATAACTTGCATTTATATTAACCATTATCCGTTATAGCATAATCTCTAGCAAGTAGTATCTGGGCGCATAAATCAAATAAATCATTGATTCCACAATAACGCATTTCCATCTAGATAAACTTCATATTCATCTTTTAGCACATTAGTAATAACTTTTACGATTCCATACTTCTTTTCTTCTTTTTCTTTGTCCTTATTTCCTGTACAATATAATAATTCTGATTTGTTTTTATAATTATTCATAACTAGTTCATTCGGTAAATTACTTTTTCCTTTTCTATATACTGTCGAAAAAGCAATATCGCACTTATCTATGTGATTTAAAAATTTAGTTGATGTTTCAGAACCATGATGCGGAATCTTTAATATGTGGATATGCCTATCGGCAAATTCATTTGGTAGCAATTCAATTGTTTCATCTTCAATATCACCAGTAAAAAGAATGACAATTTTCCCTAAAGATAAAGAAAAGAAAATTGACCTGTCATTTTTCTTAAAACTATCACAATATGTTTTTTTCCGTATCAAACATGAATTAGGAGAATAAGATGTCAATTCTAATGGAAATTTCTTTGCATCTTTATGAAAACATCTCGAATCATAATACAACAATTCTTTTTTATCGGAAGTTGAATAAACGTTGTACTTTGATTTTCTTGATTTCAGCAATTCTTTCAAGGAATTAAAAAAATTCTTAACCTCTTCACTACAAATTATATCACAATCTTCAACTCCTTCAGGAATCCAGATGCTAGTATTTTCAGTAGCAAACTTATCAATAATTTTCTTTAATCCTTTTGAATGGTCGATATCTGGATGCGTCCAACATATAAAATCTAATTGATTAACTTTTTTTTCAATTAAAATCTCATTTACTTTATTATTATCCGATGTTTCATAACAATCAATTAAACCTGAAAACGAAACCTTGCCATCACAAATAACAAAAAATAAAATTGCTTCTCCCTCATTTTTATATCCAATAAGAACTGTTTCAATTTCAAGTTCATTGGAAACAAAAAAATTATATTTATAATTTTTCATATTCAAAATCCTGTTATTTTACACGTTTAAAATTGACTTTGGTTCCTTTTAAGTTACCCCTTATAATTTCTCCTGTTTGTATTGAACCCACTTTAGATTTAGATGTAAACACCGGTGTTTTGGATTCTTTTAAAGATTTTTGCAAATTTTTAGCATTTACTTTTGGTACAAATTGCGACACTGTTAACACACTCCAATGATATTAGTATTTATAAAATCTTTTGCTTTAAGTTCTTCTACAAAACAATCAGTTAGCGATCTAATAAATATATCATAGATAATATCATTTTTTTCATTTAACATTTTGCTAATTGATTCTTTATCTTTTAGCCATTCCATAATAGACAAATGATTATCTTTATACACATCTATATCCAAAACAAGTTGATAAACATCTGTAAATTCATCATTAATTTGCATCGAACCTTCTTGAATATTTCTGACATAATTTATCTTATAATCATTTTTTTCCAACAATGAAACCATATTCGCTGCTTTCATCTGATAAGAAGATAGTTGTTTGCTAACCTCGTCACAATTATAACAAGAAGATGTAAAATACCTATCAATTAATGAAATATCGTTAATAAAACATATATTTATCTTTCTAAGCCCTATTCTAATTGCTTTAAAAAATGGTGTACTTTTCTTCAATATGTCTATAGTATTTGCTAATACATCAATATATTTTGAAAACGGAATTGCACTTTTTTCTGCTAAGTCTATTGATAAAGAAAGAAAAGTTTTGCTAATTTCTAAAACCTCATCATTTTCAGTTTTAAATTGATGAACTTCATTTTGGCTATAATTATTAATCATAAACTTATTTTCATTAGGTATATTAAGTTCCAAACGAACTTCCATATCATACTGATTCTCAAATCTTTTAGTATAATTAGTAAATCCAAAACTGACTAACTGTTCTCTTAATGGAATCATGGATGTTTCCACGTCATTATCTATTAGGCCATTATAGTCAAATCTAAAAATTATTTTTTTTAAAAATGAATGTATTAATTTATTCTCTTCCATATACCTTCTCCTTTTTAAAAAATAAAAATATTTTATAATTTATATTTTTATTATACACTTTATGTTTATATAATGTCAAGTGATTAATAATTGTTAAGAAAATAATATTAATTCAAATAAGACAAAAAGCATTCTCACAAATGTTATAAAATTTTATTTAATAGAATTTTCAATAAGCCATTACGAAACACATACTAAATTTGAACTGCGGAAGCCTTTAAAAACTTCCGCATATTCACACTTATCTACTGCCTCCCCCACTCACAAAACTGCTCATAACTCGCATTCATCTTAACAGTTATGGTATAATCCCTGCCGATTTCAATGCAGTCAATAAGCTGCGAAAGGATGATGCGTTTCTGTTCAAGGGTTGCCTGTCTGAACTCGTCTGCCCAGGATACAAACTGGGAGTACAGCGGTTGAATATCATCTACAGCCTTGTTTCCCTTCGCTACTATCTGTGTAACTTCAATCAGCTTTTCCGTTTCTTCGGTTATCCTCTGCCTTGTGCTATTGATGGTTGCAGATAAATCTTCAGCGGAATATACGCTCTCACCTATCAGTGATTTACCTATCTCCATCTGTAATTTCTTCAGTTGCTCATTAAGCTTATCAATGGACAACTGATGCTTTTTCTGCAAGGTTTTCGCCGTTGCAAGCTCTGATTCCAGCTTTCTTCCGATAGCTTCTGTTTCAGGTGTTTCAATAATGTTCTGAAATATCTTTTCAACTATTTCCGTTATAGCATTATCAATTTTGTATGCGTCATAGGTTGTCTGTGATTTACAATCGTTCAGCTTTCTTGCTCTGTGGTAGCACATATACTTTTTACTGCTGTATGTCGTTTCAGTTCCGTCTTTCTTAATGTACTTGGAATTGTAGGAAGTTGATACCATTCTGCCGCCACATTCTGCACAGAATATGTTTCCCGACAGCAAAACCTGTCCTTGCGTCTTTCGGCTTATGCGTCTTTTTTCTTCATTGATACGTTTTCTCTGTTCAAGAAAATCCTGTGCTTTGTTCCATATGTCCTCATCGATTATTGCAATATCATCTATCTTTTTTGATGTGATTTCTCCCGTAACATAATAACCACAGTAGGTTTTGTTTGATAACATTCGTAGGATACTTGTTGCCTGAAACTTGGCACCGTTATGTGTTCTTACTCCATTCTTGTTAAGATACTCTGCAAGAACATGTGAACCTTTACCCTCTCTTACACATTGTTCGAATACCTTTCTGACATAGTATGCCTCTTCTTCATTTACTACAAGGTCACCAACCTCGTTGCCTTTCTTATTGAGTCTGCCCTTTTTAACAAGGTCATATCCGAATGGTACAACTCCTCTTGTGAAATATCCTTCCTCTACAAGCTGATGCATACGGGTTTTAATTCGTACCGATGTCTTTGCACTTTCACCCGAAGCCTGCCAGTAGCGGATGTAGTTCATCAGTTTATCCGTATGGTCATTGAACTGCTGTTGACCTTCATTTACACTCCACACTTCTATTCCATGCTGTGCAAACCACTCTACAACAAAGGGCGTTTCGTTATCGATTCTTCCTATTCGATCAAACATAAAGACCAGAAGAATATCGAATTCTTTATTAAGTGCTGCGGTCTTTAAATTCTGAATTGCATCACGTTCATCTGCTGAAACCTTGAAACCAGACACACCTTTTTCAGAGAATTCCTTTTCGATAATCCAACCGTGAGCCTTTGCAAACTCATGACAGGCTATCTTCTGCATGGGTATATCATCCTTCTGAACATCAACCTGATTCTTGGTTGAAACCCTGTACAAGCAATATGCTCTTTTCATTTTAACCTCCGTTTCTAACATAAAACTTAAGGCTTTCCTTTTGGGTATTGAGCAACATATTACCACAATGTTTCTCACAAGTCCAGCCTTTTTGTGAAAGAAATTAAAATGAATTCTGTTATTGTTTCAGCCTGTCCTCATAGCAGTTTGTCAAGTGCCACAGCAGATTTTTCTTCCATTCTTTCTTCTCCTTTTTCTTGAATGAAAGTACTACCATACAACCGTTCTTTGTTCTGATTACTACGTTTCTTCTGTTCATTTGTTTTAACCTTTCCAGTTGTGCCACGGCATTTGTATGCCGATATATCACTTTGATATATACAAGTTAAAACAACGGTTGTATGATTAATATATTCAGTAAATGCCTCCTTTTTATGAGAGCGGACGCCCGACTTTTTGGCTCAACAGAGCCTTTTATCGCTTTATTTTTCCAAAAAGGCGCCCGCTTTTTCGTTATTTTCTGTTTTGGACCTCTTTTTTGAAATCCCGATATATTGCTTAACAGTGGGCTTTGCACGCTGTTGTATTCCATCCGGGAGCCAAAAAGGCGCCCGGATTTTAACCTGCATAAAAATCATAACTCCCTTTTTTCGCTCAAAAGGGGTTCGGGTTCTCCCGACCTGCTGTGTTCGGCGGACAGCCGAATACGATGCTGGCAATTACAAAACTATGCTGTAAATTTCTCAACCTCGTTTTCTCTTAACCGCATACAGCACCATTCTCGGTATCTCGCCCACACTTCGCCAGAAACGGCTCAAATTTCGATTCGTTTTCGATTGTCGGGTACTTTTGCTATGACGGGGTAAAATCGCAGAAAGGGGCGTTTTTTGAGCTTTTTATATTTGTTCCGTCTATCCTGTATTTTCGAGCGAACAAGCGAACAGCAACCATCTTTCCGCATAGAAAAAGGAAAAGCAGAGAAAAGAAATGTCGAACACAAATCGAACAGAACAAACATTCTTCGAACGGGATAAACCGTATTGTCAAAGGGATTGATGACTTTGTTCGCTTGTTCGCAGGATTTTTAAGGATATAGCACATATTAACTGCAAAGAAAAAAAGTGAGTGCGGTACTTTCTTCTCTCTGTATTTAATTATGATGTTCACGTGAGTATAGTTAAGTGTGTCTTGTTCATGGTACAGAGAGTTTACACTACCTCGTGATATTTTCTACCCCGACGTAGGTTCAAGCAGATTTGCTACACGATAAAGATTGCTTGTAGCTGAACCATCGCTGCGATGCCGATGTTCAAATTCTATCAGACCTATCTCTTTCAGATTTTTAAGTGCAAGGTCAACTGTCTTTCGGTCTATGCTGCATTCAGTTCCGATAAGTTTTCGTGACGGGTAGCAGGTCATATTGCTGTCACAATGTTTGAGCAGACAACAGTACACCGCAAGCTCTCTTGGTTTTAAGTTCAGATCAAATATTCTGTTGGGTACCATAAAGAAATTCTTGTGCGTTGCAATCATCCTCTCTTAAATTCGTTCGTTTATCTGTTCGTGTGATTGTCATTATATCGCCGATGTTGACAAATGTCAATAGATATGATACTATAAGTATACTATGGATTTACGACATCTATTTTTGCAAAAATATTTTTAATTTTTTGAGGTGTGTATGTATTATAGCTTTGACGCTTACTTCAGCGGTAAGAGGGTTATCATAAAGGGCAAGGAATATAAGCTGTGTGAAATACTTATGTGTTATCTGACTGCAAAAACAAAAGACCTGCAGGACACTTATTACAAGTGCTGCAGGTATGTTGATATTCTTCATTACCCTGAAAATGATATTGAACAGATGCAGAGCAAGAAGTTTTTTCAGAATGCTATTAACTTTTATCTTTTAATTGAAAAGCTGATGAGAAAGTTTCCGCCTTATGAAAAGCTGAAAGGAAATGTATTAAGCAACATACTTAACTGTCATCAGATATTATTCAAGGACAGCAAAAACGAAAACGATGAAGACTTTTATGAATTTGAAGAGTTTATTGTTTTTGACGCAAGCTATCATCGTGATATGGGATTAAGCAAGGACATATATGAAGAGCTTTCACAGCTTAACAATGAGCTTGCTGAATATGCGGAATGTGTAAGAGATTATATCGGTGACCTTATACGAGTAAAGAAAGCATTTGAACCTTTTCTTGATATGATACACAGCAAACATAAGTTTCCTAATGAACATGACCTTGCCACACTATATACCGATTTCAATAACAAGTACAACACATCACCTTTTACTGTTATTGCACCATCGGGAACAATGACGATGAAGTATGGGACAGTAAGTATCGGTGAAGAAACAATCTTCTGTGAATGCTATAGTTTCAGTTCTATCGGTGGCTTTCTGTATATTGAACTGTTCAAGGGACTTAAGGAACATTACATCCCCAGACGATGCGGTAACTGCAACAAGTATTTTCTTATGGAAGGCGGATACTATTCCGATTATTGCACCCGCATAATTCCGGGGCAGGTGGACACAGCATGCAGAGACCTTGGACACAGAAAAAACTACAACGACAAAATCAAGAATGATCCCATATGGAGTGTTTACAGCAAGGCTTACAAAGCTCACTACGCAAGACGTCTTAAAGGTAAAATGACACCGACAGAATTTGCTATATGGGCAGACTATGCGATTATGTTAAGAGACAGAACACTTGCAGGTAAGATGGATTATAACAAGTTCTGCAAGGAGATTAAAAAATGACAGCTCGGGTACCGTTTTGGTAGTTGAGATAGGACAAGAAGATACGGTGAACGAAACGTTCACCGTTATGGATGAATGGGGCGCCAAATTGGCGCCCCATTTGAATATTTTGATATGACGGGACGTTTCATCCCACCATATGATGATGGGGATCTCTAAAACGGAGACCCCCTTTTTTATTTCGATGGGGTCACGTTTCGTTACCCCATGACTCCCTGTTTCGGGGAGTCACCTAATAGAAACCATGACGCCCTGAAACGGGGCGTCATCTTTTATATGCAGGTGCTCCCTGAAACGAGGAGTACCAACACAAGCACAGGCCCTGATTCAGGGCGGGTGTTTATCGGACATATTGACCTTTTGTAAATTTGAGAAAGTTGAATTTATCGCAGATTTAAAATGTAATTTTAATTGTAAAAGAACAGTTTGCAACTGAACTGAGTCGGTGTTTCACCGACTCAGCCATGCACAAAGATTAAGACCTGACACAACATTTTATCGTGTCAGGTCTTTGTATTATCATCCGAAGTAACCTATCTTATTTCCGTTTGTATACATTTCCGCATCGTAATAGCCTATGCCACCGCCACCTTCATACTCTATCCAGCCAAAGCCTTGCACCCATATCAAGTCACCTTCTATAGTTCCGTTCTTAGGAGTTGTAGTTCCTGTGGTAATCGGTATCGGCTGCGTAGTTGTAATTGTTGTTGTCGGTTCAGTAGCGGGTGGAGTTGTTGTTGTAGTGGTTTCCAACACAGTGGTCTGCACCGTTGTTGTTATAGTAGTTGCACTTGTTGTAGTTGTCGGCTGTGTGATGGGCTCGGTTGTTATCTTTTCTTTCTCTGTCATAAATGTTGTAGTTGTAACTGAAACAGGATACTGCTTTCGTTCCTGTGGTTTTACATTTGCAAAGAGAAGAAGTGATATAAATGCGGTTGCAATGAGGGTTGTGATAATTATCTTTTTCATAATGATTTCCTTTCCAGTGGTTGTTTTGGTCTGCAACCAAAGGATATCATTATTTGTGGAAGAAGTCTATTACCAAAACCAATGAATTTGTTTTCAGAAAATTGTTCAGGTGCAATATATCTGAATGCAATTGATACCTTACTGATAATTCTTATTCATAAAAAGAATAGAAAACGTATTCCTGCTTCTCCGCATCATAAGCGGCGCAGTATCTGCACAGCTGTGTATTAAGAACAATTTCACCGTCCTTGATACTCTGTCCGTTCCATTCATCAAGTTCCTTATGAGGCTTTCCATCCTTGACTGAATATATGCTGAAAAACGAGGTTGTGTTGTTACAACCGCCCTCAAAGATAATATGTTTTAAACCGTCACCCTGCATTATTCCCATTCTCATATCTACTGATTTTGGTATAACAAGCTCCGCCTCGCCGCTGTCCGAAACAAAGACACAGCAATCCGTTTCATAGGGAATAAATTCAGGTGCGATATCAAGGTATCTTAAAATAACAAAATGCTCGTCTTTACCGTTGCCGTCAAAATCCATGGAATAAGACTGTGTTATATTAATCGAAGGCACATAGTTTTCATCGGTATGTGCTGTGAGTTCTACTTCACCTATATAATATTTACCTTTCGACTTTTTAAGAGCCTCGGCGGTTCTGGTGTAGCTTTCGGACGAACGCAGGCACTGAACAGCGATATTTTCAATGTCTTTATCAAGCGTTTTTACAACACCGCCGTCATCATAATTTAATTTGGCAATATTTATCTCTTGTGGTTTTGGCGGAAGTGAATCCGCATCCTGTCTATGGTGATGCTCTATTTCATAATATGTCATCTGGGGAGTATAGAGCTTTTCGACGAGGTATGCGTTATATATTTCTCGCTGTTCTTCTGCCAGAGCTTTGTCTGATTCAGTATATCCCGAAGGCACAATATCAAAACGGTTTTCTGCCGTCATAACCTGCGTCAGTTCAGTGCGTAGCTTTTCAAATCCTTCACTCGATATTTCTTCGCCGTTAAGATACGCTTGTCCGTCAATAAAGTTATCCGTTTTGGTAACTCCGTCAGCTTCACGCTCAAAATATCCTGACTCGCATTCGAGATGCATTGTCATAACATAGTCCTCGCCGTTCCAGTCATAGACATAATACTCGTAAGCACCCATAGTTCCTTCGGTATGACCATAAAAATACTCATTCACAATGCGGTTGTTTACTTTATCATACCATGTACCGCCCCATTGTGACATAACACCGCACTCTATAGTTTTCAGCACTCCGTCCTTTATATAAAGTATATCAAGATTGCCAAAAGGGTTTGTATGAATAATCATTTCGTCCTGACCATCGCCGTTTATATCATCAACAAGAACACCATAAGGAGGATATTCATAATTTTCGGTGTAGGCGGTGAGGTAGGAGGCGAAGGAAGTTTCACTCTTATATTCCGTAAAATATTTTTCAAGCTGCTGTAATAGCAGAGCCCTGTACTCTGATTTTTCTACATCCAGTAATCTGAATTTTACAGCAGGGGCAGACCTGTGCCGTAAAAAAAAGTCCTCGATATATTTGTTATATTCTTCCTCGCTTTCAAAGCCTGAATATTCATAAACCTGTGCGAACCCGTCCCTGTGCATTCCGTACTGTGCAAGGGGCTCGGTCTTTATCTCCCTATCGGAAAGAATAAGCTTTGCCCAGCCGCCTTCACCACCGCAGGAGCCGCCCGACCAGTATCTTGCGAAATACTGCGGCTCTCTGTCAATTATACAGCCCACAGGCGGCTCACCGACATATGATACATCGCCTGTACTTTCAGAAATGATACTATCCTTGCTTACAGAGGCGCGATAGGCACCGTTTTCGTCAATACCGAATACAGCGGAAATAGATATCATAGAGCATATCTGAATAATAAGCTCGGGGTTGCCGTCGTTATCGAGGTCGGCAATTACTGCGTCTGCACCCATGTCAAGAGTATCGGAAAAGCCTTCACACTTTTCTATTTCGGTGAGATATTCTATTGCAGACATATCGGGGACTTTGCCGAAAAGGTCGATACCATAAGCTGCGTTTTCATTCGTAGTATCAGGCAAATGCATCTGCCCCAATCCGTTGAATACATTTTGTATGGTCAGATTTTTATCGGATATATTGAAATAACACAAAAGCTCTTCCTCTTTTTCATCAGTTATCCAATAAGAAAGATGCCCTGCCGTATATATTCTCCCGATTTTACCGCTTTTTCTGATTTCAGAAAGCAGACTTTCTGCGTTATTTACATGAGCAATAAGCTGTTCTTCTGTAATACGTTCAACAGCAAGCCTTTTGTATTCTCCGTCAAGGTTAAATATAGCAGGATAGCTCTGCCACACCGATTTATTCAGCCAACCTATGTATGTATCGTGAACACTTACGCCAACATGTTGGTCAATCAGTTCAATTCCGTTTTGTACGATAGAAATAAGCATCGAGTGGTTGTGAAGGCTCGTATACGAACTGATAAGCCAGTACTCCTTGCCTGCCGCAGTTATTCTGGTAAAGGATGGATATTTGTCGATGTTATCCCTGATAAGCTCAATGTTATTATTATCAATGTAATAAAGCATCAGATGATCATTCCACTGTGCATCACAGCAGAGATCTATCGCTACAAAGCTCTCATTCTCTCCGTCATCGTCAAAATCAAGGCATAATCCATACGCGAATGTCAGTTCTTCTGCAGTTGAGGGACGTTGCTGACCATAAACCTCCCAATCGTATATATCGAGTTTTTCCTGAACATAACTATCATCCCACGTATACTCTTTCACAAGGCGGATATGCTCTTTCTCGGGAAAACTTTCTTCGCTCTCAATTCCATTGATTTCTTCGCTTTCAATGGGCATTGCCGTATTCATTCCGATATTTTCTACTGGTGACAACAATATATCAGATATTGATATTTCTTCAACATGAGAGGTTGTTGCAACCGTAGTTGTCGTAGCTGTAGTAGTTGTTGTAACTGTTGTTTCCGCAGTTGTCGTTGTTGTTATCTCTGCCGTCTTTTGCTCCGTCTTTTCGGCAGTATTACAACCTGTCAGAAACATTGTCAATGCAAGTAAAAGTGATATTTTCTTTTTCATAAATTATGTCTCATCATTCATTAATTTTCGTTATTGATTCCAGTTTAGCAATATACGGGTCATATCCCGAGCCATTATCGTATGTCCAGTACATATAGATATCTGAAAGTGTAACACGTACTTTTGCACTATTATTACCATTCAGTATCTTTTTCATCTTATCAATATCGGTTTCACTGTGATGCAACGAAAAGTGCGTCGTTCTGCCGCTGGTGCTGACAAATCCATTATTACTGCTGTACCCTCGGAAGTTTGTATAGTAATGAAGCATGGGCAAATTATTTTCTTTGAGTGAGCTTGAAAAAGGAATAAACATATATCCTCTACATATTGGGTCATTTTCATCGGCATAATACAGTACGCCGTCAATCGTAACTTCACCCTCAAATTCAGCTCTTGAATGAGAAGGAACACCTGTTTTTATGTCAGAATCCTCACTTTCATACAAGATTTGTAGCTGGATTTCTGTTCTTGTCAAAGTGAGATTACCGAATTTGTCACCCTTATTTGCCTTTTTAAACGGTCCCTTATAATTATACTCACTTTTATAAATTTCTTTGCCTGTAAATATCCCGTTTTCATCAAACATTTCTGGATTATCCACAGAATTATAAGTTTCATCATATTCAGCCTGAAAGAAAACTGTATCATATGAAATCATTGTCAAAGGATTTATCATAAATGTTTCTTCACTGCCCAGAAAATTGATTTCTTCAAAAAACTCTTTTGTATTTTTATACT
>JAZSFL010000039.1:0-30488 GCA_045532185.1 Ruminiclostridium sp.
CCCACCGTTCTGAAAAAACTTGCGAAGCAAGAAGGGAAAGTTTTTGGCCAAGCTTTTTACAAAAAAGCTTGACGGGGTTTGGGGCGGCTGCCCCATATTCTTCATTTCTCTGAAATCCCCCTGTTGATAGCACACGCCAGCGCATGAACCGACGACATGATAATATCGTTGTGGGTACCTGCACCCCAGGAGATGCTGCCGTCGCTGTTCTTGATTTCGATATAGGACATGGCCTTTGAGTGTGAGCCCTGTTCAAGAGCCTGTTCCGAGTAGCTTATGATTGAGAAATCAATATTCATATGAGCCTTGATTGCGTTTGCAACAGCGTCGAGACGACCGTTACCGTCGCCTGTGATGATTTTCTTTTCACCCTGAAGCATCGCCGTAACCTCGGCAGTGAATGAGCCTTCATTGCGTGTGTAGTGAACGTCCGCGATTTTAAGGGGAGAGCTTACATTCACGAACTGACCGCGGAAGATATCGTAAACATCGTCGGGAGACAGTTCGCGGTGCTGCTTGTCGGAAACGTCCTTCACGGCATAGCCCACAATCTCACGCAGCTTTCTGGGCAGAACAATACCGTACTTCTGTTCGAGAAGGAAGCCGATACCGCCCTTGCCGCTCTGGCTGTTGATACGGATGATGTCGCCGTCATACTGTCTGCCGATGTCGATAGGGTCGATAGGCAGATAAGGAACGGACCAGTGGGGGTCGTGTCCTTCTTCGCTTCTCCAGTGCATACCTTTTGCGATAGCGTCCTGATGTGAGCCTGAGAATGCGGCAAATACAAGCGCGCCGCTGTAAGGCTGTCTTTCGCTTACGTGCATACAGGTCATCTGCTCGTAGGTTCTTACGATTTTCGGTAAATCCGTGAAATCCAGCTCAGGGTCAACACCGTGGCTGAACATGTTGAGTGCAAGTGTTACAATGTCAACATTGCCTGTTCTTTCGCCGTTTCCGAAGAGCGTACCTTCGATTCTGTCAGCTCCTGCGAGCAGCCCCAGTTCCGCATCAGCTACCGCGCAGCCTCTGTCATTGTGGGGGTGGAGTGAAACGATGACATTTTCTCTCTTGTAGAGATTGTCGCACATGTATTCAACCTGACATGCGTAAACGTGGGGCATGGAGAGCTGAACCGTTACGGGGAGGTTGATAATAACCTTGTTTTCGGGAGTAGGATCCCAGATTTTCAGCACCTCGTTGCAGACTTCAAGAGCATATTCGGGTTCTGTTCCTGTAAAGCTTTCCGGCGAGTACTCAAAGCTGAAGTTTCCGGGAGTCTTTTCTGCATATTCCTTTAAAAGCTTCGCTCCCTCAATTGCAATTCCCATGATTTCTTCCTTACTCTTGCGGAAAACCTGCTCACGCTGAGCCACGGAGGTGGAGTTATAGAGATGAACGATTGCATTTTCAGCGCCTTCCAGAGCTTCAAAGGTTTTCTTGATGATATGTTCTCTGGACTGGGTCAGAACCTGAATCTTTACATCGGAGGGAATCATTTTTCTTTCAATGAGAGTGCGGCAGAATTCGTATTCTGTTTCACTTGCGGCAGGGAAACCGATTTCAATTTCCTTGAAGCCGATTTCAACCAGAGTCTTGAAAAATTCCAGCTTTTCTTCCAGGCTCATAGGAACAACCAGTGCCTGATTTCCGTCTCTCAGGTCAACACTGCACCAGATGGGAGCTTTTTCGATATTCTCCTTCTTTGTCCAGTCATAGCAGCTCTCAGGCGGCATAAAATAATTTTTCTGATATTTTGCGGTGTTCATGATTTTTCCTTTCAGAATATGTTATTACCGATATTGTAATACAAATAAAAAACCCGTCTCTTAAAAAATTAAGAGACGGGGATAAATCCTCGCGGTACCACTCTTGTTGACATTATAAAAATGTCCGCTCGCTACGCATCCAACAATGCGCTTCTCTGTAACGGGAGAACCCGTTCAAACCTACTGTTATTTCGGCCGACTGCTTAAGGGTGAGTTATGACAATCCTTCAATACCGTCTCGCACCAGACGACGGCTCTCTGAAAAAGAAATGACTGCTTTGTTCCCTGTCATTGCATTTACAATATTCGATTAACGCAATTATAACAGAGAAAAATATTTTTGTCAAGAGGTTCTGCACATTTTAAAGAATTTTTTCATATTGTGTATGAAAGAAATGAAATATGCAGACATCTCATTTTCAATTGTGTTTTTCGGGAAAGGGAAGATATTATATGAGTTCTTTTATCATTATCGGCGGCGACAAACGCATGCTGTATACAGCGGAAAGACTTGGAAAAGCGCAGGTCTGCGGTTTCCGGAAGCTGTTTCCCGACGGTAGTATTCCTGAAGACAACAGCACTTTCACTTACGCTGTTCTGCCTCCGCAGAAATCTGCTGACGGCATAAATATACCATGTCCTTTTTCCGACATTCCCATACCTTACAGCTGTCTTGAAAGTCTGTTGACGGAGGGCGGAAGCGTATTTACGGGTAATGTATGCGAAGCACTGAAAAAGGTGTGCGATGATAACGGGTTAAGACTTGTGAATTATCTTGAGCGCGAGGAACTTGCGATAAGGAATGCGGTGCTTACTGCTGAAGGTGCTGTAGCAATTGCTGTGAACGAGTATCCCTGTTCGGTTTTCGGAACGGAAATGCTTGTAACTGGCTTCGGGCGGATTGCTAAGATTCTGGCTGAATACCTTACCGCTATGGGCGCAAAGGTAACTGTCGCCTGCCGGAAGTCATATGACAGGGAGTGGGCGGGGATATATGGCTGTAAGGCAGTCGATATTACCGATAAGAATGCATTCAATACAGCGGTTTCAGCGGCTTCGGTTATTTTCAATACCGTACCCTGCGGTATTTTCGGAAACGAGGAAATTTCTGTAATGAAGAGAGACACTCTTTATATTGAACTGGCATCTGCCGATGGAATAAATGCTGAATTACCTGAAGGGATCAGGACAGTGACCGCGCGGGGCCTTCCGGGGAAAACAGCTTCTGTTACCGCAGGAGAGATTATAGCGGATACAATACTGAATATTCTTTCAGAGGAAAGGGGAGTTGAATATGAAAACTGAGAGCAAAAGGCTGGGTTTTGCCATGTGCGGTTCGTTCTGCACATTTTCTCATTGTTTTGAAGCGCTGGAGTCATTGCTTGATTCAGGCTGGGATGTGATTCCCATAATGTCTTACAACGCTTATTCTATTGATACCAGATTCGGAATTGCCGCGGAGCATGTAAAAAGGCTTGAAGGAATGTGCGGAAGAGAGGTAATCCACACAATAGAAGGTGCGGAACCCATCGGACCGAAAAATATGACCGATGTAATGTTGGTGGCAAATTGTACGGGAAACACTCTTGCAAAACTTGCAATGAGCATTACCGATACACCTGTAACAATGGCGGTAAAGAGCCATTTAAGAGGTAATAAGCCTGTACTTCTGAATATTGCCACAAATGATGCACTTGCAGGCTCGGCAAAGAATATTTCAATGCTGATGAACTACAAGAACTACTATTTTGTGCCTATGGGGCAGGATGATTTTGTAAAGAAACCTGCATCGCTTATCGGTGATTTCAGTCAGATCCCCATGGCGCTTATGTATGCAATGGAGAACAAGCAGATGCAGCCGTTTTTCTCGGTAAACTGATAAAAAAGACCGCTTCGGAAAAGGGAGCCCCTTTGGGCAGTTCCCGTCTTTTATAAGAAACAGCTAATCCCGCAGTTGTAAAACGGCGGGATTAAAAACTTCTATATGGCGGACACGCTGATACGAAGCGGTCTTTGATTATTTCCTGAAAACAAATGTGCCTCCCCACAGTACCAGCTCTTTTCTGTTTTCTTCGGTGATTCCGTCATGAAGATACAGATTTATAAGAGGTCTTTCGGAAGTAATCATGTGAAAAGCGTTGGGTGCAATCCATGTTACACTTTCAGGAACGGTAAAGGCTTTCTGAGGGTTGGGCAGGTTCTTTGTTTCTTCATCCTCGCACCATGAGGGTACAGCGTAAAGCCTTCTCATATCCTTGTGGTAAAGTGCGCCGTTTTCAACGCGGAACATGCTGTTATCAGCAGGAACGTAGACAACCCATTCAGTTCTGCGGAAATATTCTCCGATATTCTCGTCGGTATAGTATGACGGAATATGCACATATACCCAGCCGTTCTGATATGTGATTTCAAGACCGCTGTCCTCAGGGGTGAGTATTACTTCGGCAGTCGTTGTGGTGGTTTCTGCGGCAGTTGTTTCAACAGTAGTTGCGGCGGTTGTCGTGGTTTCCGTGGTGGTTGCCGCAACTGTCGTGGTAGCAGTGGTGGTTAAGGGTGTCGTCACAGATGCGGCAGATGTCTGCTCTGCCTTGTCGGATGCACATCCCGAAACAAGTATTACACCGCAGGATAATAAGGCAGTAAGTTGTTTTCTCATAATCATTTTACTTGACGTTCTTTACATAATTCCATGCATCACGGCACATTTCTTCAAGGGTATGTGTTGCCTGCCAGCCCAGTTCGTTCTTCGCCTTATCAGGCACGGAGTAGCATTCTGCGGCATCGCCTGCTCTTCTTTCTGCAATGGAATAGGGGATTTTTATGTTGTTTACACGCTCGAATGTCTCGATGATTTCGAGTACGGAATAGCCGTTGCCTGTACCGAGGTTGTAGGGGATTGCGCCTTTCTTTTCGCGCACGCTCTTTACTGCCGCAAGGTGACCGAGAGCAAGGTCAACTACGTGGATATAGTCACGGATACAGGTCCCGTCGGGAGTGTCGTAGTCGTTTCCGAATACTTTCAGTTCGGTCTGCTTGCCTGTGCAGACATTGATGATAATAGGCATAAGGTTGTTGGGAATACCGTTGGGGTCTTCGCCGATTTTTCCGCTTGCGTGGGCGCCGATAGGATTGAAATAGCGGAGGAGTGCAATGCTCCATTCGGGGTCGGAAGCGCACAAGTCGCGGCACATATCCTCAATCATAAGCTTTGTTCTGCCGTAGGGGTTGATAGCGGAAAGAGGGAAAGTCTCGTTCACGGGAACGGTCTCGGGAATACCGTAAACAGTAGCGGAGGAACTGAAGATAAGCTTTTTGCAGCCGTATTTCTTCATACATTCAAGAAGTACGAAAGTGCCGCCTAAATTGTTCTTGAAATACATGAGGGGTTCTCTTACGCTTTCGCCTACCGCCTTATAACCTGCAAAATGGATAACTGCTTCAATGTCGTTTTCAGCAAAGATTTTTTTCATGGTTGCTTCATTGCACATATCAGCCTCGTAGAACTTAAAGTCCTTACCGCTGATTTCTTTTATAAGCTCAACAGCACGGGGCTTGGAATTATAGAAATTATCCATTACCACAATTTCTTCGCCTGCGTTAAGAAGTTCGATGCAGGTGTGTGACCCGATGTAGCCTGCGCCGCCTGTTACTAAGATTGCCATAATAATATTTTCCTTTCGTTGATTGTTTGTGATAGTGCGCTATCTTTTACAGTTACATTGTAGCACCTGTTAAAGTTTATTTCAATGAAAAATAATATCATTCGTATGGATTTTTGTTGCAGTTCCTGTATTCTGTCGGGGTAAATCCTGTTATTTTTCTGAACACTCTTGAAAAATACAGGTTGTCTTCATATCCCGAGGAGCGTGCCACTGCCGTTACGGATAAATCGGTTTCCGTAAGCAGTGTTTTTGCCTGAGCAATGCGATATGCTGTAAGATAATCAACAGGGGTTGTATTAAGCTCGGATTTGAAAACACGGAAAAGGGTAGTGCGTGAAACATTTGCCGCAGCGGCAATATCTTCCACTGATACAGATATGGGGTAATTTGTTGCAACAAAATCTTTCGCAGATTTTATTATGTGCCGCTTTTCAGATTCCCGCGCAGAACGGGAGTTTTTACGGTGAGAATGTTTCATCAGCATTGACAGCAGAATATATAATCTGCCTGTGAGTGCAGTTGCTTCATGACGTGTTGTGCCTGCGTTTGCAATAATGTCCGTCATAGCGTTTATGATTTCTTCGCTGCAGCTGTGGATAATGGGACAGTTCGCAGTAAAATCCGTTCTTCTCAGGAGGCTTTCGGTGTCCGTTCCTGTGAAGTTTACCCACAGGTATTCCCAAGGGTCGTTTTCATCTGCGTAATACTCAATTTCGGTATAGGGGCGTATAAGGAACATATCCCCCGCACTGAGTTCAAAACTGCCGTCGGGGGTATTGTATATGCCTTTGCCTGATGCCACAAGATGAAGGATATATTGCTGGCGTATTCCCTTGCCCCAGCGCTGGCCGCTGCTGCATTTTTCATGTCCCGAATAAGTGACGGACATGGAGATTCCTTCATCTGAGTAATTTTTTACGCTGTGCTTGAATACTTCGTTCATTCCCAGTTCTTCCATATATCGGGACAGTACCCGACAGTAGCCTGTTTTCCGTTTCTTACAATGGGAGTTTTATAGATCGATGGCTTTTCACTGAGTTTTTCAGCCTTTGCGCTCTCTAAAAGATACTTGATTTCAAAATAATCCTTGCTTTTTTCGTCAATGATCTTATCGAGTTCGCCTACAGCGGAAATAACACTTTCCAGCTCACGTTTGCTCAGTCCCTTTTCAAGAATATTCACTGACTGGAACTTGATTCCGCGTTCTTTGAAATAGCGCTCCGCTTTTTTTGTATCAAAGCATTTGCTTTTTCCGAAAATCTGAATGTTCATCAGAGTACAGCCTCCTTGTGACGGGTGACGTGACAACCGATGTTTACCGCAACGGGAAGTCCCGCAATATGTGTGGGAGCTGCTTCGATATTTACATAGAGGGCGGTTACAGTGCCGCCGAAGCCCTGTGAGCCGATACCGGTGAGGTTTATCTTTTCCAGCATTTTAGCTTCCATATCTGCGTAGAATTCGTCCTCGTTGCGCTTGTCCAGATCGCGGCAGAGCGCCTTTTTGGATAGATATGCAACCTGCTCGAAATCACCGCCGATACCCACGCCTACAACAATGGGAGGGCAGGGGTTACTGCCTGCGATATTAACCGTTTCGGTAACGAAATCTATGATATCCTCTTTGGTGGCGGAGGGGGTGAACATTTTAAGCCTGCTCATATTCTCGCTACCGAAGCCTTTGGGTGCAACCATGATTTTCACCTTGTCGCCGTCAACAATTGAGGTGTGTATAATTGCAGGAGTATTGTTGTTTGTGTTCACACGGCGAAGCGGGTCTTTCACAACCGAAAGACGGAGCTTTCCGTCAACATAACCCTTTGCGACGCCCTCGTTTATCGCTTCGTAAAGGCTTCCGCCCGTGAAATGCACATCCTGACCGATTTCAAGGAAAATTACCGCCATGCCCGTATCCTGACAAATGGGGACATTCAGCTCTGCGGCACAGTCGATGTTCTTTACAATGTCGCCGAGAACCTCCTTGCAGACAGGGCTTTCTTCACAGGGTATGCTGTTTTCGATAATTTCACGCATTCCGCAGGGGAGCTTTAAATTCGCCTGTTCGCAGAGGTCTGCAACTTTATCACGGATAACCGCAACGTCAATTTCTCTCATTTTCCTCATTCCTTTCGGTTTCTTCCTCAGGCTCAACGCCCAGTATTTCCATCATTTTAAGCTTTATTTCTTCCAGTCTTCTGCGGTTGAACTGCATGACTGACATACAGATATACGCACGGACAATTGTAGCGACAGCGGAAATCATTAATCCCTTCGTAAGATCAAAATCCGCTGTGAATAAAAGACAGTATGTAATTATGAGAAAGTCTATGAAAAGCGTAGCGATAACACCCCAGAAAACAGCCCATGAGCCTGCAGGCTTGCAGATAAAGCCCTTTGCGGTGCATTTTTCAAGGCCTTTTTCAATGTAGAAGCGCACGCAGGTGTCGCACATATCCTTTTTGTAGGAATGGTGGTATTTAAGGCAGAACTGCCCTTTTTCCTTTTCCTTTTCAAGAAGATAAACGGGCGAACCCTTGAGCTTGTAAAGGGAAAGCTCTCTCTGTTCTTTCATGATTGCGCTGATGTTGGCTCTCAGCTCTTCGTAGGAAAAGCTGCTGTCCTGTTCGTAGGGGATTCTGATAAACTTTTTCATAGCTTAAATAACCTCTCCGTTCATTATAACGATTTCGGGTGTTTTTGAAATATCGTAGAATGTGCCGCTGAAAAGTACGATATCTGCATCCTTGCCGGCTTCCAGACTGCCGACGCGGTTCTCAATTCCGCAGAAGCGTGCAGGATTTATGGTGATAGCTTCAAGTGCCTGCTTCTCAGAAAGACCGCCTCTCATAGCAAGACCTGCCATACTAGAAAGATATTGAATGGGGTTTTCGGGATGGTCGGTGCAGATTGCGATTTCCATGCCGTTGTCTGTGAGCTTCTTTCCGTTGGCAATATCCGCGTTCATAAGTTCGGGCTTGCAGCGGTCGCCGAAAACGGGACCGATAACGCACTGTGTTCCTTTATCCAGCTCGTCGGCAATAAGTCCGCCCTCGGTAGCGTGAATCAGAACATAGTCAAGACCAAATTCTTCCGCAAGTCTTACGGCTGTGAAAATATCATCGGCTCTGTGGCAATGGAAATGCACTTTGATTTCCCTGTTCAGAACGGGAATAAGCGCCTCGCACTTTATATCGTAATCGGGTCTGCCTGTTTCATCGTCAGTGCCCTTTGTCTTTTCATATTCCGCCATTTCTTCCATATAGCGCCTTGTCTTGAAAAGATTTTCACGAATAACCGCCGCGGTAGCCATACGGGTTGTGGGAGTTTCTTCTTTTTCGTGGTAGACGGATTTCGGGTTTTCACCAAGTGCCATTTTCATAGCAACAGGGTTCTTTATCACACGTCTGTCAATTCGTTTGTTACCCCATGTTTTCATGGCGATGAATGTACCGCCGATGGGGTTGGCGCTGCCCATTCCTGTGACAACCGTGCCGACACCGCCCTTTGCGGCCTCGGTGAAGCAATAGTCCATAGGATTTACAGCGTCAATTGCACGGAGCTGGGGAGTCGCAGGGTCGGTTTCCTCATTTCCGTCATCGCCCTCAAAACCGTAGCCGTTTGCGAAAACGCCTATGTGACAGTGTGCATCGATAAATGCAGGATATGCTGTAAGTCCCGAAGCGTCAATATCGCCGCTTTCAGCCTTGTGGGGCATTTCGGACATATCGCCTATGGTCTTTATCTTTCCGTTTTCGGTTTCGATAAAGCCGTTTTCTATATTTTCTCCCGTTACGGGAACGATTTTTGCATTATAGATTATCATTTCAAGCCTTTCAGTATCATATCAAGGATTTCTGTTCCGCTTCTGTTTGAATCAACGGAAAAATCGGAATGCTTCAGATAAATTTCCCTGCGTGTATTGAACAGCTCTTCCAGCTGTTCCTTTGTGTTTTTCATTACAAGAGGACGGTGTGTATCACCCTTTATACGCTTGTAGCAAAGTTCAAAATCTGCGTCAAGGAACACTACCGTGCCTGCGTTTCTTGCAGTCTCTGCGGTGACGGGATTTATGATTGCTCCGCCGCCTGTGGCTACTACCGAGTTTTCGGGCATTTCGCGGATATATTTTGCTTCAAGCTCGCGGAAATGGGGTTCGCCGTCATCTGTGAATATTTCAGGAATTGTCTTACCCTCTTTTTCTTCGATATATGCGTCTAAATCCACGAGAGTGCAGCCCAGCTTTTTGGACAGCCTTTTGCCCATATAGGACTTGCCGCAGCCCATAAAGCCGCAGAGATATATGTTTCTCATACAAGCGCCTCCATGTCGGAAATAAGCTGCTTTATATCGGCTTCTTCAAAAACGGAGTTGTTCCAGATTTCGTGAGCGGCAACCGCCTGTAAAACAAGCATTGCCATACCGCTCATTGCCTTTATACCGTGCTTTTCAGCGGTTTTTACAAGGAGTGTATCACGGGGGTTATATACAACGTCGAACACATATTTTACGTTTTCAAACAGATTCTCGTCGCAGGGCATTCTGTCAACCTTAGGGAACATTCCGATAGGAGAAGCGTTCACGATAAGGTCAAAGGCGGGTTTTTCACTGAAATCCTCAGCGGCAATAACATCACCGCCTATGTAGACTATCTGCACCTTTGCGTCGGGTTTCATTTTCTTTATTTCAGAGACAACCGCTTGTGTGGGTTCTTCGTCTCTTTTCAGTACCGCAATGGTAAGGTCGCCGCCGCTGAGCGCGGTTTCAATCGCCATCATTCTACCCACACCGCCGCAGCCGATAAGCAGGACTTTTGAAGCAAGAGTTGCACCCATAAGCTCAATTGACTTTGTAAAGCCGAGGACGTCGGTGTTGTAGCCGACTTTTTCTTCGTCGTTCTTAAGGCAGTTTACCGAGCCGTAGCGTGCCGCGCCGTCATCAAGTCTGTCGCAGTATTTAATAATCGGCACTTTATGGGGGATTGTGATATTGAAGCCGCCGAGTGCGGAAAGCTCATCGTATTTTGCTTCAAGCTCCTCGGGGGGGATTTCCATTTTTACGTAGTTTGCCTCCCTGCCTGAAAGAGAGAAGAGTCTCTCGTGAATGTTGGGGGAAAGGGTATGTCCTAAGGGGTAGCCGATAATTGCGTAGGTTTTCATTTTGTATCCTTTCTGATTGATGAATGACTAAGAATGAAAGATGAAGGATTAAGGAGTCTGCTTCGCAGACAGATTTTAAATCCGTCGCCCTCAGACGGCACAACAATCATTCATCGTTCATCATTCATTTTTCATCCTTTATGCGTCCATTGCGCTTGCGGTAGCATCGTCAAGCGTCTTCTTTACAAGACCTACAAGCGTCTTTCCGGGACCGCATTCAACAAAGTTGTCAAATCCGTCAGCCTGCATAGCCGCGAGCTCGCTTGTAAAGCGGACAGGAGAGCAGATATGACGGGATAAAATATCGTGAATACCGCTGAAATCAGTGAGAAGCCCCCCTGTAACGTTGGAGTAGAATTTCTTTTCGGGTGCTTTGAATTCAACGCCGCTGATAAGTCCCTTGAATTCTTCTGCAGCTTCCTTCATGAATTCAGAATGGAAAGCTGCAGCAACCGCTAAGGGAATAACTCTCTTTACGCCGCTTGCAGTAAGCTTTTCAGCAGCCTTTGCAATGCCGTTTTCGCTGCCTGCGATAACAGTCTGCTGCTTTGAGTTGTAGTTTACGGGGGTAACATAGTCGCCGCCCTCTGTGATTTCCTTACAGATGTTTTCGATAAGGGTAACATCCGCACTCATCACTGCCGCCATTTTACCGCCGTTCTTGACAGCCGCCTTTTCCATGCACATTGCACGGTTCTTTATAAGCTCAAAACCTGTTTCAAGACTTACTGCGCCTGAAATTACGAGAGCAGCATATTCGCCTAAGGAATGACCTGCAACTGCGCCGAAATCACCGTTTTCACTGATGAATTTCTCTGCGCAGAGAAGCGACATTGTAAAGATTACAGGCTGAGAAACCGCTGTACGTGAAAGCTCTGCCATCTCTGCTGTAAACATTGTGTTTTTAAGGTCAAATCCGAGTATATCACTGCCTGCTTCGAAGATTTTTTCGTAAGCAGAGGGGTTTTCGTTGTAGATTTTTTCTCCCATGCCCTGATACTGTGAACCCTGTCCGGAAAATAAAAGTGCTGTTGCCATAATTTAAAGTTCCTTTCTGTCTGTCCGTTCCGCCAAAAAACGACAAATCCGATTGCAATACCCATAAAAAATAATTGACAAATCATATATTTATTGGTATAATATTTAGGATATTTTTTATTTTATTTGGATGCATTTCCCGGCGGATAAATAAATTCCGCTATTTATTATATACTATTTGGAGAATAAAATCAAGGAGTAATTAAAATGCGAGGAATAAAAATTTTAGGCACAGGCGTTTATACCCCTGATGTAAAGATAACAAATGAAGATCTGTCGAAAATAATGGAGACTGATAACGAGTGGATTGTCACACGTACGGGTATCAGTTCCCGCAACTATTCCAAGGATAAATCCAATCATTATATGGCGACTGAGGCTGCGAAGGCTGCTCTTGCAGACGCGAGAGTAAAGGCAGAGGATATCGACCTTATCATTGCTTCTTCCTGTACTACGGAATATTTTTATCCCAATCTCGCAAGTCTTATCCAGGGTGGTACCGGTGCAGTGAATGCGGCGGTGGTTGAGGTTAATACAGCCTGCACAGGCTTTATTTCCGCAGTCGATATTGCAAGCCGCTATCTTCAGGACGATGATTATAAGACAGTCCTTGTTGTTGCCAGCGAAAGACTAGCTCCTCACGTTGACTTCGAGGACAGAGCTTCCTGCATTCTTTTCGGAGACGGTGCAGGTGCAGCGGTAATCACAAAGAGCGATAAGCCTATGTATTCTTATCTCAGCGGCAAGGCTGACAATTTCGAGGCTCTTTACCGCCACAAGAATATCAGTCACAACTGCCCCTATGTTGATGAAAAGGACGAAACCACTTCCACAGCGGCTTTTGATACCGAAAAGAAGCTTCAGTACCTCCAGATGGACGGTAAGGGCGTTTATAAGTTCGCGGTTGACGCTATGGCAACAGCGGTTGAAAACACTCTTGCAAAGGCAGGAATTACAAAGGACGATATCGACCTTGTAATTCCTCATCAGGCAAATATAAGAATTATCCAGAGTGCCACAAAGGCTCTCGGCATTCCTCAGGAAAAGGTGTTCGTGAATATCGGCGAACACGCAAACACTTCCAGTGCTTGTATCCCCACCTGTCTTGATGACCTCAATAAGGAAGGCAGAATAAAGGACGGTATGAAAATCTGCATGGTAGGCTTTGGCGCAGGTCTTACCAGCGGCGCAATAATTTTTGAACAGTAATTTTACTGATATAAACAAAGGGAGAGAGGCGGAACGCTTTACAGCATCCGCACCATGAAAGGACGGAAACAGAATGAACACAAAAATCACAGAACTTCTCGGAATAAAGTACCCTATTTTACAGGGTGGTATGGCATGGATTGCTGAAAGCACACTTGCTGCGGCAGTTTCCAACGCAGGCGGCGCAGGCATTATTGCGGGCGGCAGTGCTCCCGCAGAAGTTATAAAGGAAGAAATCCGTAAGGCAAAGGAGCTTACAGATAAGCCCTTCGGTGTGAATATCATGCTTATGGCTCCCAATGCAGACGACCTTGCACAGCTTGTAATTGACGAGAAGATTCCCTTTATCACAACAGGCGCGGGCAACCCCGGCAAATATATGGAAAAGTGGCTTGAAGCAGGAATCAAGGTAATCCCCGTAGTTCCCAGCGTAGCCCTTGCAAAGAGAATGGAACGTGCAGGTGCGGCGGCAGTTATTGCCGAGGGTACAGAAAGCGGCGGCCATATCGGCGAAAACACAACAATGTGTCTTGTTCCCCAGGTGGTTGACGCAGTGAATATCCCCGTTATCGCAGCAGGCGGTATCGCAGACGGCAGAGGCATTGCGGCTTCCTTCATGCTGGGCGCAGAGGGCGTTCAGGTAGGTACACGCTTCCTCGCTTGTGAAGAGTGTCAGATTCACCCCACATACAAGGAGCTTGTAATTGACGCAAAGGATACAGACAGCGTGGTTACAGGCCGTTACACAGGCCACCCCTGCCGTAACGTAAAGACAAAGTTCACCAAGCGTCTTGCAACAGGCGAAAAGGACGGTACATTGACACCGGACGAATTTGAACAGCTTACAGTAGGCGCACTCAGAAAGGCAGTTCAGGACGGTAATCTTGATGAAGGCTCCTTCCTCTGCGGCGCAATTGCGGGTATGGTAAACGAAGTAAAGCCTGCAAAGGATATTGTTGAAGAAATGTTTGCACAGGCTGAAAAGCTTTTAAATAAATAAACAGGAAGAGAGGAAAAAATATGACAGCAATTGTAACAGGTGCTTCCCAGGGCATCGGCGAATGCATCGCAAAAAGACTCGCAAAGGACGGTTACAATGTGGCAATCAACTGCTATCCCTCCGACGACAGCATTGAAAACGCAAACAAGGTAGCTGAAGAATGCCGTGCCATGGGCGTAGAAGCGGAGGTTTTTGCTGCAGACGTATCAAAGTATGACCAGTGCGAGACTATGGTGAAGGCAATCAAGGAGCGTTTCGGAACAATCGACGCCCTTGTAAACAACGCAGGTATCACAAAGGACGGCTTACTTGCAAGAATGAGCGAGGAGCAGTATGATTCCGTTATCGCGGTAAACCAGAAGTCCATTTTCAATATGATGAAGCCTGTATGCTCCATTATGATGAAGCAGAAGCACGGTGCAATCGTGAACATGGCTTCCGTTGCAGGTCTTTACGGCAACCCCGGTCAGTTCAACTACAGCGCATCCAAGGCAGCTATCATCGGTATGACAATGAGTGCGGCAAAGGAATTCGGCGCAAGAAATATCAGAGTAAACGCAGTTGCTCCCGGTCTTATCAAGACTCCTATGACAGACGCTCTTTCAGACGAACAGAGAGATAAGATTTTCGGACAGATTGCATTAAAGCGTTTCGGTGAGGTAAGTGAAATTGCTTCCACGGTTTCCTTCTTACTTTCCGAAGAAGCTTCCTACATCACAGGACAGACAATAGAAATCAGCGGCGGACTTTCCATGTAATTTCCGCAGTTATATAAACCCTACGCAAAGGAAAGGAAAATTTATGAGCAGAGTAGTTATCACGGGCTTAGGTGTTGTAAGCCCTATCGGAAATACTGTTGAAGAATTCTGGGAGAATATCAGGGCAAACAAGCATGGCTTCACCCTTGATGAATGGTTTCCCGGACAGAGTGAAGAAAAGAACGTTACCGCAAAGGTAAAAAACTTTGATGTAAGCGAATATGTGGACAAGAAGGCTGCACGCCGTATGGACACACTTACACAGTATGCTGTTTACGCGTCAAAGAAGGCTCTCGAAGATGCAGGCAGCGATTTTACCGACCTTGATCCCTACCGTTGTGGTGTTATTATCGGTTCGGGCATCGGGGGTATCTACACAACAGAAGAACAGATTTTAACATATCACAACAAGTCCAACAGCCGTGTTTCCGTATTTACAATTCCCATGATGATCGGTAATATGGCGGCAGGTACAGTTGCAATCCAGACAAAGTTCAAGGGCGCGAATTACTGCACAGTTTCCGCTTGTGCTTCCGCAACACACGCTATCGGTGAAGCGTTCCATGCTATCAAGAACGGCTATCTTGACTGTGCAATCGCAGGCGGCGCAGAGGCTTGTCAGTTAGGCTTTGCAATGGCAGGCTTCAACAATATGCACGCAGTTACAAGAAGCACAGATCCCGACAGAGCCTCCATTCCTTTTGACAAGGACCGTTCAGGCTTTGTATTAGGCGACGGTGCAGGTGTTGTGATTCTTGAAGAATATGAGCACGCAAAGGCAAGAGGCGCTAAGATTTACGCTGAAATCGCAGGCTACGGTGCAACCTGCGACGCTTACCATGAAACAAGTCCCGATCCCGAGGGCTTCGGCGGCGCAAAGGCTATGGAACTTGCAGTTAAGGAAGCAGGCGTTCCTTTTGAAACAATCAACTACTGCAACGCCCACGGCACATCCACACCTATCAACGACAGAACTGAAACAAATGCTCTGAAGATCACCTTCGGTGAGCACGCAAAGAACATGGTTATCAACTCCACAAAGTCCATGACAGGCCACCTTCTCGGTGCCGCTGGCGGTGTTGAAGCAATTGCTACAGCGCTCCAGATGAAGAACAGCCTTGTTCACGCTACCGTAGGCTTACAGGAATGCGACGATGACTGCGACCTTGATTACTGCAAGGGTGCAAACAGAGAGATGAAGATTACAGGCGCTATCAGCAACTCTCTCGGCTTCGGCGGACACAATGCCACAATCTGCTTAATTCCCGTAAATGACTGAGAATAACAGAAAGGATAAATCTATGGATACAATCAAGACAGTTAAGGAACTGGCTGAAATCATGAAGGATACAGGTCTCAGCTATTTAAAATACAAGGACGATGATTTTGAAATTGAAATGGGCGAAAAGCGTCCCGATGTTCCCCCGATGATGCCTCCTATGCCTCCCATGATGCCCGCCGCTCCCGCAGGTGCACCCATGGCTATGGCTGTGGCTTCCGCTCCCGGTGCTGAAGCTACCGCACAGGCGGCTGCTCCCGCAGGAAACGTTATGAAGGCTCCTATTGTAGGTACTTTCTATGCTGCTCCCGCACCCGGAAAGGCTCCCTTTGTAAGCGTAGGTTCTACCGTAAACAAGGGCGATGTACTTTTCATCATCGAAAGCATGAAGGTTATGAACGAGGTTACAAGCGAATTCAGCGGCAGAGTTGCTGAAATCCTTGTAAAGGACGGCGACGCGGTTGAATTTGACCAGCCTATCCTCCGCATTGAATAATTGAAATACGGGAGAAAAATAATATGAAGATGAATATTGAACAGATTAAAGAAATAATCCCTCATCGTGACCCGTTTTTACTTATTGACGAAATCGAGGAAATCGAAGAAGGCAAGCGCGTGGTTGCATTAAAGCATATCAAGGCTGACGACTTCTGGTTCAAGGGTCATTTCCCTGAATATCCCGTAGTTCCCGGTGTACTTATTCTTGAAATGATGGCACAGGCAGGGGCGGTTTCCATGCTTATGATGCCTGAAAACAAGGGTAAAATCGGCTTTTTCGGCGGTGTAAAGGAAGCTAAGTTCCGCCGTCAGGTTGTTCCGGGGGATACACTCCGCCTTGAGGTTGAAATCATCAAGGTAAAGGGTCCCGTAGGCGTAGGAAAGGGTATTGCTACCGTAAACGGCGAAAAGGCGTGCGTAGCTGAAATCTCTTTTGCAATCAAGTAAGAAAGGGTTTCACTCAATGTTTGACAAAATTCTTATTGCTAACCGAGGCGAAATCGCTATACGCATCATAAGAGCCTGCCGTGAGCTGGGAATCGGCACAGTTGCCGTTTATTCCACAGCTGACAGAAGCGCTCTTCATGCCCAGATTGCCGACGAGGCCATCTGTATCGGCGGTCCCCGCAGCTCGGACAGCTATTTAAACACAAAGGCTCTTATCGCTGCCTGTGAAATTACAGGTGCAAAGGCTATACACCCCGGCTTCGGCTTTTTATCCGAGGACAGCAATTTCGTAAAGCTCTGCGACAAGTGCGGTATCAAGTGGATAGGCCCCAACGCAGCGGCAATGGAGGCCATGGGTAACAAGGCGAACGCCAAAGGCGCAATGATACAGGCAGGCGTGCCTGTTGTAACAGGCTCTGATGGTGTTGTTGAAAGCCTTGAAGAAGCAAAGAAAATTTCTGCCGAGGTAGGCTACCCCGTACTTGTAAAGGCAAGTGCAGGCGGCGGCGGACGCGGCATCAGACGCGCCGACAGTGAAGAAGAGCTTGAAGAGGCACTCAGCGCTGCAAAGCAGGAGGCAATCCAGTTCTTCGGTAATGGCGATGTTTATATTGAAAAGTTTATCGTAAACCCCAGACACGTGGAAATCCAGATTATTGCGGATGAACACGGAAATGCGGTTCATCTGGGCGAGCGTGACTGTTCCTGCCAGAGAAGAAACCAGAAGGTGCTGGAAGAAAGCCCCAGCCCCGTAATGACTCCCGAGCTTCGTGAGAAAATGGGTCAGGCGGCGCTCCGTGCGGCACAGGTTTACGGCTATTATAACGCAGGTACAGTTGAATTCCTTGTGGATAAGGACAAGAATTTCTACTTTATGGAAATGAATGCCCGTATTCAGGTTGAACACCCTGTAACTGAAATGGTAACAGGTATTGACCTTATCAAGGAACAGATACGTATTGCCATGGGGCTTCCCCTTTCCTTCAGGCAGGAAGATGTGGAGCTTACAGGTCACGTTATCGAGTGCCGTATCAACGCTGAAGACCCCAAGCAGAATTTCCGTCCCTGTCCCGGTAAGATTCAGTCAATCCATATGCCCGGCGGCTTCGGTGTGCGAATTGATACAGCGGTTTATCAGGGCTATCAGATTCCCCCTTATTATGACAGCATGATTGCAAAGCTTATCGTAAAGGGCAGAAACCGCGAGGAGGCAATCACAAAGATGAAGGTTGCGCTCTCGGAAATGCTTATAGAGGGCATTCAGACCAACATAGATTTCCAGCTTAACCTGCTCCGTGACAAGGAGTTTGAAAGCGGAGATTTCGATATCGGCTTCCTTAACCGTAAGGATTTAACATAAGATTTTTCAGGAGGCAAAATGGCACTTGAGGATTTATTCAAGGTTGTAAAGGACCGTTTCAAAGAAGATAAGAAGCCTGAAAAGGCCGAGGAAAGCATTGAGATCCCTAAGAATCTTCTTTTTAAATGCCCCAGATGCAGTACTGTCGTTTACAGCGAGGAATTTGAAAAAAATAAAAAGGTATGTCCGTCCTGTAATTATCACGCGCGTATCAATCACCGTGACCGCCTTGAAATTACAGTTGACAAGGACAGCTTTGAAGAATTTGACGCAGGCATGACCTCTCTCAATCCCATAGATTTTCCTGATTATGAGGAAAAGATTTCCGAGCTTCAGGAAAAGTGCGGCATGAAGGAGGCTGTTGTCACAGGTCTCTGCACAATCCGCGGCTACAAGGCTGTTATCGGTATCATGGACAGCAGCTTTATGATGGCAAGTATGGGCAGTGTTGTAGGTGAAAAGATTACCCGTGCCTTTGAATACGGCACAAAGCATAAGCTCCCCGTAATCATGTTCACAGCTTCAGGCGGCGCACGTATGCAGGAGGGCATCATTTCTCTCATGCAGATGGCAAAGACCTCGGGCGCAATCGCAAAGCACAACGAAGCAGGTCAGCTCTACATCACAGTTATGACTGACCCTACAACAGGCGGCGTTACCGCTTCCTTTGCGAGTCTTGGTGATGTTATAATCGCTGAACCCAAGGTGCTTATCGGCTTTGCGGGCAGACGCGTAATCCAGGGCACAATCCGTCAGCAGCTTCCCGATGATTTCCAGTCGGCTGAATTCATGCTGGAAAACGGATTTGTTGATATGATTGTTGAGCGTAAGAAGATGCGTTCCACAATTTCAAGACTTTTAAAGATGCACAACTATAAAAAGACGGATGAACTTCCGGGAAAGGACGGCTGATATGAATACTCTTACAGCAACCGAGCGTCTGGAAACTATCCGTCATAAGCAGCGTCCTACGGTGCTTGACTATATCCCTGTCATTTTCAAGGATTTCCTTGAAATGCACGGCGACCGCCATTACGGTGACGACAATGCTATCGTTGGCGGTATTGCAGAGCTTAATGGTATTCCCGTTACAGTTATTGCACAGGTAAAGGGAAGAAATCTTGACGAAAACAAGAAGTCCAATTTCTCTATGCCACACCCCGAAGGCTACAGAAAGGCTCTGAGACTTGTAAAGCAGGCTGAGAAGTTCCACAGACCCGTTGTCTGTCTTGTGGACACTCCCGGCGCATTCTGCGGAATCGAAGCTGAAAAGCGCGGACAGGGCGAGGCTATTGCACGTAACCTTATGGAATTCATGCTGGTTAAGACGCCTATCATTTCTGTTGTTTTAGGTGAGGGCGGAAGCGGCGGCGCACTTGCACTTGCTGTCTGCGATGAGCTTGCTATGCTTGAAAATGCACTTTATTCCGTAATTTCTCCTCGTGGCTTTGCTTCAATCCTCTGGAAGGACGCCAGCAGGGAAATGGAAGCGGCAGAGCTTATGAAAATTACTGCTGAAGACCTTGTGAAATTCGGCGTATGCGAGAAAATTATCGAAGAACCTACAGGCGGTGCACATACTGATATGCAGTACACAGCTATGAATATTTCCGACTATCTTTGCGAAGCGGTTCCGCGTATGATGAAATTCGACACGGACACCCTTCTCGAGAAAAGATACGAGAAATTCCGCAAAATCGGTATGTTTACCGAGTAAGCATATTGCATAAAAATCGGCAAAACTTTTGTAAAATATACATCAAAAGTTAAAAAAATAAAAAAATGGTAAAAATTTAAAAAAAGCTATTGATTTTTTAAATAGTATCATTTATAATGGTTAAAGTTGATACAGTTTAACTGTTCTATAATTAATTAACTTATTATTTTTTTGGAGGATTAGAAAATGATTTTTGAAAAAGTAAAGAGCATTATCGTAGATCAGCTCGACGTAGATGAAGACAAGGTAACAATGAACGCTAACATCCAGGATGATCTCGGTGCAGACTCCCTCGATATCGTTGACCTCGTAATGAGCTTTGAAGACGAATTCGATATGGAAATTCCTGATGATCAGGTTGAAAACATCAAGACAGTTGGTGACGTAGTTAAGTACGTTGAAGAAAATACAGAAGCGTAAGCTTTTTAAAAAACGACGTACCAGTGGTACGGCGGCTTTTTTATGAATAATGAAAAATGAATGATGAAAAATTCCGGCGTCTGCTTCGCAGACGGATTTATTATACAGTATAATATAACGGCGGAATCGCAAAACCTGCGACACCGCCGTTAATCTGTTTGTTAATTTAATCCGACTTTGTAAAAGACGGAACCGCCAGCCGCGGTTCGCGGATTAAAGACCGCAGAGTTCCTTTGTATCTCTAGCGATAAGGAGTTCTTCGTTTGTGGGAACAACCCAGACTTCGGTCTTGGAATCATCTGTGGAAATCTTTACGAATTCGCCTCTTGTTCTGGAGTTGAGTTCTTCGTCAAGCTTGATTCCGAAGTATTCCATGCCTTCGCATGCGCCGGAACGAACCTTATCAGCGTTTTCGCCGATACCGCCTGTGAAGATAACTGCGTCAAGACCGCCCATAGCTGCTGTGTAAGAGCCGATGTACTTCTTGATTTCGTAGTTGAGCATTTCGCCTACGAGCTGAGCCTGCTTGTTGCCTTCCTTTGCTGCAGCTTCAATGTCTCTGTTATCACTGGAGATGCCGCTTATACCGAGGAAGCCGGACTGCTTGTTGAGGTAGTTGCTCATTTCGTCGGGTGTGAGACCGAGCTTCTTAGCTACGAATGTAACTGCGGAAGCGTCTACGCAACCGGAACGTGTTCCCATGATTACACCGTCAAGGGGAGTGAAGCCCATGGATGTATCAACAGACTTACCGCCGTCAACAGCTGTGATGGAGGAGCCGTTGCCCAGGTGGCAGGATACAATCTTGAGGTCCTTGATGTCCTTGCCGAGCTTTTCAGCAAGAGCAGCTGTAACAAAACGGTGGGATGTGCCGTGGAAGCCGTACTTTCTTACATGGTACTTTTCGTAGCATTCATAAGGCATACCGAACATGAAAGCCTTTTCGGGCATTGTCTGGTGGAAAGCTGTATCGAAAACTACTGCCTGAGGAACTGTTTCGGGGATAACCTTCTTACAAGCCCATAAAGCAAGTGCGTGGGGGTGGTTATGTACAGGAGCGAGCTCTGCAAGGTCGTCAATCTTCTGGATAACCTCGTCAGTAACGAGAGTTGTCTTGTTGAAAACTTCCGCACCCTGCACGATTCTGTGACCTACTGCGGAGATTTCGTCCATGCTCTTGATAACGGCAGCGTCGCCTGTTGTGAGAACCTCAACAACCTTTTCAAAAGCTTCTGTGTGAGTAGGGAATGTGCAGTCAGCTTCATATACTCTGCCGTCGAAAGCAGTGTGCTTGATGTGACCGTCGATACCGATTCTTTCGCAGTTGCCCTTAGCGATAACCTTTTCATCTGTCATTTCGATGAGCTGGTACTTGAGGGAAGAACTGCCTGCGTTTACAACTAAAATTTTCATAGTTATAATTCCTTTCAAAAAAATATAATCGTACTTGTTAATTTTATACCAAAATGAGAGAAAAATCAAGTCTTTTGGGAAAATTTGTGGAAATATTATTGTTAATTTTGCAATTCTCTTGCAAACCGCAGAAATATGTGCTATAATTCAAGGTGCGACACAACTGAATAATACTCTTTATGTAGGTGTACACTTTTACCATAGGTAAAAGTGCATGCTCTTTTTTCGTATGCTTATATAAAGGGTTATCGAAAGTTGTGTCGCAGCAATCGGAGCGGTGCATTTTTCGGGTGCGCAGCTTCGGCTGCGCACTTTTTTGTTTTATAAAGCATACAGGAGGAAAAAGACATGAAGAAAATTTTAAGTGTGGTGCTTATGGCGGCTATAGTGCTGAGTGTGGCGGGGTGCGCCGGCAACGGTGGCTCTGAGGACATTGATTTTGATGCAATCGGAGAAAAGATTGAAAATATGTCTGATGACGAGCTGGAAAACGCAATCCTTGACGGTGCAGAAAAGCTTGAAGGTATCGGCGAAACCACTACAACTGCCGCACAGACTGAAGCAGCACCCAAAGAAGAAAGCTACGAGCCTTTACAGGAAATTATAGACGCAGATTTATCCTCGGGACTTGTTCAGATAGGTGATGATATTTTTAAAAACGGCGGTTATATGACTGTTAACGAATTTATTGCACAGTACGGCGATAAGTATGATACATCAGCCATTTCTGTCGAAGGTTATTTAGGGGCATCTTCTTTTGAAAATGTAACTGTCAAAAAAGTGGATAGCCAGATTGAATTGAATATATCATATTTGAATATGACTGATGATATGATAAAAATCGGAGATGCGGTCATAGAAAAAGTGTATCCGTCCGGAAATATACAGGAGTTTACATATCAGAATACATGGATGCCGGGTGGTATTCTGAGTTCTTTGTTCAAATATGAGGATTTTGTAGCTATAGCTGAAGCCGACGGATTTGTTGAAGTAGAGTTTAACAAGTATGATATAAGCACAGGTACATTTGCATTAGAAAAAGTTTACGATACATATATGCTCTATATGTTTGCAGAGGTTGCTGAAGAAAACATTTATGGTGTAAAGCCTTTTTTAAGAATGGGGGCAACATTTGATATGAATAATGGTGTTGTTCAAGGTTTTAATTATAATGGAATTGACGAATTAGGTAAATAGGGATTAAAAGCGGCTATCAGCCGCTTTTAATTTTTATATTGCCAACTCCCCGATTTTCTGCTATAATAATAAAAAACACAGGAGGTGCGTATGAAAACCTGCGGAATTATTGCCGAATACAATCCCTTTCACAACGGCCATAAATTTCAGATAGAAGAAACGAAAAAACGCTATGGTGCTACCCATATCGTTGCTGTAATGAGCGGCAATTTCACTCAGCGCGGCGACGTTGCCATATACGATAAATACAAGCGTGCAGAGGTTGCCCTCAAAAACGGAGTTGACCTTGTTATAGAGCTTCCTGTGGCATATGCTTTAGCCAGTGCCGAGCAGTTTGCCATGGGTGCGGTTTCGCTCCTGCATAACCTGGGCTGTGTGGATATGATAAGCTTCGGAAGCGAATGCGGGGATATTGATTTGCTTCACGAAACGGCCGGGGCGGTTGTCTACGCCCAGAATCACGATGATTTCTTCCGCTATATGAGAAACGGCGATACGCTCCCCGTGGCGTTACAGAAAACTATCGAAACCTACTACGAGGACGATATTATAAAGACTTTGACCGAGCCCAACAACACCCTTGCGGTTGAATATTTAAAGGCTATGGACGAACTTGGTTGTAGTTTTACGCCTGTGACAATCGGCAGAGAAGGCGCGGGTCACGACAGCGAAGAGGCTTCGGAAAGCATTGCTTCAGCTTCCAGAATACGGAAGATGATTCTGTCGGGTGAGGACGTTTCTTCTTTTGTGCCATCATTGCCCGAAGCGGAATCCGCGGATATAAGACGGCTTGAAACGGCAATTTTAGCAAAACTGCGCACTATGAGCTGCAAGGAAATCGAAAAAGCGCCCAATGTGCTTATGGGGCTTGAAAACCGCATTTACAAGGCGGCGAGAGTATCCTCGAATCTCGCGGAACTGTATATGCTTATCAAGACAAAGCGCTACACATTGGCGCGAATCCGCAGAATTGTGCTTGCCTGCTTCCTGGGCATAAAGAAATCCGACCTTAAATGCGATCCGTCATATGTGCGTATTCTGGGAATGAACGCAAAGGGCAGGGAGATACTCTCGGCGGCGGACTGCAAACTGCCGATGGATACATCTCTTAAAAATCTTGCCGCACAGGGCGATAGGCAAAAGCGTCAGGCGGTTCTTGAAGAAACGGCAGGGAATATGTATGCTCTTGCCTTCGAGAAAAACAAGCCCTGTGGACTGGACTACACAACCAAGCCGATAATAATCGGCTGATGAATGATGAAAAATGAATGGTGAATGATTTTGGTGTCGGCTTTGCCGATTGATTTTTATATGAAAGGACAATAAAATGAGCATCAGATTTACAGAAGAAAATTATAAGAATTTCGGTAAGTGCATTGTTATGGACAACGGTATATGCACTCTTAAAATCACTGTTGATGTAGGTCCCCGCGTTATTTACTACGCAATGAACGGCATGGAAAATATGCTGAAAGAGGATATAAACCGTGATACCGTCCGCGACAGCGAGGATATCCACAAGTTCTTCGATACAACCGAAAACTGGTATATCTACGGCGGTCACCGCCTCTGGACAAGTCCCGAAGCGTGGCCCGACAGCTACACTCCTGACAACAGCCCTGTTGACTACAAAATTGAGGGCAACACAATCACTCTTACTCCCGAGCCCCGCACAAAGGTGGGCGAACAGCACGTTATGACTGTCACCCTTGATGAAAACAGTACTCTTGTCACAATCGGTCACAGGGTTGTAAACATTTCTGACAGGGAACTTACACTTGCGCCCTGGTGCCTTACCGTTGCGGATAAGGGCGGTGTGGAGATTATTCCCCAGTGTAAGAAAAAGACAGGCCTTTTATCAAACCGCCGCCTTGTAATCTGGGAGTATACCGATATTCAGGATGAACGTTTCTTTGTAAGCGATGATTATATCACATTAAGGCAGACAGATAAGAACCGCTCCTTTAAAGTCGGCATGAACAACGAGGACGGCTGGTGCGCGTATCTCAATAAGGGTCAGCTTTTCAGAAAGCTTTTTGATTTCGATGACAATGCGGAATATCCTGATTACGGCTGTAATTACGAAACCTTTACCGACCCATTTATTATGGAAATCGAAACTCTGGGCGCATTACGCACATTAAAGCCCGGTGAATGCTCCGACTATGAGGAGAGATGGGATTTAAGAGCTTGCAGTGATACCTTCAATCCCCGTGACAATGCGGATATTGACAGATTTGTCGAGACGAACGGTCTCAGGTAATTCCTGCCTTTTGAGGGGGCGTACAAAACTGTTGGACAAGGCAATCTCGTATAAACAGAGCAAAGCGGCGTACTAACGGTACGCCGCTTGAGTTTTTATTCTTTTTCATTCAGGATGTTGATTACTTCATCGGGCTTCTCCACAAAGCACAGATCCTCATTCATCATTATGATAAGCACATTTTCGCCCTTTTTTATGTCAGTTTCGTTTTCTGAAAGGGCAGGGCGGGTATATCTGCGGTTCTTGTAGAGAAATTCGATTTCTCCGTAGCCGTCGCCGTCAATATCGGATGTGCAGACAGCTTCCGTGCCGCTTAAATCCTCGTTTTTCGGAATAGGTCTGTTCCTTATTACGCGAAGTATCCGGACAGCAATGAAATTTGTGAACATACCGCACATAACTCCGACAGGAAAGTTTATCAGCGCATTTATCTGAAGCAGTGTCAGAAGTATTCCCGCTGTACCAAAAGCCATAAAGAACAGGCACAGCAGGGTTATATTGTGGGGAATGAAATCCTCCGTGGGAATAATCCTGCCTTTTATGTTATGGAGTCTAGATTCCATTCCGAAAGAACGGATTTTTTCCATATAACGGAGAATAATGTCAATTGTAAAGGCAACCGTGGAAACAATGGTCACCATAACATAAAAAATCATCAGTCTTTTTTATCCTGGGTGATAATTTCAAACTGTACCGTGCCGACTCTGAAATCCTGGAGCGATTTTACGGTAATAATGAAATCATCGGTTCTGATTGAGTCGTTTTCTTCGGGAATTCTTCCGAAAAGCTCGAAGAGCCAGCCGCCGACGGTGTTGCTGTCGGTATCGATATGATAATCCATTGCTCTTGCTTCGAAGAAGCGGTTGAAGTCATTCTGTGAAACCTCGCCGCTTGTTTCGAAAACGGTTTCGGAAATAAACTTTACGGGAGCGGTGATTTCATCACTTTCGTCCCAGATTTCACCTACAAGCTCTTCGATAATATCTTCAAGTGTAACTATACCCTCTGTACCGCCGTACTGGTCAACTACAACCGCAAGATGGAGCTTGTTCTTCTGCATCTGCTTCAGGACATCGGAAATCTTCATAAGGTTAGGGATATGAAGTGTATCCTGCATTATGTCACGGATTGCAAAGCTTTCGCCGCGGACGATTTTTTCAAAGAAATCATGCTGTGTGATAACACCGACAATGTGGTCAACGGTTTTTTCGTATACGGGAAGTCGTGAATACTGTTCCTTCAGGAAGAGTTCCTTCACCTTTTCTTCGCCTGCATTTATTTCAACTGCAACAATATTTACACGGGGGGTTATAACCTGAGAAACAATTGTTTCGTCAAATACAAGAGCGCTCTTTACAAGGCTGCCCTCCTGTTCTTCCAGAACGCCCTCGTCCTCGATTTCGTCGATAATGCTTAAGAGCTCCTGTTCCGTCATGCTGACTTCCCTGCCTTTCTTGCAGAAAAGCTTTGTTGCAGCCTTCTGGAGCAGAATGAATATTGCGGAAAGAGGAGTAAGCACTGTCATAAGGAAGAGCATTATACCGCTTATAGCACAGGCAAAGCTTTCCGCGTGATTCTTTGCGATAGTCTTGGGGATAATTTCGCCAAAAATAAGCACAACCACCGTTACTACCGCCGTGGAAACAATAGAGCCTGTATCAGCATTATCCAGCAGGGAGATAAACATTACGGTTGCAAGTGAAGATGTAAGAATATTTACAATGTTGTTGCCGATAAGAATTGTTGTAAGGGTTTTGTCGTATTTCTCAATAATTTTTAGGGCGCGTGCTGCGGATTTCTTTCCGTTTTCAGCCTTACTTCTGAGTCTTATCTTGTTTGCACTGGTGTAGGCTGTCTCTGAGGCAGAGAAGAATGCAGAAAGAAAAATAAGTACAATAAGAATTATAAGCGTCCCTATGTGTTGGTCCATGGTGAAAAAATTATCCTTTCGAAATTAAAAAATATTTGTTGCAATCTGCAACAATCTATATTATCTCACATTTCCGCCTTTATGTCAAGTGAACTGCAATTCCTTTGCCGAAAATTAACAAAACCCCTTGACAATATTTTTAAAAATGATATAATGTATTTAGCACTCTAATGCAAAGAGTGCTAAAGATATAAAAGAAAGGTCTTGATGCAAAATGGCAAAAAAACAGTTTAAAGCAGAGTCAAAGCGACTTCTGGATATGATGATAAACTCCATATATACTCATAAGGAGATTTTCTTACGTGAGCTTATTTCCAACGCAAGCGACGCTATGGATAAGCTTTATTTCAAGTCTATGCAGGAAAACTTAGGGATAACACGTGAGAATCTTGAAATTTTCCTTACAGTTGACCGCGAAAACCGTATCGTTACAATCAGGGATAACGGTATCGGTATGAATAAGGAGGAGCTTGAAAACAATTTAGGTGTTATCGCACAGTCCGGCTCTTTCAAGTTCAAGCAGGAAAACACAGATACCGACAAGGACGAGGTAGACGTAATCGGTCAGTTCGGTGTAGGCTTCTATTCCGCATTCATGGTTGCGAAGAAGGTTGTTGTGGAAACAAAGAAGTACGGTGAAGAAACCGCTTACCGCTGGGAATCCGAGGGTGTTGACGGCTATACCGTAAAGGAAACCGAAAAGGACGACTACGGCACACTCATTACTCTTTATATAAAGGACAACACCGAAGAAGAGGATTACGACGACTTTACAATGGAATACAAAATCAGAGGTCTTGTATCCAAGTATTCCGACTACATCCGCTATCCTATCAAGATGAATGTTTCACATTCTCACTTAAAGGAAGGCACAGAGGACGAGTATGAAACCCATACCCACCTTGAAACGCTCAATAGCATGGTGCCTATCTGGAAGAAGAGCAAGAGTGAGCTTACAGACGAGCAGTACAATGAATTCTACAAGGAAAAGTTCATGGATTTCGCTGACCCTGCAATCCGCATTCACTCCAAAACCGAGGGCACAGCTACTTACAATGCGCTTTTATTTGTTCCCTCCCGTGCTCCCTTCGATTACTATTCAAAGGAATACGAAAAGGGCTTACAGCTTTACTCCAGCGGCGTTCTCATTATGGACAAGTGTTCCGACCTGCTCCCTGATTATTTCAGCTTTGTAAAAGGTCTTGTTGACAGCGAGGATTTATCCCTCAACATCTCCCGTGAAATGCTCCAGCACGACAGACAGCTGAAGCTTATTGCAAAGAGTATCGAAAGAACAATCAGAAATGAGCTTAAAAAGACTCTTACAAACGACCGCGAAAAGTACGAGGCATTCTGGAAGAATTTTGGCTTACAGATTAAGTACGGTCTTTATAATAACTATGGAATGGATAAGGAAAATCTCAAGGATTTACTCCTTTTCTACTCTTCCGCAGAAAAGAAGCTTACAACCCTCAGTGAATATGTAACCCGTATGAGAGAGGGACAGGAAATTATCTATTTTGCAAGCGGTGAAAGCGTTGCAAAGATTGACGCTCTGCCCCAGACGGAAATGCTCAAGGAAAAGGGCTACGAAATCCTTTATCTTACTGATAATGTTGACGAATTTGCACTTCAGATGCTTGTTGAATACGACGGCAAGGAATTCAAGTCTGTTCAGTCCAGCGATGTAGACTTTGAAACAGAAGAAGAAAAGGCAAAGAAGAAGGAAACTCTTGAGCAGAACAGGGATATGCTTGACGAAATGAAGAAGGCACTGGGCGATAAGGTAGCCGATGTGCGTATTTCCGCCCGACTCCGTTCGCACCCTGTATGTCTTACCAGCGACGGCGCGTTCTCCCTTGAAATGGAGAAGATTTTAGGCAGCATGCCTGACGCGGGCCAGAACAAGCCCAAGGCAGACAAGGTGCTTGAAATCAATGCAAACCACGCTATTTTCGAGAAGCTCCGCTTCCTCTGCGACAACGACAAGGAAAAGCTTGCGGTATATGCAGACATTCTCTTTACACAGGCTATGCTCATCGAAGGTATGGCAATCGACGACCCCGTTGATTACTGCAATAAGGTCTGCGGACTTATGGCATAAGCGGCGAAGCGCCGCGGCAGATTCCGCCTTTTACAGGCTGGGATAAGCGAATGATAAATATTAACGGCGGTTTCCTGACTTGTTCTTATTCCGCCGTTTATATTATCAGTCTTTGCTGAAAAAATTGTCAAAAAGTTTTAAAAAACCCCTTGACAACCATTATTTTATATGTTATAATAATCAAGCTGTTCTAAAGACAGCAGGTTGCATTATGCACTAACGGTTTTTACCGCCTGCCGAGGAATGGGAAGATATGAAACTATCGTCCTGCCGTCTTTAGCGGCGGGATTTTTTATATTTCCTGCTTATGTAACAGCAAAATTTTACAAGGAGGAAAATTCATGGCAAGCGAGAAGATTTTACAGGCTAAACAGCAGTACGTTGACGAACTCGCAGCAAAGCTTGAAAAGGCTGCTGGCGGTGTTATCGTTGACTACCGTGGAATCACAGTTGCTGATGATACCGTACTTCGTAAGGAGCTCAGAGAAGCAGGTGTTGAATACTTTGTAGTAAAGAACACTCTTTTAAAGAGAGCTGCTGAAAAGGCTGGTATCGCAGGTCTTGACGAGCATCTCGAAGGCACAACTGCTATTGCTCTTCACGAAGAAGACATCATTGCAGGTCCTAAGATTCTCTTCAAGCAGGTAGAAAAGTCCAAGGGTGCTTTTTCCGTTAAGGTAGGCTTCATCGGTAAGGAAGCAATCACAGCTTCTGTTGTTGAAGAATACGCAAAGCTCCCCAGCAAGGAAACACTTGTTTCCAAGCTTCTCTTCATGCTTCAGTCTCCTATGCAGAGACTTGCAATCGCAGCAAGCGAAATTGCAAAGAAGCAGGAAAACGGCGAAGTTGCTTAATTTATGCAACGAGGCAGCATAAGGCTGCTTAAACAATCAACAAAATTATTAATTATGGAGGAACATTAAAATGGCTTCAGAAAAGGTTTTAGCTTTAGTAGAAAGCGTTAAGGAATTAACAGTATTAGAACTCAACCATTTAGTAAAGGCATTAGAAGAAGAATTCGGCGTATCCGCTGCTGCTATGGTAGCTGCTGGTCCTGCTGCAGGCGGTGCTGCTGCAGCTGCTGAAGAAAAGACAGAATTCGACGTAATTCTCGCTTCCTTCGGCGATAAGAAGATGGACGTTATCAAGGCAGTTAAGGATATCTGCGGTCTTGGTCTTAAGGAATCCAAGGAACTCGTTGAAGCAGCTCCTAAGGCTCTTAAGGAAGGCGTTGCTAAGGCAGAAGCTGAAGAAATCAAGGCTAAGCTC
>JAZSFL010000024.1:0-19294 GCA_045532185.1 Ruminiclostridium sp.
TGCCCATTTTCCCTTCACTAAACATTTGGACTTTTTTGCCGAATAATTTGAATTGGAATGTATATCTCATATAATTTTCCTCCTTGGATAATTTCAAGAATTTCTAACAGTTAGTCAAATTCAAGTTTATCTAACTGTTTAGCAAATAGTAATTCGGGAAACATTTGCACAATCCATGTAGGGGCCGGCGTCCTCGGCGGCCCGTTTTACCGATCTGTTTCTGCCTATCAGCGGGCTGTCGGGGACGCCAGCCCCTACAATCCTATCTGATAGCTGTTCAATTTTGATTAAATGGTTCTAATTGGGAAAAACATATAGTTCTTTCCGCTTGCTGGGCAGGTAAAGTCATGGACAGCTCCAACCAATGCAATATTGTTTGCATCCATGTAGCTTAGTACTTCTGCAAAAGTATTTTCATTTTCGGTTTCTACGCAAATATATTCAAAACCTGGAATCGTCCATTTTGTCCATCCCTGGGGCGCTTCAGCATCATCAACACATTCAACACCAGCAAGGTATAGTCCTTTACTGAAGTTATCTTCCCACGGCTTGTATGAATGGGAACAATCGGACATTGCACCCCAAATACCAACCAAATTGCCATTTTCGTCTTTTTTAGCTAACGGCTGAACTTCGCTAAAATGAGAGTTCGCATCCGACCATAATTTTTGAATAAAGCCTTGACCATCCATGGTTGAACCTTCTTTGCCGATTACAACGAATGTCTCTTTTATACGCTTTTCTATCTTCATACTAAACCTCCAAATTCTTATTTATCGTCCAACCCATTATACCACACTCTGCCATAAAAAACAACTTTACATGTGCAACAGCCAATTTCAAATCATAAAAACACAGGCTCATCAAAAACCATCCCGTTTTCCAACAGGTGATCAATAAACAGTTTGTAATATTCAGGTATCATTTCCTCGGTTTCGTCATGTGCGTGCAAAAGAATAATATGCCTGTTGTTCTCAGCAAATAAAACCGCACCCGATTTCGGATTTTTATCATGCATTTTCTGCCATACAAATTCCTTCGTGTAACCTGAATCAGGTCTTATAACATACTCCTCAAAATCAAACGTCCAGAAAGTGTCTATGTCTGTATTCAGGTTATTTTCCTTCCACCAGTCGTATGTAATATGCCTGTCGTCAACCTTGTGAAAGCCTTTATCACGCAGATATTTCTGCAAAGCGTCCTTGTTGCTTCCGCCCTTATCCCCGTAGGGAAAACGAAAGGGTCTGTATATACGCTTGGCTCCGCTGTCTTTATACAGCTTATCAAGCACACTCTCGCACTTCTCGATTTCTTCAACACATTCTTCAAAAGTAAGCGATGAAAAACCTGGGTGTGAATAACTGTGATTGCCTACAATCATTCCGTTTTTTACAGCATAAACTGCTTCCTCATAAAACTCTTCAACCTTTTCACCCGTTGCAAAGAAAATTGCCTTTATATTCTTCTTTTTCAGATAATCAACCATGGCAGGTGTATTTTTCGATGAAAAATCATCAATCGTTAAAAGTCCGCTGTTCATTTACCGTACTCCTTTTATTATTCAAGCGCAAAGGATTTGAGCATACCCGTTCCTTCGCCCCTGTATGTAAGATATATCGCATTTATCCCGTCGGGAATATTGACTTGCATGCTGTAAGTCTCCCAAACATTGCTGAACTCCACAGGTATCTGTGCGAGAATATCGCCGTCCCACTTTGTGCGAACCTCATACACACCTTTTGCATAGCCTCTGGAGGTAACCGAAAATCTGCTGACGCCCTTGCATTCAAAATACTTGAAGCCTGCGGTCGCACCATTGGTGATATTACCGATGTAGCCTGTTTCCTTATCTCCGTCCTTGCCGTCCTGCATTACTCTGGGTGCACCCTCTTCGCCTACATAAAGGGAATGCTTTTCGGTAAACAGGTTGCAGGCGAGATAGGCGGGATATTCACCCTTTCCCTCAAGGGGAGTACCGTTCAGTCCGCAGGAGGTCATCTCTGCCTGTGCAAAAGAGCCGTCAGCATTCCGCACCAGTTTTTCCGCACAGCCCTGTCTGCTATACCATGTTCCGTTTGTATGACGGTGATAAAATATATACCAGCTTCCGTTAATCTCCACTATACTGCCGTGATTGTTTGCGCCGTATGCCATTGGCATCTCCGCAGACTTATAGCTATCTATGTGAAGGTCTGTATTGCTTATCAGCACTCCGCCGTAGGCAAATCCACCGAGAGGATTGTCGCTTACAGCATAACACAGCTCATGCATAACCTCAGATGAATAAATAAAGACATATTTCCCGTCCACCTTGCGTATGGATGACGCCTCAAAAAATGCGTGAGCCTCAAAGCCGGTGCCTGCACTGTATTCACAGCCGGGAACAACTGTTATCGGCTCTGTTTTCACTGTCATCATATCCTTGTCAAGGACAACCACGCGGGCGCCTGTTCTGCTTTTATCGCCCTTGCCGCAGAAACCGCTATACAGGTAAGTATTCTCACCCTCAGTGATAACACCGGGGTCGAACTGAGGCTCGTCACCGTCACGTTCTCCCAGTCTTGTGCCGTCAGGGTAATGGACATATCCGTAAAACTCATACTTGCCTGCAGGCGTATCGCATACTGCCACAGACATAACCGAGGTCTTATCAAGCACATAATACAGATAATATCTTCCGTCGGGACCGACAGTCACATCGGGAGCATACAGGCACATTTTTCCCTGTTTATTCATGGGATCGGCACAGCGTTCATATATAACGCCCTCATAACGCCAGTTACCCAGGTCGTCAATTGGTGCAGACCAGCACACATAATCGCCCATACAGAACACATATCCGTTATAAAAATCATGGGAGCCGTAAACATATACTCTGTCGCCGAACACATACGGCTCACCGTCAGGGATATACTCCCAGCTGGGCAGGTATGGATTAAATGCAGTAGTTTTGCTCATTGTGATCACCTCATTAAGCTTACTCAGAATTGCCTCAACATTCTCCTCAACTGGCTCAGTTCCGTCAACCCTTATCACAGGAATATCCATTGTTTCAAGCCAGTCGGTTACGGTTTTATCGGTGCACTTTTCCTAGCACCGTTTCCACCACAGATTATTATTTTGTGTTTCATCTCGTCTCCTGATTTCTCGCTTTTATAATATAATAATACAGCTTTACAGTTAAGTCAATAAAAATATGAAATTTTATGATTCTTCATTCTTGCATTTAATTACCTAATATGCTATACTGATGTCATAAATTTAAGGAGGGATCGTTATGTGTGGCATATTATCCAATTAAGAATAATATAATTGGAGGTAAAAATGAATTATAGTATCAGAAGAATACATGAGAACGAATACTGTCTTTTAGACGATTTTATATACGAAGCAATTTTCATTCCCGAGGGTGTAAACCCTCCGCCGAAGTCGATTATCAATCAGCCTGATTTACAGGTGTATATCAAGGATTTCGGAACAGAAAAGGACGATATATGCTTTGTTGCCGAAGCCGACAACAAGGTTGTGGGTGCTGTGTGGGTGCGTGATATGCAGGACTACGGACATATTACCGACGGTGTTCCCTCTTTCGCAATCTCGCTATATAAGGAATACAGGAGTTCCGGAATCGGCACAAAGCTGATGACAACAATGCTGGACGAGTTAAGAAGAAGGGGTTATGACAGAACATCCTTAGCTGTTCAGAAAGCAAACTATGCAGTGAAAATGTATAGGAAAGTCGGTTTTAAAATCATCGATGAAAACGATGAAGAATATATAATGGTCTGCAATCTGCAGGTGGATTAAAACGAATAAACCGCTTGATTTGTCGGTGAAAAATTGACAGGTTAGGCGGTTTTCCTTGCGTTTCAGGGTTGGGTGTGGTATAATAATTCCAGCGCTGCACTTCAGAGGTGATGACAAATGAAAAGAACAATCCGTGAAAACATAAATACCCCATACAGCCTACATGACATGAATGTCATAGAATTCGAAGTAAATGACAATGATATTGTAATGCGTACACAATCAGGAATTGTAAAGGCTGTACCGCCTTATTGCCAGACTGACGGCTATGTTGAATTTCATAATGTTGACTGGGATTTCAGCCTTGTATATTTAATTGACTGGGCAGGAAACACAGGAAATTTCACAGGCGAAAAAATGTACCTCAAAGAATTTATTTCAAGATTTAAAAGTTATGGATTTGAAATAATTGATTCAACTTATGGATATAATCAGACAAAATTCAGCGGTTATCTTACATCAAACAGGAAATTCTATGAATGTATGATTGAAATATATCACGAGGGTGATATGGTTTATGTTGCTGAGGACTAAAACACGATATTAAGGAGAACAGTATGCCACTCAGATTAGTCAGACCGACAGAAGAACTGGAAGAAAAAGCAATAGCTTTCAGACAGGAATTCTTCGACAATAACGAAAGAACCATCAACGGCAGTGAGATGTTTGATAAAACGGACAGCTATGATGAATGGCTGAAATCCGTAACCGATAATACAAGTGCTGAAACCGTAAATCCCGACTGGGTTGTTACAGATACATTTTTTGCAGTGGATGAATCGGACAGAATAATCGGTATCATTGATTTAAGGCACACGCTTAAAGGCTTTTTAGTGGATTTCGGAAACAGCGGTTACAGCGTCCGCCCTTCCGAAAGAAGAAAAGGATATGCTACGGAAATGCTGAAGTTGTTATCAGAATATTCAGCCGGCATCGGAATGAAGGAGCTGTATTTAGCCGCTGAGAAAAACAATAACCCCTCTGTAAGAACAATCATCAAAAACGGCGGAGTGTATGTACGAAGCTTTGAATTAGAGAGTGAACAGGTTGATGTTTACAGAATTGCTCTGTAATTCTATAAAAGCTGAAAAGCTGTAAAAACAGCATCTGAATATTAAGCTGTATTTATTTCAGAAGCGGCATTTTGACACTGCCAAACAAATGAAAAAATCAAAAAAATTACCTGTAATATAAAAAATGCTCCGAGACATAATACTCTTGCGGGGACAAAAGTCAACGCGATAAAAAAATTTCGGAGGAAATATTATTATGTCTAAGAATAACAAGAACGCAAACTTAAACAATATCAAGATGCAGGCTGCCAACGAAGTAGGAGTGCCCCTCAAGGATAACGGCTACAACGGCGATCTTACTGCTAAGCAGGTTGGTTCCGTAGGCGGTCAGATGGTTAAGAAGATGATCGAAAGCTACGAAAACAAGCAGTAACTCTGACACCTGAATAAAAGAATCCGGAGCAATGGGTTTCATTGCTCCGGATTTGTTTATATGATTTTACTTATGGGGGCATTGTCAAGGATTGCTGTGCTGTTGCGGCAGATTCTCGAAAATTCTTCTGCACCGAATTTTGAGATTATCTTCTTTTCCGCCTTCCCGAAAAGCGGCGGACGACTATCCATATTGTGGGCATCCGTCCCCAGCACGCTTATAAATCCATCCCTGATAAGCCTTGCGGTTTTCTTTTTGTCGAACAATCCCATTTCAGCAGCTGAACTGCAGTTCAGCTGACATACAGCCTTTCCGAAGCCGAGAATCTGCTCGAACTCTTCTTCGGTATTGCCGAAAGCGGTATATCTTTCTATGTGAGCAAGAATCAGGTTCTGTTTGCAGTTGCTTATAAACTTGCTGTAGCTGCTGAAAAAATTATGATAAAAATGTTCAAAAGGCAGCTCCAGCAACACATAATCCGTACCCTCTACCGCAAGCTTTCCGAAATCAGGGTCAGAGGACAAAGACGGATAAAAATAAACCTCTGCTCCGAGGCGGAAACGAGGGCAATCCTGAATCCCCTCAGTGGCTTTGCAAAGCTGACTATATGATTTCTCACGGCGTTTCAGAAAGTGTGCGATATCTTCATCGCGACGATAAAAATGGGGGGTGAGCACAACCGTTTCCACTCCGTCGGCATAAAGCTTTTTCAGCATTGCGACCGCTGCATATGTGTTTTTTGCTCCGTCGTCCATTCCCGGTAATATATGTGAATGAAAATCTGTTCTATGCATAAAAATCCTTTTCTCAGTCTGTACTGTAACATTGCTGCAACATCTGAATTATACTATATGAAATTTGCAATGTCAAGAGAGATTATGCTGCACCCGGTTTTTATATGCTGTATTATTGACATTAATCCCGATTTATGCTATAATTACAGTGTAATTCTATGTTCTGACGCATGATAACAAAAAAGCGCAGACCAAGGAGAGAAATATGGAAGAAACCTTAGACATCAGTTCACTGCTGAAAACTCTGAAAAAGCACTTCATAGCCATTGTTACAACTGCACTTGTAGTGGGAATCGCGTCTTTTCTTGTATCCAACTTCCTGATTACCAAGAAATACGAATCCTCTGCTATGCTGTATGTTGAAAACAGCCAGAATACATCGGAATCAGTGAACATTAATGATATAAATGCAGCCCAGAAGCTTGTAAACACCTGCCAGATACTGTTCAAGAGCGGCACTGCCCTTGACACACTTATAGATAATCTTGAACTTCCCTACTCAAAGAAGGAATTATCAGAGATGATTACCGCCGCTTCGGTAAACGGTACTGAAGTAATGCGGCTTGTGGTTGAAAGCGAAGACCCTGCCGAGGCTCAGATTATTGTAAACGAACTTGTTGAAATTTCGCGTGACGAATTCAAACGTATTATCAAATCAGGTTCCATAGAAGTTGTGGAACTGGGCGAAATAAGTGTTGTTCCGTCCTTCCCGAATGTTCAACTGATTACACTTATCGGTTTTGCCATAGGACTTGCAGCAGCTTACGTGTTCTTCTTTCTCCGTGATATGCTTGACGTAGCGGTAAAACATGACGATAATCTTGCCAAAATATACGATGTTCCCGTATTTGCGGAAATTATGGAATTCGACTGTGCAACCAGCGACGGCAAATACGGCTATTCAGGCTACGGTTACGGCAGAAAATCCAGAAGATTGAAGGCGGCCGATGGAAAATTCAGCGAAAGACTGCTTTCAGACAGGACTCCTTTCGCTATAAGCGAAGCATACAACAGCGCAAGAACAAATACAATGTTTGCCGTTGCACACGCACCCAAGAAAATTATTGCAGTCACAAGCTCCAACCCTTCCGAGGGCAAGAGCACAACCTGTTCAAACCTTGCTATCTCATTTGCAAATGCAGGTTTTGAGGTTCTTCTTGTTGAATGCGATTTAAGAAAGCCTACAATGGCAAACAATTTCAGCCTTACGAATAAAATGGGCCTTTCAGCTATACTCGGCGGCTTCTGCAGTGTTACGGATGCGCTCAACTCTTATGTTTTAAGCGGTCTCGACATTATCACCGCAGGCGAAATCCCTCCGAACCCTTCTGAGCTTCTCGGTTCTGAAGCCATGAAGTCTTTCCTTATTGCTTCTGCTCAGAACTACGACTATGTTTTTCTTGACACACCTCCCGTAAACGTGGTTACCGACTCTCAGCTTATGAATGAGGATATCGCAGGTATCGTGTTCACAATCCGCGAAGAGGATACCACACACCCTGATATACAGAATGCTATGGAAAAGATAAAGCTTGCGAACGGTAAGACACTGGGCTTTATCAAGACTTTCTGCAAACCTGAAAAGGCAGGAAGATACAGCAAGAAGTATTCCTATAAATCAGGTTATGGATACGGTTACGGAGAAAAACCGGAAGAGGACAAAAAGGACTCTGTTTCTGCGGCAAATAACTGACAGGAGGATTTATGCCTGTTTATCTTGTAATGCTTGCAGCTGTAACTGCACTGGGTATTCCCCTGTGCAGCAAAAAATGCGGTAAGGCAGGCAGAATTATCTTCTGTGTAGCGGCAGCGCTGATGTTTGCATTTGTATCTGCCGTAAGATTCAAGGTCGGATATGATTATAACCTTTACGGCGGCCTTTATTTCAATATGAAATATCTGGAATTCGTGGATATTCCTTCTCTGGGGCAGGAAAAAGGGTTTCTGATTCCCTTCTACATCCTTAACCTTGCATTTGAAGAGTACTACCACGCTTTCATCTTTACTTCTGTTCTTTTTTATCCCGCAATTTTCTTTCTTATATACAGATATTCAGCACACCCCTGGCTCAGCACTGCAGCATTCCTTTGCTTCGGGATTTTCTTCAACTCCCTCTGCTTTTTAAGGCAATTCCTTGCGGCAATAATAATTCTGTACGCAATGAAATTTGTCCTTGGCAGAAATCCGCTGCGGTTCCTTGCTTTTGTGCTGATTGCTTCAGCCTTCCACTGGTCGGCTCTTATCTGGCTTGTGATGTATTTTCTTGTGAAGATCAGGCCGGGTTGGATATATCTCGGAGTCGCCGCGGCAGGTACAACCGCTTTCTGTCTGCTTTCAAGAACGCTTATGCTTTGGCTTATTGACAATTTTGAGATGTACAGCCTTTACAATCCCGATACCAACGCTGAAGCTTCACAAGGCTTATCCCCTTGGTTCTCTCTTATGTTCGGAGTGATTTTTATTGTAAGCTTTTTATTCAGAAAAAGGCTTGCCGATAAAAATCCTGCAAATATGATATACCTCAATTGCCTTATGTATACGGTTATTTTTGAGGTAATGGGCACAAGACATGCTATTCTTTCCAGATTCGCACTGCTTGCATACCTGCCACCTGTACTCTATATGCTCCCTGACCTTTATGATTCAGTCCGCGAGTATATTGATGAAAAAACAAAAGACAAACCCTCAGGAAAATACATAAGAAAATTCACTGCAGCGGGTGCGGCACTGTTTTCCTTTATCTGCTATGTTCTGCTGATTCAGAACAACTACAACGGTGTAAACCCATATGTTTCCCAGTTCCATAAAACCGAGGAGATATTCGTGGAATACACAGATACGACTTCAGTAACGGATAAGGCTGAAGAAACTGAACCTGAAGATGTTACCATTGATTCAGGCGGCAATGACACAACACCCCCACAAACCACTGATAATGACCCTGCCGATAATCCTGCTGAACTTGAAGAGGATATCCTTAACGCTCTTAACCAGCTTGGATAAGAAGGATTTAAAAATGAACAAAACTGCTCTGACAGCACCAAGAAAACGCGCTTCCCTGCCCGATGATATTCTTCTCACCTTTCTTATGACCTTTGTATTCGCGGCATTCAGCTATGAAGAGAGGATAACCGAAGGGTTTATGAGAATTTTCGGAATCCTGATATTTGCAGCATTTATTATGACCTGGATACTCACTGCTGTAAAGAACGGAACTGAGAAAAAAATCGGATTCGCAGTATACTCTGCCGCCTGCTGGCTTGTCCCACAGCTGATAATTGTGCTTTTTTATCACGGACCACAGGTTTTCAGACACAGCGTTTTTCTTTACACCCTGTCTGAATTTTCCGCTTTTTTCAGTACCCGGCCCGCTGAATTGCTGGCATCATATTCCGGAGTGAACACCGAGATGTCAATGGTCATCATTCTGCTTGTCATTTTCGGCTCATTCTTTTCAGGACTTGCCTACACAAAAGGCAAGGAAAGTAACAATCAAGGTTAATTCACGTCAAAGGACGTTGATTATAAAATATTAAAAGGAGAAATGTTACCATGAAGAAATACACTAAGAAGATTACCTGTATCGCATTAGCCGTTGCCGCTGCCGCTACACTTACTTTAGCTGCGTTTGCCGCTGAGTATGCAAGTGCGCCCAACTTTTCCGATGCACCTTCACAGTCCACTGATGTTACAACAGGTGATGTAAACAACGCTATCAAAGAAGCTACCGAAAACGAGGACGGCGTAGCTGTTGCAACAATCGAAGCAGCTTCCACCAACAATATCACTCTTTCCGCAAACGTAATGAAGGCGCTTGCTGATAAGGAAAATGTTATTCTTCAGATTGTAACCGACGAAGTAACAATTGAAATCGATGCTTCCACAATTGAAAATACCAAGAAAATCAATCTTTCTATGGATGTAAAGAATACAGCTTCCAAGTCTGTCATCAACTTCAGAAGCGATGCTGAATTCGGATGCGAAGTAAAGGTTGTTTTAAAGAACTGCAAGATGTCTGCAAAGGCTCTCGAAAATGCTTCCGTATACTGCGACGGTGAAGAACTCGGCGCTGTTGAGATTGACGAAAACGGTCTCCCCTTCTTCATTGCTACAAAGGGCGGCAAGTACGAAATCAAGTAAAATCTGTTACAGTGCGTCCTTAATACGCATGTATTAAGGACAGCTGTTGAATGCTTCTTCATGAGGAGGAATTATTCAACAGCTGTCCTTTATTATGTATAAATTCAGGGGAATTTTAAATGGATACTTTGGAAATGAACGGTACACAGACAGACAATGATGCGTCTGTTACTGCAGAAAAGGCTACAACTGCATATCAGAAAAAGCCCGTGTTTGATTTTTTCAAACGCGTTTTTGATATTGTAGCATCTTTTCTTGGCCTTATCATTCTCAGTCCCCTGTTCCTTGTAGTTGCTCTGCTGATTTTTGCCGAAGATAAGGGCAATCCTTTTTATTGCCAGACCCGTATCGGCAAAAACGGAAAGCCATTTAAAATGTTCAAGTTCCGTTCTATGTGCAAAAATGCAGACCAGCTTCTGCCTCAGCTCCAGGAGCTCAACGAAGTTGACGGGCCTGTTTTCAAAATAAAGAATGACCCCCGTATTACAAAAATAGGCAGGGCAATAAGAAAAAACAGCATTGATGAACTGCCACAGCTTCTGAATATTCTTATAGGCGACATGTCTGTGGTCGGACCGCGCCCGCCGCTTCCAAATGAGGTTGAACAGTATACAGAATATCAGCTTCAGCGTCTCAGTATAAAGGGCGGTCTTACCTGCATCTGGCAGGTAAGCGGAAGAAGCGATCTTCCTTTTGAGGATTGGGTAGAAATGGATCTGGATTATATCAGAAGACGTTCGCCTATGCTCGATTTAAAGCTTATTCTCCTTACAATAAGAATTGTATTTACAGGCAAAGGTGCCTACTGAGGCGAGCCGCCTTTGGCAATTCCTGCCTTTTGCAAAATCCTGCTCTATTGAAACAGGCGAAACGGCAGGATTCACAAAACTGCTATATAGCATTACTCTGAGGTGAGCGCCTCGAGCAATTCCGCTTAAAACCATCGAAATAAACAAAGAAACTGCCGTACAATGTACGGCAGTTCTTTTTTTGAATAATTATGATTCGGCTTCTTCGGTAACTGCATCCGCTGCTGCGTTCAGTTCCTTTTCCCATTCATCAAAGCCTTTCTGAACAAGGTCGTATGTATCCTGGCATACATCGGGAAGCTTATCGCCCCAGATTCCGCCTGCCTCACCGAAGCCTTTCTCAAAAGCATCTCTGAGTGTGGATAATGCACCAGTATCATCACCTGCAAGGTTCTTTGCAAAATCGAGGATTCTCTGAGCTGTCTTTTCAGCGCCCCAGAAATCTTCGGAATCTGCTTCAATAGGCTCAATATCAAAGCTGCTTAAAATTTCATTAAGCTGGGACTGGATATTGACTTTATCGCCCTTTACGCTTGCCTGACCTGTAAGAAGCTGAGACACCATGCTCTTCATGGACTCGTTCTTAAGCTGACGGTTGGACTTTGCGGTAAATTCCATCTTGTCAGCGTTTGCGGAAGCGGTCTTGTCCTCTGAAGGCTTCTGCTCACTTGCAGTACCCGAACGGTTGTCGGTGATAGTAGCCTTTGTGTAAGCAGGTGTGAAGGTAGCTTCAGACTTTACGAACTTGTCGGTGTGCTCGGAAGCAAGGGTAGTTGTCTTTTCCTCAGTTGCACGCTCTGCAGGCTTAACCGCAGTAGCAGCAGTCATATTGGAAAGTTCAGCAACTCTGCCAACGCTCATCATACAAATCACTCCTTTATAATTATTCTATTTGTTATATCGTCATTATTTTCTTAAACTTTAGCATTTTCGGGCTTGTTTTTCTGTCTGTATGCCCAGAATTTATTCATTATGAAATTTATAGGGATTGTCACGAACATATTGAGGACAGGTCCGATGATTTCGGAAATCTCCTTGGCGGTCATACTATCAGGAAGAAATGTGAAGACACCACTGAAATAAGCAATTATATCACTCACAAAACCGAAATACTGACCTATATTCAGAAGATCAATCCACAGTGCCAGTAATGCGCTGTTTATAAAGAATCCAAGTGCGTATGAAGCGTATGTCTTTAAAAGGACCTGCCACCAGATGCGCTTCTCCTTGGTTTCATCCTCCTTGAAAACAAACCTGCTGCCCCAGAAATAAGCGTTCAGCACGCTTATCACAAAGCCCATTGTGTTTGCTACAAGGTAGTGAGCACCAAGAGCCACAAAAATCACATATACAATATAATTGACCAGTGTGTTGGATACACCCACAAGACCGAATTTTATAAACTGAATAATATTGCTTTTTTTCATTGTTTCGCCTTTAAAATAATATGCTCTGCAATTTTCTGCAGCGGAAGCTGAGTAGTTACAGCTCCCTTTTTAAATGCCACACAAGGCATACCATAAACCACACAGGTTTCCTCGTCCTGGCCGATGGTGTAAGCACCCGCCTGACGCATTTTAAGAAGTCCTTCAGCACCGTCAGCACCCATACCCGTAAGGATTGCACCTATTGCGTTTGAGCCGGCATTTTTTGCCACACTTTCAAAAAGCACATCAACTGACGGGCAATGTCCCGAAACCTTTTCGCCAGGCTTACTGGAAATGTAATATCCGCGGTGATCCTTTTCAAGTCTCATCTGAAATCCACCTGCTGCAACAATAATCTGTCCCTGCTTAAGGCGATCACCGTTTTCTGCCTCTTTGGCACTCATCGCAGAAATTCTGTCAATGCGCTCCGCAAACATTTTTGTAAATGTGGGCGGCATATGCTGAGTAATAAGAACAGGAGGTGTGTCCGCGGGAAAATTCTTGACAACCTCCACAAGCGCATCAGTCCCCCCTGTACTTGCACCAAGAGCAATTACAATGTCCTTGCGGAAGCTTCCTGCAGTGATAATCGGCGTTGCCACAGGCTGAACAGGTACACGGGAAGCAACAGTCTTACGCGGCTGGAGTTTTGAAATTCTGGCATAACGTATAATAGTTGCCACACGTAAGGCAAATTTATCCAGTTCATCACGTGACCAACCTGTAGGCTTACGGATAAGCTCCACTGCGCCTGCAGTTATTGCTTCGAGTGAAGTTATGGAAGATGATGTAATAACAACAACAGGAACAGAATAAGACGACACAAATGTTTTGAGAAAATCAATTCCGTTCAGTCCCGGCATATCCACATCCATTGTAATAACGTCAGGCTTCAGACTCAGTATTTTCTCTTTTGCTATCGTAATATTCATTGCCGTACCGACAACCTCGATACCATCTGTATTATTAAGCGCTGTACTCATATAATTAAGGAATACGGGTGAATCGTCCACCACCAATACCTTAATAACGTTCGCCATAAAGACGCTCCTTACTTATATATACTGCAAGGCAGCGCTGCAATATACAGCGTTGCCTTAGAATGGTTTCTGATAAATAGCGGGCTTTATATATTTATACCCTGTTGCATCACGCGGTATACTTTCCGCATGACCGATAAAAAGATATCCGCCCGGAGCAAGAACATCATAAAATCTGTTTACAAGCTCAACCTTTGTTTCTGCGTCAAAATAAATCATGACATTGCGGCAGAAAATAAGGTCGAATGGGTGCTTCTTATAAGGAATACTGTCCATAAGGTTGAAAACCTTGTAAACAACCTGTTTTCTGATTTCCTGATTAACCTGGAAGCAGTCATTTTCAAGAGGAGTAAAATACTTCTTCACTACTTCAGGAGAAAGATTCTTCATACTGTCTCTGTGATAAACCGCCTGCTGCGCCTTCGCAAGTACCTTTACGGAAATATCCGTCGCCAGTAGCTTTGTATCCCACTGGTGAGCTTCAGCACCGAAAAACTCTGCCATTTCAATAGCATTTGTATAAGGTTCTTCGCCGCTGGAACAGCCTGCGCTCCAGAGATAGATAGTCTTATCCTTTTTCTTCTGCTTCATTTCAGGGAGAAAAACATTACGCATAAAATCATAATGCTCAGGCTCTCTTAAAAAATATGTGTGATTTGTTGTAAGCTTTGTCATAAGGTTTACAACTTCGGAACCTGTCTTATCAGCAAAAATCATGTCAAGGAAGGAGGAATAGTCCTTGAAACCTCTTTTTTCAAGGACATTTCCAAGTCTGCCTTCAATCATAACACGTTTTCTTGACAGGTCGATTCCGTAGTTGTCATGAACATATGTGACAAGGCGGTTAAAATCATTGTCGCTTATTGAAATAATCATAATCAGTCAACAACCGCTTCGTTTTCATAAACAAGCTTGTTTACATCCAGCACGAGCTTGATGCCGTCAGGCATTTCAAGAAGGTACTTGATGAACTTGTTGTTGTTTACACCGATATGGTCAGGAGATTTTGCGATATGTCTTTCAGTTACGGGAATAACATCACGGATCTGATCAACAATAATACCTACCTGAATATCCTCATAGCATACAATAATGATGCTGGAACGGTCATTGTAGGGAATTTCTTCCTTACCGAAACGGCTTCTTATATTTACAACAGGCACAACCTTGCTTCGTACGTTGATGATACCCTTTATGTAACCGGGAACACCAGGTACAGTTGTAATGTGGGGAACGCCGATAATTTCTACTACATTGGGAATTTCTATACCGTAAATCTGCTCACCGATATTAAAAGTGAGAACCTTTGTTATTTCACGTTCAGCCTCGCTCTTTGTCTCGATTGAGCCTTTCATGATTTCTTCCTGCTTGGCAAGTAATTCCTTAAAGTCCATAGCCATAGCCTTAAACCTACCTTTCGATTATCCTGCTCAGTGCAGACCAATAAGATTGTTTACTTCAATGATGAGCGAAATTCTACCGTCACCCATGATTGTGCAGCCTGAAAGTCCCTCTCTCTTTATATCATACTGGGAGAGATATGAAGGGAACGGCTTTACTACAACCTGCTGTTCGCCTACAAGCTCGTCAGCAAAGAGACATACGCTCTTATTATCAGCTTCGATAAGAAGGATAATACCCTCTTCAAAGTTCTTTATTTCTGTTTCCAGATTAAACTTGTCATGCAGTCTTAAAATCGGATAGCAAACGCCTCTCATCATAATCATTTCACCCTGCTGAGTGTCATGAATAATCTGGTCGTTCGCAACCATGAAGCTTTCCTTGATAGCGGAAATCGGAACGATAAAGTTAGCATCTCCGACCTTTACTTCCATACCGTCAATGATAGCAAGTGTAAGCGGAATCTTGATAACAAAGGTTGTACCCTGGCCGAGCTTGCTTTCAACAGCAATGCTTCCGCCGACCTTTTCAATATTCTTCTTTACTACATCCATACCAACGCCTCTGCCGCTGTACTCGGTAACAACCTCGTTTGTGGAGAAGCCGGGGAGAAGAATCATATTCTGGATTTCACGTTCTGTATATTCATGTGAAGGCTTTGTAAGAAGTCCGTTCTTTTCAGCCTTCTTGAGAACCTTCTGGGAATCAATACCCTTACCGTCATCGGAAACTGTGATGATAACCTCGCCGGAAGCGTTCATAGCAGCGAGAGTGATTGTAGCCTTTGCGGGCTTACCCTTAGCAATACGTTCTTCAGCAGTATCTTCTACACCGTGGTCCATACAGTTTCTTACAAGGTGCATAAGCGGGTCGTTGAGGTTGTCCACAATGGACTTGTCAACTTCTGTGGAGTCGCCTTCAATCTTGAGTTCAACGTCCTTACCCAGCTTTACCTTCATATCGCGGACAATTCTGTTCATCTTCTGGAAAGGACCGGTAAGAGGAACCATTCGGATCGACATTACAGTATCCTGAAGCTCGCTTGTAAGCTTTCTGAGTTCACGAGCAGCCTTGGAGAAGCTTTCGAGGCGGAGACCTTCAAGCTCAGGGTTAGCAATAACCATGGATTCTGTGGTGATGATTTCACCAACAATATCATGAAGCTGGTCAAGCTTGGAGAGGTTTACGCTGATAAGGCTCTGCTTGCCGCTGCCGCCAGTCTTTGCTTCAGTCTTGGTTTCTGTCTTTTCCGCTGTGGGAGCCTTCGCCTGTGCGGCGGGCTTGCCTGCTGCTGAAGCTGTTGCTGTCTGCTGTGTTTCAGTATTCTGCACACTCTGTGCTTCAGGCTCATTATTGATTACTTCATAGGACTGAACATTGATAGCTTCTTCAATAATCTGAAGAACTGCCTTGCTGTCAGGCGCACGGAATGTGATAATGAAACCGTTATCTATGATAATGTTTGCGGATTCCTGATTGGATTCAACGTCATCAGGAATAAAGTCAAGAATCTGGGCTTCTTCGCGCACCTTATTAAGAAGGAGGAATGCACGGAGATTTTCCATCTTACAGCCGTCTTCAAAGAATACACGTACTGTTGTGCAGTCATCGCCCCAGTTCTTTGCAGGTGCAGCAGGTGCAGCGGTTTCAGAAGCAGCTGCAGGTGCTGCCACTTCGCCCTTGAGCATTTTAGCACCCTGTTCAAGTTTCTTTATTATTTCTGAAAAATCTGTGGATTCATAGTCGTCATCATTCTGGATAGCCTCAATTTCAGCCTTGAACAAGTCAGACATCTGGAATACAAGGTCATATACAAAGCCGATATCCTTTACCTTTTCAGGGTTCTCTCTGATGATAAAGAACATATCTTCGCCCTTGTGTGCAAGCTGCTGCAGATTTTCAAAGCCCATCATCGCAGAAGAGCCTTTTACTGTGTGCATTATACGGAAGATTTCATTGATGTCATCCTCCTTGAACTCATTGGCCTGCTCAGTTCTTAAAAGAATTTCGTCGAGCTGTTCCAACAGACCAGTGGTTTCAAATATGTACACATCTACCATTGCTTCCATGCCGGATTCTACTTTAGCCATATATTAACCATTCCTTTCCTCATACCTTGCAGTATGAAGTAATATTTATTTATTTTAATTTAAATATTTCCAAAATTGTTGCAAAACTGTGGATTTTATGTTAATATGAAAGAAACCAACCAAAGGAGGTCGTACCTATGCCCCAGATTCCGCAGATAAGCGATTCCGCAAGTAAGAGTTACTCCAGTACCCTTACCAATAATCACGGCGCCGCTTCGGGCGGTGAGCAATTCACCGTTGATGGTGCAAACAAACCCGGGCAGATACAAGCGGCTTCGGACAAGAACACCAGCAACAATCCCCAGACAACCATGGGGCAGAAGGATCTTATTCCTCTTGCCATTTCAGTAAGCAAAAACCAGACTCTTGCAGTCGAAACCATAAAGGATATCATAAATGCCGACCTTCTGAGCACTGCCAAGCTCAACGGTTACACAGAGCTTGCGGGAGAACTGGAAAACCTCAACAACTCCCTTTACATTTCCACAAATCAGCTTCTTGATGAAATCATTGAACAGGAAAGTCAGAACACAATGTTCCATAACGACAAGTTCTACGATTTACTCAGAGAACTGAGCCAGACAGGAAATACTGACCTGAAGGAAGCTATCGGAAATATGCTGAAGGCAATCAACTTCTCGCAGAACAAGAACGAGATAACCTCGGCTCTTTCATCTAACCTCAAATTCCTTTCGGAATATTTTTCCCCGAACAGGGGACTTTCGCAGAATTTAGCGTCACTTGCCGCGCGCTGGATTTCAGGTGAAGCGGAAACAAACTTTGCTGCACTCAGGAATCAGACTGCCGACCTTTTAAAGAATGTATCGGAGAGCCTGCTGAACGACCAGCATACTCAAACCCTGCTGCCGATTGTAATGCACAATATTTCAAAGTACAATACAAACAGCACTATGCTTCGTGAGTATTTCGGACAGCTCCTCACTCAGGTTCCCTCATACGAAATGAGAAACGAGCTTGCAGCTGCTTTTGAAAAGCTTATGAACAACCTTACAGGACAACCTCAGGAAGATATAACGACGCCTTTTACTAATTATACTATAAATCAACAAGAAAATCAAGCAGATTTTTCATTTTTTAGTAAAGAAAGCCAAACATTTCTTAATTTTTCATCATATCTGACGGAAAATTTGGCGGATGAGGGGTATCTTTCGGACATCGGACTGCTGAATTACGACTTTTCGGAGTACATAAACGACCTTCACAACAGTCCTGAAGAGGGTCTTGATGTCATAAAAAACATAATGACAGGACTTATTGCGGACGACGAACTGAGTATGACACTCGAAACACAGTTCAATCAGATTTCCAATTTGAATGAACTTGTGGATTTTCTCAACGGTTTTCTTGAGACAATGCCCGAGGGTGCTCTGAAGAACAGTGTTTTTGATATTATGGACGAAGCGGTTGCAGTTCTTACGGAAAATGACCCGTTTGTGATGGCAGACGGCGATGAACAACAGACGCAGCAGGCGGCACAGAACAGCTCTATCCGTGCGCTTACAGACTTTGTCGCAAAAAATATAAATCACCCTGCGCTCAAATCAATTGACAGCTTCAATGCCTCCAATCTGCTTCAGAGCATGATCAACGCACCAGGTGTATTTACCCCGCTTGCTCACTATATCCTGCCCGTTCAGGTTGAAGATACCCGCGCTTTCGGCGAGTTGTGGGTGGATAACGATGACGATTCGGGAATTTCTGCCGCAGGCGGCGGTCAGAAACACTACCACCTGTTCCTTACATTTGATATTGACGCCTTCGGACGATTTGAACTTGATGTCTACGCCGACGAAAATACCGCAAGCGTAAGCCTTCTGCACCCTGTAAGCTTCGGAAAGAATATTGAATCAATCATAAGCAAGGTGAACAGGATTGCTTCAGGAGCAGGTTACTCAATCACAAATTTCCAGACTGGTATTCTGAAAGCACCTCATAATCTTTCACAGATATTCCCGAAACTCAACGAAAGGAGGACAGGTCTGAATGTCCAAGCGTAAAATTTACGGTCAGAAAGCTGCTGTTGCCCTCAAATACAACCCCAGCCTCAACTACGCTCCTGTTGTGGTAGCATCAGGGCTCGGAGAGCTCGCTCAGCGAATTGTAAATATTGCCGATGAAAACGGTGTACCCATTTACCGCGATGACAGCACGGCTGCCCTTCTTGTTATGCTTAATTCGGGCGAGCATATTCCGCCCGAGCTGTATTCGGTGGTAGCTGCTATCTATGCTGAAGTTGTTTACAGTGCAAATGAAATGAAGAAGATTAATCCCAAAAGATTCAGCTGTACCCTGCATAGGCGGGGCGCGGCGCGCGATTTG
>JAZSFL010000007.1:0-3598 GCA_045532185.1 Ruminiclostridium sp.
CCTTCCCCCCTTTTTCCGCCGAGGGCGCAAAAAGTCCGGCGCGCGGCTCCGCCGCGCGCCCTTCTATTTCAGCAGCAACCCCATTATCTGTTGTTTGCCTGCTGCACCCACAAGTGTATCAGTCACTTTCCCGTCACGGAAAATCATCATAGTGGGGAGATTAAGTATACGGTACTTTTCTGCAAGCTCGCCTTCTTCGGTGACATCCACCTTTCCTATTTTGACAGTGCCTCTCAGTTCCTCGCTTATATCCTCCAGCACCGGAGACAGCATACGGCAGGGTGCGCACCAGCCGGCATAGAAATCCACCAGCACGGGAATATCCGACTCGGTTACTTCGTGGCGGAAATTTTCCACATTGAGTTTTACAGTTGACATAAAAATCACCTCTTGCCTTATTATTGACGGTCGGCGAAAATATATGCTCTGAATATTTTACATCTGTGTCAATGTTTGTCAATCGCAAAACAATCGTTGACAATAACCATTAAAATCTGTATAATATAAGGTACACCATACCGTAAGCAGCGGTATGGTGCGGGCGGCGGAGCCGCCCGCACCGCGTTTTCGGCCAACGGAGTAAAACTCGGATTGCGGACACTCCGTGACCGCAGTCGACTGCACCTGCACAAAAACAAAAACAGCATATAAAAAGGAAGGCCGTTTATGAATATAAGAGAATTACAGGACAAGATACTTGAACTTAAAAAGGAAAAGGATTTCTGCATTCTGGCTCATGTATATGAAAACCGTGAAATTGTGGAAATAGCCGACTATATAGGCGATTCCTTCGGGCTGAGCCAACAGGCGGCAAAAGCACCCCAGAAGAATGTGATAATGTGCGGTGTGCGCTTTATGGCGGAAACAGTAAAGCTTCTCTCCCCCGATAAGCACGTATATTTAAGCAATTCCGGAGCAGGCTGTCCCATGGCAGAACAGCTTGATGTTGAAAAGCTGAGAGAAATGAAGAAACAGCTTCCCGACCATAAGGTTGTTGCATATATCAATACTACATCTGAGCTTAAAACTGAGTGTGATGTCTGTGTTACATCAGCATCGGCCCTGGATATTCTTAAAAAGATGGACAGCGATAAGATTCTGTTTATTCCTGATATCAATTTAGGTTCATACGTGAAATCACAGCTCCCCGAAAAGGAATTTGAATTTTTCCGTGGAGGCTGCCCCGTTCACGCGGCAATGACACGTGCTGATGTTGAGCAGGCTAAGAAGGCCCACCCCGATGCACTGTTTCTTGTTCACCCTGAATGTCCTGTTGAAGTGACTGAACTGGCTGACTATGTGGGAAGTACAACGGGAATTATGAATTTTGCAAAGAATTCCGATGCAAAGGAGTTTATTATTGGTACTGAAAACAGTATTGTGGCTATGCTCCAGTATGACTGTCCCGGCAAGAAGTTCTATCCTCTGTCAAAGAAGCTTATTTGTTCCGATATGAAGGCAACTACTCTCCCTGATGTGCTTGCATGTCTTAACGGTGAGGGTGAAGAAATCTTCCTTTCCGACGAGGTTATGGAAAAGGCAAAGGGTTGCATCGATGAAATGCTCAGACTTGGTTGAGGCGTGCCGCCTCGGGCGGTTCCTGCCTTTTCAGAGGTTGGGATTTTCCGCAGATAGCGAAACGGCAGGTTTTGCAGCAGTGCTTGTCGAATTTTGGTTGAGGTGAGCCTTTTACAACAAATAATCAGACCCCGCAGTACTGCAACTGCGGGGTTAAAATTTACACAATCCCTCAGCACCGGAAATGTCATTGATACACCCGAAAACACTATGTGCAAAACTACTAACCGTGTTAAAAATTTTTAGGCAGAATTAAACAAAGCATATTACAGAATATTGACAGAATAAGGAATTTGTTATATACTTAATGTAAATGTTAAATAATAATCAGGAGGACACGGGAAATGTATGAAAATACTTTAAGTTGCAAAATCTGCGGCGGTGATGTTCAGGCTGACGCAGAAAATACCGGCAGCATATGCCTCGGTTGCGGAGCTGAATCCATGCTTCCGAAAACTGATGTAAAAAAGATTAACAGAATTACATATCTCAGAAATACAATGAACTTTGCGGCAGCTGAAAAGATTGCCGACGAGCTTATCCTCACAGACCCCGAGGACAGCGAAACACACTGGCAGAAGCTTCTCTGCGAATACGGAATCCAGTACGTATTAAAGGGAGGCAAGCGCTTCCCCGTATGCAGAAAGAATGTAACTGCTCTTCCCCAGGTTACAGAAAGCGAAAGCTACAAGCGTGCACTCCACTATGCAACACAGGAAATGCAGGCAGCTTATATTGGTATGTCCGATGCACTCAATGAGGCTGTTACCGTTTCTAAAAACGTGTTCACACAGGATAAGCAGTACGATATTTTCGTTCTCACACGCGAAGATGCAACAAACGACAGTGACCTTGACGGCGACCGTCTGAACCTTCGTTTCACAGAAAACTTAGGCTTCAACGTTTTCTATATTCCTGAAACATTAAAGGAAATGGACGAAATCGAAAAGGCTGCACAGATTGCCTACGCTGTTGAAAACAGCCGTATTATGCTTGCAGGCTTCAAGAACATCGCTGATTGCTGCGACGGTTACCTCAATTATGTTGTAAACGGCTTTGCAGCTGTGCTTTCCGATGAAGAAAAGCAGATGTTCCCCGTTTTCAACGGCGAAGCACTCTCTTTCCAGCAGCTTCCTGAAGCACTTGTATGGCTTGACACCGCATTTGACAGCACTGACAGCGAATTTATGAGAGAAATTTCCGATACAGTTGAAAAAATCCTCAAGCCTGAGGAAGCAGCAGTTGTACCCGACGCTATCGTTACAGCAACCGCAGCTAACAAGGAAAACCTCATCAAGAGAGCATACATGTTCCTTGAAGACGGCGAATTTGAAACGGCTGACACATATTTCGACAAGATTCTTGACATTGATATCGAAGAATCCAGAGCTTATATCGGTAAGCTTCTTGCTGAATGCAAGTTAAAGAGCGAGGACGAAATCCCTGATCTTCCCCAGACAATCACAGACGACAAGAACTATATCAAGGCTCTCCGTTTTGCAACTCCCGAACTGAAGGCTCATTACGAAGCTCTCAACGGTGCAATCGTTGACCGTATTGAAGGTGAAAAGAAGCGTATTTCCGAGGAAAGACAGCGTCTTGCTGCTGAAAGAGCTGAAAAGGAAGCTATTGAAAGCGCACGCCGCGCACGTCAGGAAAAGGAAGAGCGCAAGGCACAGTATAAGCGCCGCAAGGAGCCCCTCAAGAGAACACTTGATGAGGTACGTTCCGAGCTTAACAAGACATTCATTACTCCCAAGCGTAAGGCTGAACTCAAGGAGCAGGAAGCAGTTCTTGAAAAGAACATCAAGGAACTGGATATGCTCTTCCCCGACATCTGGGATTAAGCGGCGAAGCGCCGCGGCAGGTTCCGCCTTTTGCAAGGTCGGATAAATTTATAAAAAAGATTAACGGCGGAGTCGCAGATGGTGCGGTTTCGCCGTAATTTATAGGTTTATATCCTTTTTATATCTTTTTGGTAATTATAGTGTTGTGCAAAAATTGCGGAGGCGGCGTTGCC
>JAZSFL010000040.1:0-5506 GCA_045532185.1 Ruminiclostridium sp.
GCGAACCGCAATTCTCTGCACCAACATAAAGATTAAGGTATGGCTGATGAGGTGCCGCCTGTATAGAAGTTTTTAATCCCGCCGTTAAAACAACAGCGGGATTAATTGTTTCTTATAAAAGGCGGGAATTGCTCATGGGGGCTCCCCATTGCCGTCCCTCGTTCTTATTAAGCATGCAACCCTTCTGATTAACCGCACAAATCAAGTGTCAGAAAGCACTTATTACTGTGGGTTACAATCATATATAATTGCAGCTTCTGTGACGCCGCACAATGAAGATTGAAAAAATAGTCTTTTATCGCGCGGCGGAACCTGGGTTAAGCGCCTCGCGCTCAACCTTGGAATAGTCACAGATTCTGTCTCCGCCGTTTAATTATGCTTATTTAAAAACACATCAAAAGGTGAAGTGATCAGATAAGCAGTGCTTATTATCCCGCCGCGCAATAAAGATTGAAAAAATAGTCTTTTATCGCGCGGCGGAACCTGGGTTAAGCGCCTCGCGCTTAGCAGCAGCCGTTGTTGCAGCCGCAGCCGCAGTCGCCGTTGTTAGCAGTGTTGTAACCACCGCAGCCATTGCCGTTACCACAGCAGCAGAATAAGAGAATAAGAACGATGATCCAGATACAACTGTTGTTACCAAACATGATTGTGTCCTCCTGATTAAATATTTATGAAACGTTTCATAATATAATATATGAGGCTCTATAAAAAATGTTACTGAATATTTTAAGGAAGGGACATACAATGACGGAATTCAGAGGCTTTACCGAAAAATCAAACATTGCTCTTACAAAAGCAATCCAGTTTGCAATGAAGTTGGGGCATACCTTCGTGGGAAGCGAGCATATGCTTTACGGACTTGCGGCGGAAAAGGATGCAGCAGCATCATTGCTGCTTATAAGGCATGGTGCTTCAGCAAAAGGAATAGGAGATAAAATCGGCAGGACGATGGGCAGGGGAGTCGCCACAAAGCTTACTGTCCGTGATTTCTCTCCGCGAAGTATGCGTATACTTGAAAAAGCGCTGGAGTTTTCAAGGCAGGATAATAGAAGTTCTGCAGGAACAGAATATATTCTGATGGCAATACTCAGCGAAGATGAATGCTGCGGTTCGGTGATGCTCAAGGAAATGGGTGTTAATACTGACAGACTTATAAAGGATGCAAGGGGCAATGATGTAAAAACAAGAAACAACGAAAAGAGGGATGAAAAGCTCAGCGCCCTGAAAAAATACGGAATTGATCTCACAAAACAGGCAGAGGAGGGAAAACTCGATCCTGTATTCTGCCGTGAAAGAGAAATTTCTGAAGCAGTACGTATTCTGCTGCGGCGAAGAAAAAACAATCCTTGTTTTGTAGGCGAAAGCGGTGTAGGAAAAACAGCTGTTGCCGAGGGAATTGCACTGAGAATTGTTGCGGGGGATGTGCCTCCTGAACTTAAAACCAGAAGAATTTTCACCCTTGATATTCCTGCTATGATAGCGGGTGCAAAGTACAGAGGGGACTTCGAAGACAGACTGAAGACGGTTATTGCCGAGGTCAGCAATTCTGGTAACGTTATACTATTTATAGATGAAATACATGGCCTTGTAGGAGCAGGTGCTGCAGAGGGCGCGATAGATGCCGCAAATATCCTGAAGCCTGCTTTGTCACGGGGTGATATACAGGTAATCGGAGCAACAACAACTGATGAATACCGCAGATATATTGAAAAGGACAATGCACTTGAGCGGCGGTTTCAGCCTGTCACTATTGATGAGCCTGATGAAAAGACAACCATCGAAATTCTCAAGGGTATATGCGGGAAATACGAAGATTATCACGGTGTGTCCGTAAGCGACGAGGCAATCATTAAAGCTGTAAGGCTATCTTCTATATATCTAGAAGATAGAAAGTTGCCTGATAAGGCGATAGACCTTATTGATGAAGCCTGCGCAGCAGTTAAAATTACAGATTATGAAAAAAGTCCTGCCGTAGGTAATATAACCAGAAGACTTAAAGAACTTGCCGAAGAAAAAGAATCGGCAGTATTGCTGCAGGATTTTACACTTGCCGCAGAAATACGAAAGGAAGAACGCAGACTTGAAGAAGAGGCGGAAGCGCTGAAATGTGGCACTACAGAAAAGCTGTGCGTAACGGAAGCGGACATAGTTGAGGCAGTGCAGCGCCATAGCAGAGTTCCCGTAAATGTCACCGACAGCCGCGGAAAAACGGCACTTAGTCTTGAAGCACGGCTGAAAAAACGGATTATAGGTCAGAATGAGGCAATATCGGCTATATGCTCAGCAATAAAACGAAGCAGTTCGGGTATTAACCGAAAAAATCGACCCATGGGCACATTTCTTTTTGCAGGCCCCACAGGAGTGGGAAAAACCGAACTTTCAAAAGCTTTGTCCGAGCTTTTATTCGGAGACAAATCCGCACTTATACGTTTTGATATGTCGGAATTTATGGAAAAGCACAGCATATCCGCTCTTATCGGCGCGCCTGCAGGATATGCAGGATATGAGGATGGAGGAAGGCTGGTGGAGGCGGTACGAAAAAGACCTCACAGTGTTATACTTTTTGATGAAATTGAAAAGTCTCACCCCGAAGTGCTGAATCTGCTTCTGCAGATACTTGACGACGGTCATGTAACGGCCGCAGACGGGCGGAAAGCCAGTCTTAAAAGCTGCATCATAATTATGACAACCAACGCAGGCGCACGACAGGCTCAGTCGTCGGGTCTTGGATTTACAGGTAAAGCCGGGGAGCAAGGTGAGCGCGAGATAAACGGAACATTCCGTCCCGAATTTCTCAATCGAATCGACGAGATAGTGTATTTTCACTCCCTATCCGAAGAAAATGTTCTCGAAATCTGCCGTAATATGCTTGATGAACTCAGAGACAGAGTCAGAGATGCGGGATACCGTCTTGAAATTACCGAAGAGGCGGCGGAATTTGTTGCAAAAGAGGGGTATAGCAGAAAATACGGCGCACGGAATCTGAACCGCACTATTATAAAGCTCGTGGAAAACCCTGTTTCCGAGGAAATACTCAGTGGTGCAGGGGAAACTATAGTGTTTGACAAGCAAAGGATTGAGCAGGTTATGAAAGAAGCCGAAAGGGCACAGGTGAACTGAATCAGGGGGAGAGCGGGCGGCGGCGCAGTCGCCGCCGTAAAGCGCGCGCCAGCGGCGCGCGCACGCATTTTCCGCCAACGGCGGAAAATGCGAATTGCGGGGCGCGTTGCGCCCCGCAATTATCTGCACCAGGTTTAAAATAAATAGTCAAGAAAAAAGGAGTATCTGTTTTATAAAATAACGGCGAGCACTGGTTTGGTGCCCGCCGTTAAACATTATCATATTTTATCAGGGATTATAAAAGGCGGGCGTTGACCGGGGAGTTTTATCTCATATAAACATAGTCGCCCTGCCCATACATTTGAAAACAAGCTCAAGAATCACAATCAGCACAGGCTGATGGAGAATATAGATTAAAAGTGCATGTCTGCCGATAAAGGCAAGTCCTGAAAATCTGGTCATATACATACCTTTTGCGGCTCTGCCGGATCTGAACAGTACTCCGAGGGATGAACCAGCCATAAATAAAAGAAAATGAGGCAGAAGGGGGAAATAATCAAGGCTTGAAAAGCTCGATGAAGGGAAGCCCAGCGGGAATAAGAGCCTTGCACCGTAGAGTGAATCCGGTAAATCAATTCTGAACAGCCAGTTGAAGCCCATATAACCCTTGGGAACATTGATTGTCAGGATAAACAGAAGCCCGAAAACTATCATGCCGATAAGCCACGGAATACGGCTTGTAAACTTGCCGATAAAGCCGTAAATCATCATGGAAATACCGAGAAAATGAAGCACACCGAAATAAATAGGGGCGTGGGGAGTTATAAAGGCTGTGGCAAAGGTGAATGCCATACCTACAAAGAAGCAGATAACACCGCGTTTGAAGTTGTTTTTGGAATAGTTTGCGGCAATACCCGATACAAAAATAAATGTACCGGCAATAAGCGGCTGCCACCAGTCGCTTAAAATTGTATCAACAAGCGCGCCCATATTTACTCCGTAAAAGTAGACCAGGTCAAAATAAAGATGATAGATTACCATGGAAATAACCGCAAGTCCGCGGGTTTCATCAACAATTCCTACTCTTTTCATAATATCTCCTTACCATTCGCTATGTGCAGCGGCATATCCTGTGGAAAAGGCTATCTGCAGGTTAAATCCGCCTGTAAAACCTGTAACGTCAATAATTTCCCCTGCAAAATGCAGGCCGCTTACTATTTTTGATTCCATAGTTTTCGGGTTGATTTCCTTTACGGAAATACCGCCGTCGGTGATTATTGCCTCGGAAATGGGGCGGTAACCTGTGGGCGTAAGCGAAAATCCCTTTACCATGCGGACAAGGGTGAGACGTTCTTCTCTTGTTACGCTGTTACACTGTTTTTCGGGGACAATGCCGCATTTTTTCAACAGCGGACCAATTATCTTTTCGGGGAGAAGCTTTCTCAGCGCATTGTCGAGCTGCATATTCTTTCGTTCCAGAAAATCCCTCTGCACACGGCTGTCAAGCTGTTCCTCCGTAAGGGCAGGCTTCAGGTCTATAAATAATGTATATTTTCCGTCCTCTATATCATCCATACGGGAGCTTGCGCTGAGCACAAGTGGACCTGAAACACCGAAATGTGTAAACAACATTTCGCCAAGCTCACTGAAAATTGTTTTTCCTTTTGTATTGTCACGGACAGACAGAACAGAATTCTTAAGGCTCAACCCCATCATCTGTGCGCAGTCTTCCTCGGTTTCTATCGGTACAAGGGAAGGCTTCAGCTGTGTAATGGTATGTCCCAGTTTTTCTGCCATCCTGTATCCGTCACCTGTTGAGCCTGTGACGGGGTAGGACATTCCTCCCGTGGCAAGGATGACCTTTGGCGCCGAGAAACCGCCCTTATCGGTCTTTACGCCTGTTACAAATCCGTCTTCGGCGGTAATTTCAAGAGCTTTAGCCCGTATGAGAGTCACACCCTCACGTTTCATTCTGAAAAACAAGGCATCCACAATATCATAAGCTTTATCGGAAACAGGGAAAACACGGCCACCTCGTTCGGTTTTCAGCTTTACGCCCTCGTTTTCAAAAAAAACCATTACATCTGCGGGAGAAAGCATTGAAAGGGCACTGTAAAGGAAACGGGGATTACGGGGCACGTTCTTCATGACCGTGTCGGTATCGCAGTTATTTGTGACGTTACAGCGTCCCTTTCCTGTTATGGCAAGTTTTCTGCCTACCTTTTCATTTGGTTCTATAACCGCGGTTTTATATCCTTCAGAGGCTGAGGTTATTGCCGCGAACATTCCTGCGGCACCTGCTCCGATTACTATGCAGTCAAAATTAGTTTCCATCTGTGTTGCCTTTCTTTTCTGAGGTGGGGGCAGGTCGGTGCGCCGCACCATGCCGTGCCCCTCCGGGGCACGGCAGCCCAGGGGCAAGTCGGATCGTAGCCATGTCGTTCTG
>JAZSFL010000025.1:0-56628 GCA_045532185.1 Ruminiclostridium sp.
TTTCCCATTTCGATATTGCCTTATCGCTAACATAAAGGATATCAGCAAGTTGGCTTTGCGTCAATCCCTTTTTCTTTCTCATTTCCGAGATGAACTTACCTATTCTTATTTGTGTCATACGTTCGTCCTCCTTTATTTATATAATATAACACATACATATAAATAAAGCTACCTACGATTAGTAGAATGACTTGTTCAGCACAAAGAATGAAAGTAACCGTCACTTTACCCCTGTCCTCATACGATAGCAAAAGCTCACTTTATACATTTCCTTATCAAAAATCTTATATATTGCCTTTTGAAAGGTAAGATAATCCTTTTCAATAAGTTCGGGAGCGAGTTTGAGAATAGTCTGTAAGCTGCCTTGACTTTGTGCCAATGCTAAAAAGCGTTCAACATTGCAATTCTCGCAGCTGTCAAATACAATCTCCCTGCAATATCTGAAATAATCACTTTCAATCATATTTTTCAAATGTTTATTCTTATCCCATCGGTGAAAGGTTTTACAGATTTCATTATGTTCTTCTTCGATAACTCTCACTTTGTTGAATAAGTTCATATATGCGATTTCTGCATCAACATTACAAACGGGAGGCCAATCACAATCAATAACAGCAAAAATGCCGTCATCTTTCAAAATTCGATTGACTTCCGCAAGTGTATCAGCAGGATTCATCCAATGAAATGCCTGTGAGCAGAACACAACATCTACACTGTTATCAGGCAGCCCCGTATTATCAGAATATGCCTTGATAAATGATACATTTTTATTTGACGTTGTTTTTGCAACACTTAACATATCACCACTCGGGTCAATGCCAATGATTTGTCCGCATTTGTTCTCCCAAACCAATGTTGAAAGACCTGTGCCGCAACCTAAATCCACAACAGTATCAGGCATTCTTCCAAGATATTCGGTTATTATCTCGACCGAATGAACAGGAACTGTCGGGCGGCTGTTTTCATATATGTCTGCAAAGCCAATAAACCTCTCTGCATTTATTTCAGCGTCTGTATCGTCAGTGTTGTGAGCTGTTGCAAGCAGATGATTAAGAGATATACCGAACATTTTTGAAATCTGTTTCAGCGTTTCAAGATTTGGAGTTGTATCTCCGTTCTCCCAGCGTGAAACCGCCTGTCTTGTAACAAAAAGTGCTTGTGCCATTTCATCCTGTGTCATATTAACGTTATGACGGAGTTCTTTAATTATTTCTGCTGTTGTCATATCATCACCTCGTAAGCTCATTATATTCGACAAACAAGTGTAGGTCAAGCAACAACTTGTTGCGAAAACAAAAGTTGAGTAATATGATAAAAGTTTTATACAATCAAATTCTCATTCCCTATTATACTCCCCATAATCCCTCATACTCTTCACAACCGCCTCTGTCACCTGATTGAGCATATACTGCCTGTACGCCGCAGAGAGAACACGCTTTCTCTGCTCGTCGCCCAAATCCACAAAATCCTCCCAAGTATTTTCAGAGCCGCTGAATTTATTAAAGTACGCAAACAACGCTCCGAGTACGCTGCTTGCAGTTTCGCTGTCGGAGTAAAAAGCGTAATCCTCGCAAAGCTCCTTGAACAGATGATTGATAATTGAGAGTTTTTCGTAGTTCTTGTTCTTCGCAAGTTGCGACAGATACTCTGCCGCACTGTCGGATAAGCCTGTGAACTCGCAGACGGTTTTCAGCTTTCCTTTCTGTGCGGTGGTGTTCGTTCTGCCGAGCAGATAATCTGCATTGACGTTCAGTGCGTCGGCTATCCTCGTAAGGATTTCAATATCGGGCAGACGTTTCTCGTTTTCGTAATAACCCAGCGTGCTTTTCGCTATACCGACTACCTCTGCAAAGCTCTCAATGGTGTAGCCGTTCTCTTTTCGTAATTCCTTCAATCTTTTTCCAAACACCTCGATGCAGGTGTCTTTTGTTTCTGTCATAATTGTTTTCCTCCTTATATCGCTCTCGAAAAGACTATATTTGTGGAATTTCAAAATATTCACCACAAACGACTTGACGAGCAGGCTTTGTGATGGTATAATCTGAACAACACCCACAATCGTCGCTTTTTATATATCTTATCACGAATATGGTGTATTGTCAAGCTGGGATTTTTCTTTTCAGCTTTGCAATTATTTTTTCAGAAAGGAGGAAACGATATGATTTCATTTTCAAGGTTCTGGCTCACTCTCAAGCTGTGTGATATGTCAACCTACTCGCTTATCAAGGATTACCACATAAGCGGCAGCACAATAAATCGTCTGCGCCACAACAAGCCTATAAGCACCGCTACGATTGACAGACTCTGCGAAATTCTTCGCTGTGATGTGGACGAGATTATGGAGTACACATACAATATTAAATGAGCATTCTGCTCGTTTAGGCGGTTGTGAGGGGTTTCAGGGGAGTAAAAACGCCCCTGACGCATACGGTTTTGTTAATCGGAGATTGACAAAACAGGTAATGCGTTATACCTATTCTGCGAAGGCTTGAAATTACAGCAGAAAATACACAAAAGAAGGAGGTAAAAGGAATGAGCAAGGAGATAAAGGCAATGTCCGTATCCTTTCGTTCGGACGATGGCTGTATCGAGCATAATAACCGAGATTTCTTTTCGGATAATGTCGATAAAATGCGCACACCGAATAACATAACCTATATAAAACGTGATTTGCGTGAGCTGTACCACGAGCTTTTCGATACGGCTCTTGCGGAATACAACGCAAAGCAAAAACGAACAGACAGACAGATTCCCGATTATTACGAACACATCAGAAAAGGCAAAAAGGAGAAAATGTTTCAGGAGATAATCGTTATGTTCGGGAACTCCGACACCTGCGGCGTTGGCTCTGAAAACTGGGATACCGCTGTAAAGCTGCTGGACGAATATATGAGTGATTTTGAAAAACGCAATCCTAATCTGAAAGTGTTCAATGCGGTTATGCACCTTGACGAGGCTACACCTCATCTGCACATAGATTTCGTTCCTGTATGCTACGGACAAGAACAAGGGCTTTCTACTCGTGTGTCGATGAAACGTGCAATTCAGCAGATGGGATTTTCGGCAAAGGGCAAAAAAGAAACGGAGGCTATTTTATGGGGCAGCTCTGAACGTGCAAGGCTTACCGAAATTCTAAACGGCAGAGGAATTTCACGACAAGTAGTAGGTGCATATCACGACCACAAATCCGTTGAGGAATACAAGCGGTATGCTCAAATTCTCGGTAACACGCAGGCTCACATAAATGCTCTGAAAAAGAAAAATCCCGTTGACCTTTCAAGTACCGAAGTAGGAGAAATATTAAATCAGAACGATATATTGCGCGAAAAGATAACGGGGCAAAAAGCAGAGCTTGCAAAACTGAAAGCAATGACATCTGCAAAGTTTGTGCCTATCGAAGTATTCAGCGACGAAAAACGGCAGTACATAATTGAGAAATTAACGCAGGCTGACTGTCCGTTTGTGGAAGAACGAAACACGATTTATGTTCCAGAATATTACGAGCAGTCGGTTAAGAAAATTGCCGCCGCTTACAAGGAAACAGATATGCTGAACATACGGGAACGGCTGAAATTTTTCATAGACCGCATTTTGTATTCAGCACAAAACTTTGAACATTTCATAAAGCTGCTGGAGGCAAACAAATATGAGGTGCGGCGAGGGAAATATATAGCAGTAAAGCCGCCTTATGGGAAAAGATTTATGCGGCTGAAATCTCTTGGAGAGGATTATTCGGAGTATTCCCTTAAAAAGAGAATTGATGGTAGAAACGATATTCCCAATGAATTTGCGGAATGTGAAAACCGAGCTAATGAATTACAAAAGCCGTTCTACTATGCAATAAATACAAGCATTACGCTGATACGAAAATTCCATATCACTCCCAAAAAGCATAATCCAGACGAGCCGTATAGCTTTCTTAACGACCACAGTATTGAGAATATGGTGAGCTGCCTTAACACGCTGTCGGAATTCGGGATTGATACTCGTGAGCAGCTTTACAAAATATCATCGGATTTGCAGAAACAGATAGACAGCAACAGCAGCGAAGATTTGAAATTACAGCTTTCAAAGATAGAGAGTTTAATACGCACCTATGAAGATATTGTTGAGGGCAACTATATCGACAACCTCATTCGTGCGGAGCGTGAAAGAAAAGCGGCTGCACAGAAAAACTCCGAGCAGCCAAAACATATGCAAACGAGCAATAGGAAGAACAAGAGGTAGTTACTAATTGACGGTTAGAAGTGACGGCGGTCTGCGGCACTTCTTCAGATTGAAAATTTGTTTACAGACTTATTCTGAAAACGGCATATTTCTGCATCTTGACAATTATGCTTTAAAGTGATAAAATGAGATTGCAGAAATATGCCAATGGTTTGACCGACAAGGAGGTAAACTAATGGCATCAATCGAAAAAAGAGGCAACTCTTACAGAATTAAGGTATCCTGCGGCTACAAGGCAGACGGAACACAAGTCTTTCAGAGAATGACGTGGACGCCTGACGAAAAGATGACCGCAAAGCAAATCGAAAAGGAGGTACAGCGACAGGCAATTCTCTTTGAGGAGGAATGCAAGCGTGGACAGATAGTGTCTGCGGTAAAATTTGAGCCTTTTGCGGAAGAATGGTTTGAAGAATATGCAAAGCTCAATCTAAAAAGCACAACTTACACAAGACAAAGACAGCTCACTAAACGGGTTTATGCTGCGATAGGACATATTCGACTGGACAAGATAACTACTCGTGTTATCCAGAAATTTATAAACTCTCTTGCGCAGGATGGAACGAACGAGATTACGAAGCAACCACTTTCCCACAAGACAATGGTGCATTATCTTTCATTCATTTCAACTGTGATTGATTACGCAATCAAGATGGATATGCTGACCGATAACCCATGCCGCAGAGTGACGATTCCGAAAGGCAGCAAGAAAGAGCGTAAAATCCTTTCCATAAAGGAAACGGAGAAATTTCTGAAACTGCTGGAGAAAGCTCCCTTAAAATGGCGTATATTCTTCACATTGGATATTTACAGCGGTATGCGCAGAGGTGAAATGTTGGGACTTGAATGGAAAGACATTGACTTTGAAACTGGAATAGTACACATTCAGCGTACATCCAACTACACAAAGGCGAAAGGCATTTATACCGACACGACAAAGACCGAAACATCGGTACGTTTCATAAAGCTGCCGCCTGAAGTGCTTGAAATTCTTGAACAGTTCAGAGCAGAACAGGAAAAAGAAAAGGACCGGCTCGGCAGTAAGTGGATAGAAAATGACCGCTTGTTTACGAAATGGAACGGTATGCCTATGAATCCGCAAACGCCCTACGGCTGGCTGAAAGAGTTTTGTGAGGAACACGATTTCCCGTTTTATGGGATTCATCAATTCCGACATCTCCACGCAAGTTTATTGATAGGGGCAGGAATTGACCCGACAACCGTTTCGGGCATTCTCGGACACTCGCAGGTAAGCACAAGTCTGAATATCTACGGACATATGTTCAGAGAGAATCAGATTAAGGCTTGCAACGCTGTTGCGGAGGCACTCGATTTCAGCAAAAGAGGTGCGTGAGAGAAAACAAGACCCAAATAATACCCATAGGCTGTTTTCGCACAAAAGAAAAAACTCCCAAACGGCTTTACAAAGCCATTTGAGAGTAGTGTTGATGGTGACCCGTACGGGAATCGAACCCATGATTCCGCCGTGAAAGGGCGATGTCTTAACCTCTTGACCAACGGGCCGTGGTGAGCCACCCGGGAATCGAACCCGGGACACCCTGCTTAAAAGGCAGGTGCTCTGCCGCCTGAGCTAGTGGCTCATAAGTTCAAGCTGAGTGTTACTCAAAGAACATTAATATTATATCAGAATGTTTCGGGTTTGTCAATACCTTTTTGAAAAATTATCCTGCTCATAAAACAAACAGGCAGGCGGTGTGTCTTTATTGACTGTTAACATTGTTTATGCTATAATTAACTCATTTAGATAAATGTGAATTTATAGAGGTGTTATATGAAAGAAATTAGTTTGCAGATGATAGATCATAATATCCCCTCATTCTGGTGGAAAGAGCTTATTAAGCATTTCGTGCAAGTAGGCGATAAATTGGAAATCAGGTGTTGGAAAGAAGAATTTGCAGAAATTCAACAAGCAACTGCTTATGGGAATCCCACAGAAGATAATTACGAGGTTTCTATCAAAGGAATAGTTTCTGAAAAACTGATTTCAGAGTTGCTGTTAGAAAATCCAACCGACAAGAGCATATATAACAAAATGACAAAATATTTCACAATCAACGTCGAGCATGAACAACGCAAATTCTGTAGTACACATTACGGAACGGAGATGTATTTAATAGGTGTATCTGATGACGATATTGCTTTTTTTCAAGATATAATGAAAGCATATACGGAAGAAGAGATTAGCGTACATATAGATTGATAAATCCCATATTCCACACACAACAAAAGCCCGAGAAGAAATTTCTCGGGCTTTTTATATGCTTATGTATACCTGATTAAAGCTCCTTGATAATTTCACCGAACATACCGGGAGCAGCGCAGATAGCGTTGGATTCGTCAGTATCGATGTGCATAGCGTCTGCGAAAGTTTCGCTTACTCTTACTACAACATCACCGAGAAGAGCAGTTCTGCCGTCTGTTTCAGCCTTAACCCATACAATATCCTTGTTCTTTAAGCCGAGCTTTTCAGCTGTTTCGGGAATCATGTGGATGTGACGCTTAGCAACGATAACGCCTTCGCTGATTTCGATTTCGCCAGCAGGTCCGATAATCTTGCAACCGGGTGTGCCTGCGATATCACCGGATTCTCTGATAACTACGGGAACACCGATAGAACGTGCGTCGGTTGCGGAAAGTTCAACCTGAGTAGCGGGACGAACAGGTCCTAAAATGGACACGTTTGCAAGCTGCTTCTTGGGGCCTACGATTGTAACTCTTTCTTCGCAAGCGTACTGTCCGGGCTGGGAGAGGTCCTTCTTCTTTGTGAGCTCTGCGCCCTTGCCGAATAATACTTCAAGTGCTTCTGCACTTACGTGTACGTGACGTGCAGATGTTTCGATTAAGATTTTGTTGGACATTGTTTTTTCCTCCATGTCAGAATTTTTTACCACATCTATTATACAACTATTTAAGACAAAAATCAAGCGGATTTCCGTATATTTTACGAAAATCCGCTTTTTTGTTAAATTTTTTACAATCAGAACGTCATAAATGACTGAAGCACAAAGCTCAGAACAATAATTATTGCAACTGCAAGTGCCCCGATTCTGAAGAAAACCGAAAGCTTTTCTCTGTCCTTACTTTTCACAAAAACACCTCAAAATCAGTTACTGGGAACAAAATAATATATTTTTTCATCAGCATATGAGTAGTCAAGCTCATCACGGGCAATCTCTTCAATATAGTCAAGACGGTACTGGGTGCTTGAATAACGCTTGAGTTGTTCATTTTCAGTCTGAACCTGAACAAGCTTAGCTGAAAGCTCCTCATATTCCGTAGTTTTCTGGGCAATGGAAACCTGAGTGGAAACCAGCAGAATGACTGCATAAATCAGGGTAGCGGTAGCTACCAGGGCGAAAAAGAAAGAACGTCTATGCTTTTTTTCGGACTTTTGCTTTAATGACATTTCTTTCTTCACCACCATTCTGACATAATTTGCTCATTTTATTATTATTCTTATTATACAACAACGATGGTGTTTTTTTCAACCCAAATCGCAATTTTTCTTTATATTTCCTGTTTTTTTGTTGCAATTCAACAAAAAGTGCAGTTGACTTTTGTTTAAGGAAACCGAAACAATTATACATCGGTTTAATAATATATTTTCTGAGCAGTCGTTTTATAAATCCTACGAGTTTACCTGCAAAACGGGCAGGGTAAACTGTGATTTTTCCGATTGTTATCAGGTATAATGTCATACCGAAAACTGCTGCAATTATATAAATCAGCCTTAATTTTCCTGTAGGAGTGTCAATTGCAAACAGTGCGAGAACCAGGCCTGAAAAAAGCATGGTAAAAAAGTCAGTGACAAATCCGATAATTTTTCCTGTTGAGAAAATAATGCGGACAATACGCACCAGATCATATATAATACCCAGAAAGAAACCGATAACAGCGAAATGTCCGATAACCGAGAGGAATTCTGCGTTTGTCTGAAACATGGCCCCTCCTATCTGAACAGCCGTGACAGAAAATTGTCAGGTATATGCTGCTTTTCCGACCGATAGGACAGGGAATCCACCCTCCCGTTTATTTTGAGTTCGCCTTTCGTCTCGTTGAATTCCTCAACCATAAGTTCACTGCCGCGTATGAGCAGGTCCCCCTGTTCGGTGTATACGGCAACCTCACAGGGACTGAAGCTGTCAGCCTTTTTAACGCCTGAAAGGCTGACAGAATCGCGGTTTTCAATTATCAGAATATGTCTGTTCATAAAAACTCCCGGATATGAAATGTAGTATTCAATTCTATTCAGAAGCAGACAGGTTTAGAACGTCATACAACCTCGTAAAGTTCGGAAGCGCCGTCTTTTCCGACAACTTCCACAACTTTCAGCACCTTGACCTTAAGAGGCGACTTTCCGATATTGATTTCAATGATGTCATTAACCTTGACATCGTAGGAAGCTCGTGCAACCTTGCCGTTTACTGTAACCTTTTCTGCGTCGCAGGCTTCATTTGCAACGGTTCTTCTCTTGATAAGGCGGGAAACCTTAAGATATTTGTCGAGTCTCACAGAAATCTCCTTTCAAAATAAAAACGGATTGCTCCGTCCGGTGAACATCGCAATCCGTAGTATTCAAATTCACGCCGATTACTTAGCAACAGCTTCCTTTAATGCGCTACCAGCCTTGAATGCGGGAACCTTTGTAGCCTTGATCTGGATCTTCTTCTTTGTCTGGGGGTTGATACCGTCGCGAGCTGCTCTTTCACGAACTTCAAATGTACCAAAGCCAACGAGCTGGATCTTTTCGCCCTTAGCGAGTGTATCTGTGATTGTGTCGATTACTGCAGAAATAGCCTTTTCTGTATCCTTCTTTGTCATGTCAGACTTAGCTGCTACTGCTGCGATGAATTCTGCCTTTGTCATGGTTTTATACCTCCAAAAAAATAAATAAATACTATACCGAATGAAATCGGTTTATACAACTGTGTCTTTCTTCGCTTTCTCCCAATAGTCATTGAGTTCGTCCTGAGTTGCGTCGGAAAAGGTTTTTCCGTCAGCCTCAAGCAAAGCTTCAACACTGCTAAATCGTATTATAAACTTATTTATCGCAAATGTCAAGGCTTTTTCGCTATCTTTTTTCAAAAATCTAGACAAGTTTGTGCAGGAAAACAAAATATCGCCTAATTCTTCCTCTGTTTTTATGTCACTATGTTCCTTTACAGCGGCTTCAAGTTCGGCAATTTCGGATTTCAGGCGGTCTATAACCTCGTTTACATCTTCGAAATCGAAGCCTGCGTTGGCGGCTCTTTTACCTACTTTTTCACCTCTCATAAGAGCAGGGAGCAGTTTAGGCACACTTTTAAGCCTGTCGGAGACTTTTTCCTCATTTTTTGATTTACTTTTGAGTGAATCCCAGTTTTTCAGCACCTCAGCAGAGTTTTCTACATGGATATCACCGAAAACATGAGGATGACGGTAAATCAGCTTCTTACAGATGCCGTCTGCCACATCGTCAAGGTCGAAAGTCCCCTTTTCTGCTTCTATTTCGCTGTGGAATACCACCTGAAGCATAAGGTCGCCAAGTTCTTCCTTGAGTAAATCCATATTATCGCTGTCGATAGCTTCGGCAACTTCGTAAGCTTCTTCCAGAACATCCATTCTTATGGATTTGTGGTTCTGTTCTCTGTCCCAGGGACAGCCGTGATCGCTACGAAGCTCCTTCATAATAAGCCTTAAATCGTCAATGTTGTATTTTTCCTTTAACTGAAACATTTTAAACAGTCCTTTCATAGTTGTCATTATTATAATACAACTTTTTCTGTATTTTTACAAGCCCCCGCCGTATTTTTTACTGCGGATGCTTTTGATAATGCCTGAAAGCTCGCCGCTGTCAGCAATATACAGTATCAGCAGATAAAGAATCAGGCCGGTCAGACAGGAGAGCAATACAGACAGCAGGGCGGGCATTGCTGTTACGAATACACTATGGCAGTAAAATGCTGCGATACCGCTTATGCCCCCTGAGACAAGCATTGAAAAGGCTTCGCTTACAAATGAAAGATGTATGCCGAAGCGTTTTTTTATTACTGATAATGTATAGAATACGCAGAAAAGCTGGGAAACCGAGGTTGCGACAGCAGCACCGCAGATGTTCACTCCCGGTACAGGAATAAGTATTACGTTCAGCGCAAACTTTACAAGTCCCGTCAGAAGTGTGATTCTTACCGGCGTCTTAAAGTCGCCGTAAGCTTGAAAAATATTCATAAGTGCACCTGCAAATGATGCAAAAATACCGCCGGTACTGAGTATCTGGAGAGGAATTATACCTACCTGTGCTTCCAGCTCACGGACAGGATACAGTATTTTCAGTACAGGTTCGGCCATTACTGCCACAAAAACGGATATAGGCACGGAAATCAGCATCGTTCCCTTTAAAATCATGGATATATCCTGCTTTACCGCTGACAGGTTGTCGGTTTTATTCAATTCTATTGTACATACAAGCCGCGGTTGTGAACAACGAGGGATAAGCATTGGTATTGTTGCAGTCAGCATATAAACGGACATTATTATTCCCGAGTAGCTTCCGTAAAGGAAATTTCCCGGGTCGTTCATGGCTGAGGTGCCCTGAAGTGAAACCATACCACCTGCAAGCTGGTCGGGAAAAAAGCTGTACGACAGGTTTATGCAGTTTGAAATTGTCAGTAAATCCGTGAAGGATATCAGATTTCCGATAACCGCACCGATTGCCACAGGCATTGAAAGAGTGAAAATCTCCTTCATTGTACCGATTGTATCGGTTTCAGAACGGCTGTCTGTTTTTATGCGGTGTCTGCTGCCGTAAATCAGCATATACAGCATTCCGCACAGTTCACTCAGGGTTACGCCGAGAATTGCCGCGGCGGCCGCATAGGGCAGCGCCTTTTCCTCTTCGCCCAGCTCATGCAGGAAGTAGCCGTACGCACCATAGGAAAGGGCAATTCCCGCCGCCGCTTTTACAACCGCCTCTACTATCTGGGAAACAGCGGTAGGGGTCATATCCGAAAGCCCTTCATAATATCCCCTGTAAACTGCTGTAACCGAGCAGAAAAGTACCGACGGTGCAATCAGCAGTATTGCGGGAAGAGCCTCAGGGGTATTGGCAATAAAGTCAGCAAAGGGCAGGGCGGCAATGTAGATAACCGCCGTTCCGGCAATGCCTGCTCCTGTCCCCACAATCAGTGCACATCTGCGGAACTGTGCTATTGAGGCATATTCGCCCCGTGAAGCTCTTTGAGCCGTTACCTGGGTTACGACCATAGGTATTCCTGAGGCGGTAAAGGCGAGAACAGGCGAAAAAATACTGAATGCGGTTGAGAAATAACCCATTCCGTCGCCGCCGAGAATATTTCCCAGCGGAATTTTGAACGCAGCCCCCAGAAGCTTTACGATAATCATCGCCATAAACATTACGGCGGTATTTTTTATAATACTTTTACCCAAAACAAAGACTCCTTATTTGTTTTTGGTAATATATATTTGAATTTGTCCGATTTATGCTGTCGAAATTTCTGTTATATATAATTTTAAAATTGTAATTGCCGTTTTTCTATTGACATATTTATGTTTTTGCGGTAAAATAGATTAGTGTTTCAAAGATACAGATACTGAAAGGAATATAAAAATGTCAGAACAGAAAAGATTACTTTTAATATATCCCGACTTCCTCGAAGAAGAGAAGTTCAACCGTAAGAAGCTTGGTAACTACAGCGAGGGTCTTGCTTCCATTTCTGCAGTATTAAAGCAAGGCGGACATGACGTTCAGCTTTATCACCAGCTCTATATGCCCGACAGAAAGGAATTTATCGAAAAGGTAAAGAGCTTTAAGCCTGATGTTATCGGCTTTTCTATGAGAACAACCGCTGTTCCCTTTGTAACCGAAATGGCAGGCTGGCTTAAAGCGGAAATGCCTGAAATCCCCGTTGGTGTGGGTGGCTATCACGCTATTCTCGTTCCCGAGGAATGTATCAAAATTGACGGAATTGATATGGTTATCGTAGGCGAGGGTGAATATCCCTGGCTTGATTACATGAATGACCTGCGTGACGGTGTTCAGAGAACTGATATCGAAAGCATTTTCTTCAAGACCGAAAACGGCGAAATCATCAAGAATCCCGTAAGACCTCTTATTGAGGACCTTGACACCCTTCCTTTCCCTGATTTCGACCTTTTTGATTTTGAAAATCTCGACCGTTCCAAAAATTTTACCGCAATGGTAATGCTTTCCCGCGGCTGTCTCTTCAGCTGTACCTACTGCGGCAACTCCCAGTTCCGCAACATCTACCCCAACAAGCAGAAGTACTGCCGTTTCAGAAGCCCCGAAAAGGCTATCGAGCTTTTAGAGCTTCTTTTAAAGAAATATCCTTTTATCAAGTTTATTGAGTTCCGTGACGCTATTTTCAATATGTACAAGGAATGGTTCTACGAATTCATGCCTATGTATATTGAGAAAATCCACCTGCCTTTCAACTGCAATCTCCGTTTCGACGTACTTGACGAGGAAATGGTAAAGATGCTCAAGGACGGCGGCTGTTATATGATTGATATCGGTCTCGAAAACGGTAATGAGGAATTCCGCCGCAAGTACCTCCACAGAAACATGAAGAATGACCACATGATTCAGGTTTCCAAGTGGTTCAGAAAGTACAAGATCACAGCTCTTACCTATAATATCGTAGGTTTACCCTATGAAACACTTGAATTATCCCTTGAAACCGTAAAGCTCAATGCGAAGCTTGATGTTGACAAGGTTATCCCCAATATCTTCTATCCCTATCCTATGACAATTCTCGAAAGAACAGCCCGCGAAGGCGGCTTCATGGATGACAGCGTTGACCCCAACGACCCTGTTCAGCTGAGAATGCCCCAGTATCCCAAGTACGATATCCTTTATATGGCTTATAATTTCAACAAGCTTGTAAAGAAGTACAAGGCGATTTATGCGCTCCCTGAGGAACAGGCAAAGAAGAAGGAAGCAGCGCTGGACAAGAAGATTACATCAAAACACTACCCCAGAAAGCTTATCTACCAGACAGCAAAGTTCAAGGAAGATGCGTTCATTTTCGCAAAGAGAACCCTGAAAAAGGTATCTCCCAAGCTGTTCATTTTCCTGAAGAACAAGACAATGAAGGAAGTAAAGCAATAAAAAAATACGGGCTTGTACTTTTGGTACAAGCCCATAAACACCAAAAAACAATGGAGTGATTTAAATGACTAAAATCCGTGTGAATGCTTCGAAGCCCTATGATGTGGTAATCGGCAGGGGATTGCTGAATGAAGCAGGCAGCCTTATTGCTGACGCTGTAAAGGGCAGAAAGGCTGTTATAGTAACGGACGATATTGTAAACGGTCTGTACGCTGAAAAGCTGATAAAGTCTATGACCGATACAGGCTTTACCGTTGATTTATTCGTTTTCCCGAATGGCGAGGAAAGCAAATGCCATAAAACCCTTATTGAGCTTTATGATTTCCTTGCAGAAAAGAACATTACCCGTTCCGATTTTCTCGTAGCACTGGGCGGCGGCGTTGTGGGTGACCTTACAGGCTTTGCGGCAGCTACATATCTCCGCGGAATAGATTATGTACAGATTCCCACAACCCTTTTGGCTCAGGTTGACAGCTCCGTAGGCGGGAAGACAGCTGTTGACATAGGCGCAGGCAAGAACCTTGTAGGCGCATTCAAGCAGCCTGATATAGTAATTGCTGATATCGACACTCTCAGCACCCTTTCGGAAGAAATCTTCACCGACGGTATGGGCGAGGTTGTAAAGTACGGTATGATATGGTCAAAGGAGCTTTTCGACCTTTTAAAAACAGGTAAAGTAAAGGAAAACCTTGCGAAGATTGTTGAACAGTGTGTTGACATCAAGCGTCAGGTGGTTGAAACTGACGAATTTGACACAGGTCTCAGAATGATACTGAATTTCGGTCATACGCTGGGTCATTCCATTGAAAAATACTACAACTATCACGGTTTTTCCCACGGTAAGGCGGTTTCTGTCGGCATGTACCTTATAACGACAATCGGTGAAAAGGCGGGTCTTATCAAGGGTAATATCAGCGAAGAGCTTAAAGCCTGCCTTTTAACGAACAATATGCCATTTGAGTCGGAAACACCTGCAGAAGCACTTTTTAGCGGCGCTGTAAATGACAAGAAGCGTTTTTCCGATACAATCAGCATTATTCTCTGCCGCGAAATCGGCAAGGCTGATATTGTGAAAATGAATATCAATGATTTTAAGAATATGATTGAGGGTTAAATCAATGGATTTAAGAATTACACCAAAGCTTTTAAAGGGTAAGATAACCGTTCCCCCCTCAAAAAGCATTTCCCACCGTGCACTTATTGCCGCGGCACTTGCCGGAGGCGAAAGCAGAATTACAGATGTACTTGACTGCGAAGATACACGTGCTACCGAGGACGCTCTTACAGCTCTCGGTGCAGTTATTTCCCACGAGGGTAATGTAACCGTGGTAAAGGGCATAAAAACACCTGCGGAAAATGCAGACATAAACTGCCGTGAAAGCGGTTCGACACTGCGCTTTATGATACCAATTGCCGCAGCGCTGGGCGCAGAGTCAACTTTCCGCGGCGAAGCAAATCTTCCCAACCGCCCCATAACTCCCTTTTTAGAGGAACTGCCCCGACACGGTATTGAGTTTGTGTCCGAAAAGATGCCTTACATAATGAAAGGAAAGCTCAGAGGCGGAAATTTCCCTGTAACGGGCGATATTTCCTCTCAGTTTATAACAGGGTATATGCTGGCGCTTCCTCTTACGGGCGAAAAATGCACAATCTCTCTTACATCGGAATTACAGTCGCGCCCTTATGCACTTCTTACAGCTGACGCAATGAAAAGCTTCGGTGTAGATGTAAAGATAGGCGAAAACAGCTTTGAAATCCCCGGAAACAGCGCATTCAGCCCCTGTGATTATACGGTTGAAGCAGATATGTCCCAGGCGGCTTTCTTCCTTGTAGGCGATGCCATCGGCGGAAATATCACTCCCACAAATCTCCGTTATGACAGCGTGCAGGGCGACCGTGCAATTATAGATATTGTAAAGCAGTTCGTCGAAAGCGGTGGACAGGCATTCGATGTAAATGCCGAGGATATTCCTGACCTTGTGCCGATTCTGACTGTTCTTGCTTGTTTTGCCAAGGGAACATCCAATATTACAGGCTGTGCAAGACTGCGTATAAAGGAAAGTGACCGTTTAGCGGCAATTTCCACAGAGCTTAACCGTCTCGGTGCAAGAATTGAGGCAGGGGAGGATTATCTTGTGGTTCACGGCGTTGATTCTCTCAGCGGCGGTGTATGTGAAACATACTGTGACCACAGAATTGCAATGTCTCTGGCAATCGCTTCCCAGCGCTGCACAGAGCCGATTGTCATAAAGGGCGCGCAATGCGTTTCCAAATCCTATCCAACCTTCTTTGAAGATTTCAGAAAACTCGGAGGTGTCGCAGATGTCATCTGAATTACATTTCGGAAATTTATCCGTTTCAATTTTCGGAGAATCCCACGGAAAGGGAATCGGCGTTGTTATACAGGGGCTTCCCGGTGGATGCGAGATTGATTTTGAAAAGGTGCTTGATTTTATGGCACGCCGTGCGCCTAAAAAGGACGGAATCAGCACCCGCAGAAACGAAAAGGACTATCCCGAAATCATGTCGGGCTATCTTAATGGCAAGACCACAGGCACACCCTTAGCGGCGGTAATTATGAATACCGACCAGCATTCCGCCGATTATAACAATATCAGTGCTGTTGCCCGTCCCGGTCACGCAGATTATACAGGGTATGAACGCTACAACGGAGCAAATGATATCCGCGGCGGAGGTCATTTCTCAGGCAGAATAACAGCACCTCTTGTTTTTGCAGGCGCGGTATGCGCTCAGATTCTGGAGCAGAAGGGTATCTCCTGCGGTGCGCATATCTTAAGTATCGGTAATGTGTGGGACGAGCGTTTCCACAGTGTTAACGTTGACAAGGTCCTTCTGGATAGCATAAAGGCAAAGGATTTCCCCGTTATAGATTCCGAATCAGAGTTCCTTATGAAGCAGGAGGTTGCAGACGCGAGCAGAAAACTTGATTCCATCGGAGGACGTATTGAATGTGCCGTTACGGGAATGCCTGCAGGGGTTGGTTCGCCCATGTTTGACGGAATTGAAAACCGCATTTCACAGGCTGTATTCGGTATTCCCGCGGTCAAGGGCATCGAATTCGGCAAAGGATTCGGTTTTGCGGATATGTGCGGCTCACAAGCCAATGACCCGTTCACAACCGACGGCCAAACTATAAAAACCACAACCAACAATAACGGCGGTATCTTAGGCGGAATTACCAGCGGAATGCCCATAGTGTTCACAGTGGCAATCAAGCCCACACCGTCCATTGCACAGCCTCAGCAGACAGTTGATTACATAAAAATGGAGAATACTGTTCTCGAAATAAAGGGCAGACACGATGCCTGCATTGTACCGCGTGCAGTTCCCGTGGTTGAAGCGGCGGCGAATATTGCTCTTCTGTCTTTTTTAGTATGAAAGGATTAATTGATGATTCCACAGATTCAGGTTGATAACAGCTTTGATATATGCGTTTATTTCTGTTTTATGCTTAAGGAGTTCGGTGATGTGACCGACAGCTTTATAAGCGAAATCGTGCTTTCTCTCGAAAGTGTCAATTACTTTGAACTTATGAGCGAAGTAGGAAAAATGGAGAAGAAACAGCTTATCTCGGTAAAAAGCGATAAGCAGAGGGGTGAGCATGTATATTCTCTTCTTCCCGACGGAGAGACTCTTGCCAATGAGTTTCTGATTCACATTCCTCTTTCGATACGTGAAAAGACTATCGAACTGGGCAACGATGTGCTGAAGCGGATTGAGCGTGAGAAGTCCATTAAATGTTTTGTAAATTACGATTACAAGCTTAAACGCTATGACCTTTGTGTTCAGTTCCTGAACGAGGTCAGTGGTGAGATAATTCTTGATATGAGGGTATTCGCTCCCGACGAGGAAAAGGCAAAGGAAATGAAGGAACGCTTCCTGTCCCGTCCCTCAAGAGTTATCACAAGAACAATGAATATGTTCTTGAAGGACGACTTTTTCATGTACGATGATTAAGTTGCAGACAAGGAGAAATACGGCGATGAAAAATGAACTTTTTAATCTCCTCTCCCTTGAATTCAACTGCTCGCCCGAGGATTTCACAAAATCCGAAAATGTCCTTACCGTTTCAGCAATCAACGAAGGCAGGCGGATTTACAGCCCCGAAAAGTATTTCTTCCACATGGTTACAACAGGCAGAAATGCGGTAGTAACCGCAGACGAATGCCTGCATCCGTTCTTATCGGAGTATATAAAAAGCAGGGAAGGGCATATGCTTTTTGAAATCCCGAATCTTATGCCTGTCGAAAAAGAACTTAACAGATTTGGTCGGACTTTAAGCCAGACTCATCATATGTTTCTGCCTGAAAAAAAGGTTGAGCCGAAGCGCGGTTATCCTGTAAAATGGTTTTACGATGAGGACATAACGCAGTTCTACGGAGATGAGCGTTTCCCGAATGCAATCTGCGATAAGTATAAGCCTGAACGCCCTGACAGGATAGTTGTAATCGCTTATGACGGCGATAGAATTATGGGAATGGCGGGCTGCTCCGAAGATGCAGATGGCTGGCAGCAGATAGGGATTGATGTAATGCCTGAATACCGTTCAAAGGGCGTGGGGACGTACCTTGTAACACTTCTGAAAGATAAAATCGCCGAAAACGGTGATATTCCGTTCTACGGCACAAGCGTATCAAATTATCATTCCTGGAATATTGCTCTTAACAGCGGTTTTCGCCCCGCGTGGGTGGAGATAGGAGACAGGAAAATCAGATAAAACATACCGACAGATTGATTCTGTCGGTATATTTATTGCGAAAATCCGAAGCTTGTGGTATAATTACAGAAAAAACAAGGAGGTTGGTAAAATGCAGGAGAAAAATATACTCATAATAGATGACGATAAGGATTTATCCTTTATAATTTCAGAAATGCTGGAAAATTACGGTTATAGAACGACAACTGCAAGAAGCGGAGAAGAAGCATTTGATATTCTTTCCGAAAAGTCGTTTCATCTTATTCTGCTTGATATAAATCTTCCCGACACAACAGGTCTTGATCTGTGCAGGGAATTACGAAAGACATCTACTGTTCCTGTGATTTTTGCAAGCGCAAGGACTGCAGAAAATGACCGCATCACAGGTTTTGATACAGGCGGTGATGACTATCTCCCAAAGCCTTATTCGATGAAGGAGCTTCTGTCCCGCGTCAACGCTCTTGTCCGCCGTACATACGGCTTCGATGAGCAGGAAAAGATAATCACCTTCGGTAATATCAGCGTCAATATAACCTCGCGGACTGTTACAAGGAACGGCAATGCTGTTTCTCTTTCCCTGAGGGAATTTGATCTGCTTGCATATCTGTGTGAACATAAAAATACTGCTGTTTCGAAGGAGAAACTACTGAGCGGTGTATGGGGTGCGTTTTCGGATGTTGAACCTTCTACGCTGACAGTACATATACGCTGGCTTCGTGAGAAGCTGGAGGATAATCCTGCTGAACCTGAGTATATAAAGACTGTTTATAAGGTGGGGTATATTCTGGAGGTGGAGTCTTGAAAAAGAAGCTTATAGCAACTGTTGTTGTGATCATTGCTCTGCTTGCAGCGGTTACTGCTGTCCTTGCGGTGAAGGTGTCAGATAAAGACGATAACGGGTACGGCAAAATTGCCGTAGAGCTGAATGAAATCGAACAGCTGATAGAAAAAGGTGAATTTCAGCTTGCTGCAGGTCAATGTTCTCAGCTCAGGGATACAATGACGGCATACGTTCCCCGGGAAACGGATAATACTGCTTATTTCTGGATTGTATTTCTGATTTCTGCAATAATAATTATCGGGGTATTTGTTTATATATGGTTTGCAATCCTCCGCCCATTTGAAAAATTATCTGATTTTGCAGAGCGCATTGCAGGCGGTGATTTTGACCTGCCTCTGAACTATGAACGTACAGACTATTTCGGTAAATTTACCTGGGCGTTCGACTCAATGCGCAAGGAGGTCAGCAACGCAAGAGCCTGCGAAAAAGAAGCCATTGAGAATAATAAAACGGTTATTGCTTCTTTGTCCCATGATCTGAAAACTCCTGTGGCTTCTATACGTGCCTATGCAGAGGGACTTGAAGCGGGACTGGATATGAATCCCGAAAAGCGTGCCAGATATCTGGGCGTAATAATGAAGAAGTGCGATGAGGTTGCGGAATTGACAAGTGACATGCTGATGCATTCAATTTCAGATCTTGAAAAGCTGAAAATGAATCCGTCGGAGCTCGAATTATGCGGGTTTGTAAAGAGTACAGTTTCCGAACTGAGTGTGACGGATGACATAGTGCTTTCGATGCCTTCTTATAATATAGATGTAAAGATTGATCCTGTGCGTTTTACTCAGGTGATAGAAAATATTGTCAGCAACGTCCGCAAGTATGCAAAGACACGTGTGGAGATTTCTGCTGTGAAATCAGATGGAAAAGCAGTGGTTATTTTCCGTGATTACGGAAAAGGAATTCCTGATGAGGAAATTCCGTTTATATTCGATAAATTCTACCGAGGCACAGGTTCAGGGAATGAAAACGGAGCAGGTCTCGGACTGCACATTGTAAAGTATATTGTAACCCAGTCAGACGGTGAAGTATATGCAGAAAACCTTTCTGACGGATTTATGATAAAAATTATACTGCCGCTGATACAGAAATAATTTAAAAACCATAACTTCTTAATTACTTCTTAATAACTTTTGCGGTAAAATACAGATAACAACAAAAATGAAAGGTATATCTGACATGAAAAAAACAATTCTATCCGCAAAGGGACTTTCAAAAAGCTTCGCACATAACGGGGTGCAGAATCATGTGCTTACAAATATTGATCTCGATATCTATGACGGAGATTTTACGGTTATTATGGGGCCTTCGGGCTCGGGGAAATCCACACTGCTCTATTCAATCAGCGGTATGGACAGAGCCACGGGAGGCACGGTAATATACGGTGAGAGCGATGTGGTGAAGCTTCCCGAAAAGAATATTGCACAGCTTCGTCACGGTGATTTCGGCTTTATTTTCCAGCAGATGCACCTTGTCAGCAATCTGACTCTTTTTGAGAATGTTGCTGTTCCCGGGTATCTGAATAAATATGTTTCCGCGGATGATGTAAACAAACGTGCGGATGAACTGCTTGAGAAAATGGGCATCAGTAGTATAAAAACGCAGCTCCCTTCCCAGTGTTCGGGCGGTGAGCAGCAGCGCTGCGCAATTGCAAGGGCGGTTATCAACAATCCGAAGCTGCTTTTTGCGGATGAACCTACAGGCGCACTCAACAGGAAGAATACAACAGAGGTGCTGAATCTTCTTACAGAGCTCAACTCTGACGGGCAGAGTATAATGATGGTAACACATGATACAAGAGCGGCACTCAGAGCAACAAGAATCATATACATAAGCGACGGAAAGATTATCGGTGAACTGACTCTTCCGCCATATACCGAAGAAAACGAGAAAAGCCGTGAAGTACAGGTGACAGCATGGCTCTCATCAATGGAATGGTGAGGTGCAGCATGGAAATTCTGAAGCTTATCAGAGCCAATATAAAGCATAAAAAAGGCTCATTCAAAAGTATTGCCGCACTTATGGCGATAATCGTGCTCTCCTTTACTGGCACAATCAGCAATAATGATAACATTGACCGCACCATTGAAGAAGCACAGATATGGTCGGGTACGCCCGATATGACCGCCTTTATTCCTATCAACTACGCGGATGATGAAATGCTTTCGGCGATAATGGATAACCCTGATGTGACTGATATAAAAACCGAAAGCTGTATAATGCCCGCCGGGGCAGTTCTGAACGGACAGGAAACCTATCAGGTAACATTTATATATCCTGAAAGCAATGAAATATACCGTGTTTTCAACGACAGCATAACAGGCTATATTGAAAATCCCGAGCCTCTGAAAGAGGGCGAAATTTATATTGCCTACTCCCTCAAAGGGCTTTATGACGGCATTGAAATCGGCTCTGAAATCAGCTTTGACATACCCTCTGCCGAAAATAACGATGTAGATAATAACAATACTTATAAATTCAAAGTAAAGGGGTTTATTGCCGACCCTCATTTCGGTGCGGCGATAATCGGCACAAAGCGATATATTGTAAGCGAAGCTGACTTTGAAAGGATGTATACAGAGACAAGACAGACTTTTATCTGTGTTGACACAAGCATAAGCTTACGAGAGGATGCAGATTTTACAAAGGTCAAGAAAGCTCTTGACGACAGCTGCGGTCTTGCAGAAAAGTCAAATCTTGTAATATCCGATCAGGAAACCAAAGGCTACACAAAGCTTTATTCCGACACAGGCTCGGGTATTGTTGTTGCCTTTGTTATTCTGCTTATTGCCATTGCAATCATCACAATGTACCACAGCATTACCACCTCAATTGAGATGGAATATATAAACCTTGGCGTGCTGAAATCCCAGGGTTTTACATCGAGAAAAATCCGTCTGGTGTATATTTTCCAGTATATCTCCGCGGAAATTATCGGTGCAGTTATCGGTCTGATTCTTTCCGTGCCTGTGCTTTTCATACTGGGAACTCTTTTCCAGAGCATTACGGGTCTTGCGACAATTCACCGTATTTCATTCCTCAAATGCGGACTTTTATCCATCGGTGTCATTGCCATAACCGCTGTTTTTGTAATCCTTGCAACAAGAAAGGTAAGCAGAATTTCTCCCGTCCGTGCAATTTCGGGCGGTAAATCCGAAATTCATTTTGACAGCCGTCTCAACGTTCCCGTAAAGGCGAAGCCTCTTTCATTCTTTATGGGCCTTCGCCAGTTCACCTCAAGATGGAAGAGCTATACAGGCGTAATACTTATCTCTGCACTGCTTGTATATTTTATGATGTCGATTATTGTGCTTTCTGACAGGCTTTCAGGAGGCAAAATCATAATGGGTATGGTTTATCCCAATATAACGGTAGTTCCCTCGGAAGAATTTCAGATAACTGATATGGAAAAATTCGAGAAAACAGTCCATGAAATTGACGAAAACGCAGAAATAATTTTCAACTCCACCTCATATATAATGGCAGACGGTGTTGAGTTCGGATGTGACGCTGCGACTCCGTCAGAGCTTATGTATCAGCCGCTGGACGGAAGACTGCCTGTCTATGATAATGAAATGGCAATTACCGAGATAATGTCTGAGGAGCTGGGCAAGAAAATCGGTGATACAGTTATGCTGGGCAGTGGTGAAAACGCAAAGGAATTTATTATCACAGGCTATTATCAGTCGCTTATGGAACTGGGCCGCACCTTTACCATTACCGCAGAGGGCAAGTACAGAGTCACTGGAGATATTTCCAAATGCTACATAGAATTATCAGATTTAAGCCTTATAGATAAGGTGTCCGAAGTGCTGGACGAAAAGCACAGTGAGCTTATCGGTGTAAAGATAATAGAGGAAGAGCGCGACGAATCTGCTGACGGCATGATTGAAATGATTGACAGTATATGTTTTATTCTTGTAATTGTCGTTTTCAGCATATCCATAGTTTTCTCTGCCGTGGTAATAAATATGATATGCGCAAAATCCTTTACAAAGGAACGCACGGATATAGGTATACTCAAATCCCTGGGTTTTACAGCAGGTAAACTGCGACTCCAGTTCTCGTTCAGATTTATGATTGTCGCTGCTACAGGCTCCTGTCTCGGCGGAGTATCATCTCTGTTTCTTACAAAACCGCTTCTGGGTGTGCTTCTGAGAATCGTGGGACTTACAAGAATCGAAACGCCGATAACCTTAACAACATTTCTTATTCCAGCTTTATCAATCTGTGCAAGCTTTTTCGTCTTTGCCTATATTGCTTCAAGGCAGATTGAAAAGATTGAAGTCAGGGAACTGATATCAGAATAAACAATAAACCTGAGAGTATCTGCGTGTCCGTCATACAGAAATTTTTAATCCCGCCGTTTTTGCAACAGCGGGATTAAATAATTATTATAAAAAGCGGGAATTGCTTAAGGTGCTCACCTTCACAAGTGCTTTTTGCTGGCACAGAAAGAGGGATTCTCGTCTGCCCATTTGAGGTACCCGAAATTTTCTGCTCCTTTCGTCGCAAAATTTCGACCTCTGCGCCATTTCCGCCTCGCTTCTTCCGCCATTGGCGGCGCTTCGGCGGAAATGCCCGCGCCTTTCGCCGCTCGGGTTCAAATCCCTTCAGTGCAAACAAAAAAGCACCTGTTTTCACAAGTGCTTTTTGCTGGCGCAGAAAGAGGGATTTGAACCCTCGCGCCGGTTTCCCGACCTACTCCCTTAGCAGGGGAGCCCCTTCACCACTTGGGTATTTCTGCAAGTGCCGATTAACATGATATAAAATTGGCGGAGAGGGTGGGATTCGAACCCACGGTCCCTTGCGGGATCACTGGTTTTCAAGACCAGCTCCTTAAACCACTCGGACACCTCTCCGTATCCGGTGTCGCTGAACTGCTAATATATATTACCACAAATTCACATAAAAGTCAAGTCCTTTTTTGAAAAATATTGCATTTCTGCAAATTTGCTGTCCCATAAAAGACTTGAACAACATAAAAAAATATGCTACAATAATAAAAATACGAATTAATCATAATTTACAGGCTTGTATCATAGTATTTACAAAAAAAGTACATTGAAAGGCGCGGTTTATTATGAAAAAATTCGGAGCATTAAGAGAAAAAATCCCTTTTCTTGGTCTTTTATCCTGCTGTGTTGTCGTTCTGGCAATCTCTGGTGCTGTAAAATCTGCCGAGAAATCAAAAAGTACTATGGCAGAGGCGTCAGATAAGCAGGTTATTCTGCTTGATGCGGGACACGGCGGTATCGACAGCGGCGGTGTTGGCATTAACGGCGCATATGAAAAGGATATAAACCTGAGCATTGCCAAAAATTTGGGTGCACTGCTTACTTTAAGCGGTTATGAGGTTGTTTATACCCGAACGGAGGATATTTCCATATATGATAACGGTGTTGAGGGCATACGCAATCAGAAGATTTCCGATATGGAAAACCGACTTGAGATTGTTGAACGTTATCCTGAAAGTATCTTCCTGTCAATTCATCAGAATCAGTACACGGATAAGGCATATTTCGGTGGTCAGATGTTCTACACTACCAACAACAGCGGTAATTTCCGCCTTGCGACCATTATGCAGAACAGGTTTGCCGAGCTTCAGACGGGCAATGACCGGGATGTGAAGATTATTGACAACAACCTCTATCTTTTCAAGGATACGAAGCAGCCTGCGTTGCTGATTGAATGCGGCTTTTTGTCAAATGAAAACGATGCGGCAAATCTGAGCAATCCCGAATACCAGAAAAAGGTAGCATTTACTATTTACAGAGGTCTTACAGAGTACCTCACGGAAGTTGAAAATAAGGAGAATACACAAAGTTATGGCGAAACCGAAAGTTTCCTTTATATGCAATGAATGCGGACATATTTATCCTAAATGGGTAGGCCGCTGTACCGAATGCGGCGAATGGAGCAGCGTAACCGAGCAGGTTGACCTTCCACGCGCAAAGGTGAAAAGCGGGCGTACACTTCAGCCTAAAAATCTGTCGGACATTTCCGTAACGGATGATTTCCGATACAAGACAGGCTCAGCTGAACTTGACAGAGTACTTGGCGGCGGTCTTGTGGGCGGCTCACTTGTTCTGCTCAGCGGCGATCCGGGCATAGGAAAATCCACTTTACTCCTTCAGATATGCAAGTATCTTGGAAATGAGTGTAAGGTGCTTTATGTTTCGGGTGAAGAAAGCGAACGTCAGATAAAACTTCGAGCAGACCGACTGGGCGTTGACGGGGAAAATCTGTATCTTCTTTCAGATAATGACTGTGAAGCAATAAACGCGGCAGTTGCAGAAGAAAAGCCTGATGTTGTCATAATTGACTCAATTCAGACAATGCAGATAACCGAGCTTTCCTCTGCACAGGGAAGTATCACACAGGTGCGAGAATGTACCTCGTTGTTTTTACGTACCGCGAAGACCATGGGAATACCATTTTTTATTGTAGGTCACGTAAATAAGGATGGTGGAATCGCAGGACCGAAGGTGCTTGAGCATATTGTGGATACGGTGCTCTATTTTGAGGGCGACAAACAGCTTTCATACAGGCTTCTTCGCGCTGTAAAGAACCGTTTCGGTTCTACAAATGAAATGGGTGTTTTCCGTATGTGCAGCAACGGTCTGGAAGAGGTTGCAAACCCATCGGAAATGCTTCTTTCGGGCAGACCTGAAAACGTCAGCGGTATCAGCGTTCTCTGCACAATGGAGGGTACACGCCCTCTTTTATCCGAGGTGCAGGCGCTTGTTACAAAAACAGGCTTCGGAACTCCCAGGCGTGCCTCCACAGGCTTTGACTACAACAGATTGTGCCTGATTTTAGCAGTGCTTGAAAAACGCACAGGCTATCTGTTCACTCAGTTTGATGTTTACATAAATGTAACGGGCGGTCTTCGTCTTGATGAACCTGCGGCAGATGCGGCGGTGGCTCTTGCCCTTTATTCGGGACTCTGCGACAGAGTTATACCCGAAGGGGTTGCCGTGTTCGGCGAAATCGGTCTCGGCGGCGAAATGCGTGGGACTGCTCACGCGGGAGAACGTATAAGAGAGTGTAAGCGAATGGGTTTTGATACCTGTATAATACCCAAAAGTGCACTTTCGGGTCTCAGGAAAGAGGACTGTGAGGGTATCCACGTAATCGGAGCGTCAAACCTGACACAGCTTTTCAAGGCAGCGGAAAAATGTATAAGCGATGCAAGTGTAAAATAAACGAAATACCTGAAAGCTTACAGCTTTCAGGTATTTTTACGTGTTATAATTCACGGTAGTACGGACATATATCCTCATAATGCCCGTCCTTCATGCGAAAACCGCCTTTTATTGTTCCCAGCTGAACAAATCCAAGCCGTTCATAAAGATGTCTTGCGTGAATATTTGTTGCTACAACAGCATTGAACTGCAGAACACGGAAGCCGTTCAGCCTGCCCTTTTCTATACAGTCCAGCACCAGTCTTTCGCCGATATGCAGACCTCTTACGGTTGAAGAAACAGCATAGCTGGCATTGCAGATATGACCGCATCGACCGATATTGTTTGGGTGAAGAATATAAAGTCCAAGTATTTTTCCTGTTTCGGTATCTTCCGCAACTCCCGTATAGGTCTGGGAGCCGAAGAATTCTCTTCCGCTTTCAGTTGTGAGAAGCTCCTCCTGAGGAAAGGCGATACCTTCCTCCACGATTTCGTTCCAGATTTCTGTCATCTGCGGAAGGTCTTCTGTTTTGTATTTTCTGATAATTATATTCATGTTAAATCTCCGCTCATTATGTCATTTTATCATCAGGTTTTCTCAAAAACGCAACAATAAACGGTATACTTATAAGTCCTGTACACATATCGGCAATAGGCTGTGAAATCTGAATGCCTGTAAGACCCCACAGGCTTGTTGTGACAATAAGAGTAGGAATCAGCATAAGTCCTGAGCGAATCATCGAAAGGAAAGAGGAAATACCTGCCTTTCTGATACTCTGATACAACATATTCACAGGGATTGCGAGAGGGTGGAACAGCACGCCTATACTTGCGCAGCGAAGAGCGAAACCGCCGATTCTCTGAACTTCTTCATGCTTCTGGAACAATGCCACAATCCGTTCGGGAAACAGAAGTCCCGGGATTGACATAACTCCCACAAGAACAAAGCCGACTGTCATAGTAAAGACAAGCCCCTTTTTAACACGGCCGTATTTTTTTGCCTGATAATTGAAGGACGCCACAGGCTGAAATCCCTGACCAATACCCAGACCCACGCACATTACAAGCATTGAGTAGCGGTTTACAACACTCATAGCAGCAATTGCAGCGTCGCCGAAGGGCTTTGTAAGGTTATTTAAAAGGCCGTTTGAAATTGATGTAAGCCCCTGACGGATAAGGGCGGGGAAGCCGACCCTTGCGATATTACCAATAACAGAGATTTTTCTTGAAATATGTTTTGCGCTGATAATACCCTGTGCGGTTTTTCTGTGGAAGAAAAGCAGCATCAGAAAGCTTATGAACTGCGAAGCGGCGGTTGAAAGACCAGCACCGAAAACGCCCATTTGAAGTGTACGGATAAGGATATAGTCGCCGAAAATGTTGAGGATACCGCCTGTCACAAGGCCGATCATAGCGTAAAATGACTTGCCCTCGTAGCGCAGATTATTGTTAAGCACGAATGAACAGGTCATAAACGGTGCGGCAACAAGAACCCAGAAGCCGTACTGCCTTGCGTACGGGAGAATTGTTTCAGTACTTCCAAGCAGTCTCATAAACGGATTTATAAAAACAAGCCCAAGTATCATAAGCAGAGCACCTGCGGCAAGAGCAGTAAAGAAAGCGGTAGAAACGTATTCAGATGCTTCCTTTTTGTTCTTGTCTGCAAGCGCCTTGGAAACCATAGTTCCCGAACCTTGTCCCAGCATAAAGGCCACAGCCTGAATTATAGCCTGCAGAGTGAAGAGAATACCTGTTGCTGCCTGCTGGCTTTCACCCAGCTCTCCCACAAAGTAAGTGTCTGCCATATTGTAGATGCTTGTGACAAGCATAGAAATTGTGGTAGGGATACCGAGGGCGACTATAAGCTTCGAGACAGGAGTCTCGGTCATTTTTTTATAATAAGCGTCAGTTGATGTCATTTTCTAACCTCTTTTCATAATACAAGTATAAGTTTAGCACTAAAAGAGGTTTACGTCAATAGATTGTTTCGACAGGAAACATTAGAAAAATAAAAAAATCTAAATTATTTTTAAAAAAAGCTTGACAAGCAATGATGTTTGTGATATAATAATTAAGCAATCAACGCTGGTGTAGCTCAGTTGGTAGAGCAGCTGATTTGTAATCAGCAGGTCGGGGGTTCGAGTCCGTCCACCAGCTCCATTTTTTTTTACGGAAAATTTCATATGAGGAAGCGTTCCCGAGTGGCCAAAGGGGGCAGACTGTAAATCTGTTGCGTTTCGCTTCGGTGGTCCGAATCCACCCGCTTCCACCAGTAAAAAATGACAGCCGCACGATTGATGCGGCTGTTGTTTTTTGTTGCAATCCTCTGCGGTATCTGGTATAATATAAGAGGTTGGACAGAACGATAAACTTGAATTTGACGGAGGTGTTTTGCTAATGGGATTTTGGATTTATATGTTGATTATGGTTTTGCTGCTTCCTTTTACTATGATTGGATTTGGTAAATATTTCCTGAAAACTGCCCCTAAAAATATCAACACGGAATTTGGATACAGAACATCTATGTCTATGAAGAATAAGGATACTTGGACTTTTGCACACAAATATTGTGGCAAAATTTGGTTTATCAGTGGATTGATAATGCTACCGCTGTCTGTTGTCGTAATGATGTTCGTGATTGGTGGGGCGGAGAATATTGTAGGAACTGTTGGTGCGTGTCTTTGTGGAATTCAGTTTATTCCAATTGTAATTTCTATAATTTTAACCGAAAAGGCATTAAATAAAACTTTTGATAAGAATGGCATCAGACGATAAATTCCAATATATCGAACTGAACATATCGCATAGTCATTCTCAATGTTATTCATTTAAGCAAGACAGACAGTAAAAATGACAGCCGCACGATTGCTGCGGCTGTTTTTTCGTTATAGAATAAAAATCAGCGTACCCATCGGGTACGCTGAAATTTTTATAATTACTTGTTGATTCTTGCTTCGAGAGCGTCAAGCTGAGCTGTGAGAGCTGCAGGGAGTCTGCCGCCCTTGTCAGCGATTTCTTCCTTGTAGTATCTTCTCATTTCAGCAACTTCCTTAGTCCAGAGATCCTTGTCAACTGCAAGGAGCTTATCCATAACTGCGGGAGTAACTTCGTCTTCGATACCTTCAACATTGATGTCGCCCTTCTTGGGGAGGTAACCGATAGCTGTTTCTTCAGCGTCGATTGTGCCTTCGCATCTCTTGATGATCCAGTCGAGAACTCTCATGTTGTCGCCGAAGCCGGGCCAGATGAAGTTGCCTTCTTCGTCCTGCTTGAACCAGTTAACATTGAAGATCTTGGGAGCCTTTTCGCCGAGCTTTTCGCCCATTTCGATCCAGTGTGCCCAGTAGTCGCCTACGTTGTAGCCGATGAAGGGCTTCATAGCCATAGGATCATGACGGAGAACACCTACTGCACCTGTAGCGGCAGCTGTTGTTTCAGAAGAAACAGCAGAACCGATGTATGTGCCGTGGTTCCAGTCAAAGGACTGGTATACGAGAGGAGTTGTGGAAGCACGACGGCCGCCGAAGATGATAGCGGAAATCGGAACACCCTGAGGATTGTTGAATTCGGGGGAGATGCAGGGGCAGTTTACAGCAGGAGCTGTGAAACGGCTGTTGGGGTGAGCTAAGTTGTTGCCTTCAGCTGTGAATTCAACACCGTTAACCTTTGCGCCCTTCCATTCTGTTGCATTAACAGGAGGATTCTTGTCGAGCTTTTCCCACCAAACTGTCATATCGTCATTGTTGATAGCAACGTTTGTGAAGATTGTGCCCTTCTTTGTGCATTCGAGAGCGTTGGGGTTGGACTTTTCGTTTGTACCGGGAGCTACGCCGAAGAAGCCGTTTTCGGGGTTGATAGCATAGAGTCTGCCATCTTCGCCCTGCTTCATCCAGGCAATATCATCACCTACTGTGAATACTTCGTAGCCGTCCTTCTTGTATCCCTCGGGGGGGATGAGCATAGCGAGGTTTGTCTTACCGCAAGCAGAGGGGAAAGCGGCTGTAATATACTTTACATCGCCATCAGGCTTCTTAACGCCGAGGATAAGCATATGTTCAGCCATCCAGCCTTCCTTCCAGCCCTGGTAGGAAGCAATACGGAGTGCGAAGCACTTCTTGCCGAGGAGAACGTTACCGCCGTAAGCAGAGTTGATGGACCAGATTGTGTTATCTTCGGGGAAGTGAACGATATATCTGTTTTCGGGGTCAACGTCTGCCTTGGAGTGTAAGCCGCGAACGAAGTCGTTGGATTCATCACCGAGGTTCTTGAAAGCGTCAGCGCCCATTCTTGTCATGATAGCCATGTTGAGAACAACATAGATGGAGTCTGTAAGCTCAACACCGACCTTAGCGAGAGGAGAGCCGATAGGACCCATGGAGTAGGGGATAACATACATTGTTCTGCCCTTCATAACGCCGTCATACATAGGAGTAAGCTTAGCGTACATTTCAGCAGGGTCACACCAGTAGTTTGTAGGGCCTGCATCTTCTCTGTTCTTGGAGCAGATGAAGGTTCTGTCTTCAACACGTGCAACGTCGTTGGGCTGAGTTCTGTGGTAGAGACAGCCGGGGAGCTTTTCCTGATTGAGTTCAATCATTTCGCCTGTGGAAATTGCTTCAGCTCTGAGCTCGTCGAGCTGCTTGTCGCTGCCGTCAATCCATACAACTTTGTCGGGCTTTGTGAGAGCAATCATCTCATCAACCCACTTTAAAACGTTAGGGTTTTTTGTCATGTTTTTTCTCCTTATGGTTTATTCACGAGCGTTTTTTAGGACGCTCACATTTACATTTTCTGAAACGGTTTTATAGAATATACTCGTTTCACAAATACTATTATATCTTATTTTTTTCAACAGGTCAATAGTTTTTTTGTTTTTTATTAATTTTTGTGTCTTAAATTTAACATTCTCCTTTATAATGACAATTTTCTGTTGACTTTTTATCTGGAAGTGATATAATTAAACACAGCAATGATGCTTATTTTAAGGTGGTTTTTTATATGGAAGATGCTCTAAAAAAACTTAATGCTGTTTATAAGAAAAAATGTGCTGAGTTGTACGAGTTTGAAAAAAAGAGAGGACACGATGCAAGAGATGCGTTTGTGCAAGAGGATTTACGTTTGCGTAAATGGTATGAAAATGAATTAATAAAAATCAAAGATGAATATAATTCTGAAAGAAGGTGAACTTTATGCCCGATATTATTCCTGACCCTGGTTTTGATGGTTTCGACGGTAACTTCTTAGACGATTCTGCTTGCAACTTACCTCCTAATCGACACGATTTAAGTGCTATTGTTGCATATATGAAAAAACAGGCAAAAAGGGCACAGAGTTAACCAAAGAGGAATTGGATATATTTTTATTATGATTAAATCATGAAAAAGTAATATATATTGCTATAGTTTTCCTGAAAGGAACACCCTATGAACGAAAAATTTTCCCGTACCGCTCTTATGTTCGGTGAAGAGGCAATGGAGCGCCTTAAAAACTCCCGTGTTGCCGTTTTCGGTATCGGCGGTGTCGGCGGTCACGCCAGTGAAGCCCTTGCCCGCAGCGGAATCGGCACACTCGACCTTATAGATAACGACGAAGTCAGCGTTTCCAACATAAACCGTCAGCTTTACGCCCTGGACAGCACTGTAGGCATGGCAAAGGTAGACGCCGCAAAGGCACGTATTGCCGATATAAACCCCGATTGTAAGGTGAACACACATAAATGCTTCTTTATGCCCGATACAGCCGATAATTTCGATTTTACACAATATGATTACGTTATTGACGCAATCGACACCGTCACAGGCAAGCTTGAAATCATAAAGCGCGCCAAGGCGGCAGGTGTTCCTGTCATCACCTCAATGGGCGCAGGAAATAAGCTTGACCCAACTGCATTCAGAGTGGTTGACATCTCAAAAACAAAGGTCTGCCCTCTTGCACGAGTAATGCGCTATGAGCTTAAAAAGCTGGGAATAAAGGATGTAAAGGCGGTATATTCCGAGGAAGAACCCATAAAGCCTGACGTAAATCCCGATGACCCTCAGGCAGAGTTCCGCCGCAGTATCCCTGCGTCAAATGCCTTTGTACCGTCGGTTGCGGGACTTATCGCCGCTGGTGAGGTTATAAAGGATCTGGTAAAAATAAAATAATATTGAAGGCGGAAACATCAGCGTGTCCGCCATATAGAAGCTATGAACCCCGCCGTCAAATCGACTGCGGGGTAAGTTGTTTCTTATAAAAGGCGGGAATTGCCAAAGGCGGCCTGCCCGTTTTTTCTATCAATTTACCACATTAAAACAAAATTTTCATTTTCTATTGAAATTCAAGCTGTTTTGTGGTAAAATTAATCTGTATTTTTATGTATATTTTTACTTTTCATATAAGGAGAGGCAAAATGAAAAAAATAATATCCCTGATAACTCTGTGTGCGGTGCTTTTATCGGCCTGCAAAACAGAATATCCTGACCGTAAAACCTCTGATACAACTCCTGAGGTTTCCGATACGGAAATAACCGATATATCCGAGCAAGCAACAACCACCGATACTGCAGCTTCCGAAAACGGTACTGCCGAAGCGGTTACAACCCCTGCATCTTCTTCTGATGTCACAGATCCTGCAGAAACCACAGCTGCAGGAACAACATCTGAAAGTGCAACCCCTGAAAGTACAACTGCTTCAACCACGCAGAAGCCCTCCGCTCCTTCTCAGAACACGAAGCTTTCCGCTTATGCAACCGAATATGAAGGCAGGGAGCAGACCTCCACATATAATTACGGCGAAGCACTCCAGAAATCCATACTTTTCTATGATTTACAGCGCACAGGCGACTTGCCTGATGATTTCCGTTCAAACTGGCGAGGCGATTCCTGCCTTAATGACGGTGCTGATGCAGGACTTGATTTAAGCGGCGGATTTTTAGACGCAGGTGATAACGTAAAGTTCAATCTTCCCATGTCCTACACCTGCACAATGCTTGCATGGTCCGTTATTGAGGACAAGGAATCCTACACGGAAAGCGGACAGCTTACATATATTCTTGACAATATCCGCTGGGGCAATGACTATTTCATAAAGTGTCACCCTGAGGCAAATGTATATTACTATCAGGTCGGCGACGGCGGTGCCGACCACGGATTCTGGGGCAGTGCCGAGGTAGTCGAAATGCATATGAACCGTCCCAGCTACAAGGTTGATCTGAATAACGGCGGCTCTACCGTTGCCGCAGGCACAGCGGCTTCTTTAGCTTCCGCGGCAGTTGTATTCAAGGACAGCGACCCCGCATATTCCAGGGAGTGTATAAAGCATGCAAAGGAATTATTCACATACGCCGAAACTGTAAAGAGCGATTCGGGCTATACTGCCGCAAACGGCTTCTACACCTCCAACAGCGGCTTCAGGGACGAACTTGCATGGTCTGCCTACTGGCTTTATAAGGCAACAGGCGACAATACATATCTTCAGAAATCAAAGCAGTATCTTTCCGAAAGCAGCTGTGACTTCAAATGGGCACACTGCTGGGATGACGTATCCTATGGTACATCTGTTCTTCTTGCAATCGAAACAGGTGAGCAGGAGTACAAGGACAGAGTGGAAAAGCATATGAATTTCTGGCTGAATGAGGTCAGATATACACCTAAGGGTCTTGCTTGGCTCGACCAGTGGGGTGCACTCCGATATGCCACAACCACTGCTTATCTTGCACTTGTATATGCGGACAGCGACGCTTGTCCCGCTGACAAGAAGACAACCTACAATAATTTCGGTAAAGCGCAGATTGACTACGCATTAGGCAGCTCGGGCAGAAGCTATGTGGTAGGCTACGGCGAAAACAGCCCGAATAACCCCCACCACAGAACAGCTCACGGTGCGTATACAAACAATATCGCCGAGCCTGCACAGACTCAGCACACTCTTTTTGGCGCACTTGTAGGCGGCCCCGACAGTAACGATAACTATACAGACGACAGAAACAATTACATAAACAATGAGGTTGCCTGTGATTATAATGCAGGCTTCACAGGCGCGCTTGCAAAGCTCTATAAAGCCTATGGCGGCAAGACCCTTGTGAATTTCGGTGCGGTAGAGAACGTAGCCGAGGAAGAATTGTATGCTGATGCAACAATAAATGTAAGCGGCCAGGATTTTATTGAAATCAAGGCAATGGTTTATAATAAGACATCAACTCCTGCCCGTGTTACCGACGACCTTAAGCTCTGCTACTTCTTTGATATTTCTGAAATCATAGCGTCAGGCGGCTCTGTTTCCGACCTTCAGGTTACCACAAATTATATGCAGGGCGGCTCGGCAAGCGACGTAATGTGCTGGAATGAGGAAAAGAACCTCTACTATGTAGCAATTGACTTTACAGGTGTAAATATTTACCCTGGCGGTCAGGAAAGCTATAAGAAGGAAGTTCAGTTCCGCATCCGTAACACAGGCGGAGTATGGGACAATTCCAACGACCCGTCATATATGGACGTCGCATCTGTATCGGGCGGAACCCTTACAAAAGCGTACAATATGGCGCTTTACGAGGGTAATGAGCTTGTATTCGGTACAGAACCCAACGAATCCAACACAGGTGTGAAAATTGAAACCGTAAGCGGCAATAATAACCAGAACAACAATAACAACAATCAGAATAATAACCAGAACAGCAACTCCCAGCAGGCACAGCCCTCTGCACCTGCAACAAACGTATCCGATAAGGGTACGGTAAGCGTTGAGCTTTCACAGCAGGCAACTCAGGGCAACAACAATACAATCAGCTTTACAATCAAAATAAAGAACACGGGCAGCACAGGCATTGATTTAAGTAAGCTTAAAATTGAATATCTATTTACCAAGGATGGAAGTCAGGAGCTTGCCTTCTGGTGTGACTATGCGGACATTTCGGGCAGTAGTTATCAGGCATGCACCGATAGCATAAGTGGTAGTTTCGGCTCTGCAAGCGGTGATAATGCCGATACAAAATGTACTATGACAGGTAATGGCGTGCTTGCTGGAGGAGATACACTCCAGATTCAGGCGAGAATCACAAAATCCGACTGGTCAAATTTCGACCTTGGAAACGACTACTCTTCAGGCAAAGCGGAAAACATCAGGGTTACATACAACGGAAAGGAATTACAGTAATGAAAATAGCAGAAATGTTCGGTAATGGAAAAACAATTCTCTCATTTGAGGTTTTTCCTCCAAAGAAGACAAGCGGTATCGAGACAATTTACAGCACAATCGAACAGCTTACAGACTTAAAGCCTGCCTATATAAGTGTAACCTACGGTGCAGGCGGCAATCTTGCAAACAATTCCACCTGCGAAATTGCTTCTGCAATCAAGAACAAGTACAATACCGAAGCTATGGCGCACGTTACCTGCGTAAACTGCACAAAATCCGACCTTGAAACAATTTTAGGACGCTTCAATGAAGCAGGAATTGAAAATATCCTTGCTCTGAGAGGCGATATCAACCCCGATATTCCGCCCAAAACCGATTTCAGGTATGCAAGCGAACTTGTTACATTCATAAAGGAACACGGTGATTTCGGAATTTCGGGTGCATGCTATCCCGAGGTTCATGCCGAAGCTCCCGATATGATTACCGATATTCTTAATCTTAAGAAAAAGGTTGATGCAGGTGCAGAAACTCTTGTCACCCAGCTTTTCTTTGAAAATAAGGCGTTCTACGATTTTCGCGACAAGGCGCGAATCGCAGGAATCAATGTTCCGATTTCCGCAGGTATTATGCCTGTGACAAATAAGAGCCAGATTGAACGCATGGTTACAATGTGCGGTGCAAGTCTGCCTCAGAAATTCACAAAGATGATTCAGAAATATGAATTCAATCAGGAGGCACTTATCGACGCAGGTATCGCATATGCTGCCGACCAGATTGTAGACCTTATTTCAAACGGCGTTGAGGGTATCCATCTCTATACGATGAATAACCCTTATGTTGCAAGAAAAATTACAGAAATTATAGGAAAACTTCTCTGATGAATATAAAAAATGAAGCTCTCCGCTATCTCGGTTACAAGGGCGAGCCTGACAGTCAGACTGCTCTGCTTCTTGATCGTGCGGAGAAGGCGTTTTCCGGAATCACTCCCGCATTCTGCTGCCGTGTTCTGCACAAAAGCGAATGCGGAATGCTTTTACAGGGAAATGATATAAAAAAGCATCTAAAAAGCTGTGAAAGAGTAATCCTTTTTGCGGCAACCCTCGGTACTGCAGCGGAACGGCTTATCCGCACTGCGGAAATCAGCGATATGGCATATGCGGTGGTGCTTGATGCTTACGCGAGTGCTTTTATCGAGGATTACTGCGATAAATGTGAAAAGGAACTTAACGAAAAAACAGGCGGCTTTTTCACCTGGCGTTACAGCCCCGGCTATGGTGACTATCCCATCTCGGTGCAGTCCGATTTTATCCGCTTTTTATCTGCGGATAAGCAGATTGATCTGACATCAACGGAAAATCATATCCTTATTCCAAGAAAATCCGTAACGGCAGTTATCGGTATCAGTGAGAAGGAAAAACAATCAGAAAAAAGCGGCTGTGACAGCTGTAATATCAGAGAAACGTGTAAATTCAGAAAGGACGGACAAGACTGTGGACGTAAAAACATTACTTGAACGTGAATATATAATTCTTGACGGCGGCTTCGGTACGGAAATGCAGAAAAGAGGCATGAAGCCCGGTGAAACCTCTGAAATAATGAATTTTAAAATGGAGGATGAGGTATGCGCTGTACTGCGTTCATATGTGGAAGCAGGCTCGGATATTGTAAGCGCAAACACCTTCGGTATCAACCGCTTCAAGCTTAAGGATACAGGCTATACGGTTGAGGAAACAGTGAATAAGGCGCTTGATATTGCTAAGAAGGCGGTAAGTGGATGCGATACCCTTGTAGCACTTGATGTAGGCCCCATAGGACAGCTTTTAGAGCCCACAGGCACACTGAGCTTTGAAGAAGCCTATGACGTGTTTGCCGAAATCATAAAGGCGGCAGGAGATAAGCCTGACCTTATTGTAATCGAAACAATGACCGACCTTTACGAAATAAAGGCGGCTCTTCTTGCAGCAAAGGAAAACTCGGATTTACCCGTTTTCACATATATGACCTTTGAGAAAAACGGCAGAACCTTTACAGGCTGTTCACCTTCGGCAATGGCTGTTACTCTTGAAGCACTAGGCGCTGACGCAATCGGTGTGAACTGTTCCCTTGCTCCCACTGAACTTTACGAAACAGTTTCCGAAATTGCAAAATGGACAACTCTCCCTATTGTTGTAAAGGCTAATGCAGGACTTCCTGACCCTGTAACAGGTGAATACAGCGTTTCCGCAGAGCAGTTTGCGGAGGATTATAAATATTTCCGTGATATGGGCGTTAAAATATACGGCGGCTGCTGCGGCACATCCCCCGAATATATCCGCGAAATAAAGAAGCTTCTTACAGAAAAAGCGCCTGAAAAGCGTGCTGTTCCCGAAATTCCTGCCTGCGTATGCAGCTATGCAAAAACTGTTGATATTGCCGCTCCCAGAATTATCGGTGAGCGCATCAACCCCACAGGTAAGAAGCTTTTCAAGGAAGCTCTCAGAAACAACGACATAAACTATATTTTGAATCAGGCGCTTGAACAGATAAACGCAGGTGCTGACATACTTGACGTAAATGTAGGACTTCCTGAAATTGACGAAAAGGAAATGATGGTGCGTGTTGTAAAGGCGTTACAGGGAATTACCGACGCGCCCTTGCAGATTGACAGCACAAAACCCGATGTAATCGAAGCGGCCCTGCGCATCTGCAACGGTAAAGCTATTGTAAACTCCGTAAACGGCGAGGACGAAACCCTTGACGCTATCCTGCCCGTTGTGAAGAAATACGGTGCGGCCGTTGTAGGGCTTACTCTTGATAAGGGCGGTATTCCCTTTGCGGCTGAGGACAGATTCGCTGTTGCTGAAAAAATTGTAAAGCGTGCCGCAGAGTATGGAATTCCTGCAAAGGACGTTTACATCGACTGTCTCACCCTTACTGCAAGTACAGAACAGGCAGCTGCAATGGAAACCTTAAAGGCTGTGGCAATGGTAAAGGAAAAGCTGGGCGTAAAGACAGTCCTTGGTGTTTCCAACATCTCCTTCGGTCTGCCCACCCGCGAACTGGTGAACAGTACGTTTTTATCAATGGCGCTCCACAGCGGACTTGACCTGCCTATTATCAACCCTAACATTGCGGCAATGTCAGGTGCGGTTTTTGCCTTCCGTGTGCTTAAGAATATTGATAAGAACTCTGTTGAGTACATCGGGCGCTTCGGAGGTGAAGCTACGGCAAAGCCTGTTGCGGCAAAGTCGGAAATTACTCTTGCTTATGCAATAGAAAAGGGACTTCGTGACGAGGCATCGGGCCTTACGGAAAAACTCCTTGAATCTGAAGATTCGATGGAAATAATAAATAATCACCTTATTCCTGCTCTTGACCGTGCAGGTGCTGATTTTGAAAAGGGAAGAATCTTCTTACCCCAGCTTATCCTCTCCGCAAATGCTGCACAGGGTTGCTTCGGTGTTATAAAGGCGAAAATGCAGAGCGGCACTGAGCAGATTTCCAAGGGTAAGGTTGTGCTTGCTACCGTAAAAGGTGATATTCACGATATAGGTAAGAATATTGTAAAGACTCTCCTTGAAAATTACGGCTATACAGTTATAGATCTGGGTAAGGACGTACCTCCTCAGGCGGTAGTTGAAGCTGCCCGTGAGCATAACGTAAGCCTTGTGGGTCTCAGCGCGCTTATGACAACAACCTTAGGTGCAATGGAGGACACAATAAAGCTTATAAGAGAAAATAATCTTGATTGTAAAATCGTTGTGGGCGGCGCAGTTCTGACAGCCGATTATGCAGAAAAAATTGGTGCGGATTTCTATGCAAAGGATGCTAAGGAAACAGTGGATATTGCGAAGAAGATTTATGGCTGATTGAAAGGATATAATATGGAAATCTCAAAATCCCACATAGACAGCGGCAACAGCTTCGACTGGGGCAGGACTTCCGCTGATTATGCCCGCTACCGTGACATCTATCCGGAAATTTTCTATCAGAAAATCGCAGACAGAGGGCTATGCATAAAGGGACAGAAGATTCTGGATTTAGGTACGGGAACAGGTGTTCTTCCCCGAAATATGTATCACTACGGCGGTGAATGGTTGGGTACGGATATATCCGAAAATCAGATTGAACAGGCAAAAATCCTTGCTGAAAAATCGGGCATGGATATAAAGTTTGAAGCTGTTTCTGCCGAAAATGTAAACGCTCCCGACAATACATATGATGTAATCACCGCCTGTCAGTGCTTCTGGTATTTTGAGCATAAAATTGTAATGCCTGAGCTTAAAAGAATGCTGAAGCCTGACGGCCGACTGCTGATTTTATATATGGCGTGGCTACCGTATGAAGATAAAATTGCAGGCGAAAGTGAAAAGCTGGTTCTGAAATACAGCCCTCAGTGGAATGGTGCAGGGGAAACCCGTCATCCTATGTGGCTTCCTGATGAGAAATCGGTTTATGATAATTTTGAGCTTGTATACAGCGAAGAATACGATGTCAGAGTGCCTTTTACAAGAGAAAGCTGGAACGGCAGAATGAAAGCCTGCCGCGGCATCGGTGCATCTCTCCCGCCTGAGAAAATAGCAGAGTGGGAAAAGGAGCACAAGGCACTGCTTGAAAGGATAGCCCCCGAAAGCTTTGAAATCTTACATTATGTGTCGGTTATGGAGTTAAAGCCGGGAAAGGGTCGACTATGAACAAGTATAACACAGCTACAATGCACATGCTTCTGAAACAGGCGGGTGTGCCGGATGAGCCTTATAAGTTCCCCATATACTGTACGATAAAAAATGCAAGTTTTTTCGCTACATACTTCAATCAGTACAGAGGTTGTTATCTTGCGTTGTCGGATTATAATAGACTGTTGTTTGTGGAATGCGTGTATTCCTCTGCGTTTCGGTGCGTTGGGTTTTGATGACCTGGTATCTGTAAAGGTAAAGAAAAACATTGTTGGTCAGTATATTTTCAAGCTTGAATTTATCATCAACGGTAAAAAACAGAAGTTTACTTTTCAGGCAGCCAAAAAGGTGTATGCAACCGATTTCAATGAACAGGAACAGAACCTTATGGGGCTTGTTTCGGAACTCGAAAAATATAGTTATAATCTTAGTTATTAAAAAATCCTGCAAAGCATCGCTTTGCAGGATTTTCTTATAATTTTCTGAATACTCTCGCATTATTCGCGCTTACGGGAACACCCTGTGACAGGTCGAACTGCTCTCCTGTGAGAATGTCCTCGAACATTCCGCCTGTATTTACATTAAAGGTGCAGTCTGCGCCTGCATTGATCATTGCCACAACGGTTTCTCCGTCACATTCTCTTGCAAATGCGTAGTTGTGGTTCTGTAACTGAAGCTGACGGTATGAACCGTAGCAGAGTGCCTTGCTTTCTGTGTGGAATTTTGCAAGTTTCGAGATTAAATCGGTAAGTCCGGTGTTTTCCTGTTCGGTATAGGGAACCCGCAAGCCGTCGTCGCCATCCTTTTTATCCGCTTCCCATCCGTATTCACTGCCGTAGTATACAGCAGGTATACCGGGCATTGTAAAGAGAAGGGCATAAGCAGGCTTCAGATGCTCCTTGTTTTTGAGTATTGTGGCAATTCGGCTGACATCGTGATTGTCAAGGAAACTGTAAAGGTGCTTACCTCTGTAAATACACCAGTTTTCGCTGCCGAACTGCCTGTTCAGCGAGTAGGCAATCTCAAACATATTCATGTCATTGAAGCTGGAGTAAAGCCCCTTATAGCATTCGTAGTTTGTAACACTGTCCAGCATTTCGGGGTTTGCCCATTTGTTGTAGTCTCCGTGGAGAGTCTCGCCCATGAGCCAGAACTCTTCGCTAATGCCCTTACAGTGGCGGCGGAGTTCCTTTAAGAAGTTTTCATCAAGACAGTACGCAACATCAAGTCTGAGACCGTCAATGCCAAACTCCTTTATCCAGCCGGAAATGCAGTCTTTAAGGTGATTTCTTACATCGGCATTGTAAAGATTCAGCTTTACAAGGTCGTAATGCCCCTCCCAGCCCTCATAGTAGAAGCCGTCATTGTAATGGGAGTTGCCGTCTCTCAGGTGAAACCAGTCCTTGTACTGGCTGTCCCAGTGTTTTTCGCGTACATCCCTGAATGCCCAGAAATCGCGGCCTACGTGATTGAAAACACCGTCAACCACAACCTTTATGCCGTTTTCGTGAAGCGCGTCACAGACCTCTTTGAAGTCCGCATTTGTTCCCAGTCTGCGGTCTATGACTCTGTAATCCACAGTGTCATAGCCGTGCTTTACGGACTCGAAAACAGGTCCGAAATAGACAGCATTGAAGCCCATAGCTTTAATCTGTGGAATCTGCTTTATAACGTCCTTGATTTTTCTTGTGGGTTCGCTTGCATAGTCGTTAGGCTGAAGCTGTCCGCAGTAGCCTAAGGGATAGATGTGATAAAAACAGGCTTTGTTGAACCAATCCATTTAAGAAAATACCTTCCTAATTATATATTGTTTTTAAGCGCACGCAATACTGCCTGAGCTGATTTTTCATCAGCCTCGATGAAGTTGACAGGCTCGTTTATATATTCAAGATAGTGCGCATCGGAATTTGTAATCATTCTGCAATTGCTGAAATAGGGGTGCTTTTCGCAGATTTCATCGCGGTAGCCGATATGCTTCATTTCAAAGCAGGTGAAGCGGCTTTCCTCGGGTACGGCACCCAGGTTTGCAAGCAGGCTGTTTGCCTTTTTTTCAACATGAGCCGGAATCATTATTCCACCGTATTTTTCTGTCAGTCCATGAACAAATTCAAAGCCTATCAATGTTGCGTTTATAAGGAGAGTATCTTCCTTTCCGATGACATTATCATCTTCGTCAACAATAAGCTGCTCGCCGAAAATTTCGGGAACATTCTGAATATCCAGATACTGAGTCCGCACGTAGCTGCCGAAATCCATTGCCTTTTCAAGCTCATCGAAAAGACAAAGTACGTGGACTTCTTCCTCGGTGGTAAGCTCCATTCCAAAAAGAGCTGTAACACCGTATGCCTCTGCCAGCTTTGCCACAGCAGGGCAGTTGAGACAGGAGCAGTGGTCTGTTACGGCAATTACATCAAGACCTTTGAGCGCTGCCATTCCCACAATGTTTGAAGGGAGCATATCGTTGTCTCCGCAGGGGGACAAGCAGGAATGAATATGCAGGTCATAGCTGAGTTTCATTACAGCTCCTTATGCAGCATGAGGGCGGCATCAAAGATAGGCATATCAACAGAATATACAGTAACATTCTGCTGTTTTGCTTTTTCAAGGGCTGCTTCGTCAAGTTCTGCACCCTCACAGAGGATTATGCAGGCGCATTCTGTAAGAACAGATACGGCAATAGTGTTCACATTGCCCATAACAGTAAACCACGCACAACCGTTGCTTGCCTTGCTCATGGCAAAGCTTAAAAGGTCGCAGGCAAAGGGCTTGGTTATTTCGGTTTCGCCGTTTCCTCCGTCGTTTACGAGTGTAAACATATTTTTAGCAGTAAGTTCGCTGATTTTCATATGTATTATCCTTTCTGTAATCAATCGTCGTCATCCATGTCGTCAGAGATTGCACTGAAATATTTTCTGAGAACAAATACGCAGTCCTTTTCGGAAGCCTCGCCCCTTACAATGTCCTCTGCAAGAGTCTTGCAGGTGGGAGCGCCGCAGGAGCCGCAGTCAAGACCGGGAAGCTGATGGCACAGGTCTTCAACCTGCTGCATTTTATCGAAGCTTTCCGCAAAGGTTTTGCCAAGTTTGAATACGGGCTTGAATTCAATGGGCTTCTGGAAAAACGCGTTGTCCAGATACTTGCCGTTCATATGGTTCCGTGCCACGGGAAGATATTTGCACAGCTTTTTCAGCTTAGCCTGAGCCACATAGGGATTTTCCACTGTAAGAACACCGCCCACGCAACCGCCGCTGCAGGCGTCAAGTTCGATAAAGTCCAGGTCGGTGAATTTCTGGTCCTCAAGGTCCTCAAGAACCCTGATTACATTTTCGATTCCGTCTGCAGCAAGATAGCTGTCGGTAAGGAGACCGCCTGCTTCACCGCCGCTGTTGCCCCAGCCTACGCCGATTCTTCCTGAACGTACGTGGTCGACCTCAAGATCGTCATAGCTCATATGGGGAAGAAGCTTCGGATATACATCCTTTATGGCAACCACTGCGTCAACATCTGATTTGTCATTGCCGATTACATCCTTGTACGCAGCAACCTTTGCAGGACAGGGAGAGATGAAGATAATACCGATTTTTTCGGACGGAAGCCCCGTTTTTTCCATAGCTCTGTTTCTTGCGATTGTCGCAGCAATATCAACAGGTGCATTAAAGGGAAAAAGGTGAGGGATAAGATTCGGGAAACGCACCCTTATAAGTCTTACAACCGTAGGACAGGCAGTGCTGATAAAAGGCTTGTCCTCAGCGTGTTCCGCAATATACCGCCTTGACATTTCGGAAACCATTTCCGCAGCGGCGCTGACTTCGTAAACATCGTCAAATCCCATTTTTATCAGGGCTCTCAGAATTATATTGGCGTCATCAATATTGTTGAACTGACCGTAAAGGGAGGGCGCGGGAAGTGCTACTGTATATTCGTAATTTTTCAGGACATCAAGACTGTCATAAGTGGCTTGCTTTGCATGATGCGGACAGATTCTTATACATTCGCCGCAGTCAATGCAGAATTCCTTTTTGATAACGGCTTTTCCGTTATGCACACGAATAGCCTGAGTAGGGCAACGCTTGATGCAGTTGATACAACCCTTGCATAATGAACTGTCAAGATGAACCGAATGGTAAAATTCTTCCATTGTAATCCACCTCCGTTGAAGTTATTGTATATATACTTTCATCGTGACGGTAGTACCCACACCGATTTCGGTCTGGATATCCATTTCGTCACTGTATTTTTTCATGTTGGGAAGACCCATACCTGCGCCGAAGCCCAGGGTACGGATATTGTCGGGAGCGGTTGAGAAACCTGCCTGCATAGCCTGTTCGATATTCTTGATACCGGGGCCTTTGTCGGCAAGTATCATGGTTATACAGTCCTTACTGATTTCTACTGTGATGGTTCCGCCGTTTGCGTGGATAACCATGTTGATTTCGCCTTCATACATGGAAATTGCAACTTTTCTGATGGCGTCGGGGGGGACATTCATCATCTTGAGCTTGCTTTTTACATTGCTGGAAGCTTCACCTGCTCTTGTGAAGTCATCGTCGGAAACCTGATATGTAAGCTTGATTGAATCACTCATTTCAGGTCACCTCCGCGGAGTCCGCCTTCATAAAGAAGACCGCAGGCATTGAACATACGGTGTTTTGTGGAAAGCAGGGGAATACCTCTTTCCTTTGCAAGTTCAAGCATAGCTTCGTCGGGCATCTTTCCGCGGACGAAGACAATGCAGATTATATCCATCATTTCAGCTGTTCTGACAACCTGAGGGTTGCAGAGACCTGTGAGCAGCACAGACTGGTTCTTGACATAAGCCAGCACATCGCTCATCATATCCGAGCCGCAGGCGGTCTGAACCTCGTGTGAAGTGTTTTCTTCGCAGCATAAAACCTGTGCGTGAAGAATTTCGCTGATATCCTTGATAGTCATAAAATCATCCTTTCGGCAAAACATTGGTTTGTCTTTTACAGATAACATAATTATACCATAAGCTGAAAAATCTGTAAAGCTGAAAAAACGGGCTGTTTTTTGTGCAAAACAGCTAAATGGGAAAACCTTTGAAATGTTAGTAATAATTAACATAAAAAAGGGCATAAAAAACATGCGTCTGTTTATTTTGTTGAAAATTGACAAAAAAAAGACAATATTTTAGTACGATATCACGGGTAGCATTTTATTAATGATTGTGATATAATTAACTTATATACCGCGCGTGTAATAATTGTACATCCGGCGGTTCAATCATAAGGAGGTTCTATTAATGGGTTCCACAAAAAAAACAACAGTGCCTTTTAATGGTACTGCCGAGCAGGAACAGGCTCTTCGCAGTATGATTAACGAGCACAAAGACCAGAATGGCGCTCTTATGCCTATTCTTCAGAAGGCACAGGACATCTACGGCTATCTTCCTATCGAGGTTCAGTCCATGATTTCTGACCAGACAGGCATTCCCATGGAAAAAATCTATGGCGTAGCGACTTTCTATTCACAGTTCTCACTTAACCCCAAGGGTAAGTACAAGATTTCTGTCTGTCTTGGTACAGCCTGCTATGTAAAGGGCTCCGGCGACATTCAGAAGAAGCTCATGGAAAAGCTTGGTATCGCTGAAGGCGAATGCACACCTGACGGAAAGTTCTCTCTTGAACCCTGTCGTTGTATCGGTGCCTGCGGCCTTGCTCCCGTAATCACAATCAATGATGACGTTTACGGTAAGCTTGTAGTAAACGATATCGACGACATATTAGCTAAGTATGCTGACTGAAATATCTCTTAATATTCTTGATGTTGCACAGAATTCAATTTCTGCCGGTGCAACTCTTACCGAAATTACTGTCGATATCGACAGTGCTTCCGATACCCTGACCGTGTGTATCAATGACAACGGCTGCGGTATGACGGAAGAACAGGTGAAAATAGTTACCGACCCCTTCTATACAACAAGAAAGACCCGTAAAATCGGTCTGGGAGTTCCTTTTTTCAAGCAGGCTGCCGAAAATACAGGCGGAAGCTTTGAAATAACTTCCGAAGTGGGTGTCGGAACACAGGTAAAGGCTGTTTTCGGACTTTCACATATCGACAGAATGCCGCTGGGTGATATGACATTTACAATCCATACGCTGGTGACACTCAACTGCGATATTGATTTCCTTTATAAATATACAGCCGATGGTAAGAGCTTTACACTTGACACAAGGCAGTTCAGGGAAATACTGGGCGGTGTTCCGTTCAATACTCCTGAAGTTTCTGAATACATCAAATCCTATCTCAATGAGAATGCCGACGAAATAAACGGCGGCAAGTCCTATTGAATCATTCATGAAAGGAATGTAATTATTTATGAAAACTCTTGAAGAATTAATGGCAATCCGCAACAAGATGCAGAGCCAGGTAAACCTCAGAGCAGAAGACGCTACTGTAAGAGTTGTTGTAGGTATGGCTACCTGCGGTATCGCAGCCGGTGCAAGACCTGTTCTCACAGCTTTCTCTGACGGTATCCAGGAAAAGGGTCTTAAGGATGTTATGGTAACACAGACAGGTTGTATCGGTCTCTGCCAGTACGAGCCTATCGTTGAAGTAATCGAACCCGGTAAGGAAAAGGTTACATATATCAGGATGACAGCTGAAAAGGCTGCTGAAGTAATTGAACAGCACCTTATCGGCGGTGACGTAGTTGCCAAGTACACCATCAGTACAGAATTAAAGTAAAATTGAAAGGAAAAATCTAATATGTATCGTTCACAAGTTTTAATTTGCGGTGGTACAGGCTGTACTTCCTCAGGCAGCATGAAAATTGCTGATAAGCTTGAAGAAGAAATCAAGAAGAACGGTCTGGCTGATGAAGTAAAGGTTGTAAGAACAGGTTGCTTCGGCCTTTGCGCACTCGGCCCCATCATGATTGTATACCCCGAGGGAACATTCTATTCAATGGTTAAAATTGATGATGTCCCCGAAATCGTTGAAGAACACCTTCTCAAGGGTCGTGTAGTAACACGTCTTGTATATGATGAGACAGTTGTTGCTGACCAGATCAAGTCTCTTAACAAAACAAACGTCTACAAGAAGCAGAAGCGTGTAGCATTAAGAAACTGTGGTGTTATCAACCCTGAAAATATCGAAGAATATATTGCAGTAGACGGCTATCAGGCTCTCTACAAGGTTCTTAAGGAAATGACTCCCGATGACGTTGTCAAGGTAATTCTTGATTCCGGTCTCCGCGGACGCGGCGGCGGCGGCTTCCCCACAGGCAGAAAGTGGCAGCTTGCCAAGGATCTTGTTAAGGACGCTGATCAGAAGTATGTATGCTGTAACGCCGACGAAGGTGACCCCGGTGCTTTCATGGACCGTTCCGTTCTCGAAGGCGACCCCCACGTATTAATCGAAGCTATGGCTATCGCTGGCTACGCTATCGGTGCTACACAGGGTTATGTTTACGTACGTGCTGAATATCCTATTGCTGTAAACCGTCTCCAGATCGCTATTGATCAGGCAAGAGAAGTAGGTCTTCTCGGCAAGAACATTTTCGACAGCGGTTTCGACTTCGACCTTGACATCCGTCTTGGCGCTGGCGCATTCGTATGCGGCGAAGAAACAGCTCTTATGGCTTCCATTGAAGGTAACAGAGGCGAACCCCGTCCTCGTCCTCCTTTCCCTGCAGAAAAGGGTCTCAACGGCAAGCCTACTGTTCCCAACAACGTTGAAACATATGCAAATATTCCCCAGATTATCTTAAAGGGCGCTGACTGGTTCACATCCATGGGTACAGAAAAGTCCAAGGGTACAAAGGTATTCGCTCTCGGCGGTAAGATCAACAACACAGGTCTTGTTGAAGTACCTATGGGTACAACACTCCGTGAAGTTGTATACGAAATCGGCGGTGGTATTCCTAACGGTAAGCAGTTCAAGGCTGCACAGACAGGTGGTCCTTCCGGTGGTTGTATTCCTGCTGAACACCTTGATATCCCGATTGACTACGATAACCTTATCGCTATCGGCTCCATGATGGGTTCCGGCGGTCTTATCGTAATGGACGAAGACAACTGTATGGTAGTTATTGCTAAGTTCTTCCTTGAATTCACAGTTGATGAATCCTGCGGTAAGTGCACACCCTGCCGTATCGGCACAAAGCGTCTTTACGAAATGCTTGAAAAGATTACTTCGGGTAACGCTACTCTGGAAGATATTGACAAGCTTGAAAAGCTTTGCTACTACATCAAGAACAACTCTCTCTGTGGTCTTGGTCAGACAGCTCCTAACCCTGTTCTTTCCACATTACGTTACTTCAAGGACGAATATATCGCTCACGTACAGGACAAGAAGTGTCCCGCAGGCGTATGTACAGACCTCTTACAGTACACAATAATTGCTGATAAGTGTAAGGGTTGTACAGCTTGTGCAAGAGTATGTCCCGTTGGTGCAATCAGCGGTACAGTCAAGGAACCCCACGTTATTGATACTGCTAAGTGTATCAAGTGCGGTGCTTGTATGAGCAAGTGTAAATTCGGCGCTATTATCAAGGGTTAATAGCAAGAAACAGAAAGGAATTATTTAACTATGGTTAATATTAAAATTAACGGCGTTGACTATGCTGTTGAAGAGGGTACAACCATACTTGAAGCCTGTCGTATGAACGGAATCAGAATTCCTACATTATGCTGGCTCAAGGAAATCAACGCTATCGGCGCATGCCGTATCTGCGTTGTTGAAATGACAGGTGCCAGAAGCTTAGTTGCGTCTTGTGTATATCCTATTTCAAAGTTTGACGAGGGTAAGAACATCCTCACACATTCTCCCGCTGTTCTCGAAAGCAGAAAGACAACATTACAGCTTCTTTTATCCAACCACAATAAGAAGTGTCTCTCCTGCGACAGAAGCGGTAACTGCGAACTCCAGACTCTCTGCCGTGAACTCGGTGTAGATGACGAAAACTTATTTGACGGTGCAAAGAACGAATACGAAATCGATACAAGTGCTGCTCACATGTACAGAGACAACAACAAGTGCATCAACTGCCGTCGTTGTGTAGCTGCTTGTGAAAAGACACAGGGTGTCGGCGTAATCGGTGCAAACAACCGTGGTTTCGCAACAGAAATTGCTTGTGCATTTGACATGGACCTTGCAGATACAGCTTGTGTATCCTGCGGTCAGTGTATTGCTGTATGTCCTACAGGCGCTCTCGGCGAAAAGGATGATACAGATAAGGTATGGGCAGCTCTTGCTGATTCTACAAAGACAGTTGTTGTTCAGACAGCTCCCGCAGTTCGTGCATCCCTCGGTGAAGCTTTCGGTTTCCCCATGGGTACAGACGTTCAGGGCAAGCTTGCAGCAGCTCTCTTCAAGCTCGGTTTTGCACACGTATTTGATACAAACTTCGGTGCAGACCTTACAATTCTCGAAGAATCCAACGAGCTTCTTGAAAGAATCACAAAGGGCGGCGCGCTTCCTATGATTACATCCTGCTCACCCGGCTGGATCCGTTACTGTGAAGCATATCAGCCTGAATTTATTCCTAACCTCTCTTCCTGCAAGTCTCCTCAGCAGATGACAGGTGCAATGCTCAAGACATACTGGGCTGAAAAGAACGGTATCGACCCCAAGAACATTGTAAGCGTATCTGTAATGCCTTGTACAGCTAAGAAGTTTGAAATCGGCAGAGACGATCAGGCAGCTGCAGGCGTTGCTGACGTAGATATTTCCATCACAACACGTGAACTTGCCAAGATGATTGACAAGGCTGGTATCCGTTTTGCTGAACTCGAAGATGCTCAGTTTGAAAGCCCCTTCGGTAGCGGTACAGGTGCAGCTGTTATCTTCGGCGCAACAGGCGGTGTTATGGAAGCTGCTCTCAGAACAGCAGTTTGGAAGCTTACAGGCGAAAAGAACGACAGCCCCATCGAATTTGCTGAAGTTCGTGGTGTTGAAGGCGTTAAGTTTGCTGAATACACTGCAGGCGGCGTAACAGTAAAGGTTGCTGTTGTTTCCGGTCTTGCAAACGCTAAGGCTCTCCTTGAAAAGGTTAAGGCCGGCGAAGTTGATGTTCACTTCATCGAAATCATGGCTTGTCCCGGTGGTTGCGTAAACGGCGGCGGGCAGATCATTGTTCCTGCTGACGTACGTAACTTCACAGATATCCGTGCAGAACGTGCAAAGGCTCTCTACAACCTCGATGCTAAGAACACAGTAAGAAAGTCTCACGAAAGTGAAGATGTAAAGAGAGTATACGCTGAATTCCTCGGCGAAATCGGCGGCCACAAGGCTCACGAATTACTCCACACAACTTACAAGGCTTCCGGCTTAAGAAAGTAAGTTATAAAATTATCCGTTTCACAATATAACGTGTGAACAATAAATAAGCTTTAAACCCCGCAGTCATATCGACTGCGGGGTTAGCTGTTTTGCAAGAGTCTGCCATGCAGTTTTTACTTTACGTCAGTAATACTGTTCAAGCCCTGTTTCATATAGTAAATCGTAATAATGAAAATGGGGGAACGGGATATGTTCGGCGAATTATTTGAAACAGCACTTCAGAATTTATTGTTTTTCGCATTGCACCTTGAGGGTGGATTTTTTCCGAAGCAGTTTACTAAAAAAGAAGAACAGGAGTGTATTGAGCGTATTGCAAAGGGTGACCCGAAGGCACGGAATGAGCTTATTGAGCATAATCTGAGACTCGTCGTATTTATTGTGAACAAGCATTACGGCGATTCAAAGGAGCAGGAGGACCTTATTTCAATCGGCACAATAGGACTAATCCGTGCGGCTGAGACCTTTGATCCCGAAAAAGCCATAAGCTTTTCCACCTATGCCAGCACCTGTATACGAAATCAGATAAAGATGTATTTCAGGAAAAACAAGCATAAGAGTAGTGAGGTGTATATGAATGAGCCTATTGATACGGATAAAAACGGTAATGAGCTCACTATCGCAGACATTTTCAAGGACAGCGTATGCGTTGATGATGAAGTGGACCTGAGGATTAATATGGAAAAACTATATTCGCTGATAAATACGGTACTGGATGACAGGGAAAGGCTGATTATTTCCAAACGTTACGGGCTTATCTGTTCTGATGGTACAGTTTCAAGACCTCTTGCACAAAGGGAAGTTGCAAAGCTGCTTGATATTTCCCGTTCTTATGTTTCACGGATTGAGAAGAAGGCGCTTGAAAAGCTGAAGAAAGAATTTGAAAAATAAAAATATAAACGCTTTGCAATGTAATGTTATACGGTAATTGAGAAGTCACTCACATAAGCTTCCCCAGTTCCGAATCGAAATCATCCAAAAGCAATCTCAGAGCTGCAAAGCTCATAAGGGAGTATTTGCTGTAATTTTCTTTTTTTAGGGGAATCTCCAGCGGTTCAATTGTTTTTCCTGATAGTGCGGTGATACCCCGGTTAAGAGAAACAGTAAGTGAGTCTTCTGTTTCGCTGGAAAATGAGATAGTGGAGGTTGGTCCCAATCCGCAGGTAAGGGAGCGTATTTTCATTTTCTGAATTGCTTTCACCTGAGTCTCGTTATCGGCATTTATAATTGCTGTTATAAAAGGTGGAAGCTTTTCGGGAACAGCACCATCCTCTTTCATAAGTAAAATTCCGCCGTTTACATTTATTTCCGGTTTCTCCGAATCGAAAACAGTAAGGTTGTATCCGCTTCCCGATTTAGCGAAGCTGCTGCGGCTGATGTAAGTGATGGTATAGCTTTGTGAAAGTCTGTTTTTTATTAGATTTTCCAGTTCTGTGTCTTTTTTGCTTCCCGTAACAAATATATCGGTCATATTTCCTCCGAAAAATAAAATACTCTGTGATTAGTATAGCCACAGAGTATTTTTTTATGATTCATTCAAGACATATCGGTTCTCATAAATTTCAATACCGAAGATTTTTACATTCCAGCCTGCTGTGTATTGACCCACGCCTATATGATATTTTGTAACATCATACATAACCGCCTTGTAGTGAACAGTTCCGCCGTCACGATAAACAATCCTGACAGGGAAGAGCAGAAAACAGAGCAAAATCGCTGTTATAACAAAAATTATCAACTTTTTTCTGTGAGGGGAGCGTCTTTTTTCTGGCTCCTGTCGTTTTACATGGTTTGGTGAATTGCAGGATTTGAAAAGGCAGGAATTACCCAAGGTGGTTCACCTTGGAGCCGCCCCATTCAACTACTGTAAAGCCGTTTCTTTCGGTAGTTGTCAGTTCCTGTTCAGGGATATCAACAGGTGCATCGCTGGGATAGAACGCCATAAACACTCTTAAAACCGTATCGGGTTCAGGTGTTACGGAGAGCACCGCATTATCGGTATAGCAGTCATACTGGAATGAAATGATATTGTATTCATTGTCTTTCATGAAAGGAAGCCAGAATACGATAAATTCATTGTATTCGCGGGGAGTAAGACCGAGGGTGGAAAGTGCCCAGCGCAGGAATTCAACGGTGTCTTCGCCTCTTACACAGAAGCCCTTGCTGAAATCGTACCGGACATTGCTCTTTCCCTCCCAGAAAAGGTATGAATACTCGTTCCCGTTTTCGTCGTAAAGAGTACCGTCGGGCATTGCGGTAACATTCCAGCCGTCGCCGTATTCAGGATAAGTAACAGTAAGCTCTCCGTTGTAGTCAAGTTTGACGGAAACCTCTGTCTTTTCTTCGGGATAAAGATAAATCACAGGTTTATAGTCCATGTCTTCCTGAATCTGAAAATTGCTCTGACGTATCTTTGCGTCAACGATAAGATAGTCCCAATCGCTCTGCTGATACATATTGCCGTAGTCAACTTCGATTGTATCACCCACACAATATTCATCAAGCAGATCTGTATCGGTAATTTCTACGGTATAAACCGCAGGATAGGGCCAGGGAAGGGAACAAACGAAGGAATCTTCGGTAATCTCGTTTATGGTAAGGGTAATAATGCCGCTGCCCTGAGGAGTGCCTATACCTGTAACCTGAAATTCAATGTATTTATTTGTGCAGTCGCACATTGGTTTTACAATTCTGTATTTGCCTGCGGTAAGAGGATTCTTGAAGTATTCGTCGTTCAGCTTCAGGGTTTCGCTTCCCTTTGTGTTCTTTGCGTCCAATCTGATGACATCTTCGCTGAACTTTATTTGTTTACTGAAAGGGTAGTTCTGCCATCTGCCGTCTTCATCCAGCTTCTGAACTTCAAAATCATTGTAAATCCAGAAATCCGCTCCGGGGTCATTGCCTGTGTATTCGTAATGTACAACAAGGGTTTTGAACCTGGTTTTTTCTTCAATAGTATCGTTAGCAAGAGTGATTTTCAGGTCATCGAATTTTTCATGACCGTCAAAGGCTTCAACAACCACAAATTCAAACACAGCGTCAACACCCTGATATGAGCAGATAACCGCCCTGTAAATGCCGGGAGTTATTTCTGTTGTGTAGCTGTTACCCAGTTCTACTCTGCGTGTAAATGAACGCTGGTCGGGTAAAATCAGGTCAATGCCGTCGCAGAAAGCAATATCGTCACGGAAATAGTATCTCGTCCATTTGCCGTCATTTTCAAGCTTTTCAATATAATAGCTTGCCATATTGAATTCGTACTCGAACTCTTCTTCGTTGCCGTTGTAGGTAATCTCCAGGTCAATCCAGTCGGAATCAGTAGTGATTTCCATCTGAACACCATCGGCAAATCCTACTTTAAAAAGGTCGGCATTCTTCACATCAAATTCAATTTCGATATTGAATCCCTGACTGCAACTCTGAATAATGCGGTATTTTCCCTCCTTCAGTTTTTCTGACAGGAAATCCGTATTATATCTTATACTGATTTTCTTATTTTCGGGCGAAATAATCAAACTTCCTTCTTCGTAGCATTCTTCTTCATTAAGAGGGATTGTCTGCCATTTTCCGTTTTCATATTTCTGAATGTACTGACTTCTGTCATTTAACGGAAATTCGTATTCAAAATCCTTTTCATCGCCTGTATATTCAATATCAAATTTGATAAGTCTTGAATCGGTTGTAATTCCGCCGTCATTGGTGATTTCCGTTCTGAAGGGAGCTTTCTTCACAACCTCAAATTCTGCATAGAAATCCTTGGTTCCTGAAATTGTCTTCTTTACACGGTATTTACCCGTTGTAAGCGGCTCTGCAAACTGGCTGAACGACACGGAATCGGTCTGTTTGCGGTAGTTCGGGCTTACTATAAGTGCGTCGTCTGTCCACGCAACCTCGTCAGCGTAGGGAATTTCTCTCCATTTGCCGTTTTCGTATTTTTCAAGGCCTTCGGGTCTGCCAAAATCATAGGATACAAAATCATCGTTCCCGATATACTCAACAGCAATAGTAATGCTGTTTGTATCGGGAGTTATGGCTATACCCATTTCCTCCTCTTCGATATAAACACGTATATCGTTTTCAGCAGGCTCAGGCTCATAGTTGTACTTTTCGTTGATTCTGAAAAGGAGAGTGTAGGTGAAATTCTCCACAGGCTTTACGATTCTGTAAGTGCCGGCGGTAAGAGGTGTGGCGTAAAAATCGTTGTTCAGATAAACGGTTGTAGACTGGTTGGGACTGTCTGTACCGATTAAATAGCCAAGCTCGATAAAGCCTGCATTTTCCGAGAAAGGCACAACCTCCCATTCGCCGGTTGTGCTGTCACGCTTTTCAAGGGTGTATTCACACCCGAAGCCATATTCCGCATAATCAGCGTTGCCTACATAGGTATAGTTTATGGTGAGGTTCTTGAGATTACCTGCTGTGAGCCAGTCTGTGCCGCTCAGATAAACAGAAATATCCTCTTTTTTAAGAGCAGGGGTACGCTGACCTACAACGAAGAAGGTTTCGATTTCCTTACCGTTTACTTCAGTTGAAATACGATAGTCATTTCCTGCAATAAGTGTTTCGGGAGTGAGCGTAAGCAAAAACGGGTCATCCGGAGTTATAACGCCAAGGCAATCAACGTTGCAGGAAAATTCCGACACCCAGCCGTTTTCGGTCTTTCTTTCAAGGTTGAATCTGCCGCCCAATGTGCTTTCCTGAGAGCAGTTTACAGTAATTTTGATTTCCTTTGTATCGCTGTAAATTTCTCTTGTCTGAATATCAATCCACGCCTCAGGCATACCCGGGTCATAGCCGGGTACATACATGCCCGTTTCATCACTTATAACCGGACTTTTTGTAGTGGAAGAGGTTGTCAGCGGATTTGCAGGCTCGGTATAACCTTCGGTAGTCTGAAATACAATGCCGTCACTTGTTGTATAAGCGGCGCTTGTTGTCTCAGAAGGATCTATTGTGTGAGTAACAGTAAGCTCTGCCGTAGTTTCAGGAACATCTGTTGCGGCAGATGTAGCAGTATCAATATTTGCAGAAGAGTTCTGCCCCTCAGCACAAGCGGAAGCGCTGAGAACAACCACCATTAATGAAATAAAAGATAACAATTTTTTCATAAAATCAGTCCTTTCGTATGTTTTATCGGCACAACTTATATTTTCTTAATAATAAAATGGTAAAAGTTGTAAAAAAGGGGCATTTGTTGACTTTTTTCACGAGAAATGATATAATTAAAACTGTTATTTCTGCGAAAAGAGGTGAACATAATGGGAAACAGGACGAGACGTCAGAAAAAGACTCTGCGCAACTACTCCATAGGTCTGGCGACCTGCGTAATTGCCGCCACAATCCTTGTTACTGCCAATCTTGCAAACAGGCAGGAGCATATTCCCGTTGTGTTCTCTGATATATTAGACGGTGCAACTGTGGTTTCGGGGACAAATGAAGATGAAATTCCTGAAAAAATTTTAGATGAGGAATATCTGTACGAGCGTCTTTTTGATACAGAAACAGTAATTTTAACCACAACCCCGCCTGTTTTTGAAAGAAGTACAACAGAAAGCAGAGAAGAAACCTCAGGCGCAGGCGGCATACTGCTGATTGATACCACTGCTACAACGTTGCCTGTTTCCGAAACATCTGCCGACCCTGTAACAACTACCTCAGAAGCTACAACTGCTATGGTATCATCTTCAGAGACAGAAAACACCACGAGCACTACAACAACTGCAAAAACTACAACTACAACGAAAGCGACTACAACAAAGGCAACCACCACAAAAATATCTGTTTCCACACCGGCTTCGACAATAACCACCACCAGAGCGGAAACAACCAAGAAAAAGACTACAACCACTGCCAGAACTACCCCAAAAACCAGTGGTACATCAAAAACGCCGTTTACGAACATCGGCGGCGGTATAATTTCAGATGATGATGAAATTTATATAACAATGCTCAATCTTGTAAACAAGGAAAGAGAAAAGGCGGGGCTTAACAAGCTGTGGTATTCTGCACGAGTTCACGAGGTTGCAACTCTGCGTGCATATGAGCTTTCTTCCTATTACTCTCATACAAGGAAAGACGGAAGAGGCTTCCACACAGCATTTGTCGATAAAGGCATAAGCTATCGGATTGTAGGTGAAAACATAGCCTACGGAAGAAATATGTTCGAAACTCCCGAAGAAGTATTTGAAGCCTGGATGAATTCTGAATCCCATCGTGAGAATATCCTGCATCCTGATTTTGAATGTGTTGGTTTCGGTTTATCCGTACTTGAAATCGGTGATGATACATACTACTACTGGTCGCAGGAATTTGCAAAATTCTGAAGCGTGCCGCTTCGGGCATTTCCCGCATAGCCATAAAAATTAACGGGGGGAAAACGTTTTACGATTTACCGCCGTTTGTTTTTCAACTATTTCGTAGCAGAGATTTTTATTATGGAGCT
>JAZSFL010000013.1:0-13424 GCA_045532185.1 Ruminiclostridium sp.
ACCGCTTGGCCTCCGACTTCCTGTAAGGGGCGCGCCGGTTTTTATGTGATTATGTCAGCACTTTTTTCAGCTTCAGACAGTCCCTTTCTTTCTGCTGATTCCCAGAACCTGCGGTAATATCCGCCTGAGGATTTCATGACCTGCAACACATACCAGAATTGCCGTTGCCGAAATAACCAGCGACCAGAGGATATTGCTTCTGAGGGTGTCAGTGTCCTGAGCCAGCACCATACTCATAACTTTTGTAATTGCACGGTAAACGGGACCATGCACACAGAGAATTACGATAGTAGTGCCGCCAAGATAGCAAAGCGGTCTGCATTTTTCCGCCGTCATGGACAACGCCACACAGGCAGCGATACCGAAAACTGCGGATATATACAGGAATATACCGCGGATAAGTCCGAAGTATACCAGTGTGAAATTAACACCCAGTGTTACGGCAAAGACTGCCGCTTTCTGCCATATCCTGAGCTTTGAGGCAGTGATGTCCGCGCCTGAGTCGGCAAAAATATGGCCCAGCGCCATAAAGAACATATAGATGAACGCTCTGTCCAGACCCCAGGGAAGCTGAGGCATGGGCACGAGAAGCTGAATTATCATCATGATTCCCGAAACTGTCCATGCGGTCTGTTTTCTGCCCAGACGGCAAAGGAGGTTATAGAAAACCGTAACAACAAAGAAGCAGGTGAGAAACCAGAGGGGAACATTGAAGTACAGCGTGTCGTACTGTCCGAAGACAAGTCCGAGGAGCGCGTCAGGGATTGATGACGATGTTCCGCGGAAACGGGATTCTATAAGACAGCCGTATAAGGCGGTCAGTATCCCGAAAAACAGATACGGCACAAGAACTGTAAAAATACGTCTTTTTATAGTTGCGAAAACCGGTTTTTCGCTGAAGGTGACGCCTGCCGCAAAGAAGAACAGCGGCATATGGAAGGAATATATCCAGTCGTAGGCGAACTGATTTTCAAAAACATGTCCTATAACAACGAGGATAATTCCTATACCTTTTATGGCGTCAATCCAGTTTTTCCGCTGACGGCTCACGCCTTGACAACCTTATGGATAACCTTCTTGCCCTTCTTTACGATAACAGAGCCTTCTGCGAAGTCAATCTGCTCGTTGGGGTCGGCAATCTTCACATCATTTACTAAGATACCGCCGCCGCTGATAAGCTGTCTTGCTTCTCTCTTGGAGGGTGCAAGCTTTGCAGCAACAAGTAAATCGAGAATACCGATCTTGTTGTCAGTGAAAAGGTCAGCAGGGATTTCATCAGTAGGCATATTTTCGGAAACGCCGCTTCCGCCGAAGAGGCTCTTTGCTGCGGAGAGCGCCTTGTTTGCTTCTTCTTCGCCATGGATCATCTTTGTAAGCTCGAATGCGAGAAGTTCCTTTGCCTTGTTGAACTGAGCGCCTTCCATTGTCTTTTCCATTTCTTCGATTTCTTCAATCGGAACGAATGTGAGAAGCTTTAAGCACTTGATAACGTCAGCGTCAGCAACATTTCTCCAGTACTGGAAGAAGTCGTAGGGACTTGTCTTTTCGGGGTCGAGCCATACAGCGCCCTTTTCTGTTTTACCCATCTTCTTGCCCTCGGAGTTGAGGAGAAGGGTGATTGTCATAGCGTGAGCGTCCTTACCCAGCTTCTTTCTGATAAGCTCGGTACCGCCCAGCATATTTGCCCACTGGTCGTCGCCGCCGAACTGCATATTACAGCCGTACTTCTGGAATAACATGTAGAAGTCGTAGCTCTGCATGATCATGTAGTTGAATTCGAGGAAGGTAAGACCGCGCTCCATTCTCTGCTTGTAGCATTCGAAGGTCAGCATCTTGTTTACGCTGAAGCATGCGCCTACTTCACGGAGTACGTCAACGTAGTTAAGCTTTAAGAGCCAGTCTGCGTTGTTAACCATGATAGCCTTGCCGTCGGAGAAGTCGATGAATTTGCTCATCTGCTTTTTGAAGCATTCGCAGTTGTGGTCGATATCTTCCTTTGTAAGCATCTTTCTCATGTCGGATTTGCCCGAAGGGTCGCCGATCATACCTGTGCCGCCGCCAACGAGAGCGATAGGCTTGTTGCCTGCCATCTGGAGTCTCTTCATAAGGCAGAGTGCCATGAAGTGACCAACGTGCAAGCTGTCTGCTGTGGGGTCAAAGCCGATGTAGAAGGTAGCCTTACCCGCGTTGATCATTTCGGAAATTTCCTTTTCGTCTGTGAGCTGGGCAAGTAAGCCTCTGCGCTGTAATTCTTCATAAAGTGTCATGATTTTTCTCCTTTTATTTTAGTTTTAATTCCATTTTTATTCTTTTCGGCTGGAAGCCGTTGTTATCGCATATTCTGGAAGCTTCGCTTTCCGCCCAGACGGAAAACTCCACCGAACCGCAGTCATTTTCCACTGCGTAATTGCGGACAAATTCTATCATTTCTCCGTCAATTCCCTTGTCGTCATAGCCTCTGCGGATTACAAGAAGCTTTATTTTGCAGAGTCCGTTCTTTCTCCTGAGAGAAACCTCGGGCACAAAGGCTTCAAAAACGCAGAAGCCGTTTATTATTCCGTTTTCCTCGTCCTCGGAAACAATTATTTCGTCATCTCCGTACAGAAGACGCTCGGAAAGGTCGTTGAAATAGAAGCTGTCTTCGGTGGGCGGAACGTAGAAATCGGGGCGTGTGCGGCAGTTAAGCAGATGATATTCTTCGTAAATCTCCGCCAATCTGCTGATATCCATGCCTGTTGCTTCACGTATCATGATTAACTCCTTATATAACAAAAAGCCCTCAGACTGTATAACAGTCTGAGGGCGTGTTACCGCTGTACCACCTCAGTTTATCCCGTTTCATTTGCAAAACAGGACCTCAAGGACGCTTTAACGGGCGTACCCGTGCATTGCTACTGTAATTTCCCAATGCCGCTCGGGGAGGTAATTCGACATTCCGCATACATACCTGCTCGCACCATGCGCAGGCTCTCTGAAATGATCTGCAGACGCTACTTTGTTCCCGTCAACGCTTTATTAATGGTATATTATCATATTTAAACGGGTTTGTCAAGGGTTGAAGCTGATTTGCGGTTTTTAACAAGCTTTATTATAAAAGCCGTAAGATTATATATTCCCAGAACAGCCGCCGCTGTAATATTTACAATAAGAATCAATTCTGCGTGTTCGGGTTCTTCTATGTAAATTATCTGCATATCAATACAGTTTATTATCACAACACCGATTGAAGCCATAAACGCAAGAATATGCCCGACATATTTTCTTCTGCAGAAAATAAGGTTTATTATAACAACAGCTGCGGTCAGACGCATATCGGGCGCAGACCAGAGATAAAGAGCGCCCTCGAAAACAGATATACCCAGAAATACTGCATGAAGCACTACGAACCAGATTTCAAGAGGCTTTATCCTTTCTTCATCGGTGTAGTCGACATTTATAAACCTTTCCTTTTTGGAAACACATTTCACAATAAAAACAATAACCGCGATTACCGCATTGGGCAGCCAGAAAAGCAAAAGCGAATAAAAAACAGCAAGTGCCATATAGTTTTCGCCCGAACCGGAGGTTTCAGACGACGCCGACATAGACCAATAAACGTATATAACCGCCAAGGCAAATAAAACATGAGCTGACGCTGCACCGATTTCAGGAGCAAAGGCAAGTTTCTTTTTACGAGCAATAAGGATACCTGTTATTTCGCCTGCAAGCAGTACCGCTATGCCTATGTAATATTGTATAATAAGATTTTGCCCCAGGTGATTGAAAACGACTACGGGAAACATCACAATAGTCTGCCACATAAGGGTAGCCAGGGTTATTTTGGGCGCATGAATTTTCATGATTTCCTCGTTATATTTCTGATTTTCCTTTAATTAATGTAATTGGCAGTTTTTCGCTCCTGCCGTTTCACTCATTCTGTCGAAACAAAAGCTTTAAAAAGGCAGAAACGGGTCAGGCGGCTCGCCGCTTATTCGCCTTCAAAAAGGGGTGTGGAGAAATATCTTTCCGCTGTGTCGGGGAGAACTGTTACAACTGTCTTACCCTTACCCAGCTTCTTTGCAAGCTTCTTCGCCGCCGCAACGTTCGTACCTGCGGAAATTCCGCACATGATACCTTCGAGACGTGCTAAATCCTTTGCGGTTTCGATTGCTTCCTCATCGGTTACAATATAAACCTCGCTGTAAATATTCTGATTCAGGTTTTCGGGGATAATTCCGTCGCCGATACCCATCTGTAAATGTGTTCCGATTGTACCGCCTGCAAGGATTGCCGCATTCTGAGGTTCAACCGCCCATATTTCAATAGCAGGGTAGAGGGCTTTCAGAGTTTCGCCAATACCGCTTATTGTACCGCCTGTGCCAATACCCGAGCAGAAGCCGTGGATTTCCTTTCCTGCCTGCTCCACGATTTCAAGGCCTGTGTGGTGCTTGTGGGCGAGGGGATTTGCGGGGTTTTCAAACTGCTGGGGGATAAATACGTTGGGGTTTTCCGCTTTCATACGCTCTGCAGTGCGTAAGCATTCGTCAATACAATCGCCGATATTGCCTGCGTCGTGAACAAGCACAACCTCCGCGCCGTAATGACGCACCAGCATTCTTCTTTCCTCGCTTACGGAGTCAGGCATGATAATAACTGTCTTATATCCCTTCACCGCGCCGATAAGGGCAAGTCCGATACCCTGATTTCCGCTGGTGGGTTCTACAATGATGCTGTCCTTGTTTATAAGGCCCTGTTCTTCTGCTGTGATAATCATATTGTAGGCTGTACGTGTCTTGATAGACCCGCCTACGTTAAGGCCCTCGAATTTTACCAGGATTTCCGCGCTGTCTTCGTCAACCATACGGTTGAGGCGGATAAGGGGTGTATGTCCGATAACTTCAAGAATGTTATTGCTTATCATATTATGTAAATTCCTTTCGGTAAAAAAGTTCGCCTTTACATTATATTCCATAATATGAAAAATGTCAATAAAAAAGGCGGTTTTCACCGCCTTTAAATTATTGCTTCATCATATAATCCATAGGATTAATCTGTCTGCCGTATCTGCTCAGCTCAAAATATAACTGAACATCTTCTGCAAGACCTGTATATCCCATTGTACCGATAACTTGACCTGCCGTTACGGTAGTGCCAACCTCAACTTTCATTTCGTCAAGGTGTGAGTAAAGGGTCTGATAGCCGTTTTCATGGTCTATAACTACATAAAATCCGTAGTTGCTTTTATATTCTGCAATGCTTACCGTACCGTCAGCGGCGGCGGATATATCCTGTCCTTTTTCACCGCTGTAGATTATTCCCTGAAGCTGTTTATAACCGTATCCGTACAGTGTATTTTCATTTGAAACAGGCGGTTTAAGAGTAATAGGTTCAAGGTACAGGTGAGGATTGAGAATTATGCCATCAGCAAATAAGGAAAAATGCACATGAGGACCTGTTGACCAGCCTGTACTGCCCATATACCCGATAATATCGCCTTGTGAGACTATATCGCCCTCTTTGACAATTGCTTCGTTCAGATGTGCATAAAACGTCTGAAGCTCCTGACCGTTGTGTTCGTGCTTTAAGGTTACATGGATTCCGTGTCCATCTTCGGTTTTGTCGTCAGCAACGCCGATTACCACACCGTCAGCGGCGGCGTATATGTTGTCGCCCAGTTCGCCGTAGAAATCTGTACCGTCATGGAATTCGCCTGAAATCTGCTCGCCGTATCTGGTGCTTATATTATCTCTGTTATCAACAGGACAAGTAAGCAGAAAATCCTCTGTTCCGGGGAAAACAGGAGTTATATCAGCAGGTTTCATTGTTCCGTCAAACTGGGTACAGCCCGCAAAAGCGCCGTCTCCGATAGTGGTTACGGTATCGGGGAGAACCATGTAAACAGATGTGCAGTTTTCAAAGGCACGAGGCCCGATAGTTGTAACACCGTAGGGGATATTGATTTCCTTAAGGTTTGTGCAGTCCTTGAACGCGCCAGCGCCGATAACCCTGAGAGTGGAGGGCAGAGTCACCTTTTCAAGCTGAGTGCAGTCCATAAATACGCCCTCGGCGATTTCGGTAATGCCTTCGGGGATTACTATTTCAGAGGGCATTTCCTTTTGGCTGTAAGAATTACCCCTTAATATTGCAGGGTTATCTTCGGGTAAAGCCAGAACCCTTTCCCATTCACCGCTGAGTTTGTCGAATATAATGGAAATAAAAGAATATGTGCCGCTGAAAGACTGAGATTCTTTATCCCTTACCATTGTATCTATCACAATTCTGTTATCAGATTCAAATGTAAGATACATAGGGTAGAAATGATTGTTTTTATCATGGTACAAAGTACCATTCGGAGTCTTGATATCAATATTTGTTATCTTATCAAGTGGTATGTCGTACTTTTCTGAGATTTCTTCAAGTCGGGCGAGACTTAAGGAAGAACCTGCCTTTCTGATGAATTCTTCGAGATTATCCGAACTATTGTTATCAGCCGAAGCCGAATAAAAGTTATCACTGATTGAGAAAATGCTGTTATCTGCACTGCACACAAGGCGGATATACCAGGGTTTTTCTGTCGGAGTGCCGCCGACAACAAGAGTGAATGCCGCATCGATGGGATACTTCATAATATAAAGCCCGCTTCCCACGTCATTGCCCTCAAACGGCTCAAAATCGCTCCAGGTAAGGTCCTTGCCCTTTTCTTTGACAAGAGCTTTGAGCTTTTCCATTGTGAGAGGCTGTTTTGTTTCTGCAATAGTCGGATATAACTCCTCGTAGACTTTACGGTTATTCTCTATAAGCAATACCTGCTCATGATAATCTGCTTCAAGCTTTTCCAGTTCAATTTTCAGATTTACAAGCTTTATTCTTTCAATTTCAAGTTCTGCTTTTACCTTATCGTAATCCGCTTTTTCTTTAAATTTCTCTGTTTCCAGTTCCTTTTCAAGATCGGTAACAAGTTTTTCGCATTCTGCAATTTCTTTTTCCTTTAATTCGATTTGTCTGCTGTAGTCTTCCTTTATTTCCTCAGCTTCATCAAACCAATCCCGATAGCTTTCACGGTCTATAGGTGCTATAGCGGTTGTAATTTCTGTATATTCGTTGATTGCGGTGGTTGTTGTTACAGGAATATCAGCTGTTTCCTCCGTATCGCTTGCGCCGATTGAACCCGATGACGGAGAAAGCGGCTCGATACCCGTTCCCTTAAGGAAAAAGCCTACACCTATAAAGCTTACGATAACTGCCGCCGCTGCTGCAAGGGCAAAGCCCAGGTTGCCCGTTCCGCCCTTTGAGGGTCTGCTCTGAACTGCAGTTTCCGACGAGGGAGCGATTTCCGCCGCCTCGGCTATGTATTTTTCATCTATATGTGTTATTGCGTTTTCCCACATCTGTGTGGCATTTTTATTTTTCATACGTTTACCCCTCTTTCCGAAAGATATGTGCGAAGATTCTGTCTCAGACGGGAAAGCCTTGTCTTTACGGCCGGTTCGCTCATGAAAAGCTTAGCGGCAATTTCTGCTATGGACATATTGTAATAATACCGTGCCACAAAGATTTTCCTGTTCTTTTCGTCCGTTTCTCCAAGAAAATCATTTATAAATTCCGAAAGCTCCGCCCCGTCCGATATTTCTTCAATGGTGCGGCTGTCGGTGATGATTTCGTTCAGCTCGTCAAAGGAATCGTCATACCAGCGGTATTTGTTTCTGGAGTACAGGGAAAAGGCGTTGTTCCTTACGACCGTGCACAGATATGCACGCAGGGAATCGGGTCTCTGGGGCGGTATGCTGTTCCACAGGCACATATAAGAGGTGTTGAGACATTCTTCGGTGTCTTCCTTATTTTTAAGTATTCCGTAGGCAATTTTCGAGCATAGTTTTCCGTATTTTGCCGAAAGCTCGGAAAGCGCTTCTTCCGAACGGCTGAAAAACAGCTCTATGATTTTTGAATCCATGGATGATATCACCGCCTTTCATAGAATAAGAGTGGAAAAATATGAAAAGGTTACACTTATTTCAGTATAAAATAAAAAAATCAATATTTCAAGCTTTTATTTGACATAAAAACACCTTTATAGTATAATATGTATGAATTTATAACAGAAGGGAATGTAGCTTTTGAAGCCTTTTTCTGTACTGAACAAAAGGATTTCTTCAATATCCTCATATCTGCTTGCAAGTAAAAAAAGAGCCTTTCTGGCAGGCTCTGCAATATATACCCTGCTTTTTGTGCTTTATACCGCCATATGTATTTATCCTGCCGTACGGGATACAGGGTCATTCCTGGGTGCTGACGGAATAGCTCAGTATTATCCTTTTCTGCTGGACTTCCGCAGTAACACCATAGATTTTATTGAAAGCCTGAAGAGCGGCAATCCTCAGATTACAATGATGAATTTCGGGTATTTCTTCGGGACGGACACTATCGCTTCGTCAACAATGATGTTTGTGCCGTTCCTGCCTTATTATTTCCTGTCCGCATTCATTCCTGAATCCGCAGTTCCGCTTTTCTTTACCCTCGGTGCGGTTATTCTTTCTTATCTGGCAGGCCTTTCGTTCATGTATCTCTGCTCCTGTTACAAAAAGAATATGCTGTGGGCAGGCTTCTTCGGTGTATTCTATGTATTCTGCGGAAACTATTTCTTCACAGGGGCAATGAATCCTCATTTCCTGTATATGTTTATCGGATTTCCCCTTATGATTACGGGCATGGACAGAATCCTGACAGGAAAAGGCTGGCTCCTGTTTGTGCTGTCAGTTTCGTGGGTGTCCCTTGCGGGGCTGCCGTTTATAGTATATACAATACCTTTTGTAGTGGTATTTGCGGCAATAAGGGTTTATTTCCTTTATAAGGGTCACTTTTTCAGAAATCTCGGCAGATACTTTTTAAAAGGCGGACTGCTTACAATACTTGCGCTGGCTTTATCCGCACTTCCGCTTCTGATGTTTGTTTCCGATTATTTTTCGGGAATGCGTACATCGGGCGGCATATCCCTTGATATCCTCAGTCTGATAACACCCTCTGCCGAATATCTTGACCGTACGCTGAACGGTTCAATTGCAAAATCCACAACAGGCGTCTGCGCGGCGGTAATGCCCTGCTTCCTGTATATGTTCACCTCGGCAAGAGTAAAAACCGAACCCAAGGTTCACAGTCTTGTGATGCTTGCACTGGTTTCCCTGCCCCTTATAAGATACGGTCTTAACGCGTTCCAGTACGAACTATGCCGCTGGGGATTCGTTCCCGCCGCACTCATGTGCTTCATGGCTGTTTCGTATATGCCTCAGCTTATGAGAATAAACAGAACAGAACGGGGAATGTTCCTGTTTGTTATAATTACATACGGGGCAGGCTATCTGGCAGGCGCAGAAGTATTTTCGGTTGTATTCATTTTTGTAATGGCTTTTATCAATGCCGTTCCGCGACTGAGAAAGCTTTTTATAAAGCTTGTGACCCGTCTGGCGTCAGTTCTGAAGACAGCGTTCAGGAAGAAGAGCATTATCCTTCTTCTTGCAGGCAGTCTTGCGCTTCTGGCAGTTATAATCGGAATTGTAATGATAATTGCTTTCAGAAGCTACAGAATTATTCCTGAAATGCTGATTGCGGTAATTGCCACGGCGGTTTTTGTCTGCACAGGCTCACGCAGGGGAAAAAAGGCAGCTTCTTCTCTTATGCTGGCTGCAGCCTATATCGTATCAGGTGTCATCTACGTGGACGGGGAATACTTCATTCCCTATGTAATAAAGGAAAATCCCCTTCTCAATGCGGCGGCAAAGCTTGAAAGGGAAGAAGACACCTTCGGAAGAACGGCTGCCTTCAACACGGATTGCTCAATTATTGCCCTTGACCGCAGCGGCGGTCTTTTCGACTCGGAAGAACTGGAAAAGGAAAAAGCAGCGGCAGACGCTCCCGTTTTCGGAGAAGATCCGTACATAAACAACGAGTTCAGATTCGGGCTGGCCGAGCCCGCCGTCTTTATCAGCAATATAAACGGCGACTTTCTTGATTTCATGAGACGGTGCGGTCAGGACGGAACATCCTTTTTTTCAAAGGTTGACACAGGCGGCTTTTCGGGCAAGGAAGTGATGTACTCCCTGTTCGGCGTTGACAAATTCTATTCCTATATAACCGTTGACTCCTTTTACGGCATTAATCCTTCTGAAGGTTTTGAAGTCTATGAAGGGCAGAACGCATACTTTTACTACAATGACTATGCACTGCCTGCGGGCGTCACATATGACACCTTTATGGACAAAAACACCTTCGATTCCCTGAATTCTGCGGAGCTGCCCTACGCTATGATGGACAGTGTGTACCTTGAAGGTTATGAACCGGGCGAACTCAGCACAGTTGACTATTCCGTAATGTGCGGTTTCAGTCTTCGTCAGGAGCTGAGAGGGGAGACTATTTTCGGAATAGAGTGTTATGACAACTATATTATTCCTGAAACCGACCTTTCGGGACATTTTGTATATCTTGTGTTCGAGGGAGTGGAATGCGCTACCTATGACGGTGCAAAAACCGAGATTTTCACTGTAAAAACAGGGGAAAGGGACTATAATTATCTTATACATAATTCCAGAAGCAACTGGGAATGGAATTATTACAGCGACTATTATGCTCTTTCTCTCGGATTCAGGGAGGAAACCATCGACGAAATATTCTTCTCATCTCCCTTTGAGTTTGAATCGGTGAAGCTTTATGCAGTTCCTGAAGCGGTTTATACAAATGCGTACGAAAACCGCACGGCGGAGATTCTTGAAAACGTGGAAATGTCCACCAACACCCTTACGGGAGATATAACAGTATCGTCAGACAAGATCCTTTCGGTGAATATGCTTTACAACGAGGGCTGGACAGCCTATGTGGATGGTGTGAAAACCCCTGTATACAAGGCCAACGGCTTATTCCTCGGCATACCGCTCAGCGCGGGCAGCCATACAGTGAAGCTTGTATTCTGCTCCCCCTGGCTTTATGAGGGTCTTGCAATATCGGCCGCGGCGTCTGTTATAATCTTGATAATGAAGATTACAGAGAAGAAAAAATCAAAGAAAAACTGAGACATGAATTGAACATCCGCCCGTTTTCATAAGAAAACGGGCGGATAGGTTATATCCCCATACAGGTATAAGCTTTTGCTTCCGATTTTTTATAAAACGTTTATGCACAGTGATTTTATCGCTGCTTCAGAATATATAATTGAAGCATCAGAATCAGAAACCGACGGACTGCGGTCCGTCCGACAAAAACGGAGAAAGTACAATGATAAAAAATCAGATTAAAGAGGGAAAAGATTCAATAGGTATTGAGTTCGGCTCAACCCGAACCAAGACAATTCTTGTCGGAGAGGATCTGAAAGCGGCACTGCAGGCTTTGCCGAGTATATAAAGAAGTACAGGGCAGCACTTGCGGTAGAAGAGGCGGGCGTTGATGAATACTGTCTGAAACTCATCGTCGGACATCAGATAGGCGATGTGACCGAGCGAGTTTATACTCACCGCACCATTGAAAGTCTTGTGGCTGAAATTGAGAAAATAGGATAAAAGTATAACCTGTGAGTTCCACGCCTCACAGGTTATAATCACATTTCCCAACCTAAGTTAATCAAAAAACTTAATAACCAAATTGCACCGCCTGCAATCCAAAAGATAAAAGTGGCTTTAACGAACCCTTTAATACTTTTAAGAGTTCTTAACTGTTCAATAGAAATTAACAATGGCAAATCTTCATCACTTATATTATCTAAAATGAGTTTCTTCTTGGTATCATCGTAATCTTTAATGATAATATCGTTTTCACCTTCATACTTAACTATTTCTGTGTCAATAGCACCTAGCCTTGCCATCTCTTTAAGTATCTCAACGTTTGTTTTCATAATATAAACCACCTAATTTAAAATTTTACTTATTATACCATTTATTATATAAAAAGTCAATAATAGGATAACCCAAACATTAAAGGCGGTCACTATACAGCGACCGCCTCAATATTTGTGTATTGTGAGTGTGTATTGCTTGTGTATTGTTTGTGTATTACAAAGCAAATCACACTCATTTTTAGGCTGTTTTTATAAGCTCAAAACCGCATTTTTGCGTTCAGAACTTACTTCATAGCTTCTTCAACCGCAACTGCGCAAGCTACTGTCATACCAACCATGGGGTTGTTACCGGCGCCGATGAGACCCATCATTTCTACATGAGCGGGTACAGAGGAGGAGCCTGCAAACTGAGCGTCAGAGTGCATACGACCCATTGTATCTGTCATACCGTAGGAAGCAGGGCCTGCTGCCATGTTGTCGGGGTGGAGTGTACGTCCTGTACCGCCGCCGGAAGCAACAGAGAAGTACTTCTTGCCCTTTTCGGTGCATTCCTTCTTGTATGTGCCTGCAACAGGGTGCTGGAAACGTGTGGGGTTAGTGGAGTTACCTGTGATGGAAACGTCAACGTTTTCCTTCCACATGATAGCAACGCCTTCTGTTACGTCGTTAGCGCCGTAGCAGTTAACCTTTGCACGGAGACCGTCGGAGTAAGCCTTGCGGAATACTTCCTTAACTTCGCCTGTATAGTAGTCCATTTCAGTTTCAACGTATGTGAAGCCATTGATACGAGCGATAATCTGAGCAGCGTCCTTACCGAGACCGTTGAGGATAACGCGGAGGGGCTTTTTACGTACCTTGTTAGCCTTTTCAGCGATACCGATAGCGCCTTCAGCAGCTGCGAAGGATTCGTGACCTGCTAAGAATGCGAAACATTCTGTTTCGTCTTCGAGAAGCATCTTGCCGAGGTTACCGTGGCCGAGACCAACCTTACGCTGGTCAGCAACAGAACCAGGAATGCAGAAAGCCTGAAGGCCTTCACCGATAGCAGCAGCAGCGTCAGCAGCTCTTGTGCAGCCCTTCTTGATAGCGATAGCGCAGCCTACTGTGTAAGCCCACTTAGCGTTTTCAAAGCAGATAGGCTGAATGCTTTCAACGAGCTTGTAGATGTCAAGACCCTTAGCCTTGCAGATTTCAGCACATTCTTCGATAGAAGCAATGCCGTATTCCTTGAGAACTGCGAGAATCTGCGGTTCTCTTCTGTCATAAGATTCAAATAAAGCCATTATTTTCTACCTCCTTACTGCTTTCTGGGGTCGATAATCTTAACAGCATCAGCTACACGGCCGTACTGACCCTGAGCCTTTTCGAATGCTGTGTTAGCATCATCGCCACCCTTGATGAAGTCCATCATCTTGCCGAAGTTTACAAACTTGTAGCCGATGATTTCGTCGTCTTCGTTAAGAGCAATACCTGTTACGTAACCGTCGGTCATTTCAAGGTAACGGGGACCCTTTGCAAGAGTACCGTACATTGTACCAACCTGGGAACGGAGACCCTTACCGAGGTCTTCGAGGCCTGCGCCGATTACGAGACCGTCTTCGGAGAAAGCAGACTGGCTTCTGCCGTATAC
>JAZSFL010000041.1:0-17852 GCA_045532185.1 Ruminiclostridium sp.
ATTGTTTTTGGGGGGGCCGTTTCCGCCAAGACCCCGCCCGCCTGCGACAGCCTTTGCATATATTCGTCATAATGACGGATTTTTCTGTGGAAAACCCGTCTGCACGCTAGCTTATGACAGCGTAAAACGACAAAAAGCAATAAAAACATCACGTTATTTTTTCAGAAAATCATATGACACGATTTTCCAAAAAGCGACTTTTCCTTCAGGGATGATGTTCTTTTCTCAAAGATGATGGGTATTTTCTGAAAAAATAAGAGGGAGTTTTCCATATTACTAAGCGGAAAACTCCGATTTTTCAACGATTTTTCAACACTCCGAAAATCAGCTGCTCTGATTTTCGGGGACAATAAAAATACGATGACCCGTTTTTTAGTAATTTTACACAAGGCTCATTGATAAAATGGGCCGTTTCAGGCAAAAAACAGGGGCGAACTGCGTTCGCCCCTGCAATTTATTCAACATACTCCGAAACCGTCATAACGTACTCATAGGACGGCCCGTCATAAATTATCATTTCCGATTTGATATCACGTTTGCTTCCATATAAGGTCAATGTCTCTTCACCGTAAATTATTGCGGTAACACCATTGTCATCTACCTTTATAATCTCAGCAACAACTCCCGCGTATTTACTGCCGTCGTCCGGATTCATCACCCATTCACCGTGATTGCTTTCGTAAAAAATATCTCCTGCTTTGACAGTAAAGACTTCGGAAAATGTACCGCTTACCACTCCGCCCTCTTCTTCGATATACTGACTATGGTTTGTAACAATTTCAACAGTGCATTTCGGTTTACTGAATCCGCAACCCGAAAAAATCATACAAACCGCAAACAATAATAACACAATTTTAACTTTCATTTTTTCTCCTTTATAATCAATGCCGCAAAGCAACACCTTAATTTTTCATTATTCATCGTTTATTTAAAAATTCCCCCTGCATTGCTGTGGAATTTTTATGTAATGTAAATTGCACTATAATTGAACCCCGCCGTTTTTCAACTGCGGGGTTTAATCTTTCTTTTAAAAGGCGGCTCGCCTTAGGTAACTGTAAGGAATCTCTTGTATTCTGCGGGATTCTGGCACTTGGACTGAGCAAGTTCGTCGGTAATTTTACCGTTACGTACAAGTCTTGCAAGATCCTGGTCAAGAGAGAACATTCCGTCTGCCTTACCAGTTGCAATAGCGCTGGGGATCTGGAAGATCTTACCTTCACGGATATTTGCACGGATAGGAGCTGTTGCGTTCATGATTTCAAGAGCAGCAATTCTTCCCTTACCGTCTGCTGTTGCACAAAGTGTCTGGGAAATTACGCCTACCATTGCGTTTGCAAGCTGTGAACGTACCTGGCCCTGAGAGTGAGGCGGATAAACGTCGATGATACGGTCGAGTGTTTCTGCTGCACCTGTTGTATGAAGTGTGGAAAGCACTAAGTGACCTGTTTCAGCGGCGGTAATCGCAGCATTGATAGTCTCAAAGTCACGCATTTCACCTACGAGGATAACGTCAGGGTCTTCACGGAGTGCGGCACGGAGTGCGCCTGCGAAGCTGTCTACATCGACGCCTACTTCACGCTGGTTGAGCATGGACTGCTTGTGGTTGTGGAGGTATTCGATAGGGTCCTCGATTGTGATGATGTGACAATTCTTCTGACGGTTGATGTGGTCGATCATAGCCGCAAGTGTTGTAGACTTACCGGAACCTGTAGGTCCTGTTACAAGAACAAGTCCTCTGGGTCTTAATGCAAAATCGCCTAAGATAGGAGGAAGGAAAAGGTCCTTTAAGGTAGGAATATCATTTCTTAAAAGACGCATAGCAACCGCATGGTAACCACGCTGACGATATACGTTTACACGGTGTCTGTGACCCGAAGCGGAAACGTAGGAGAAGTCGGCGTCGAGACCCTTCTGAATGGTCTGTTTATGCTTGATAGATGTAATCTGGTTGATTACGTTTACGATAATCGGCTCTGTGCAGTCGGGATAACCGGACATCTTCTTGATATTACCGTGAAGACGTACGATAGGCGGAAGACCTGCAGTAAAATGTAAGTCCGACGCTCCCATATCTCTTACTTCGTCGAGAATTGCATTAATGTCAATCGTATTTGTCATTTAGAATTTCCTCCTTATTATACTGTATACGTTGCCTTTACTAACTCATCCATTGTAGTTCTTCCGTCGAGAACCATTTCGGTAACGTTGTCACGGAGGAGTCTTGTACCATTCTTACGAGCCTGAATGCCGATTTCTTCTGCTGTGGCATTCTTAGCGATAAGTTCCTTGATATCGTTTGTGGAAACGATGATTTCGTGAATAGCAGTTCTGCCCTTGTAGCCTGTGTTATGGCAAGCGCGGCAGCCGCCGATGTGGTGCTGGTAAATATCAACGGGAGAATCCTTACCAACAAGCTTTAAGTCAGCAGGGTCTGTAAGTGTAATCTTTTCGCGGCATTCGGGGCAGAGAAGCTTAACAAGTCGCTGTGCGATAACACCTACGAGAGAGGAAGCAACCATGTAGGGAGCAACACCCATATCTACAAGTCTTAAGATTGTGGAAGCGGCGTCGTTTGTATGCAGTGTGGAAAGCACTAAGTGTCCGGTGATAGCAGCACGGATAGCGATATCGGCTGTTTCACCGTCTCGGATTTCACCGACCATTACGATGTCAGGGTCCTGACGGAGGATAGAACGCAGAGCTGCTGCGAAGGTCATACCTGCCTTTTCGTTCATCTGACACTGGTTTACGCCGTCGATCTTCTTTTCGACAGGGTCTTCTGCAGTTACGATATTTACGTTAGGCTTGGAAAGCTCACCGAGAGTAGCGTAAAGAGTTGTAGACTTACCGGAACCTGTAGGTCCTGTTACAAGCATAACGCCGTTAGGACAACGGATAATCTGCTTGAACATTTCATAGTTATAGTCAGTCATACCAAGGTCGGTAATCTTTCTTGCCTTTTCATCACCTGTAGCCAGAAGTCGGATAACGCACTTTTCGCCGAATACTGTCGGAATTGTGGAAATACGAAGGTCCTGGTTTACGCCGTCGATTACAGCAGATGAACGGCCGTCAAGAGGGATACGCTTTTCAGCGATATTCATACCGCCTATAATCTTGATACGTGTTATGATAGAGTTGTGAACCGCGGGCTTTACAGCCATCTTCTCCACACACTCGCCGTCGATACGGTAACGGATTCTTGTTCTGTCCTTGAAAGGCTCGATATGAATATCCGAAGCGCCGTCGCGGTAAGCGGATTCGATGATTGTATTAACCAGCTTTACAACAGGAGCATTATCAATACGTTCTTCGGAAGCGTCATCTTCTTCCATAAGTGCTTCGTTAGCGTCATATTCCTTATCGATATCGTTCATAACGTTTGATACCTGGTTTGCGGAATATACCTTTCCGATAGCTTCAAGGATTGAAGACTTTGTAGCCAGCATAGCATGGATTTCCATACCTGTCTGAATCTTCAGTTCATCAAAAATAACGAAGTTTACAGGGTCATTTGTAGCAACGTACAGTCTGCCGTTATTGATTTTGAAAGCTATAACAGTATTCTTCTTGGCAACTGCCTCAGGAATCTTCTTTACAGCTTCGACTTCAATCTTTGTTGTTGTAAGGTCAATAAACGGAACCTTAAGACGCTGGGAAAGAGCCTGAGCGAGCTGGGTTTCGGAGACATAGCCGAGTTCAAGAAGCATATCACCGAGTTTTTTGCCGGTTTCCTTCTGCTTTACAAGAGCATCTTCGAGGTGCTGCTTTGTAATGTAGCCGTTTTCAAGAAGGATTTGTCCGATTGGTACGTTTTTCATGCGTAAACCTCCATATTTATGAAAATTCTATTATATTCAAATTTACAACTGAAAACAGTTGATATTAACAGGAAAATGTGGTAAAATATTTAAAAACACGAGAAAGGAAAGGAAAAATGAACAGTATTTTTTTTGAACTACCCGTATCCTATACCGTAACCTTTATTGTTATGGCTTTCATTTTAGGCGCTGTTATCGGAAGCTTTCTGAATGTAGTTATCCTCCGCACGCCGCTGAAACAGTCCATTGTGAAGAACAGAAGCCACTGTATGAGCTGCGGAAACCAGCTTAAGAATATCGACCTTATTCCGATTTTCAGCTACATATTCCTCGGAGGAAAATGCCGTTTCTGTAAAGCAAGAATTTCTCCCCGCTACTGGATTGTTGAACTTACAACCGCGCTTCTTTATGTAGCCGCTGTATGTGTTCTCGGCTTCTCTGCAGAGACGATCTATGCTCTCGTTTTATTCCCTGTGCTTGTTGTAGCAAGCGGAATTGATATCGACAATATGGAAATCCCATATCGCTGCAGCATTTCAATTGCCGCTATGGGTGTTATTTCATTCTTTACTGATAAGGAGATGCTCTGGCATGAACATCTGCTGGGTGCCGTCGTTGTAGGTATTCCCTTCGCTATTCTTGCAATATTCGGTGCAATGGGCGGCGGAGATGTCCAGCTTATGGCTGCTGCAGGTCTTCTGCTTGGATGGAAAATCATTCCCGCGGCAGGTATCGGTATTGTGCTGGGTGCAATATTCGGTGGAATTATCCTCCTTACAACTCCTAAGCACAAGAAAAAGGAAACCTCTGAAGCAATCGAGAAAATCGCAACAGAGTGGTACGAAATTCAGAAAGAAAAGGGAATTTTTATTACCGAAGGAAAAAACGACGCGTTATACGGTCACATTTTCAAAGGCAAAGCTGAATTTGAAAAGGACTGCTACGACCTGAAGCTCTGGTCAGAAGCACCTGATATTGACGACCTGAACGCCCGTCTCAATGAGCAGCAGCTCAATGATTTTGCTGTTTCATTTATGATTGAAAATGATAAAATCACTAATGTACGCTGCCAGAAACAGATTGTATTCGGACCTTATCTTTCGGTAGGTATCGCAGCGGGATATCTGTTCGGCGAACAGATAATCGACTGGTATCTGAAATTTATTTAACAGGAATCAGCACACAGCTCGTATGTGCTGATTGCTGTCCCCCGACAGGATTTCCTGTCGGGGTTTTGCTTTTATTAATAGTGCGGAATGTAATAGAAAATCAGTATATCGGTTCCTGCATGGGCTGTTCCCGTTGAAGCAGCATTTGTAACCTTGAAACGGTTAGTAAATACAGCAGGGTCTTCGGCATCTGTAGGTGCCATAATGTTCTGCAGTTCGAATGTTGCTGTTTCCTTTGTTCCCGATCTGAATAAATCAAGTGCGCTGAGACCGCAGGTTTCGTCAGTATAAATATAAAGTGCGGGGTCACCGCCTGAAGCGATTTCTGTGTCTCTGTTATACTTGTAATTGTAGTATGCGGGAATTGTTGTGGGGCTGAGGTACTGATTTACGGATGCGTCAACAGCACCGCTTGCATCGTAGACAAGCATATCATCATCGAAATTATAAGGAATAATTTCAAATTTCATGTAGTAGTTTCCGCGAACCTTGTTTGTTGTTACCTCAGTCGGAGCGATAAACAGGTTTTTGCTGTACTGATAGAAGCAATCATCAAAAACAGCTGTGGATTCCTTTATCTGGTTTGTTCCGCCTGAATTGTCGATTGCTGCAGTGAAGTAGTTTGATGATGTCGCGGTAATCGGTACATCATACATCTTGTAATGACTGTCGGTTACGAGCGTGGTATCCTCAATATAGCGGAAGATAAGTACGCCTGCCTTATCCTGTGCATCGGAAGAAGCAGTAAGCTTTGTCTTCATGCTGTTGAACGCTTCATTTACTGTTGTACCCGAAGCATCTGTAGAATCCATTGCGCAGAGAATTTCAATGTTTGCCGCAAAGCCGAGACGGTTCTCGATATAGTTTGCCATCGTTACATTGGCAGCAACTGCATCAGCAGAAGCTGATGTACGGCTTACCATTTTTTTGATAGGACCGCTTAAAGCTGCCATGCAGGCCATGAGAACTGCAAGAATTGCAACTACAATGATAAGTTCAACTAATGTGAAGCCTTTTCTGCGTCTTAATCTTAAAAAGTAATTCAGCATTCTGCGCCTCCTTATTCATCTGTATATGTCTTGGAAGCTGAGGTAATGTGGAACCAGTAGCCGCCGAGACCATGGAGTGTTGCGTCGGAGGGGTTGCTGTAGTCGTCTTCAAAGGAAAGACCGCTTGTTTCATTTACAAGCTGGAAATCTACTTCGGAGTCAGCATTTGAATCACAGTCATAGAAAACCAGATATGTTTCGCCTGTGGTAGCCATTTTCTCAACGTTGCAATTGCCGATAGTGGGATATGAATAAGGAATGGTATAACCACTGGGGAGTTTTACGTGAATCTGGAAATCTGTGTCAGAAAAGTTTGATCTGACTCTGAGTGTATATGTGCCGGGGATAGAAGCATTTGCGCCTTCTGTATAAGTGAGCCACATTGTGATATCTGAGCTTGCAGAGCTTCCGTCGCTTGCTACAGTATCAAAAAGAACATTAGGATCTGTCTTTCTTTCAACTTCGCCGTATACAATCGCATTGGGAACAAGAGTCTTGATGTTGAGGTCGTAGTTACTGATAACGCTTTCGTCAACGTTGGTGCCTCTTACACCTGTACCGCCGCAATCGTTGCAGTAATATCCGCCGTTGGAGGGGATATAAGTGAAGGAAGTTGTATCGTTGTGGTTAGCGGTGTTGCCGCAGTCTTCACAGGTAAGTTCCTGCACAATTGAGGTATTACACTTAGGGCATATGTATGCAATCTGTGTAAAACTCTCTTTTTCAACTGCCATAAACTCCACGTTGTCAGCAAAGTACTGGCAGGTGCTGGTAGGACAGAGAACGAAGTTCTTGTAACCGTCAATTTCGCTGTAGGAAACACGGAAAGGTGTGGCGCTGCCCTGAACATTAAGGGTAAGAACCTTATCAGAGTTTGCAGCATTATATCTTGTGTAGCTATCGTCGCCAACAACGTTGTCAATGAGCTTTGTAAGGTTTTCTTCAGTTTCATTGGCTTTTGTTGAAGCGGCTCTGGCATTTGCAAGAATAGCAAAGACTACCAGAGTAAGGGCGGCAAATACTGTAAGCGCAATAAGACACTCAACAAGTGTAAAACCGTTACGTCTGCGAAGACGTGTGTATAAATTTTTCATTGCGTATCCTTTCTCTCATTTACCCGCCCTTTTCAGGGCGGGTAACAAGAAATTAACCTACAAAGTTGCTTCCCTTTTCATTCCATTCATCTGTGTTCTGAGGTGTGCCCCATGTGCCGGGTCCGGGAGGAGTAGGCGGAGTAGACCATGAACTCCAGGAATCAGGAACTGTAATTGTTGTGTTTGTGCCGTTACCGCCGCCGCCGGGTGACCATAAGTTGAGGGAACCGAGCATGCTGGAGATTATTGAAGGCTTGGGTTCAGCGTAGTAGAGCTTTGATAATTCTGCATTATAAGTGGAAACAATCATACCACCGAACATGGGAGCTGTTTCGCCGTTTGCAGCATAGTTGTTGAGTTCGCCGTTAGGTGCGTAGATATAGCCGCAGAATGCGTTATTCTGTCTTGCTGCATCAACCGCAATACCGTCATTCTTGTTGGAAACAAGCATGATACGGTTCTGGTATTCATCCTTAGGAACGGATGTACCGGACTGAAGCATTGTATTTACTTCGGATTCAGTAAGGTTTCCGTCAGCACCGACAACACCACACTGTGCTTCTGTACCGACAACTTCCTTCTGACCTGCAACGTAAGTTACAACTGTAATATCCTTATCCTTGTTGGGGTCGTATTTAATCAGGTTTCCGTTGGCATCGAGGTTAGCCATTTCAAGTACGACATTACCTTCGCCGATAGTCTGAATAATTGTACCCTGGCTGTTGTCATTGCTGCTGTAGTTGTTGCCCTGCCATGAAAATCCGGGGTCATCTTCCTCACCGTCACCGTCTGCGTCAATGAGGATATTGTTCTTGAGAACGATAGGCATAGCGTCCTTGGTCGGATCATCACTTGTTTCAATGTTATATGTGATGTTGACGTTGTTGCCGAGCATTGAAGAAATGCTGTCTGCATCGATATCGAGAACGTAGCCGTTTTCCTTGTAGGGGATAGTAACTGAAACATTACCGTTGAGACTGTTGTCTTCGGTGCGGATGCTTACGCCTGTATCAGGGTCGTTGTATTCATAGTAAAGAACATTATTTTCAGCGTCCTTTACAGGAATAAGGTTACCAAAATTGATTTCAACTTCGTTTTCTAATGTTTCAGGGGGAGAAGTGTAGTTATAATATTCTGTGTTGCTTCCTACCTGATTCTGGATAGCAGAAGAAACTGTAGATGAAGATGTGGAATTTGCAAATTCATCCTTATTGCCATCACCGTCTGCGTCATTTTCATCGGGAATACGGTTAGTATACTCAACATTAATGGAAGAGGGGTCGTATGTACCGATATTATTGCTGTCCTTGCTTGCTGCAGTACCTGTAGGGATTGTAACCTGCTGGCCGTTTACAGTAATCTTGGCATCGTTTGTGCTTCCTGAAGGAACAATTACTGTACCGTTTACATCAAGTTCGCCTGTTACTTCCCAGCCGTTGGTGTAGTGGTCCCACTTGGTAGAACCGAGGTAAACACCATCAGCAGAAGCTGTAGCGGAGGGAGAAGCTACTTCGTTGCCCTTGTCGTCAATGACTGTATCACCCATTTCGTAGTAGATATTACCGGAAACATGGAGATTACCGTTGATCTTTGCCTGACCCATGATATAAAGGTCACCTTCAACGTAAATGTCCTTTGCAGTAATATTACCGTTCGCTGCAATTACAAGGTCGTCGCCTACATAGAGGTTGTTCTCGTTTGTAAGGTTAAGGTTGTTTGCATTGTTATTTGTCATAACAAGGTCATCGCCGATCCACCAGTCATTGTTTGCACCGGAGATGTTTGTTGTGAACTTTTCGAGGTAAACAGAACCTGTAGATGTAATGCCGCCTACGAAGTCATTGTTGTTACCGTTTACGAAATATGTGGAGCTGTTCTGGAAGAATGCGTCATCACTGATTTCATGTGTCTTGATCTTTACTGTACGTGTGGAACGTACGATGCTGCCTTCTTCAAGCTTCTGACCTGTAGCGGTAAAGAATGTGGAGAAGCCGCCGCCGCCATCGCCGGGTCCGGGGATTGTCTCAGTGGAACCGGGATTGTAGGTGTTGCCGCTACCGCCGTTGCTGCCGGGGTCGGGAGTATAAAGAACAAGCTTCTTTGCTACTACTATGTCTTCAACGGAAATTGCGTTGTTGCGGTAGTAAGCATTTGTTGTGAACTTGTAGTTGTAACCTCTTAAATACCATGTGGAAACACCGTCTTCTGCGACAGTGGGGCTTACGCCCAGGTCATCAATGCTTTCAAGAGTGATATTTACTACAACACCGTCGAGTACACCGGGAACGGTGGAATTTGCGGTGGAGAGTTCATTGATAATGTCTGCTTCGCTGGCAGAGGGATTTGAAATGTTGCTGCTGTATGCAGAAATTGAATCGTTTATTGTGTTGATGTCAAGAACTGCATTACGAAGAGAATCGTAATAGTTCTTTGTCGCATCAGAACCGTCTGCAGAAGTTGCAGTTGCCGTGGAATCATTCATAACAGCTTCAACTACCATATCTGAAACAGAAATAGCAGATAAATACAACTGTGAGTAGCTGTAATTGCTGATAACAGAGTTGTAGGCATTCTTAGCTGTAAAGTATGCAGTTGATGCCATAGTGATAAGCAGCGCCATAACTGCAATTACCGCAAACAGAACAGCACCTTTTTTGTGCCTAACTCTGCTGAGTGGTTTTTTAACCATTGTTTCCTCCTTTCAAAAACTGAAAAACACTTTTATTACTGATTTGTAACAACCTTTACGCCATCAATATCAAGGCTTTCGAGTTCTTCTACCTGTTCAACACCGTAGAATACAACAGTTACAGGAACACCTTCAACAATATCTGTGTCCTTGTAGTCCATTGTGAGTTCGCCTTCAAAGCCTTCTTCAACCTTGATTTCTTTGCCTTCGCTGTCATAATACTTGCCGTCTTCATCTGCACCGATGATTAAGGACATGGGGATTTCAACGTTGTTAAGATATGTTGCTCTGCCGAAATCATACATGTAGTCGATGTAATCAAGGTAGTTCTTGTATTCACCTGTAACTTCAAATGTTACTGTAATAGCACTTACCTCCTGGGAAAGCTTGCCGCTTGCAGCGTATCTGCAGAGTGCTTCCTTGTGTGCCTTTTCCATTGTTTCATTGTACTTGGAAGGTTCGATTACTGTTCCTTCTGCATCTGTAATTGTGATGTTGCAGAGGCTTGTGATGTTGATCGTATAAACCTTGTCACCATCGAGGAACTGGCCTTCTGCTAATACTACTTCGCCTTCCTTTGCTTCCTTTGCATTCTGAGCATATGTCTTCAGATCATAGATAAGGGGAGCTTCTTCGTAGTATTCAAGTCTGAGAGCTTCTGTTGTAATATTGTTTACAGCAACTGAATAGGTTTCAAGTTCCCACTTCTTGAGCTGTGCAAGTGCAATTTCTACTGCTTCGTATGTTGTAAGGTCAGGATAGAACTTTTCTTCAAGACCTGTGATAGCGTCCTTGGAAACCTTGATGTCTTCGTCAATAGTGTTGAGACGTTCAAGCTTAGCCATAAGCTCGTCGTAATCGCTCTGTGCGCGTGTAAGATTGTTGTCCGCCTTTTCAATGGACTCATATGCGGGCTTGAATAATAAGAAGAATCCTAAAGCAAGGATACCGCCTATAACAAGCACCATAACAATGATTTTTTCAACTTTACTTAAGTTCAACGTTGTTACCTCCCTTGACTCTCATTGTAAGCTCGAAGCCGTAAATAACTTCTTCTTCCTCATCCTTGTTTGATGTGGAAACTGTTACGCCTTCTTCATTCTTTTCTTCTTCTTCCTCCATAGGCTTTTCACCCTGGAAGCCGTTGAATGTAATTGCTTCGAAATAATCCTGTTCAATGAGATTTCTTACATACTTTGTGGGCATATCCTTAGAAACTGTATTGAGCTTTACGCTTACATTGTAGCTGCTTACAACAATTTCTTCGATGATATATGTATCTTCTTCAAGACCTTCAAGACCCTCTAAAAGCTTTTCTCTTACTTCAGTTGTACCCTTGGGGAGATACTGGAAGAGGACATCAGCCTCTTCAAGGTTTGTCTTATAAAGATTAATGTTGTCATATACGGTATTCTTCTGGCTGAGAAGCTGAACCTTTGCCTGCATTTCATCGCTCTTGATTTCAGCATTGATTTTATCTGCTTCAGCCTGTGTGGCATCTGCAATGGAGTTGCAGATCAGTGTGCCGCCTGCAACAACACCGATAGCTAAAACAGCTGCAAAACCAACTGCGATAAGGAACTTGTTTGCACCCTTCTTTTCCTTAACTGCGGAGGAATCGAGAAGGTTTACATGGTCGAGATCCTTTCTTACCTTGAAGAACGCACCGATTGCGTTTGCATATTCGGAGAAGTCAAAGTCGCAGAATGTAACAATGTTATTGGGCATGCTCAGGATGTGAGCGGGAACATTGAAAGAAGATACTGCGTTGGAAAGAGCGATAAAGTCTCTTACCTGACCGTAGAACATGATCTCCTTGAGGGGTCTTGCGTCCTTTCTCTGCTGAAGGAACTGGATTGTACGGAATACTTCATTGTAAACTGCCTGGTTTACATAGTCGTCGTCATTACCGTAATCATAGGGATCAATTCTTGTGTAACGGTTGAGTGTTACCTGACCTGCTTCGTAAAGGTTGATGTTTACGAAGTCGTTATCAACCTGAACAAGCATGAGGGGCATTGCGGACTCAAGCTTGGGAGTGTTGAGGATAAGACGGGAAATACAGTTGTTGGAGATGTTGATCTGCTTTAAGTTAAGACCGAGCTGTGTAAACAGACGGATATAGCCGTCAACCATTCTCTGGGGGCAGGCTGTAGCAAGGAGCTGAATCTGGGGAGTTTCATTTTCATCCTTGGTTTCGCCGATAATGGAATATGATATATTATATTCCTTTGTAATACCCATTGTGTTGAGGATCATTGCTTCAATAGCCGCAGAATTTGTAATCTTCTTGGGCTTGGGAATTGTGAGTTCCTTGTAAAGGATAGAACCGGAGTTGATGCAGACAATCGCTTCCTTTTCCTTGATGTTCTTTGTTGCGATGATGTCTGTGATTTCGCCGGCAACCATAGGAATATCGGTAATATAACCGTTGCTTACGCTACCTATGGTAAGGTCTCTTGTTTCTACTTCAAGAACACGGATCTTATTACCGCTGAGTGTTCCGCGGACAAGCTTCACCTGCTTGTCTGTAATATCAATTGATAACATTTATTGCACCTCTCTAAGATTTAATTTCGTATTTGGAATTATGCGCCCATATTGCCCATACCACCGTAGAGGATAGGGAATACACCGGCGAGGATCATACCGATCATAAGACCCATGAAGATGATCATACACGGTTCAAGCAGGGATACCAGCTTACCGATAGCTGTATCAGCTTCGTCTTCGTAGTAGTCAGCAGACTTTGAAAGGATATCGTCCAGCGCACCGGATTCTTCACCAACCATGATGATGGAAGTAAAGATACCGGGGAAGATACCTGTCTTTGCAATAGCAACGGAAAGCGCTTCACCGTGCTTTACGTCTTCAACTACCTGACCGTGGAAAGTTGACTGGATATATTCGTTGTTGAGAGTATCAACGGACTTTTCGATACAGTCTACCATCTGAAGACCGGAAGCGAAAAGGTTAGCCATTGTTCTTGCAAAACGCGATGTGTAAATGGTACACATAAGAGGTCCTACCTTAGGCATCTTTGTAAGGAACTGGTCCCACTTGAATCTGATTGAAGGAACCTTGAGAAGAACTCTGATTATGAAAATCAGAACAACAGCAACAATAATGATAATCCACCAGTAAGCAATCATAAAGTCACTTATAGAGAACATTGCAGCCGAAAGAGGCGGAAGTTCGTCACCTGCCAGGTCACGGAACATCGGCATGATAAAGATGAACAGACCGAAGAATACACCGATAAGCAGGATACCCAGAATCATAGGGTATGTCATCGCACTCTTGATTTTGTTGTTTGTTTTGTTTTCATTTGCATAGTGATCGGCAACTCTGTTCATGATGGAGTCCAGGTTACCTGAAGCTTCACCGGCTGCAACCATACTTACGAAAAGGTTCGGGAAAACGCCGGGACGCGACTGTATAGCCTCTGAAAAGGAACGACCCTTCTGAACGTCTTCGTAGATTTCAAGAAGAACCGCTTTAGCCTTCTTATTTTCCTCCTGTGTATAAAGGATATGTAAGCTTTTTACAAGGCTGATACCTGCCGTAAGCATTGATGCGAGCTGTCTGCACAAGAATGCAAGATCGGCAGTTTTGAATTTGTACTTTGCGTCCTGCTGCTTTTCCTGTATTTCGGTATACTGGGTACAGAAAAGATTCTTTTCACGCAGTTTCGAGGTTAAATCGAGATAATCCTCTGCGTACTCTTTTCCCTTTACCTTTGTACCGTTGGCATCAGTAGCAACGTATGAGAAATATGCCATGTACACCCTCCGTTCAAATTATTTATTTATGCGCCTATGTACGTAATTATATTATATCATAGGAAACTTTATATAACAATAGTGTACTCTTACAAAATTCATAACCTTATTTTGTGAAAAAAGTATTATTTATGCCATTAAAGTTACACTATTGTTACCATAATATTTAAATTATTACTTTTTTGTAAACGTATACCATAACAGTATCTGGAAACGTTTTCAGTTAATTTTAAGTAAATTAAGTTAATTTGTTGTGCAGGTTAACCTAAAATATATTTTTATTTTGTTTATTTTATCGTATTGACAGAACGGATTTTATTATATATAATGGAAGATGTAAGGCGGAATACCGCCACTTATTACGGAACGGCAGACGTTGACGCTGTTCTTAAGGAAAGGATAAAATATCATGAGCGTAAAAGTTTTAAATCAGCCCTCTCTTCCCAACATGCCCTGGCAGGAAAGACCCGAAGGCTGCAAGGATGTAGTATGGCGTTATGACGCTAACCCCGTAATCCCCAGAGATTTACTCCCTACAAGCAACTCTATCTTCAACAGCGCAGTTGTTCCCTTTGAAAAGGGCGACTACAAGTTTGCAGGTGTATTCCGTGTTGATGATAAGGAAAGAAATATGGCAATCCACGCAGGCTTCTCCAAGGATGGTATCCACTGGGATATCAACGAAAAGAAGGTTGAATGGATCAATGACGATCCCGAAACAGCTGCAGCTAACCCCTGGCAGTACGGCTATGACCCCAGATGCGTATGGATCGAAGACAGATTCTGGATCACATGGTGCAACGCTTACGGCTGGAAGCCCACAATCGGTATGGGCTGGACAAAGGATTTCGTAGAATTCCACCAGATTGAAAACGCTTACTTACCCTTCAACAGAAACGGCGTTCTCTTCCCCAGAAAGATCAATGGCGAATACGTAATGTTCTCCCGTCCTTCTGACAGCGGTCATACACCTTTCGGCGATATGTACCTCTCTCACTCCAAGGATATGACATACTGGGGCAAGCACAGACACGTTATGGCCCCCAACAAGGGCTGGGAATCCAAGAAGATCGGTGCAGGTCCTATCCCGATTGAAACAAGCGAAGGCTGGCTCATCTTCTATCACGGCGTACTTGAAAGCTGCAACGGCTTCGTATACAGCTTCGGCGCTGCAATCCTCGACATCGACAAGCCCTGGATTGTTAAGTACCGCTGCTCCGAATACCTCCTCAATCCCCGCGAATACTATGAGTGCGTAGGCGACGTTCAGAACGTTACATTCCCCTGCGCAGCTCTCTGCGACGGCGATACAGGCAGAATCGCAATCTACTACGGCTGCGCTGACACATGTGTATCCATGGCATTCTGCAATGTTGATGAGGTTGTTGAATACGTTAAGAGCCATTCTTGCGTTTGATTAACCGAATAATTGAAGCCGACCCTTACGGGTCGGCTTTTTTTGTTTATATATGTATATATTATAATGGTATATCTATCATAGATAATATTCTATATACCTGAACAGTGACGTCATATTAAAATCGGTATTCATAGTCTGGAAAAGGGGAATATTCATGCTTGTTTATATCTCTAGATGTATAATTTGCTATATTAAAAACCCTCGCAGTATAACTGCGAGGGTTTGATTGCTTACTGAATCAGCCTCTGTTCTTGAAGATTGCTTCGAGGTCGCTGTAACCTGTGTCATCTGTACCGATAGACTTTGTACCAGAAAGGAAATCAGCAAAGCTGCTTCCTGTGGGAGCGCCGACTGAGCTGCCGATGATTTCATCTGCAACGCTGGGAGCTGAGGAAACCTGAGCATCTTCCTTGAAGCAGGTAGCGATAACGGAGATTGCGATAGAATCCTTCATATCAGCAGGACCGTAGTTAGCACCGAAGATGATTTCTGCGTCAGCGCCGCAAGCCTTTGTGATTGCGTGCATAGCGTCATCAACATCGGACATGAGAGCATCCTGAGAAAGTGTTATGTATGCTAAAAGTCTGCCTGCATTCTTGATGGATGTCTCTAAGAGAGGGCTGTTTACAACCTGCTGAACTGCTTCTTCAACCTTCTTGTCGCCTGTACCCATGCCGATAGCGATATGTGCGTCACCAGCATCCTTGATGATTGTGCTTAAGTCGGAGAAGTCAACGTTGATAACAGCTGTCTTGTTTACCATATCGGAAACAATCTTTACTGTACGGTGGAGAACGTCATCAACCATAATGAAAGCCTGCTGGAATGTAAGCTGCTTTTCGTTGAGCTGTAAAAGTCTCTGGTTGGGAATAATTACAAGAGCGTCAACGTGCTTACGCATTTCGTCGATACCCTTCATAGCCTGGTTCATCTTCTGTTCACGTTCGAACTCGAAAGGCTTTGTAACAACACCTACTGTAAGGATACCCATGTCACGTGCGATTTCAGCGATAACGGGAGCTGCACCTGTACCGGTACCGCCGCCCATACCTGCGGAAATGAACACGAGGGAGGAGCCCTTTAAATACTTTTCAACTTCTTCTCTGTCCTCACGTGCTGCTTCAGCGCCGACCTCTGCGCGTCCGCCTGCACCTCTGCCCTTAGCACACTTGCGTCCGATCTGAACACGGCGCATAAGTGTCTTATCCTTATCCTTGAGGGCAGCTACATCGGTGTTTACAACAACGAACTCAATATCTACGTCGTCATCGCTTACATCCTTGGAGTTCTTATCTCTGAGACCCTTCTGTGCCATATTTGCAACAGCGTTTCCGCCGCCGCCGCCGACACCGAAAACTTTGATCTGAATATTATAAACCGCGCTTTCGTCGAGATGGTCGAATTCGGGTTCTTCGCTTTCAACTGCGAAGCCTTCTTCATCAATTTCAATAGCCACTTTAGTACCTCCCGTATTTTAACGGCAGAAACCCCTGAAAAACGGACAGGGGGACACCGTATGATTGCTTAAATTAATTGTAACAGATTTCAAGCAAAATTTCAATACTTTTTTTAAAAAATTTGAATATTTTGTTTTATTTTTTGCCGACAAACACAAAATGTTGTGTTTTCAGGAAATTTTACGTAAAACTAAAACGTAAAATTATTCATCTGTAACATCGGTGTCATCAGCCTGTATATTTTCCTCTGTATTTCCTGCTTCTTCAGGCTCTTCCGTAACGGGTGAAGTTGTGGAAACGGAGGTTACAAGGGGTGTTATCGGCCTCTGGACAACTCGTTCGGGATTTGAAACATCAAGAGTAACCTTTTCCGTATCGGCAATGTAGTTCTCCGTAAGCTCCTTGACGATTGTCAGCTTTTCTTCAAGCTGGAGCATTGAGCCAAGATTTATTTCAATCCTGTCATCATACACAAGCTCAATATTAAGCATATCAGTGATGTTCAACTCTGTTATTTCCGTTATTCCCACAAAGTCGATTGTATCACTTATGGTCTTGATAGTTTCATCCTGTTCGGGATTTGCGGCGGTGATATAGTCACCTACAACCACGTTATCACCGGGCTGATATCCGATAACCTCCATACAGTCTGCCGCATTCCTTTCAATTTCCATAACACGGCCTACATGAGAAATTACATAGTTCTTACCTGCATAGTAGAAGTTCACCATAGGTTCAGCAGGTGTAACGGTAATTTTGATTTTATCCGGGAACTCCTTGGTTATAACAGCACTGTCAAGACTTACCAGTTCATCAAGAATTCTTTTGTCAATTCCAAGCAGAGACAGCTTTACAAGGTTTTCATCGCCCCTGAGGCCGCTGGCTTCAATAATCTGCTCGTCAGTATACTTTGTTTCGCCTTCCACAACGATTTCTTCGCAGTTGAAAAGAACGGTAACCGAAAGAATTGCAAATATAATAAGCGCAACTACAGCAAGCATTATGTAGTAGATGACATAATTGCCTCTTCTGCGGCGCTTTTTCGCCTTCTTTTCCTCTTTTTCACGGCGCTTCAGTTCTTCCTCGCGCTGTTTTTTCGCGGGGCTTCTGGGAGGCATCTGATTTCTTGTCTGAGCTGAGATTTTCTGCTGCTTCTTTTCAGCCATCGCACTTTTCTTGCGAGCAGGTTTTGCAGCAGACTTGTCCGCTTCTTCGCGGAGCTTTTTCTGGAGTTCTTCCTTACTCATCTGGGTAGTATGACTCTTATTGAGTCTGTGAAACTCAGGCATTTTATCAGTCCTTTCCGTTGTTTTTTTCACACATGGGGCGCGGCGCGCTCAAATCCGCGTCCCTGCGGGACGCGGATTTTGT
>JAZSFL010000038.1:0-20904 GCA_045532185.1 Ruminiclostridium sp.
CGCAAGCGTAATTCCCCGTAATGTTCGCCTGTCGGAAGCTCCCAGTCATGGCAAGCCCGTTTTGTCTTATGATACTTATTCCCGCGGGGCCGAGGCTTACCGCGCATTAGCCGAGGAATTTTTAGAGAAAAACAACTGAATGTTTCACGTGAAACATTTCTGAGCGCATAGGAAAGGATTGATGATATGGCATCAGAACGCGGTCTGGGCAAGGGTCTAGGCGCTCTTCTGGGGGAAGTTTCCCTTCAGCCCCAGGAAAGCGGATCGGTTTACCTCCCCATTGCCAAGGTAGAACCGGGTTTGAATCAGCCCCGCAAGCAGTTTGACGAGGATGCTTTGAATGATCTGGCCGACTCCATCCGTGAGCATGGCATCATTCAACCTTTAACTGTACGTCACTTAAGTTCCGGATATTATCAGATTATTGCCGGCGAACGTCGTTGGCGTGCCGCTAAACTCGCAGGCCTGTCAGAAGTTCCTGCTGTTATCATCGAGGCAGATGATCGCAAAGTCATGGAATTAGGCCTGATTGAGAATCTGCAGCGCGAGGATCTGAATCCTATGGAGGAAGCAGAGGGATATCTGGTTCTTAAAGAGGATTTTGGCATGACTCAGGAAGAAATTGCCCAGCGCATGGGCAAGTCCCGTCCCGCTATTGCCAATGCATTGCGCCTTATCTCACTGCCTGATAAATTGCGGAACATGGTCACGGATGGAGAATTGTCTGCCGGCCATGCACGCACGTTGTTGGCTTTGCCTCGTGCCAATTTACAGGAAAAAGCCGCTCAACTGGTGATTAGCCGCGATTTGAGTGTGCGGCAGACCGAGGCTCTTGTAAAAAAATTACAGACTGAGGACAAACCCTCTAAAAACAAGGCCGTTGACGAGCAGCGCATTTATTTGGATGAGATTGAGAAAAACCTCTCCGGCCGCCTGGGTCGCAAGGTTTCTATCGCTGCAGGCAAGAAAAAGGGCAAAATTGAGTTGGAATACTACGATTTAGACGATCTGGAGAATCTGTTGGCCCTGTTGGAGTCCATTAAAAACACTCACTAAAGCGTAATTATGAATGAATAGGAGTATCACCCATCATGCTGGACATTAGATTTGTTCGGGAAAACCCCGAAATTGTAAAGGAAAATATCAGAAAGAAGTTCCAGGACGCAAAGCTCCCCATGGTTGATGAGGTAATTGCCCTTGACGCTGAAAACCGTAAGATTCAGGCGGAAGCGCAGGAACTCAGAGCAGAGCGTAACCGTATTTCCAAGGAAATCGGTATGCTTATGGGACAGGGAAAGAAGGATGAAGCCGAAGAAGCAAAGAAGAAGGTAGGCGAATTCTCCGCACGCCTTGCTGAGCTTGAAAAGCTTGAGCCCGAATATGCCGAAAAGGTAAACAAGATAATGATGGTTATCCCCAACATCATCGACGACAGTGTTCCGATCGGCAAGGACGACAGCGAAAACGTTGAAGTTACAAAGTACGGCGATCCCTTCACACCTGATTTTGAAATCCCTTATCACACAGATATTATGGAAAAGCTGAACGGTATTGACCTTGACGCTGCAAGAAGAGTTGCAGGCAACGGTTTCTACTACCTTATGGGTGATATCGCAAGACTCCACTCCGCAGTTATTTCCTATGCGCGTGATTTCATGATTGACCGCGGCTTCACATACTGCGTGCCTCCTTTCATGATCAGGAGCAACGTTGTTACAGGCGTAATGAGCTTCGCAGAAATGGAAGCTATGATGTATAAGATCGAGGGTGAGGATTTATTCCTTATCGGTACAAGTGAACACTCCATGATCGGTAAGTACATTGATACTATCGTTCAGGAAGAAACACTCCCCCACACACTTACAAGCTATTCTCCCTGTTTCCGTAAGGAAAAGGGTGCACACGGCATTGAAGAACGCGGCGTTTACCGTATCCACCAGTTTGAAAAGCAGGAAATGATTGTTATCTGCAAGCCCGAAGAAAGCATGCACTGGTTTGAAAAGCTCTGGCAGAATACTGTTGACCTTTTCCGCTCCATGGATATTCCCGTACGTACTCTCGAATGCTGCTCAGGCGACCTTGCAGACCTTAAGGTAAAGTCCTTCGACGTTGAAGCATGGTCCCCCAGACAGCAAAAGTACTTTGAAGTAGGCTCCTGCTCCAACTTAGGTGATGCACAGGCGCGTCGTCTCAAGATCCGCGTAAACGGCAAGGACGGCAAGAAGTACCTTGCGCACACTCTCAACAACACAGTAGTTGCTCCTCCCAGAATGCTTATCGCATTCCTCGAAAACAACCTGAACGAGGACGGAAGCATCAGAATTCCCGAGGTATTAAGGCCTTACATGGGCGGAAAGAGCGTTATTGAAGTTCCCGAAGCAAACAAGTAATGATATAACAGACAGCACTGCGAGGCAGTATGCCTTGCGGTGCTGTATCTTGCAGAAAAGCGAGGTGAGAACGTGACTTTTACGGAAAATCTTGAAAAAGCCAGAGGCGGCAACAAGCGCGCCTACGGAATGCTGTGCAATTTATCGGCAGACAAGCTCTACGGCATTGCCCGTCTGGTGCTTGACAGCGACGCAGACGCAGAAGCGGCTGTAAGAAATGCTTTTGATGACGGATTCAGGGGTATTGACCGCATAAATGATGAAAACCATCTTTGCGCATGGCTTTGCCGTGAGCTTACAAAGCATGCGGTTGCCAAGCTCAAGGAGTACCGCGCGGAAGAAAAGACCGTTAAAAGCGACGGCTCTCCTGAAAAGGATATATTCTGCAGACTGGGCGATCTCGACCGTCTTGTGAATGCTCTGAGCCTTGCTTTTGGCTACAGTGTAAAGGAAATCACTGTAATAACAGGACTGAAGGAAGAAACCGTAGAACGCAAGGTCAGGGATTCCGAGAAGAAAATCGGAAAGGACAAGCCCCGTATTACCGAATATTTCAGCAATGTAAAGGCTCCCGATTCTCTTATAACAAAGGAACCTGCCGTTCACGACCTTACAGTTGAAATCGACAAGGCAGATGACGATGAATTAATCGGAGAAATGGAACGTATTGCCGCGGCTGCGGAAGCCGAGGAAAACATTTCCCGTATTACTACTGAAAACCCGAAATTCATACGCTTTGAGCCTGTAAAATTTGCAGAGGAAGCGGCGGAAAAGCCTGTGGAGGAGGCTCCTCAGGAAAGAAAATTTGAAATAACTCCCCCTGTAATTCATGCGCCTGTGGCAGAAGAAAAACCTGCACCTGTGGCAGAAGAAAAGCCTGTGCCTGTTGCAGAAGAAAAGCCTTCACCCGTTGCAGAAGAAAAGCCTTCACCTGTGGCAGAAGAAAAACCTGCGCCCGTGGCAGAAGAAAAGCCTGCGCCCGCGGCAGAGGAAAAGCCTGCGCCCGTGGCGGAGGAAAAGCCTGACGCACAGCCCAGAGAAATTGACGCGCGTACCTTTATCAATGTAATCACAGCACAGAAGATAAAGGGCAGGGATTTCCTGAAGCTGATGGGAAATACACGCATAAGCAATGATGTTTACCGTGAAATTGAGCAGAATCCCAATCTTACCAAGGAAAGACTTATAGAGCTGCTTGAAAATTCGGCTCTTACCTCGGCGGATTATTACAAGGTGCTTACTGCGGTAAAACAGCGCAACGAGCTTATTGCGAAAAAGGAACAGGCGGATGTTCTTTTTGACATCAGGAGCAGAAAGGAAGAAAAAGCGGCTGAGCTTCCTACCGATACGCGTTCCTTTACAGCACCTGTAAGGGAAGAAGAAATAAAGAGAGAGCTTGCGCAGAGCGACAAGAGCCGCTTTGATTTTGAAAAGAAGCAGATTGAAAAGGAAAAGCCGACATTTGACTTTGCAAAGAAGGCAGAACCTGAAATAAAGCCCTTTATGCCCTTGCAGGACGCAGAACCCGATGATGAGGACGAGGAAGATTTAGAACTGGACGATACGCCCGATACCGCAAAGACTCCCGTTCCCCCGAAAAAATCCGATGAGGAAAAGGATTCCGCACCTGAAAAGGAGCAGACCTTCCGTGAAAAGTACAAGGGCAAGGAATTCTTTATAGATGACGACGTTTACTACCCGGGCGTCAACAACGGAAAAATAATATTCTGTGCTGTCTGCGCAGTTCTCCTCGTTGCAGGAAGCTTCGGCATACGCTATCTCGTTACGGGAAATCTGCTTCCCGGCGGCGAAAAGCCTCAGACGGTAACAGTTGAAGAACTCCCCGAAAGCTATACCTCCAACGACGATATATACAAGGCGATAACCCTTACGGAAAATGTATCGGCAAGCCGCAGTTCCGCTTATTATAAGGCAGACAGCAAGCCGTATTCGGAAATTCTCACCATGGATTTCTGCGGAACAGATGATGAGCTCTACATAGCAGACGGCGACAAGGTAATAGTATATACCCTTGACGCAGAAGCTCCTTCTCTGCTTTACAGCCTTGAGATAAGCGCGGATAAGGGAGAATTCCTCGGTTTTACGGCTGTGGACAACGCTTTCTATATGGTTTATGAAAGCAGCTACGAGGATACTGTTTTATATAATGTAACCTCCGCAGACGAAGAGGGCAACGCTGTGGTTGCAGATTGCGAAGCGGCAATTTCCCGCGACTGCGTAGTGGTTGAACGCTATGAGGACGGCGCACTTGCGGCTTCATATACCCAGGATGGTAACTTTATTGCCGCAGATGTGACAGAAGAGGCATTCAGCATCGCCACAGCCCTTAACACCGCATCAGGTGCTGTAAAGGGTGTCCGCGAAACCTACCTTCCTTCATATCAGCTGGAGGGACAGGAAAAGGGATATGTTGAATACAGCAGTATAACTGTTCCCGAAGAAATCGGATATAACGGCTTTACCGTAATCGGCACATTAAGCGGTAATGACGCACGTGCAAGCGCAGTACTGGGCGGCTCTCAGAGCTTCGTGGAGTTCGGTGAGGGCGTCTGCCGGGTGATTATTTCCGACAAGAACAAGACATATGAAGAAAACTTCCGTTTCGTAGGAAGCAATCTTACTCCTGACAGCACAGCTGTTTACGATGGCGAATGCTTCGGAGTGCAGTTCATTTCCGACACAGGCGCAGTCACCTATGACAGCGCGGAGAACGCCATCAATGTTATAAACGCAAGCGGGGCTACAAGCTTTGCGCTGGCTGAAGGCGAAGTCCTCAGCGGTGCCGCTTTTGAAGGCAGCTATGTTCATATCACAACAGAAATGTCTGAAGGCTCAATGCTCTATTGTGTTGATTTAAGTGCGACTCCCGCACCTGCGGAAGCAAAATCCGACGCAATATACAGCGAGAAGCTGAAGGCTTACGGTCAGAATGAACTTGTCGGGCTTAAAGTCGAAGCAGACAGCGAGGGCAACCGCGCAGGGCTGAGGCTCTCGGTTTACGGCTATGACGGAAAGCTTACCGAAAAGCGTTCGGTTGTCATCACTCTTGACGAGCAGACAAGTACGGAATATCTCAGATATCTTTCCGCTGACGCTGAAAGCTCAAACCTGCGTATTGCAACTGACGAGAACGGCTATATAGCTGTTTCTACCGTTTACTTTGACGGAATTTCCGAAATCGAGCGGATTCTCTGTTTCAGGGATGACGGCTCTGTACTTACGGAAACCACCGACCTGCTTCTCTTTGACATCCAGTCACGCTACCGCTTCCTTGTTCTGCGTGATAATGTTCTGTTTGTAATAACCGACAGCAGAATTATTACCGTTGACCCCGAAAGCGGCAAGGCAAAGGGATATTTCAGCTTTGAAGAGGCAGATACTTCCGCAGAAAATAACAGCACTGCGGAGGAAACCACCGAAGAAGCAACAATAGAATAAGCAGAATTCCACTGCATTTAAAGGGCGGCAGCCATAAATAAGCAACTCCAGGGAAGAAAGCGTCTTCCCTGGAGTTTATTTTATATTCAGCCTACAAATTGGAATTTATCTGACTTAATTTTCTTTATAAAACACACCGACTAATGCGCCTATCATATCACCAGGTGACATAATCTGCTGAAGTGTCCATCCTTCAGCAACATACTCGTTTATAATCTCCTGAGCCTGTTCCAGATCTTTTTCACGAGACAGTTTTAAATTTTTGTTTAAATAAACCAGTTTATATTCCTTCATTTTATTATACCTCCTATATTGAAGTTTATTTGTGGCTTGATTATAACACAACCAACACAAAAAGTCAACATCAAAAGCGGCTTTTAATACCTCTATATGACTATGCGGTGGATTTTTTTACAAAATATGCAACCTTTCCGTTTTGCCGGATCATTTATAGATGAAAGGAGTGAGTGAACATGACCGATACACAGGATATGCTTGAGAAAATATACCGCAGGCATTATCTTACCGTATATCGTCTGGCGCTGGCGAAATGCGGCGGCAGGCAGGAGAATGCAAACGACATTTTCGGCGATGTATTCTTTCAGCTTGCGAAATATCTCGGCAAGGGAAACCGCTTCAATGATGAAGACCACGAGAAAGCATGGCTTATACGGGTCACCCTGAACTGCAGCAAGGTGATATTCCGTACATACTGCCGTTTCGGAGAAGCCGCGGAAGAACAGATATACTATCTGCCTGAAAGCGGCGGAGAAGTGTATGAGGCGGTAATGAAACTCGCTGAAAAATACCGTGTGGTTATTCATCTTTTCTATTTTGAGGGATACCAGATACGCGAAATTGCCACTCTCCTCAGGGTAAATGAAAACACGGTCAAATCACGGTTATCAAGGGCAAGAAAAATGCTGAAAACCAGCATTGAGCAGGAAAGGAGAAAAATTTATGAACCTGGAAAAATATAAATCTGAAATGTCAGGAAAAACCCCTGACAGGGCTGTTGTGGAAATAACCCTGTCACAGGCGAAGCGCAGGCTGGAAAAGCCGAAAGGACAGGTATGGAAAAGCATAGGCGCATTCGGTCTTTCTGCGGCGGTGCTTGTAGGCGCATTCTTCGGTGCAGGCGCAGTACGCAGTCTTTTCAAGGATATCAACACCGAAACTCAGGAAACCACCGAAGCGGTCAATGAAGAAACCCCCGTTGTGGTTGAAGAAAACGAAGCGGAGGAAGACAGAATCACCGCTACCGATGATATTCTTGCGGTAACACCTCTGTCAAATCCCAGATACACTGTAAAGGCAAACACCCCTGACGGTAAGGTTTCTCTTGACGAGCATACAACCGTAGCCGAAATGCTTGCCTGTGGAGTGCCTGTGGAAACGGATAACGGCATTTTAGGCATACAGTACCTCTGTGAAGCTCTGAGAAAGTACAGGAATAACGAGGCATTTGAGTTCATTTTAGGCGATGCGCGGACATTAATGGGCGCGAACACCTATCACTATTATAATTATACACCCGGAAGAATCTCCCCCTACGGCATACATGACACAGGAGCAGTATACTGGTTCTATGACCACCGCTACGGTCAGTCCATAAGCAAGTACGGTCAGGGTATAGAATTTGCTACGTTAAGAGGCAGTGCAGAGGGCGGCCTTGTGGCAATCAAACTGAGCGACTATCATCATTCAAAAAACACAGGAATAGTCACCTCTTACGATACCTACGGAATAACAGGATTTGACAAGGAACTGCGTAAGGCTATGTATTATGAGGATGTCACAAAAAGAGCCGATACTGGCTACCCGCCTTTCCTGAACGTTATCTATAACGGCCAGTGCCTTGGCAAGTACAGAATGAACCTGTTCCTTGAAAGAATCGAAAACGGCGCAGAATATGCAGGCATACAGTTCACCGACATCACCACAACCGATGAATACGATGAAAGACTTTATTCAATTGAATACTGTCAGGGTGTTTACAGCATCTTCACCATGACAGACGGTCTTAACGGAAAGTTTGACACCCAGTATTTTGACGGCTATGCGGTAACTGACGGTGTTGTCGTGTTCGATAACGGCAATGTAAAGTACACCTTTATGTTAAGCGAAAACCCTGAAGCAGATGCAGCCGAATACGGGGATGTTCTTACCGATAACATTTATGCAGATTATGCTGTAGGCATCAACGGTGAAATCCCCCCAAACCTCGAGCTCTATTATGACGCACCCTATGTGAATTCGCTTTACAGGGAAAAAGTGCTTGACTGTATTGTTATAGATGAGGAGAATTCCTCCGGGGGTGTAAATGCAGTAAAGGTTCTGTCCCGTGAAGCTTACGGCAACTGGGAAAATTATAAATTGATGCTTGAATCAGACAAACTGCATTTAGGCACAGGAAATAACGGGGATAAATATTACCTGTGGGAAGTAATCCTGTCGTCTGATGATAAAAGTCTCTATACTTTCTATGCCGAGCACGACGGACAGATGTATCTGATGATGACGGACGAGGAGCTTGAAAAGCTCAGGGACTGCATACCAAACATCTACCTTGACAGCGATGACCTTTCTCCTGAGAGAACATGGGAGCTGAAAGCATGGGTGTATATAAACAACTCCGGACAATAACCCCCTTTCCCCCGAAAACGGATAAATAAAGGCGGGAACCGCATTTATGCGGTTTCCGCCGTTTGTTTTCATGATTATTTTCACTCAGGAACCGCCCAAAGGGGCTCCCGTTAGTGTGGTGCCGTAAAGCAGTATTGGGTGTCCCTGCCGTTTTTCCTGTTCTGATAAAGCAAAACATTGCCAAAGGCAGGAATTGCCCAAGGCGGCTCGCCTTATTCTCCTACTTTTGTATTCTTGCCTACAATGTACGCCACAAAAGCACCCACGGCGAGGCAGATAAAGCCTGCGAGAGTTGCAAGGTTAAGTCCGAAGCCGGCAGGAAGGATTACGTAGATTGAACCTGCCACAAGACCTAAAATTGTGCTGTAGGTCATAAGACTGTATTTCTTCATAAGCCATGTAATAAGTCTTGCACCTGCCACAAGGCCGATGATTGCGCCGATTGCACAAGGGATAATGATAACAAGGTCAAGGTCTTTGACTGCGCCGATAACGGTGGTGTAAACGCCCAGGGCGAGCATTACGAATGAGCCGCTTACACCCGGAATAATCATTGCAATAGCGGCAATGAACAGAGCCGCCATCATTGTAAGGAAGAAAGGAACGTCCATTTTGTAGCTTACGGTGAGTTCCAGATTTTCAACAGGAATTATGCCTTCATAGGTAAAGGTATAATTACTATTAGGAGCGATTTCTGCGCCCTCTGAATTTACAAAGGTATTGGGTGCAAGATGAGGTATTGCCATACCGAGTATACCCCTGATTTTATCTTCAGTAGGATATTTTGTAACTGTCTGTGCGCCGTTTACCGCGCTTTCGTCAAGACCGGCAGGGTTTTCAATTTCCCAGCTGTCAATCACTCTGTCGCTGTCATTATAGATAGTGATTGATGTTGTATTTCCGTCAGCAGCTGTCTTGAAAGAGTAAGGCTCGCTTGAGCCGTTTTCCGCAACTGCGAGTCCCACAACTGCCGCAAGACCGATTATAAACGGCACTGCACAAATAGGTCTGAACTTATCCTTTACGGTTGCATTCCTTAAAATCAGCGGAACACTGCCGATTATAAGGCCCATGAAGAACATATTTGTCTGAGTGGGGAAGTTTTCAAACAGCCACGTTACCACAAAGGCGAAGCCGACAACTCCGAGAACTGCGCCGATTCCGAAGAACACAAGAAATCTGAGATGCTTTTTTATTTCTTTGAAATCAAGGCTCAGAGCGCCGCATACCTTGTCGTAGCAGCCGAAAACAACCAGCATTGTACCGCCGCTGACGCCGGGGATAACATTGGCGATTCCGAAAACCAGTCCGTAAAGGACTGCCAGAAGATTTTTCATTTATTTCTCTCCCTTTTATTTTTTTGTATGCTTTGCAATTTCCGAAGGAAGCTGAGAAACAAGGGTTATTACAAGTGCCAGCAGAGGCATCATTACATTTACGGTTTCAAGGCCGAGAGCGTTATTCACAACAGGAACGAACACCAGAAGCAATGCGAAAAGCACTGCAAGACCCGAAACAAGACCTGCAAAGGACTGTCCTGCCCTGAATGCGTCGGCAATGCTCTTTTCTGAGAGGTTTACCCAGCCTGCAATAAGGATGCCGAATACGAAAATCAGCAGGAAGTTGCTTGCGGACTGAGGAGTGAGCTTCAGTACGGTTTCCGCACTGTTTACGCCATAGCCTGAAGAGATGAGATAGAACACAACCTCTGCAAGAATAAGGCCCAGCGCCTGAACAAAGGGACGGATGAAGAAGGTTTTTCTGATTTTTCCCTTGCCGATAAAGCGGGAGGAGCTTATGTCGGCTCTTAAATCACTGCTGTTGTCAAGGAACATAAGAGAAATGGAGGGAACTATAAGTATTCCGATAATTCCGAAGATAACGGGGGTGATAACCTGCGGTGTATCAAGGAGAAGGTTGAAGCAGGCGAATACGGCAAGAGTGGCAAGAGCCGTAATATTAAGGGAAATACAGCGCTTTACATTTCCGTAAACCTGACGTGCAACCTTCAGGATATCAACAACGTGCTCGAAGTCGCCTGTAGCGGTTGTAACCTCGCAGGCTTCGCTTGCGGCGCCTGAGCTTTCAGCAGTTGTAATGCCGATATCGGCCTGTTCAAGAATGTTGCTATCGATATTTTCTCCACCGAATGCGGCAACAATTTCGCCCGAATCCTGAAGCAGCTTTATGATGTCCATCTTCTGGGAAGGAGTAACCTTCGCGAAGATTCCCACGTTTTCAAGGTCGGGCTTTTCACCTGAAGCAAGTTCCTCGCCTGTGATAATACCCTCGTTCTTAATGCCGATTTTGCGCGCAATGGAAAGAGCGGTTTCGGGGCTGTCCCCTGTGGTCATTACAACGCGGATACCTGCCTTGGTACAGCTGCGGATAGCATAGGGGATGTTGTCCTTTGTGGGGGTATCAAATGCCATGAGTCCGATGAACTTATAGCGGATATTTCTGAGTGATTTCGGAGTTTCATCCTCTTCCGAAAGCTGGGCAAAGGCAACCACAAGAGTGATATAGCCCTGCTTTTCGTATGAAATCTGCTTGTTCTGCACGGTGTAGAGCAGGTCAGAGGGAACATCGCACAGGGGAAGCATTACATCAGGTGCGCCCTTTACGCAAAGGAGTTTTGAACCGTTTACATTCCAGAGGTTACCCGAAATGCCAACAGCGGTGTCAAAGGGATATTCCCTGAGAAGCTCGTTTTCCTGAAGTTCAGCAACGTCAGTACCCTTGAAGGTAGCGTTTAAAATGATAGCCTGGTCAATATGGTCGGCTGTGTGCTTCTTTTCGCAGGAAAGCACTGAAACATTGGTCATCATCTGGTCATTTGCGGCAAGCACGTCCACAAGCTCCATATGCCCCTTGGCAATATCGTTCGTCTTATCTATACATATGCAGGTAACTGCGCTCATATGCTCGATTGCGGTAAGATTTTTAACCTGAGCGCTTCTTTCGCCCAGACGCTTTACACCCTTTATGTAGTAAAGGCGGATAGTTGTCTCGATTTCTGCGGGAATAAAGCAGAGCGCAAAAGCAATTGCAGGGTAGAAAGTGTTATAAATGGTGTTGAGCAGGGGGTTTTCCGCGTTGATATCAATTGCAGTGAAGCGGAACAATGCCGAAAAGGCAAGTATAACCGCTGACGCAATATTAAGTACGCGGCTTACACGGCGGACTGTCTTTTCAGCGGAGGTGAAATAGGCATCTGTTTCTTCCGCAGTGCCGTAGGTCTTGAAAAGCTTTGTATCAACGCCTGTAGCAGTGATTCTTGCAGCAAGCTTTCCGCTTACGATTTTTGTGCCCTTATAGATACAGCTTCTTTTGAGTTCTTCGCTGAGGCTGTCTGAACCTGTGATTTTCTGTATGGGCTTACGGCTTCCTGTAAATACGCTTTCGTCAACGGTAAGGTCATAGATTTCAAGCAGATGAGCGTCTGCAGGAACGTTTTCGCCTTCCTCTAGTATGATAATATCGTCAGGTACAAGGTGCTCACGATGAACCTCGCAGATTTTTCCGCCTCTGACAACGTTGCAGAAAACCTTGGACTGCTGTCTTATCCTGAAATACTCTTCGTCGCATTTCCTGCCCTTGATGGTTTCGATAATCACATATGCCACCGACAGGACTGCAAGGATTATACCTGCCACAAGCTGACCGTAAAGGAAACTTAAAACCGCTGATGCGGTAAGAAGCAGGAACTTGAGGCTGAAAATTGCCCTGAACACGGAGAAACCTTTTTCCTTTTCGGTATATCTGGTCTCGCTGTTGTAACCGTACAGCTTTATATTTTCGTTGACCCTGGTTTCGTTAAGGCCGATATATTCATTTTTAAAATCGCTTAAACTTGCCAAAACAGTATCCTTTCCATTATAAAAACCTTGATTGTTGGAAAATCATTCTAAAAACATATTATACCATATATTTATACAAATTGCAACAAGTTTTGCACAAGCTTTGGCTAAAACGAAAACCCGCAAAGCTAAGGCTCTGCGGGTCTTTCGTATTTATTTTATGGAAGGATAAACTCCGTATGGTGTCATAAGCTGAGTGCCGTTACAAAACGGCTCTGCCAGTAAGGTGCGGTAATATCCGCGGTCTTTACCTTTTCTCCGGGATAAGGACTGTATATCATAGTGCCGTCTCCCGTATATATTCCCCCGAAAGCGGCCTTTCCGCCCTGTTCATCAGAGAAGTAAAGCACATCGCCTGCCTTGATTTCGTCAAGTCCTGCGGTGGAACCCCATTCCACCTGTGCTCCTATCTGTCTCGGGCAGCTGATATATCCGTTTTCGCGGAGAACGTAGTATATGAATCCCGAATTGTCAAAGCCCTCCGACGGTTCATCTCCGCCCTCGGCAAAATCAATTCCGATAAGGGCTTCCGCAGTTTTTACGATTGCGCTTCCGTAGTCCGTTACAGTAACGGGAACCGATGAAGCGGCGGTTGTAGCAGCGGGGGTTGTCGTAATCTGCGGCGGCGGTGTAACCGCCTCAGTTACAGACGTTTTTGGTGGAGATATATCCGAATGGGCTTCGGCATCGTTGTCAGCAGTAAAGATTACTATTAGTGCAAGCAGTACGAAAACCGCCGCAAAGATATATTTTTTCATTTTTATTCTGAAAGAAGCGTTGTTTTATCTTCTGTTATCATTATATTCCATTTGTTCCCGGAATGCAATAACAAAACGGTTACAATTTTATGTCAATCCGGTTACAAAATCACTGAAAAGGTTACAATCTGTAACTTTTCAGACAGTAAGGGTACCGTTCTGTGAAATCTGAAGCAGTAAAATCTGCTCCTCCTGACCTGTAAGGGCATTGATATACACAAGAACATTCTGACCGCTTTCGCCTACGCACTGCACCTCGTAGCAGAATACTTCGTTCTGGCCGCTTGTGGGGATAACGCATAAATCGGTGTCAACAACACGCAGGTTCTTTGATACGAGGCTTATGGCCTTTTCCTCGGAAATTCTGGGAGAGGGCAGGTCGCGCACCCTATGGTTTGTAAGATAGCCGCGCATATCAAAGGACAGGATTTCGCCGTTGTCGAGAGCTACACCGACCTTGATAAGGTCGGTATACATTGTCACATCATCCTGCTCAGCGGCAAAGTTTATAATGCATACTCCGCCCTGTATTTCATAATATGTGCCCTCAGCACTCATTATGCCGAGTTTTTCAAGAAATTCTTCGGCAATTTCCGTGGCTCTGCCTGCGGTAATAGTCGTTTTTTCAATCTGTCTGCCTGCAAGCATATAGGAAAAGTAACCGCCGTTTTTGGTTACAGCAATGGTGAACACGTCGTTTTCAAACACATAGGACGGCATTTTACCGCTTTCGTCCCCTGTTCTTACAAGATTATCAGCACCTGTAAGCTTTACGGCGCGGCGGAGGGCTTCTTCCTCGGAGATTTTCTTTTCCCCTTCAAGCATCAGAGGATTCTTTTCCATGATATGGTCGGAGAAGGGGCCGTCATAGATAAGAGTGGGGTAGTTGTTGTCCAGATTCTCCATATCCTTGAAGCCGTCGGTGACGCTTACTTCCTCTGTGTTGGGGCTGACATGACCGAAGGTGATATTTCCGTTGCGGATACGCTCCTCAACCTGCCACATGCTGCCGCTTAAGTTTACTGCATAGTCATAAAGTGCGGATATGTTTGCTTTTTCCTCATCGGTAAGCTGCTCACCTGCTGCACATTTTTCCGCAAGAGCCTTTGAGTAGTTGCCCACCTGGGATAAGAAACGGTAGGTCTGCTCTAAATCAAGTTCTTCAATAGGAAGCTGGGACAGGGCACTTTTAGCGGTAGCCGAGTCGCTGACCAGCTTTGCGGAAAGGTCGGACAGCATCGTGATACTGTTGGTATACATCCCCTTTTCAAGGTTATTCCTTATATTGTCCAGATTAAGGGAAACATCCTCAACAGCTCTCATATAGCTGTATTCAAGATTTCTCTGTGCAGCACGTGCCTGTCCGTACTGAATGCCGCCGAAAATCGCAAGAGCGGTGACTGAAGCTACGGAAAAAGTAATTATTCTTGAAAAGCCTCGTTTTGTTATAGTCATATAAATCATTCCTTTCTTAAAGTGACCTGAAATTACAAGCACTTATTTAACTATATTTTTGTGCAATTTTTTCTTAATATACTATTTAATATTTTAGCAAAATGTGGTATAATAAATATGTATGTGAACTTTGTTCACATACAGGGCTGCGAAGCAGTTGAATTATGCAACATTTTTTGGTTTTAACCAGTGTTATTATAGTAAAGGACTGAAAAAAATTGATATATCTTGATAATTCCGCAACAACCCGTCCATGTGATGAGGCGATAAAAGCGGTATGCGATAATATGTCGGAAAATTTCGGCAACCCTTCTTCCCTGCACAAGGCGGGTATTGAAGCCGAAAAGGTGCTGAAATCCGCGAAAAAGACAATTTTAACCAAACTGGGACTTGACGGCGAGATTTATTTCACCTCGGGTGCTACCGAAAGCAACAACACCGCAATTCTCGGCACAGCAAAGGCGTATAAGCATAACGGTAAAAAAATAGTTACCACCGCTACCGAGCATCCCAGCGTTGCCGAGCCGATAAACAAGCTCTGCGAGCAGGGTTATACGGCGGTAAGGCTTGCTCCGAAGGACCACGAAAACTTTGAACAGGCGATTATAGACGAGGTTGACGCAGATACCTATTTAGTAAGCGTTATGTGGGTCAACAACGAGACAGGCTACATCACCGACACGGCGAAAATCTACAACGCCGTAAAGCGCAAGAACCCGAAAACCATCGTCCACGTAGACGCGGTTCAGGGCTTCTGCAAAATCCCGTCAAAAACCCTGAAAGCGGATTTTGTAAGTCTTTCTGCCCATAAAATCCATGGCACAAAGGGTGTCGGCGCACTTTACGTTGCGAAGGGTATGCGTTTTGAGCCTCTTTTATACGGCGGCGGACAGCAGAAGAATCTCCGTTCGGGAACTGAAGCGGTGGATTTAATCGCAGGCTTTGAAGCGGCGGTAAAGGCTTATCCCGACTGCACCGAAAAATATGAAAAGCTCAACACTCTCCTTCAGGAAAGACTTTCAGCCTTTGAGGGAATTACAACAAACAGCTACAACAACTCGAAAAATATTCTCAATTTCTCCGTAAAGGGTGTAAGAAGCGAGATAATGCTTCATTTCCTTGAGGAAAGCGGAATATATGTTTCCAGCGGTTCTGCCTGCTCAAAGGGCAAGCAGAGCGGAGTACTCTCCGCATTCGGCGTAAGCGACGAAAATGCAGACAGCGCAATCCGCGCAAGCTTCTGTCCCTCTACAACCGAGTCGGACATTGAAGCTCTCGCAGAACAGATAGGCAAGGGCATTGAACGATTCAGAAGATAAATTCTGATTAAGAATGAAAAATGAAAGATGAAGGATTACGGTATCGCCTGCGGCGATGATTTTAAAAATTGTGCCGAAGGCACTCCAGAATCATTCATTGTTCATCCTTCATCATTCATCTATATGCGCAGCATAAAAATAAAAAGGAGTTAATTATGCAGGAAGTAATAATGGTAAAATACGGCGAAATCGCCTTAAAGGGTTTAAACAAGCACACCTTTGAAGACATGCTTATCAGAAATATCAAAAGAAGACTGAAAAGCTGCGGCGAATTTGATTATTCCCGCCGTCAGTCCACAGTTTACATAAAGCCCGTAAGTGAGAGTGCTGATATCGACGGTGCAATCGAAAAGTTAAAGTGCATTTTCGGTATTGCCGCAATTCAGCGTAGTGCAGAACTTCCCAAGAACTGGGACGACATTGTAAAGGAAGGTATGCCCTACCTTAAGGACACCCTTGACTGCGTAAGAACCTTCAAGGTTGACGCAAAGCGTTCAGATAAATCATTCCCCATGAAGACTCCCGATATTCAGAGAGAGCTTGGCGGTGCGATTCTTTCCGCTTATCCTCATTTAAAGGTAGATGTCCACAACCCCGATGTCACGGTAATTCTCGAAATCCGCGACACCCATGCATTCATCAATGCGGAAAAAATCCCCGGCCAGGGCGGTATGCCCGTAGGAAGCAGCGGCAATGCACTGCTTCTCCTTTCGGGCGGTATCGACAGCCCTGTTGCCGCATATATGATGGCAAAGAGAGGCCTCAACGTTGACGCTATCCATTTCCAGAGCCCTCCCTATACCTCTGAAAGAGCGCTTATGAAGGTTGAGGAGCTTTGTGAAAAGCTTACCCCTTACTGCGGTGATATCCGCTTCTACTGCGTGCCTTTTACAGAGATTCAGGAAGCGCTCCGCGACAACTGTCCCGAAGAATATTTCACAATCATCATGAGAAGATTAATGATGAAGATTGCCAACAGGATCTGCGAACAGAAGGACTACAAGGCGCTTATTACAGGCGAATCCGTAGGACAGGTTGCAAGCCAGACATTAATGGCTCTCGCCTGCACCGATAAGGCGAGCGACGTACCTGTTTTCCGTCCCGTTATCGGTATGGATAAGAAGGAAATCGTGGAAATCGCGCGCAGAATCGACACCTTTGAGACATCAATTCTCCCTTACGAGGACTGCTGCACTGTATTCACTCCTAAGCACCCCAAGACAAAGCCCGTAATCAGCGAGGTTGAGGAAGCTGAGGCAGGTTTTGATTTCGGACCACTTCTTGAAAAGGCGGTAGCAGAAATCGCAATCAAGGATTTCAAGGCGTAATCTGAAAACAAATTGAAAATATAAGGAAAATTATTACAATATGGTTACAAAACTTGACAAGATAACCGAAAATGTAGTACAATTACTAGAAGGTATTGACTGCACCGTTTCCACGGCGGAAAGCTGTACGGGCGGACTCCTTTCGGGAATGATAACTTCCGTTTCGGGAGCCTCCTCGGTGTTCGGTTACGGGGCGTGCACATACGCCAATGAAGCGAAGATGAAACTGCTTTGCGTAAAGGAAGAAACCCTTGAAAAATACGGCGCAGTAAGCATTGAAACCGCAAAGGAGATGGCTGAGGGAATAAGAGCTTTAAGCGGTTCGGACTACGGCGTTTCCACCACGGGTATTGCAGGACCCACAGGGGGCACGGAAGATAAACCCGTGGGCACTGTATGCATCGGCATTTCCTCGGAAAGCAGCACTTATGCAGAGCGTTTCGTGTTTGACGGAGAAATGTTCCGTGAAGCGGGAGATAAGCGCACAGCCATAAGACTTGAAGCAGTTTATACCGTACTGACATTACTGAAGAAAGAAATTGAAAACCACTGACATAAAGAAAGGTGATTTCAGATGAATTATACACAGAGACCCAAGAGCAGAAGAAACGCAGGCTATAAGCCCGCAAAGGCAGAAAAGCCTTCAAAGACCGAACAGGCTGCGGAAAAGGAAGAAAAGCCCGCCCGAAAAAAGGAGAATATCTTTGTGAAACTGAGAAATGCAATTCTCCCCTGCAAGGGCGACAGCGTTACCGAGTCGGTACGTAAGGTTGTATTCGATATTGCGGTTGTGGCACTTGTTATCACAGGCGGCTCACTTCTTGTGGATGTTCTGGACAGAGCCGTTGAAACAGGTAAGGACACGCAGCTTGCACAGAAATACGAAGATCTGCGCGAACAGGACGAAGAAACTATTGAAGGACAGCTTAACCTCACTGACGAGGAAAAGGAAGCTATCCGTCAGGAACAGCCTGAAATCCTCCCCAGCTTTATGGAGCTTTACAGTCAGAACAATGACATTGTTGGCTGGATTACCGTGGGAAGCGGCGATAATAAAATCGTAGATCACCCTGTAATGCAGACTGCGGACAACGATTATTACCTGACCCACAGCTTTGAACGCAAGGAAACAAAGGGCGGCGCTATCTTTGCCGATTACAGAAACCAGTTTGAAGCAGGAAAGCTTTCCGGCAACACCGTTCTTTACGGTCACAACATCTGGGACGGCACAATGTTCGCGAAGCTTACCCGTTACTATGACGCAACCTTAGGCGGTTACAGCGATAAGCTGGGCTTCTACAAGGAAAACCCCACACTTATTTTCGACACCCTTTACGAAAAGTCTGAATGGAAGGTTTTTGCCTGCGTACTTTTCAACACCGACGAAAAGAACGGTGAGGTTTACCCCTATACGCAGATTCATGATTTTGAAAATGAGGCTTCCTTCAACAGCTTTATCCTTGATATAATGGACAGAAGCGTATTATGGACAGATGTTGACCTTACCTACGGCGACAGCATCCTCACACTTTCCACCTGCTACTATCCTTATGGTGAAAACATCGATACACGTTGTGTAGTATTCGCAAGAAAGGTACGTGACGGCGAAAGTCCTGAGGTTGATGTAACCAAGGCACAGAGAAATGAAAATCCTCTTATGTTCACATATCAGTATCAGGTGCTGGGAGGCAGCTGGCCGGGCAGAACATGGGATACCTCAAAGCTTCTTTCCTATTAAGAGGTGGCATAATGAACTTTGACTCACTTATATTTGACCTTGACGGAACACTGTGGAACAGCTCCGATACTGTTGCCGAGGCATGGAATGTTGCCCTTGAAAAGGCGGGTTATGAAGTGCGTATAACAGGCGCGGATGTGCTGAAGCAGATGGGTAAGCCCATGGACGCTATCATGCGCGACGCTTTCGGGGATGCCATGACCCACGAGGAGGCAATGAAGTTTCTTAAAGTGCTTTCCGTTGAAGAGATAAACCACATCGAAAAAACAGGCGGCAAGCTTTTCCCTCAGCTTGAAGAAACCTTGTCCCTTTTAAAGACGAAATACCGTCTGTTTATTGTAAGCAACTGCCAGAAGGGTTATATTGAAGCTTTTCTGAAAGCACACGGACTTTCGGAGTACTTCGAAGGCTTCATGTGCTGGGGCGACACACAGCTTCCAAAGGCAGAAACAAACAAGCAACTTATAGCACGTTACAACCTTAAAAACCCCGTATATATCGGCGATACCGAGGGTGACCATATTTCCGCGCAGGGTGCTGGAATCCCCTTCTGCTATGCGGCATACGGCTTTGCGGAGGTAAGCGGATACGATTATAAGCTGGAAAAATTCTCCGACCTCAAGGACATATTTATGGACAGGGCGGAATAACAATGTAAATCAAGAGCATTGCTCTTTAAAAAAGAATAATAAAACCCACGAACCCATGAAAGGACAGGAATATCAAAATGGCTAATTTCAAGAAAGTTAAAAGATTTGCTTCTGCATTTGCAGCAGCAGCTATTGTACTCAGCATGTCTGCCTGCGGCGAAACAGATGTACCCGCAGAATCCGATGAAAGCAGCACAACCACAACAACCGCTGCTGAAGCAGGGGACACCACAACAAAGGCTACTACAACTGCTCCCGCAATTGTAACAACCACAACAACCACAACAGCTCCCCTCCCCGTACTTTCCGACTACGAAGTAAAGTTTGAAGAAAACGAGGATATCGTAGGCTGGATCAAGCTTGATGCAGCAAACATCAACGACCCTGTTGTTCAGGCTGACGACAACAAGTACTACCTCACAAGAGACTTCAACGGAAACGACTATCAGAACGGTTCCTTCTTCGTTGACTACAAGTGCCAGTTCACAACAAGAACAAGACCTGCAAACACAATCATCTACGGTCACAACATGGTAACAGGCCCCAGCTTTGCAAAGCTTACACGTTACTATGACGCAAGACTTAACGGCGATTACCCCAACCGCCTCGATTTCTACATAAACAACCCTACAATCGAATTCGATACAATTTGGGAAGAAGGTACATATAAGGTATTCGCATGTATGTATGTAAATACTATGGAAGAGCATGGCGAAGTATTTAAGTACTATAAGCAGAGAGATATCAAGAACGAGGGTCAGTTCTTTGAATACGTTGCTCAGATTTTAGACAGAAGCGTATTCTACACAGACGTAGACCTTGAATACGGCGATGAAATTCTTACACTTTCAACCTGCTACTACCCTCTCGGCAAGGAAGTTGATACAAGATGCGTTGTATTCGCACGCCGTGTAAGAGAAGGCGAAAGCGCTGAAGTTGATACAAGCAAGGCTTACACAAACCCCAGCCCCCTCTATTTCGACCATTACTATAAGGTAAACGGCGGCAGCTGGGCAGGCAGACAGTGGGATACCACCAAGGTTAAGGGTCTTGATGAATATATCGAGCAGTTCCCCGGAAGTAAGGCTGCCGCTCCCACAGTTTAATCCCCTAAGCTAAGAAAGGTTAAAAATGTCCGAAAACAAAAGCAAGAAAAATGTAAGATTACGCCCGAAAAAGAAAAAGATGAACGGCTTTGAGAGAGTGATAAGTGATATTATCCCCTGGAAGGGCGATACTACAGGCGAGGCTGTAAGAAAGATTATTTTCCTCGCCGCAATCATCACTCTCATTGTCGTTGG